>DAIQBS010000022.1:2180-53940 GCA_036781025.1 Sphingobacterium sp. | reverse complement strand
TTTATTAAGAGGTTTAGTTGATATTTTTTAACCCTTAATTCGCATTAGTAATTAGTAATTAGTATTTAGATGTCTGGCTATGCTTATTTTGAACCAAGAGAACCTGATTTTAATGATTCTAATGAATAGAAAGAATAATCAAACATAATAGGAAACAATATTCAGTAATTTCATTTAAATCATTTCCTCAGTGGTTCAAAAGAGATTTGAGATATTAGACAATGTTGAACTTGACTGAGTTTGAACCAAGAGATTTGAGACATTAGACAATGTTGAACTTGACTGAGTTTGATCCAAGAGAACCTGATTTTAATGAATGGAAAGTTATTCAAACGTAATAGGAAACAATATTCAGTAATTTCATTTAAATCATTTCCTCAGTGGTTCAAAATTTAAAATCAAACGTTCTTCTTATTTAAGCAAAAAACACCTGCCCATACTTATTTAACTCCTCCAAACCCTTAACATCATCAAAAATACCGTATACTGCCGAACCTGAGCCACTCATGGAAGCATAATGAGCACCGAGTTCATAGAGTTTATTTTTGATGTCGGAAATAACGGGATATTTTTCAAATAAACTGAATTCAAAATCATTACGTATGTTTATCTTCCATTCTTGTATAGGTAAATTGATGGCTAATCGGAGGTCAATATTGGAAGGTGTAGGCATCACTTGGCTATACGCTTCGGCAGTAGATATATGCACTGGAGGTTTAATAACGACAATGCGATATTGCTCCAATGAAAGGTCTATAGGAGATAAATCTGTACCGGTACCATGAGCAAAGCAAGGTTTATTATCAATAAAAAAAGGACAGTCAGCGCCTAATTTAGCAGCATAGTTTAATAACTGATACTGAGAGATCTGTAGTTCGAAATATTGATTTAACAGCTTGAGTGTAGCGCTAGCATCTGAAGAGCCTCCACCTAAACCTGCACCAATGGGTATATTTTTCAATAAATGAATGGTTACCGGAGGGATATCGTAATCTGCTTTAAGAAGCTGATAGGCTTGAACACATAAATTATTCAAAGAAGGTTCTAAATCTGTATTCCAAATTTTGAACTCTAAAGAACTTGAAGGTAATATCTCGATAGCATCCGATATTTTAACAGGATAAAATATAGTTTCCAAATTATGGTAACCATCTGGACGCTTGGAAGTAATTTGAAGTCCTATATTTATTTTGGCGTTTGCGAAAGTCAACATAAAATGAGTGAATCTAATTTAAACAAGGTAAAAGCTCCACAAATGTTGGAATTACATCATAATAATCCAAATAATTTAGCTAGAATACTAACGCTTGCAGTTCGTAAACTCTTCGTTGATTTATTATATTTGGTTGGAATTCAATTTATGCAACACAAAACAATTCTCCTTTTTAGCATCCTTATGTTGGCTGTATCCAGCACAATTGCGCAATTGATACCACGGGTAGGCAGTCCACACGTACAACAATACAGCAAATCGCAGTATCAAGCAGGCAATCAGAACTGGAATATTGCTGTCAGTCAGGAAGGTTTTATCTATGCTGCTAATACTGAAGGGTTATTATGTTTTGACGGACATGAATGGAAGCTTTATAAAATAAAAGGTGGTTCAAGCTTACGCAGTGCATATATCGATTCAAAAGGAAGGATTCTTGTTGGTGGTGAAGGAGAATTTGGGTATTGGACAAAAGGACCTTTAGGCCAAATGACTTATAGTAGCCTATCTAGTTTAGTGTCTGATCAACAAAGTTTAAAACAGGATGAAATTTGGAGGATTCTTGAACATGAAGGAAAACTTTATTTCCATAGTTTCTCCAAGAGCTATTGTTATGATGAAAAGAATATAACAGAAATAAAGGCGGATGGAGAACCTTTCTTATTTAATTTCAAGGTTAGAAACAAACTCTATTTTGAACAAATACCGTCGGGTATACATGAGTATCTACAAGATCAACTAATACCTTTGAAAGAAGCCAATAAGCTAAAGGGAATGAACATTTTATCCATGTTACCATTTGGCAAAGAGGAAACATTAATAGCGACTTCAAATCATGGATTATTCTTACTTAACTCCGCTGGAGAAATTCGTGTATGGTCTAATGAAGCACAAGAGTCCTTAAAAAAACACCAGATCAATAATGGCATTGCCTTATTTTCCGACCAATATGCTTTTGGAACTATTCAAAATGGCGTTTATATATTGAATAAAGAAGGGGAAATAGTTCAACATATAAATAAGAGTAATGGCTTGCAAAATAACACTGTGCTCAGTTTAGCCTTAGATAAACAATCTAATTTATGGGTTGGTCTAGATAATGGTATTGATCGGATAGACATCAATAGTCCTTTATTTTATTACACAGATCTTTCAGGTAATTTAGGGACCGTTTACACCTCCATTTTATATAACAATCAGATTTATTTAGGAACTAACCAAGGTCTGTTTGTAAGCGATTGGAAAGGCACTAATCAATATGAATCCTTAAATTTCAGGATCATTCCCCAATCTCAAGGTCAGGTATGGCAACTGACCGTTATGAATAATCAATTTCTGTGTGGCCATAATAACGGTACCTATATCGTTCAAAACAATCAGTTAAAAAAAATCTCTGCTTATACTGGTGCATGGAAATTTTTACCTATTGATCAAAGCTCATTCTGGCTTCAGGGCAATTATACTGGAGTTGGACTAATGGAAAGTGCAGGAGAGGTTACTTTTATCAAACAATTTAGTCAAAAACAAGCAAGGCCTATTCGAGATATAATACAACGTTCGGAGCATGAATTTTGGTTAAGCAATAAACAACATATCTACAACCTGCAATTAAGTAAGGATTTTCAAGAAAGTAGTGAATTCTCGATTTATCAAAAAGGATTACCCAAAAATATTCGGGTTCATGGTTTATTTAATATTGCCAATAACATCGTGTTCGCATCAGACTCCGGATTTTATATATATGACAATATCCTGTGGGAATTTAAACCTTATCAAGAACTTAACAAACAATTGGGAAGTTTTTATAATGCCCATAAAGTCATACCCATTCAAGATAATGAATACTGGTTTATCAAACCTTCCCATCTTGCACATGTACAGTTTTCTTCAACAGGAAATATAAAGATTGATTCCAGCTCTTGGAATTCGTTAAAAGGAAGAATGATGCATGAGTATGAACATTTGGCTTCTATTAATGATCAACTAACATTAATAGGATTAGACAATGGCTTCGCCTTATACTTTAAGCAAAATACATCAAAACACCATATTCCAGCACCTTATATCACTCAACTATATAATATTTCCGATGGAATCAAACCCATTTTTGAAAATTTGAACATTCCCTATTCCAAAAATAATATTCGGATTTCATTTGCTAGCCCCTGGTTTGAATCAACAGCTATAAAATACCAATATAAATTAGTTGGATACACAGATGCTTGGTCAGATTGGGATGAGGTTGGCTATCAGGACTTCACTAATTTACCTCATGGAGATTACTTATTCCAGGTACAGTCCATGAGTGCCAATGGAAATCAATCTGCAAAACATGAATTGAAAATACATATCAATGCTCCTTGGTTTTGGAGCTGGTGGTCTATTTTACTCTATTTGCTTTTATTGGTTGTTTTAATCTATTTATTAAACAAAAGCTATCAAAGACGATTACTCCAACACCAACGTAAACTAGAATCGCAACTGTTAATTGACCAAGAGAAGAGATTAGCCCGGGAAGCTGAAGAGACCGAGCGTAAATTGATGGCCATTCGTAATCAGCAGTTAGAACAGGAATTACAAAATAAAAACAGGGAATTATCCAATTCTGCAATGAATATTGTTTACAAGAATGAGATGTTAAACAATTTACACCAAGAATTATTGAATTTAAAAGACGCTCAAGGGAATCAACTGAGTCAGGACCAGTTGAGAAAGGTAAATAAATTAATTGATGAAGCACACAATGATGATCGCGATTGGGATATTTTTGAAAAAAGCTTCAATGAATCACATGAAAACTTCTTTAAGAAACTCAAACAAGCCTATCCTGAATTAGTTCCGAATGACCTTAAGCTCTGCGCCTATTTAAGATTGAATATGTCGAGTAAGGAAATTGCCAGTTTGCTAAACATCAGTACTCGGGGTGTAGAAATAAGGCGATATCGTCTGCGTAAGAAACTAAACCTTCCTACTCAAAAAAACTTAACTGAATTTCTATTGGAATTGTAAGTAATTACTTCATAACCGGGTAAACCGCACAGATGTTCATAGAATTAATCCTTAATTTTTGCAATATACGTCACGTGGTTCCTAAAAATTAATTCATAAACACTACATCATTACCTATACAACAACTTTGTGTAACTAATACACAAAGCATTTCCAAATGTGAGGTAGAAAATCATTATATATAATTGACAATTAAATAGTTGCAAATACCTAATAAGTTTAATGAGCAATAAAATTACTGCTGTAGTAGTAATGTGAATCTTTATTATTTTAAAACAATTTCAATACATCACATATTTGTTATTATAAACGTATTGAAGTAATTACTTACTAAACATCTATCAATTAACCATAGTTACATGAGGAAATTATTTACACTGACCTTAGTTTTCCTAATAAGCATGACCTGGCTTTATGGACAAACCAAAACCATTACAGGAGTTGTTATGGACCAGCAGGCAATGAAGCCTTTATCTGGAGTAACCATAACTATTCAAGGTAAAACTGGAGGCTCGCAAACGGACGAGGCAGGCCGTTTTAGCATAGATGCTACCCCTTCAGATCAATTAATATTCACCTATATAGGTTACAAGAGGCAAAGTTTGGTTGTTGGAGAACAAACAGCGCTTACGGTAAACCTGGAAAGCGATGACACCAGTTTAGAAGAAGTTGTTGTGGTCGGTTACGGTACTACCAAAAAAGCCGATTTAACTGGTGCTATTGGAAGTGTTAAAGCTGCTGATATTGCACAACAGCCCGCCATGTCTGCAGTACAATCTATTCAAGGTAAATTATCCGGTGTAAATATTACCGCATCGGAAGCTCCGGGCTCCACCCCACAAATTGTGATTCGAGGATTGGGTACAGCATTAGGAGGACGAGATCCACTTTATATTGTAGATGGTTTTCCGGTAGAAAACTTAAACAATATTAATCCGGCAGATATTGAGGCTATGGATGTGTTAAAAGATGCCTCTTCTGCTTCTATTTACGGTATTCGTGCGGCAAATGGGGTAATCATGGTCACCACTAAGAAAGGAAGAGCCGGTACAGTAAACATCAATTACCAAGGATATGCGGGTATAAAAAACATTTTGAATAAAGTTAAAATGGCCGATGCCAGCCAATACATTACGTATTATAATGAAAATCAAGCTGGATTAGGATCTGCATTTCGATTAAAAACATCCCAAGCGAACAATACCGATTGGTATGATGAGTTGCTTCAGAATGGTACAGTATACAACAATAATGTCCAAATATCTGGAGGATCAGAACATATTGATTACTTGTTTTCTGCTAATAACTTTACAGAGCATGGGATTCTGGATGGTTCCAAATTTGTAAGAAATACCATTCGCAATAATAACACCTACAAATTTTTAGAAGGCCGTCTGAAATTTAGTCAAAATCTAAATTTGAATTTTAACAATGCGACTCCGAAGCCATTTGATGCATTCAATTCAGCCTATAGACAATCGCCATTGGTAGCACCATTTTATGATAATGGCCGCTATGGAGCCCCTTTGTATAATGAAAACACAGGTGAAGTGACTTACATCTTTGGAGCTGGACAACGCTTAGGTTCGCTAAACAATACCGGAAATCCTTTATTCCAAGTGAATAGACAGAATGAATTATTGAGAAATATCGCCATTCAAGGTGGTTTAGAAGGAGAGTTTAAAATAACCGATTACTTAAAAATCAACTCGCGTATTGGAGGAAATAAACGATTTGGAAAATCTCGTAATTACACCGATGTCTTGAATGAGTATTTGCAAGGTAATCCTAATCGAACCGAAGCTGAATTTGAAAAGTTAAAAGCAGATAATCCAACATCCTTAAACTATGTTTATAACCGCTTAAACTATAGAAATACAGAATCATTCAGTTGGATTTGGGAGAATTTCATCACCTTTCAAAAGTCATTTGACAAACACAATTTAGAAGCTGTTGCTGGATTTTCCAGACAAAAAGATAATATCGGAAATTTCTTTGAAGCGACTGGATACGATCTTCCCAATCAAGAACAATATTGGAACTTGAATTTTGCATCTTCCGATTATCAGAAAATTGTATTGCAATCACTAACACAAGAGCGTGCACTCGCTTCTTATTTTGGACGTGTTCAATATAATTTTGACAGTAAATATTATGCGACTGCTACTTATCGTTACGATGGTACTTCAGTCTTCAGAAGCACTGGAAAATATTATGCGGGTCTTCCCTCCTTTGGTTTAGGATGGACGATAACCAATGAGGATTTCTTGCAAGATCACAGCAGTATCAATTTTCTGAAGTTACGTGCCAACTGGGGTAAATTAGGAAATCAGGAAATCCCTCTCAATGTCTCTCAGATACTGACAAGTGCAGGAAGTTCCAATTACAATTATGTTTTTGGCTCTGGACAAGACTTGGTATTTGGAGCAGCATTTGGATCTCCGGCTAGAAATGTATTCTGGGAAATAACACGGGAAGCCGGTGTAGGTTTGGACTTCACCTTATGGAATAATTTATCAGGATCGATTGATTATTACAATAAATTGAATACCAATGTAATATTGAATGTAAGACCTACCTTGAGTTCTCCATTCTCAACTGATTTTTACGATCATGGAGGAAAAGTAAGCAACTCAGGAGTAGAACTAGCATTAAATTGGAGTAAAACAGTTTCCGAAGACTTAAACTATAAGTTTGGTGTTACCTATGGCTATAATAAGAATGAAGTGATTGATGTTGTACCATCTTACGACCGCAGTCAAGGAGGAAGCTTAGCCAATGGAGAAGTTACCAAACAATTGCGTGAAGGTCAGTCTATCTATTCTTGGTGGTTATTTGAAGCAGATGGCGTATGGCAATCCGCAGAAGAGATAGCTGCAAATCCAAAATATGGTACTCCACGTGTAGGTCATTTACGCTATAAAGATCAGAATGGTGACGGTCTGATTGACTCCAGAGATAAAAAACATTTTGGCAGCTATTTACCTACCTCTACCTATGGAATCAATTTAGGTATTAACTATAAAGCCTTTGATTTCTTATTGCAAGGCTATGGTGTTGCTGGAAATAAAATCTATAATGGTTTAAAAGGAACAAGAATCAATGGTGGTGAAAATATTGCAGAGGATATTTTCTTGGATCGATGGACACCAGAGAATAAAAGCAATGTTCATCCTGGAGCAGATCGTGATGCGATTGCCTCCAGCTATTACTTAGAATCCGGAAATTATTTTAGAATAAATAACATCACGTTAGGATATACCTTCAAAAACCTGTATTCCAGCAAATCGAATTTAAGACTTTATGTGATGGCTCAAAACCCATTCATTTTCACGAAATACAGTGGATTCTCTCCGGAGATAGCTAGTGATGGAAGACCGGACTTAACACCGGGTATTGAACTTTCAGCCTACCCTACTACTAGGAATTTCTTATTTGGATTAAATGTTCAATTCTAACGGCAAAAGAAAATTATTATGAAATTAAAACACTTAAATATAGCCTTATTAGCAGCCGCTGGATTTGTATTCCAAGGTTGTTCCGATGATTTCCTGGACGTTCCATCTACGGAGATTATTGAAGCAGGAGATACGGATGTGAAAGTCACACCTGAAGAATTTGTGAACGGAATATACGGAATGTTTACTGAGTGGGATTATGCGTTCTCTTTCTTAGCTATTACCGATATGATTTCCGACAACTCCGATAAAGGATCAGAAATATCCGACCCAGGAGGAGATAAAATGCTGTTTGATGAATTGACCTTTACGACAACTGCAGGGTCATTAGAATCGATGTGGCAACGATGGTATAAATCCATTGGTCGTGCTACTGAGTCCATCAAATACACCGAAGAATTTGGATTAACAGATGCTACCTATAAGAACAGGTTAATTGGTGAAGCTCAATTCCTTCGTGCATTAAATTATTTTTACCTGGTACGTGGATGGGGAGATATTCCCATTCAAGAAAATAGTGTTTCTGAACGTAAACCGGCCAATGAAGTATACGATTATATTGTAGCTGATTTATTGGCTGCTATAGGAAACTTACCTGATAAATCAGCCTATCCGGCAAAAGATTTGGGTCGCGCAACGAAAGGGGCAGCTCAAGCTTTATTAGCGAAGGTGTATTTATATCGTCAAGATTGGCAAAATGCCTTCAATATGGCAAAAACTGTGATCGGTTCGGGTCAGTATAGTTTGGAAACCGATTACGCGAAAATATGGCGAGCAGAAACTGAAAATGGGAAAGAATCCATTTTTGAGTTTCAAGGTAGAGGACAATCCATCGCTCACGGTATTCAACAATATTCAGAAACACAAGGTCCGCGTGGAGGAACAACTCCAATAGGTTGGGGTTTTAATACTCCTTCTCAAAATTTGGTAGATGCATTTGATGCTGCAGGAGATGAAATCCGAAAAGATGCAACAATAATATTTGATGGAGAGACCTTATGGGATGGCACTGTTATTTCATCAACCATTAACCCACGGTACAATGAGAAAGCCTTCTCTTCAGCCAATAGAGGTGCTGGAGATGGAGATAAAAACATTCGATACCTGAGGTTAGGAGAAGTTTATTTAATTCTCGCAGAGGCAGCTAATGAATTGAATAATAATTCAGAGGCTACTGGGGCATTGAATATAGTCCGAGATCGTGTTGACTTAGACCCAATAAGCGACAACAACCAAGCGTCCCTTCGTCAGAAAATCTGGAATGAAAGACGTTTAGAATTGGCGATGGAACATGATCGTTGGTTTGATTTGGTAAGAACTAAACAAGCTGAAACAGCAATGAAAGCCAATGGTAAAGCATTTTTACCTAAGCATTATTTATTTCCAATTCCTGAAGCACAACGGGTACAAACCCCAGACATGACTCAGAATCAAGATTGGTAACCTTTAGGGAAGGTGTACACCTTCCCTATTTTCAAACTCCTATGAAATTTATATTCCCGATAATCCTTTTTCTATTATTCAGTTGTTCGAAGTCAGAACAAGCTCCGAATCCTGATAAACCTATCTTTCAAGTATTAGATGTTAAACTTGGGAATCAATCCTTAGGTAGTTTAGCAAAAGGTATTTCATTAAATGAAACATTTAGCATTTCATTTGATCAAGCCTTAGATGTATCTCAATTGGAAAATAACATCTATATCGAACGAGAAGATAAAAGCATTGTTCCACTCCAACTGCAAGCATCAACGGATAAAAAAACTGTTCAAATACAAGCTAAGGAAGCCTTTCAAGGATTGACCAAGTATATGCTACATATCGGGAATAATTTAAAAAGTATTGATGGAGCCCTGTTGCAACAAGCAAGTAGCTATACCTTCCATACCACTATTGACGATCGAGATAAATTCCCAAGGATATCCGAAGAGGAATTACTAAATAAAGTACAAAAGCAAACTTTTGCTTTTTTCTGGGACTATGCGCATCCCCATTCGGGCATGATTAGGGAGCGACATAGTTCAGGAGAAACAGTCACTATTGGTGGTACAGGGTTTGGTCTAATGGCTATTTTGGTCGGGATTGAACGTCAATTCATCACGAAAAGTCAAGGGCTTGAACGTGTGCATAACATTTTAAATTTCTTAAAGAATGCGGATCGATACCACGGTGCCTTTTCGCATTGGTACCATGGAGGAACAGGTAAAACTATTCCGTTTAGTGCTAAGGATGATGGGGCAGATTTAGTAGAGACAGCCTTGCTATTTCAAGGATTATTAGCAGCGAGGGAATATTTTCAAGATGCCGCATTAAGTCAAGCGATTAACAGCCTTTATCAGGCCGTAGAATGGAATTTCTTTCAGCAAGGTCAGGATGTGTTGTATTGGCATTGGAGTCCGACTCATGGATGGGATATGAACTTAAAAATAGCTGGATGGAATGAAGCCTTAATCGTGTATGTGCTTGCGGCAGGTTCAACAAATTATAGTATTTCTAAATCCGTGTATGATGCTGGATGGGCAAAGAATGGAGCTATAAAAAATGGTAAGAGTTTTTACAATTATATTTTACCATTGGGGGAAGATCTTGGAGGACCATTATTCCTATCGCAATATAGTTTTTTAGGCATCAATCCCCTGGGACTTAAAGATGCTTATGCGGATTATGAATTGCAAACAAAAAATCACACGTTAATTAATAGAGCCTATAGTATTGCGAATCCAAAACAATATTATGGTTATTCTTCTAATGTTTGGGGCTTAACTGCCGGAGATATTCCATCGGGTTATGGTGCCCAATCACCTCAACAAGATATTGGAGTGATTGCACCTACTGCATCAATTTCTTCAATAGCATTCACACCCAAGGAATCTAAAGAAGCCCTATCCTATTTTTATTATAAATTAGGGGATAAATTATGGGGAGAATATGGATTTAAAGACGGCTTTTCCTTGGATGAATTGTGGTTTGCGGATAGTTATTTAGCAATAGATCAAGGACCAATCATTATCAGCATTGAAAACCATAGAAGTCAATTGCTTTGGAAGCAGGTTATGAAAGCTGCTGAAATAAAAAATGGCCTTAAAAAACTAGGATTTACATCACCTAACTTATAATATAACATGAAAATGATTAATCAAATAGCTTTTGCTATTCTTTCCGTAGGATTATTGCTTAGTTGCGATAATTCTCCCAAGAAAGAACAACAACAAGCTTCCACAGAAGAAAATACGTCGCAAGATGATGCACTCCTAGATAGTATTCAAAAACAAACCTTCGGTTATTTCTGGGAAGGTGCTGAACCTACCTCCGGACTCGCAAGAGAACGTATCCATATCGATGGAAATTATCCGGAGAATGATCAGCAGGTCATTACAATGGGAGGAAGTGGCTTTGGGATTATGGGCATCGTTGTGGCTATGGAAAGAGGTTTTATTACGAAAGATCAAGGTTCTCAGCGATTGGATTCCATCATGAATTATTTAGCGGAAATACCACGTTTTAAAGGAGCTTGGTCGCATTGGTACCATGGAGACACGAAAAAAGTAAAAGCCTTTTCGGAAAAAGATAATGGAGGTGATCTTGTAGAAACTGCTTTCCTGACGCAAGCATTAATTGTGGTTAGGGAATATTTTAAAAATGGAAATGAACAACAAAAAGCCATTGCCCAGAAAGCGGATGAATTATGGAAAGGAATAGATTGGAAACATTATACCAACGGAAAGAATGTCCTTTATTGGCATTGGAGCCCAACGCACCAATTTGGTATGAATCACGCCATTCAAGGTTATGATGAATGTTTAATAACCTATGTGTTAGCTGCCTCCTCTCCTACACATCCCATTGATACCGCTGTCTATCAGCAAGGATGGGCACGCTCAGGAGAAATAGTTTCAGATTTACAGAAATTGAACATTCCTATTGGGATAAAACACAACGCTAAAGAAGAAGAAGTCGGCCCCTTATTCTGGGCTCATTACTCGTTTACAGGGTTAAATCCTATGGGGCTTTCTGATGCTTACGTGAATTATGAAGATGTCGTAACTAACCACAGTAAGATTAACATAGCATATGCAGATGCAAATCCAAAACAATTTAAGGGATATGGCAGTACTAAAGGTTGGGGATTAACGGCAAGTTATTCGATTGCTGGATATGATGCTCATCATCCTGATAACGATAAATCCGTTATTAGTCCTACAGCGGCGTTATCCTCTATGCCTTACACCCCCAAGGAAAGTATAGCATTTGCAAGGTATCTTTTAAATAATCTGGGCGATAAAACATGGGGTAAATATGGTTTTTATGATGCATACAGCGAAACGGAAAATTGGTTTCCTCAACGATATTTAGCTATAGACCAAGGTCCAATAGTGGTGATGATTGAAAATTACCGTAGTGGACTTATTTGGAAGCTTTTTATGGGTGCTCCGGATATTCAAGAAGGATTAAAGAAATTAGGATTTAAACATCCTTAAGCTTAAAATTCCATTAAATAAAAATGCTGTGATTTACTCATCATAAATCACAGCATTTTTATTTAAAGCATTATAAATTGAATTAATTCTCAAAATAATAAGATACTTCAATAAAACGCTCTATTTCACTTTCTTCATCTTGAGAGATTTGAAATTGTTTTATAGTACCTGCAATTGTAATTTCTTTTTCAGGAAGCGGATCCGCATCTTTAGCATGGGCGATTAGAAAGCTCTCATTGTTTTGCTCATCATACAATTGATATACGGTATATGCATCTGTGATGGGAATCAAACTAAACACATCAATCACTGGCACCATAATAAAACCAGTTGCGTAACCAATCTCATCAATTCTCTTTGGAACTCCATGTACAAGGACTGAACTTGCTAATTTTAGATCGTTAAATCCATCCATTCTTATCAATTCTTTTGCTTTAAATTTATCAAATTGAGCACTTAGTTGATCATCAAATCTTCCTTCGACTTCTAGTCGCTCCCTAGCAGTCAATTTGCTCAAAGCTAATTGAAGAAACAAAATGGCTTTTTGCTTTTGAAAATTAGCACCAGCTACTTTCCCTATTTCTGAAGAAGAAATGATATCATCGTCTGCTTGCGTGAAAAAATCATAAAATTGCCCACCATTGTCCAATGAATCGATTGCTTGACTAACGCTTGTATACGGTTTTATTTGTTCCATAAGTTTTGTTTATATAGCTAAATTTACTTTAATCAAATGATTATAGCAATAATTAGCATCAATTTAGGTCATTAGATTGACCTTCTTCTGCATGCTTTCCCCAATTATCATCAAATAATTTTATGTATTGTAAGAATACAACACCTGGTTCGGCATATTGAATTAATAAATTCTTCCACTCCTCATACTTCGGTCGATCCATAATATGAAAATAACCTTGTAGCATGTTTACTGCCATTTCCGCTTGTTGATATTTATTTTGAGTCAAGGAAATTCCTTTTTTATACATCTTTTCAGCTTCTGTTATATTATTCAAATACTTGTAAGCGTATCCAAGTTCTCGGTAATACCAAAAGTTATTTGGATCGTGTTTTATGGCTTCATTTAATACAACTACGGCTTTATAAAAGCTTTTGTTTGCATTATAAGCATAGGCTAATTCGAATTCCAATCCATCTGCATGCGGATTTTTCTGATAGAGGGCTTGTAGAACTGGTAAAGCTCTATGACTTGCTCCTACTGCATTTAACCATCTTCCTTTACTGATTTCATAAGCATCCGTACCTTTATTACGTTGATATGGTAACAACCAATCTGGAATAGGTTTTAAACCTAATGCTTTTACCTGATCGGCAGAAAGAATAGCAACATCGGAGGTATTAGCATCCAAACGCATCCTAATGGATGCATCTTCTAATAGTTTTGTTAATGACAGTTCTTTTGCTTTTAAATCAATATTTCCTTGGTAAAAGAATGTTGGTCCAGCTTCTTCATCCAGGTAGATAAAACCAACGGAAGCCATGTTGTCGCCATCATTCCCCTGAACTACAACCCATTGATCAAATGCATCATAGAACTTGCTGTTAAATGGCAAGTTCTCCGTCTGACCATACAATATATTGAAGCAACTTAAGAAAAGTATTATTGGTAAGAGGAGTGTATTATGCTTGAACATTATTAATTCTTTTTACCAAAATACAAGAATTCTCCCAAAGAAGTTGATGACCAACTATTAAAAAAAATAGGTTTATGTTCTATATGCATGGTTATTGGTTTTATAGGAACAATCGATTGTATGCTTTTCATAGGTTCAAACTTAGTGATACCAAAGAATTGTTCTTTAGACTGGCCTGTTATTTTACCTTGTTTATCGTATAAATTACCAGCCTCATACCAGCCTAAGAAACGACCATTAAATCCTATAACCTTATTCGAATCCCCATCAGATTTTAAGAATGCCATGGGAGTACCATCCCATTTGAATATGGTTGCATCTTTATCAAAATCGATATAAGCAGTGGGCTCTCCACTTTGGTTAAATAAGTTTACTTGTTGAGCATAACAAGGAAGTAAAAAACTGTAAACAGAAACAAGCATACAGATTAGAGATTTATAGGTATTCATAAGTTTTGGAATTTAGTTTAGTATGGGACAATTTCCCTGTGCATTAGTTTAAGTAAAAGAAAAATTTTTATCCATTTTCAGCAAAATAAATGAATTATTATCGATGAAATAAGCCAATAAAAATTAATTCTCCTCATTTTCAGAGCACTAATAATTTTGTTTTGGAGAGCGATTGAAAATTTCTACTTTTGTCGCGGAGAGTTGGCAGAGTGGTCGAATGCGGCAGTCTTGAAAACTGTTGACTGTCACAGGTCCGGGGGTTCGAATCCCTCACTCTCCGCAGAAAAATCCTTCATTGAAAAATGAGGGATTTTTTGCGTTTATAGGGGTTGCCGTTGAAAGGTCGAAAGGGGTTCAATTTATAAAGGTTAAGGGAACTGAATATAATTGAGAGGCTAAGAAATCCGCCTTAAAATTTTAAAAACCCTTAAATTTTTCAATTAAAAGGCTTTTAAAATTTTAAATATTCTCAATTCAAGAATTAAGAGTAATGATGGATTTATTTAAAAAGTATGCTAACATTCCCCTTTTACCCTTTTAACGATCTAAACATATCGTTCTTTATAAAATTCATAAAGTACTTCGATATCTGAGGAGCAAATAATAGGTATAGCTTCCTTAAGCATTTCATCTTCCCACTCCCACCATTTCATTTCCAATAGTAATTCAATATGATGATCTGCAAATCTTTTTTTGATAAGTTTAGCAGGGTTTCTTCCTACAATAGCATACGGTTCAACATCTTTAGTGATTAAGGATCGGCTACCAATTACTGCTCCATCCCCTACTTTTACACCGGGCATAATCATCGCTTCACTACCTATCCAAACATCATTACCAATGATGGTGTCGCAAGCATTTTTAAAACCATCTAAGCTTTCATTGAATACATCATATTCCTTCATGTAAAAAAACGGAAAGCTCGAAATCCAATCATACCTATGCCCTTGGTTTCCTGCCATAATAAAACTTGCCCCACTACCGATGGAACAGAAATCTCCAATTATTAATTTATCTACATTTTCTTTATCCGGAAATAAATACCTGGCACAATCATCAAAAGAATGACCATGATAATAACCAGAGTAATAAGAATATTTACCAGAAATAATATTGGGATTTTTTATGTGATCTTTTATAATTTTTCCTTTAAAAGGACTATCGAAGAAATTATTCATTTTTATAAAAATTAAAGTACAATAAAGAAGAACAGTTTTGGACTGTTCACAAAATAAGCTATTGAACTTTAATATCTAATCTGATAATTTCATGATTCAAATATAGTATATTTAAGTATTAAAACAAGCCAATAGTTTTTATGAAAAAAAAATTAACATAATAATTCAGGCATTTAATCAAGGGAATTAAAAGAAAAAACTTTGAAATGAGTGATGATAGTAAACCATTTTACTCAAGCTGTAAAAGCATAAGCCATAATAAAAAATACACCCTATCCAAGATATGAGTTCCAACGAGAAAAAACGTTTTCAAGATCAAAACTTTCGACTTAGCCATTTCGAACAGGAAGTCCATGTACAGTGTCCTAGTTGTGCTAAAAAAGCCTTAGCCAAGGTGGATCATATTCAAAAAGAAGCAAGGTTAATTTGCCCAAGCTGTGGATTTCATAAACAAAAATCCACTTTCTCTAAACTATTTGGAATTTCAGGACATTGGGAAAGATCGGCAGATAAATATTTCTCAGCCCAGTTATGGTACCAAATAACATTCAAAAATGATATATTCTGGGCCTATAACTTGGAACATTTAAATTACCTGGAACACTATATTGGAGCTGCCCTACGCGAACATCAGGAAAGATCGCATTATACCCTATTAGAAAAGTTGCCTAAGTTCTATCATGAAGCAAAAAATAGAGATGCTTTATTAAAATTAATTCAGAAGCTCAAAAACAAATAAAGTAATAGAAATAAAGAAAAATTAGCCATTGCTACTAATTTTAAAAATAAATAACACATTTTTTAAGAATAATTAATAAAAGTCTTTGTGCAAACATGAATTTTTATTAAGTTGCTGTCATTACCAAAACAACATTAAGATTTTATACGGAACTATGGATTTTTACTTAATAGTACTTGCTGTACTTGTATTGATCATTCTCATCGTATTTATACTTGTCTTTAAATTTAAGGATAAAATATCCTTGAATTCTAATGAATCTCAAAGACCTCCACTCAGCTTTTTTCCAAAAGTAACCGTCCCTAACGATAAACTAATCTATATAGCAGGCATTAGTGAAGTTGAAATTCAATCAATTTTAAAAGGATTTTGTGACATCTATAATCAAGACAATTTTCAGGCGATCATCCAGATCCATAAGATAAACCAAAATCAATATCACTTAATCTTCCCTTACGATATAAAATTCGATATTTTCTGTTATTTAATAAACTATTTAACTTACCCACAAGAAGTAGATAACATCTACCAACCGATCGGATGGATGACCTTGAAGAATAATGAATTCAACTGCATTAAGGAAACAACTATTTTACCCATCATGATCGTAATTAAAGAAAATGATCAGGACTATGACCATGTCCATATCGTTACTATAGACGAAGAGGAATATGAATATTCATTAAATGCTGGAAATTATTATTATAAAGAAGTAAATGATGGAATTCGTTATCAAAATCCTTCCAAATTATCGACAAATAGCTTTTCAAACCCTCAAATAGTCATTCAATAATATTAACTGCTCATCTACACAACATTCCAACTTTAACATTTCTCTGCTATAGCAAAACCTTCCTTTTTATACTCTCCCTATTAATAATTTTAATAATTACACGGAATCCTCTCTTTTTATTGTTTTTTATTATCAATCATTACATGATAAATTAAAATTTTATACACTAATGTTAAGAAATTAATTTTATTTAACACTGTTGACACAAAAAACTATATTTAAAAAATTTACTTAACTAAAAAACACAAAACCTATGAGGTTCCTAGATAGGAAATACATTATCTATTCCCCTTTCCTTATTATTTGCATCAATATAATAACAGCTTTGAGCTTTGGAAAAATGATGGAAAAATGGGTATTTATACCCATTATCTTAATACAATGGCTGCTCATGGCACTAATTATATGTGTCTTCAGTAGCCAAGCACAGCTTATCCAATGGTTACAATTTCCTAAAAAACATTTCAGTTGGGTTATCCTAAGCGTTTTAGTCGCACTCATTCCAATACCCATCTTTTTAAAATATCATTATTTATTAAATCACTGGACTATAGTTATTCCTTGGATTCTCATAGCCTTGATAAACCCATGGATGGAAGAATTCTTTTGGCGAGGATTACTATCCGAAGCTACCAAAAAGTGGAGCACATTACACGCCGCTTTATTTAGCGCACTGTTATTTTCTATTAACCACATCGTATTTGCCATACATTCTGAATTATTTCGAGGTCCTGAAGTATTTATTACCACTTTCATTATCGGACTTATATGGGGAATCTGTTTTATAAAGTCTAAAAGTCTCTTTTGGCTTGTTGTAGCTCATTTCTGTGTTGACTTTTTAAATCTTTCCGTTCCAGCATTCTTAGATCTATTTAAACCGAACCTGTAAATAGTGCTCTCAAGTACCTAAATACAGTAAAAACCCCCTTATTTCATTTGCTAAAATGTTTTTTCTAAAGCAAAATACTTTTATTTCCAAAACTAATTAATTAACTTACTTCTGATTTAGGTCCAATTACCTCTTGGATAATTTTAAATTCCAAGTAGGAAAGCCTTGAGGATAGACTGATATAAACTTAATTTTTTTGACTAGAAATAACCTATTTATTTCATTAAATTTCTTGTACACCTATGAAAAGAAGACATTTTCTAAAATCTATGAACGTAGGACTGGCATCCTCTCTTCTGCTTAGCACGGAAGTAAACAGCCTGGACTTTCTAAGTAATCCCAATTATCTAACCAATCAAAATGATTTATCTTATCATACCATCGATAAAATCACCTATGGCTTCGTCAGGCTACAGTACCCACGTTTAGTTGGTAAAAATGCGCGATTAGATATTCATGGTTACGGTCCGAATGTGGAGATTTGTTGTATCCATACCAAACAAGGGGCAATGGGTTGGTCTTCCCTACGAGGAAACAGAAGAGATGCTGAACAAGTTGCGAAAGAACTTATAGGTAAGAAAGTTTCAGAAATCTTTCAACCCCAGTTAGGCACCCTACAAGAACGCCATATCCCATTTGATACCGCTTTGCATGATTTAGCAGGTGTGATCTTAAAAAAGCCGGTATATGCCCTATTGGGATCCGAAGAACCACAAATTACCGACTATTATAGCGGGATGATTTATTTTGACGATTTAGAACCAGGCAATAGTCCAAGTGGAATTGATAAGATCCTGGAAGAATGTCGTTACGATTATCAAGTAGGCTATCGTCAGTTCAAACTTAAAATAGGTCGTGGCAACCGATGGATGTCTTATAAAGAGGGACTTCAACGCGATATTGAAGT
The DNA here is from genome assembly GCA_036781025.1 of Sphingobacterium sp. GTDB lineage: Bacteria > Bacteroidota > Bacteroidia > Sphingobacteriales > Sphingobacteriaceae > Sphingobacterium. The sequence goes on along the minus strand of DAIQBS010000022.1, from coordinate 35,181 downwards.
CACCAAAAAAGTAGCAGAAGCATTTCCCGATTGCCAGGTATTAGTAGATGGAAATAATGGTTTTTCAGTCGAAGAATTCATAAAATACCTAAAAGGAATCGGTTCTATCCCATTATTTTGGATTGAAGAACCTTTCCACGAAAACATTCCGGAATACCAACGTTTACGAGCTTATTTAAAGGAAATAGGGTCAAAAACCTTATTGGCTGATGGGGAAGCTGACCCTGATCCACGTTTATTAAACTCGTTGATTGAACATAAGCTACTCGATGTACATTTAACTGATATTGAAGGTCTAGGATTTACCAATTGGCGGAAATTAATGCCGGAACTAAAGAAAACAGGTACATTGGCCTCACCTCATGCATGGGGCACCATCTTAAAGTCTAATTATACGGCTCACTTGGCTGGGGGCTTGGGAAATACCGTAACGATTGAAGGCGTAACCAGCTCTTCTGATGATGTAGATTTATCTGGATACCAAATAAAAAACGGCAAATTAATCCCTTCAAAAACAGCAGGTTTTGGCATGGAATTATTAAAAAAGATCTACTAGCGAATTAGCGGTTTTATCTTTATCTTTAAAGAAGTGGATGGTTAGAAGCATTTGTTAACAAATAAATATTTCAACCATCCATTTTTTTTATCCATGATCAATTAAGGTAAAAGCGTTTAAAATATGAAAATCATCATAACAGGATCTACAGGAATGATTGGTGAAGGAATCTTGCTCTCCTGTTTGGATGATCCAACCATCACTCAAATTTTATCCGTGAGTCGAAAACCTTGTGAAATAAAACATCCAAAATTAACGGAATACCTGGTTTCAGATTTTTTGGAAATTGACCTAAATGATCCTATGCTAAAGGGTTATGATGCCTGTTTCTTTTGTGCAGGTATTAGCTCTGTAGGCGTGGATCCTGAAACCTACAAACGCATTACTTACGATACGACCCTTCATTTTGCGAGCGCCCTACAACCGAAAGAACCGATGACCTTTATTTATGTCAGTGGCGGTGGTACAGATAGTTCAGAAAAAGGAAAAATGGCTTGGGCTAGAGTCAAAGGGAAAACTGAAAATGATTTAATGAAATTAGGCTTTCGACAAAGCTTTGGATTTAGAATTGGAATTGTACAACCCACTCATCCTCAAAAACAGGTATTGCCTTATTATAAATATATGAATTGGATGATTCCAATCCTAAAAGTGATTGCCCCAAATATGGTTAATACCATGGATCAGGTGGCGAGAGCAATGGTCAAACTCGCTCAAACGACCTACCCCAACTCGGTAATTCATGTCAAAGATATCCATCAACTTGCTAAATAAAAAAATCTTATGAAGTTTTTAATAACCCTCTTTTTCTCCAGTTTTTTTATTGCTGTACATGCGCAAGAAAAGCCTGACATGGTAAATACCCTGCAAGAATTTAAGAATAAATCCCACATTGACGAAACGGATAGCACAATGCTGGAACTTTATCACCAATTTTATATCCAAACATTACAGAACGATGAACCAGCCATTAGACCTGAATTAATAAATCAAATAAAAACGTTAATGAGTGCACCGAGAACAAAAAATCTCTATTTATTAATGAGCATACTGATGTATCAAGAAGCTATTCTAGCAAGTGCGCAAAAAAAAATTAAATTAGAACCAGAAACGCAATTAAGGTTAATTAATTTTATCGAACAGGAATTCCAATCACTCTACAATCAAACTCCGGCCATCGTTTATATCTTTAAAACGGAAAGTCTACAGCAATTTGGACTCTCTCCTGAGCTATTAAAAAATATGGAAGATGGTCTAAAAGCCTATCCTGAATGTATTCCATTAAAAGTATACTTATTCAATAATTATAAAAACGAAGCCGTAAAAAAGGATTTACTTCAAAACCACAGCTCCCATTGGTTAGTAAAATTACAACCTGCTTTAGCGAATTAATTGGGTATTATACTACAGGATTTTTCCAAGCGATTTCAACTCCTTGGGTTTGGATGAAAGCTTGAAAAGCTTGAAGCCATTTTTTATCCTCCCGAACTTGTTTTGGAGTAAGCTTATTTTTTTTAGCATAATGAATCAATAAACCTACCGCTTCCCCAATACTCCATTCCACCGGATGTAAACGGTAACAGCCATTCGTAATGTGGGTAGTTCCAATATTTTTGTTTGCAGGTAATAGATTTTCAGTTTCTACAGGAATTAAGGCACCCAATGGTATTTGAAAAGGCAAAGATGGAAAATCCACATAATTCACTTGCATAGTCGGATGCAAATCGATATGGTAATACCCTACCCCTACACTGTCTTCAAAGTAAGCCGCCTGATTTGGATTTTCATTGGCTTGAGCCACGAGTTTACGTTGCTCCTGACCTACATGTTCTTCCTCGATCGTAAACAACGCTTTTATTCGTCTAGATTCACGGATATAAGGGTATTTTGCCAAGCCATCCTCCGTACCTACGGCTTCCTTATTTAATCGAATTCCTGGCCATCCTTTACCCCCATCCGGTCTTTCCACTTCAGTTTGAAGCCAAAACAATAACGATAGGCTGAGTTGTTTGGCAGCATCGATGTGTTTTTGAAATTCTTTTTTAGAAACATCAATCAAATTGCCGAGCATATAATCGTTTTGAGGCCAGTTGATAATGGTAGTATCCCCAGTTAAAAATCCCGGCTTAAAATTATGCTTGTTTAATATTCTTCGGTAATTCCATAAGTTCAATACCTCTCCTGTAGGAATGCCATCTGGATGAAAACCCAAGGTCTTTGGTACTAATGTTTGGGGATTGGAATAGCTGAGCTGTAACAGTTTACCTGGCCATGGAGGTTGAATTTCAGGAATGTAATTTCTCCAAAAATCATAATCTTTTGGCTTTGCTATGGTATGGTCTTCTCCAGGATGATAATCTACAGCAAAAACCATGGTGAATGATTGGTTATCTTTTGGTCTAGCCTGCTCAGGAGCGTGCAATTCACCGGTTTCAGCTTTTGATTCTGTACCAGTTACATAGGCCGTATTGGTTAATGGTAAAACATCGCCCAATTCTGTTGCATCTACAAAGTAGGCTCCCTTTAATTGAATCCGTTGTTTATTCAACAGATTGATCATGGTCACTTCTTGAACTTGATTTCCCTTTTTCTTGGCATCTACGACCTGATGATGCCGGAATATACACAGCTTATTATTCGAGATATAAGGTGCCAACATAGCTTCCAAAATAGCTAGGGCTACTCTCGGCTCATGGCATAATCTGGAAACTGCACCATCTCCAGGATTTAGAAATTCTTTACGCTTGGCTTCATCCGTTAAAGGGTAATAAGTCCGGTAATAATTCCGTATTTCATTCCTAAAGGACCTATAAGATGCCGGGGCACCATGAGTTTCGATCCATGGATGTTCATCAGGAGGCACTGCTTGTTGCGTGCATTGTCCTCCAATCCAGTCAGTTTCCTCGGTCAAAATCACCCTCTCCCCATTTCGCAATGCAGCAAGGGCAGCAGCAACAGCGCCTAATCCAGCACCTATAATCACGATGTCTGCTTCGAAAGATGGTGTGGTTATTAAATTAGATTTTTTTCCATTATACGCTTTCGCAAATAATAAATTATTATTTGCGTTTAGTCCAAAGCCAGTTAGTAAAGTTAATCCTCCTAAAAATCCTCTTCTGTTCATAAATAGGTTTACTAGTTTAGTATCTCCATACAAGATATAAATTTCCAATTGGAAACATTCGATCTAACAATAGAGAAACCTAATAATAGTAAAATTAAAACTCCTGTGATAGCGATTGCTAGGAAAAAATAACGCTGAATTAGGATTGTATTAAATCAAAAAAGACAATATACTGCGTAGGACTATATTTCGTTTTCTCTTTTACGAATTTTGCAAATTTTCCATAAGATGAAAACCCACAAATACTCGCTAAATAAGAAAGCTTTAAATTTCTTGCCTCAGGAACGGTTTTTAAGTAATTGTTGAGATATGCTAAACGAAGTTGGTTTACATAGTTTGGAAAATCAACTTTCATGTATTTATTAACCACATACGACAAGTATTTGGTATTACATCCAATTTCACGCGCTGCAGTAATAATAGAACATGCAGAGTTTAAGAAATACTGTGATTTTTCCCAATCTTCTAATGCTTTAAAGATTTTCAACTCCGTATCTAAACTCATGTAAGATTTTTTCTCAAGTACATTATTCATGTTTTCCATAGGATAATAAATATTTGGTTTGTTTTATACAAGGTTAGTTTTAAAAGTGTATTTATTTAATTCAAATTGCTTTTGTAGTCAATATTCTAAGATTTTCCTTGAACCCTTTCAAGCCAGTAAGCTCTTTTTTAAATAAACGGGAACGAGAAGCTGGTATACAAAATTCCACATTTTTAATGCTCACTTGCTTGGTTTTCACATCCATAAACATTTCAGACAAAGCATCTAAAAAGTAAATAGCTTCAAGACGAAAGGTGGCGTCTTTAGTTTGCAATTGATTTTCCCAATAATGGATGATATTTTGTTGCTTTACAATCGTCCTGAGGTTGGTTTGGTTACAGTAAATTTTTGCAGTGATTAAATCACTAACAACTTCTACCAAGGCCTTTGTGAGTTCCCTCTTCTGCGCATCTTTAAATGTGCTTTCCAGGGTTTTTACTAGCATTAAATTTAGTTCTGTTGTTGTATAAATTTGATAAGTGGATAACACAGAAGACAGCGAAGATTTTATTTTGGAAAATTCAATTTGCCCAATCGCAAACCTTCGATTCGATTCACGCGTTTTCATAAGCTTGATCATTAAAAATCCATTATAAAAAATAACCGAAAGTACTAAGGTTAAAGCTAACATGCTAATCCATGTGGGGTATGCTAAAAAATCGTTTTTTAGTTCAAAAACGAGCTGTTTTAGGGTTAGTGCAATTTCCATAATCGGACATTAATTAAAACTCAATTCGTAATTGAAGAGAATGCGGATTAAATTTTGTTAGTGTGTTAATAATTAATAATTGTGCTTGTTTGAACAAATGTACACTCAAATCGATTAAAATTTGTCTCAATTTCATTTTACAACGTCCAAATTAAAAAATGAGACATGTTTCAATATCACAAACACCTGTAAAACAATGCTATAAGTAAAAACTAGGTAGTATTAAAACTATACTTTCTATTTTCAAAAAATCAAAAATATACAGGAAAATTGAGCAAGAAATGAATTTAATGAAGTTAAAATTTGGAATGGAAACACCTATTTTATGGTCTGATTATATAAAACATTAATCAAATGTTTAAACACTTAACTTTTTAAATTCTGTTAAAGAACATCATTATTATGCAAAAAAGTATAAAGCTCCGGATTCATTTTTATCATCGTAAACAGGCTTTAAAATAAACTTATTTAAATAGCTTTTTCCAAAAGGTATCCTTGGCATTTAATTCTTGGAATAAGGACATTTCCGAATTGAAATCCAATTTATTTTGTAAAGCTCTTCGTTCTAAAATAGCTTGGTATATAAGTCCCCAATTTGGAAGACCACCAAAATTACGGTCATCTATAAACAAATCAGCGGTTAATTTTCTAGGCGATTTTTTCCGATCTTCATCGGGAAAATTAGCATTATGCGCATAAAAGAAAACACCCTGAAGGTGACAATAATCAATAGCTTCCTGCAATTGTTTTCCTTCACGAACAGTCCACAAAATTAATTGATGTTTATCTTTCATCAATTGTTTAAGAACTGGTATAGCAAATGGAATTGGTTTACCAATTTTTGGATACCTATGTTCTACAATAGTTCCATCAAAATCTACTGCAATGATCATCGAATGAATTAATTAGTGTGAAATATTAAGGATTTGGAAGTCCTTACTATTTATTTAAGCAATTAAATTAGTTTGTGAAAGGAAAATTAAGTAAAATCTTAGAGATTTAAAAATAATTAACTCAAATAATAATAGAAAAATTTTTTATACATCACTGAAAACCAATTAATTGTGCAAACATATATTTACCACAACCATGCTTTTTGTAGAAATGTACAATTCGAATTATTTACTTTTATAAAGATGATTTAAGAGTGCAAAACAAAGGATAAAACTCATGATGAACCCAAACCAAGAAAGCAAAGGTATTCCCCAGAGCAAATAGCCTACCCTACCATGGGCTAGAATACTTGCACCGACACCGAAAGTCATCGCCAAAATAGATAATAAGAATTTATTTCCCATCCGATGTAAGATCAATTGCAAATTATCAAAATCTTGCATACGATGGTTTAAGGTCATTTTATCATTTTTAACCTTGTCTAAAATGGTTAATAAATCATCCGGAACTTCTTCTAGTACATCTTTCGCCAATTTGGCTTTTTCTTTTATTTGTCCGATTAGGTATGAGGCAGAAAGTTTTTCTGCCGCAATTTTTTGAGCAAATGGCGTTATGCTTTCAGGAATATTTAATTCTGCATCAAGCTGCCTTCCTGTACCTTCTAGAATAGAGACTCCACGAAGAAGAATATACACAAAGTCTGGAAGTAAGATATGATTTGTTTGCAAAACGATATTTAATTTTTGCAGCATAACGGAAATTTCTATATCCGCCAAAGCATTCTGTTTTATCATTTCAAAGATTTCGTAAGCATCGCGTTCTAATCTACGTTCGTCCTGAATATGATGAATGACAGCAAGTTTCTTGATGTTTTTAATCAAAGAGCGCGCATCATTGGCTAAAAAATCAATGACCATAGCTTCGATGATTTTACGATCTTCCGGAATCATGAAACCCATAGCACCAAAATCTATAAACACGATTTGCCCTCTTCTATTGACAAATACGTTGCCTGGATGTGGATCTGCATGAAAGAATCCATGCATTAACACCTGTTCCAAAAACAAATCCAACACATTTTGTAAAATAGATTTTCGATGCAAACCATACTTTTCCAATTCACCGATTTCATTGATTTTTACACCATCAATAAATTCCATACAGATCAACGAATCTGTGCAGTATTTGCGATAAATCTTAGGTACATATACCTCTTTATTACCTGAAAAATTCCGCCGAAAACGTTCTATATTATTTAATTCGTTGGTGAAAGACAGTTCATTGAGTAAGGAGCTTTCAAAGGATAGCACGATTTCATAAAGGTTCATTTTATTGACTACCTCGTATTTTCGCTTTAATAGTCGTACTAAATCTTTAATAAAATCAAGATCAGCTCTGATAATTTCATCAATTTGTTGTCTTTTCACTTTAAAAACAACCTCTTTTCCGTCCAGTAGTTTTCCTCTATACACTTGAGCAATGGAAGCTGATGCCAGAGGAATGGATTCAATAGAAAGAAAATGAGCATCTAAATCAATCTCTAGCTCTTTCTCTAAGCGCATTCGAATATCCAATTCCTCCGTATTCACATTATCCTGTAGCTTCACCAACTCCTCTTGTAAATCTTTAGGGATGATGTCTGGTCGATTACTCAGCAGTTGTCCAAGCTTTATAAAAGTAGGCCCTAATTCTTCAATAGCTGAACGTAAACGAACATTAAAATCTTCTTCAAAAATTTTTCTTGTATGATTATTCCAATATAAAAAGCTATCTGGCAAAATTCGATCTAAATTCGATCTGGAAATTATTTCATCAAATCCATGTTTAGAAAGAATTTTTAAAATTTGCCCTACACGTTTTATTTTTTCAAAGCCTTGGATGTACATCATAATCAATATGTTTTTATGAAAGATTTAATGTGATTGGTAATCATACAACAAATTTTTGTCCAAATTTTAACAATTATAGCCTATCTAGTATAAAGTAAATATTAATTCTGTGAATAGCAAACATAAGCTAGAGCCAGGACAGAACTGACAATGGAAAAAATTCAAATGTTAAAATTAAAACAATTAAACACATTTTATATTTTATTACCATAGATCAATAATTATATTAAAATATTATATTCTTTTTGTAAAAAATTAGATTATAGTTTAAAATTTAAAGATTATGAAGAAGTTTTTAAGTCTACTAAGTTTAATCCTATTTTACGGACAATTATCCCTGGCGCAGGTGACCTGGCATGTCGATCCAGCACATAGTTATGTTCATTTCAGTATTAACCATTTAGGAATTTCGATGGTAGATGGACAATTTAGAAAACTTGAAGGTACCGTGTTGAGCAAAACAGATCAGGAATTTAATGAGAGTACAATAAATTTCACCATCGATGTAAACAGCATTGACACCCGAGTTGAAGCCAGAGATAAACACCTTAAAAGCGAAGATTTCTTTGCTGCAGAGAAATTTCCTCAAATAAGTTTCAAAAATGCTGTTTTGAAAAGGACAGAACAAGGTAAATACCAGCTTGAAGGTGATTTGACAATGAAGGATGTCACTAAAAAAGTCCAGTTTGATGTCATACAAAACAACGGAATCATTCAAGATCCTTGGGGAAAGATGCGCGCAGGATTCACCGCAAAACTAACTTTAAACCGTTTCGATTATCACATCTCGTATGATGACAAATTACCTTCAGGAGTACCTTCTGTTGCTTCTGAAGTAAACATTACAGTCAATGTGGAAGTAGTTAAACAAGAATAAAGATTATCATTAAGTCATTAAAATCACACTAACAATCGTAATAAATGAAGAGGCTACCTTTTTGGAGCCTCTTTCTTTTTGAGTTCAAATTTGGAAAGCTCTAATCACTTTATTTCAATTATTTGATTATTTAGACATACCTAAAAAACAATATTTCAAATTGTTATATAGTTAAAATTATCAAACGTTTTCTATTGATGAATGCAAATAGCTTATTACAAATAGACCGAAAAACACTATTTGAAATGGTATAACCATAAAGGTTATTTCTTGAATGGCATGTAGTAATCAAAGGATTTCACGCGTATAATATTCGATTCTTCTTCGAAAAATAGCATTCAAGATCCATAAGATATCCGTTTGAGGTTCGAAGAAGATCCGAAGAAGATGCCTATAAAAGCTAAAAATGAGTACAAAAAATCTTGATCAAAACTTAGAAGTGATTTAATTTATAGTAAGAATAATTGGCTTCACTGATTAGCCTTCAAGAATAGGGAAATGATAGAACAGCTTGATGAGAATTTTACAAAAATTCTTCAGAAACATGAAATAATTAGATTATGTTACTGTTTCAATTAGCTAGTAATGATTACCTTATAGAAAATAAGAAAGCCTACTGTATTGAAATAATCCAACATAGTAGGCTAGAAAAATAAGATTTAATCAACGGAAGAATCCGTTTCATAGGTCCAAAGCGCTAATTTCTCTTGGAAAATACGCGATATTTTATTGAAATAACGTTTGTGTTTATACCCCATTACCCATTGCACACCTTCCACTGCGTTGGTACAGAAAATTTCATCGGCCACCTTCAAAATCTCCGGTTTTATTTCCGCTTCTACCACCGGAATTTCTTCCTGTTCGGCTATGTCCATTATGACTCTCCTCATGACACCAGCTATACAGCCTTCAGTCAAAGCAGGGGTATACAATACTTTATCGTAATAGACAAATATATTGGAGGCTAAGGCCTCGCATAAATTTCCGGCTTGGTTAAGAATTAAGACCTCATCAAAAGCATTTTTTTTACGAAAAAGTCCTGCCATGACATAGATTAGGGCATTATTCGATTTTATCTTAGACAATTCAGAATATGCTTTTTTATATTCCGTATACACATCGATAATAAGCCCAGTTTTTTTATCTCTCAAGCTTTCAGCTTTACGATCCACCTGCAAAATATAATTGGCTTTATTACTCTCCGGTCCATAAAGACCTCCTCCGGAGCGAAATACGATCAGTCGAACACGTGCTTGTTGCCCCAACATGTTATTTTTTCGAACCAATTCCTCCACTTTTTGGCGGATAAAATAGCTGTTAAAATGTTCAATATCTTCCATATGAAGCATATTCAATCCTTCCAATAATCGTTCTAGGTGAAGGTTTAAGAATCGAATATCCCCATCTTTCCAAAGCATGGTTTCAAATAAACCATCACCATAGCGGAAAGCTCTGCTGTCTGCATTTAATATGGTCATATCTTCCGGAATGACCGATCCGTTAAAGTTTATATAGTGTATAGGCATAGTGTGTAGTAGCAATGTTAAGAAGCAGCATCAGCAACATAAGATTTCCATTTCTCTAATCCTAAACGAAAATCTGATGGAACTGATACTTCGAAGTGTAAAAATTCTTTGGTTTTGGGATGGATGAATCCCAATGAAGTGGCGTGAAGTGCTTGACGAGGTAATAATTCAAAGCAATTTTCTACAAACTGTTTGTATTTTGCAAATTGGGTACCCTTTAAAATTTTATGACCGCCATAGGACTCGTCATTAAATAAAGGATGACCTATCGATTTCATGTGTGCACGTATTTGGTGGGTACGTCCCGTTTCTAATTGACATTCAATTAACGTCACATAGCCAAAACGTTCCAATACGCTGTAATGTGTAACCGACCATTTTCCCTTTTCCGGATCATCATAAACATCCATGATGCGTCGATCTTTGGCATTGCGGCCTATATAACCTGAAATAGTTCCCGATTCTTTCAAATCACCCCATACCAGGGCTAAGTATTTTCGGCTGATGCTATGATCAAAAAATTGCTTGGCTAGAAAGGTCATTGCCCATTCATTTTTAGCAATCACCAATAATCCTGAAGTATCCTTATCGATGCGATGTACCAAGCCTGGTCGTCCGGTATTCCCAGGTAAAATAGGCAATTGTTGAATGTGGAATGTTAAGGCATTGACTAAGGTTCCGGAATAGTTGTTAAAACCAGGATGAACGACCATACCGGCTTCTTTATTAACGATTAATAAATCATCATCTTCATAAATGATTGCTAATGGGATATCTTCCGGATATACTTCGGTATCCCTAGGCGGGTCAGGCAAAACAACCGTAATTACATCAAAAGGTTTAACCTTATAGCTGGCTTTGACTTCCTTTTCGTTGACCTTGACAGAACCAGCATCGATGGCATTCTGTATTCGATTTCTAGACGTATTTTCTACCCTATTCATCAAGAATTTATCTATTCTCAACAACGCTTGACCTTTATCGGCTACAATACGTAAATGTTCGAATAATTCTTGCTCTTCCTGCTCAATTTCTAAATGATCAACCATGCTACAAAAGTAGCATTTTTAGGTATTTATACGAGAGGCAAAGCAAAGAATCAAGCATTAATTCTGCGGTTTAAAATCCATTGATAACTATAGAATATAAACTTACCTTTGAACATGGCATTTGATTTTCCTATTTACAGTCCAGAAGAGCGAATCGTTCACCCCTACTTAACCGATAAGGCGGTGGAAGTTTTTGTAAAGAGAGATGATAAAATACACCCATTTATTTCAGGAAATAAATGGCGTAAACTTCAATATCCGCTGTTGGATGCTCGGACAAGAGGCTATAAACAAATCGTTACCTTTGGTGGCGCCTGGTCCAATCATTTACTAGCTACAGCAGCAGCTGCTGCACAATTTGGTTTTGAAGCACATGCGTTTGTTCGGGGAGAAAAGGTAGATAATGCAGTATTAGGAATATGTCAATTGTTTGGGATGAACCTCATTTTTGTTGATCGAACATCGTATAAAGACAAGGTTCAGTTATTTCAAAACCATTTTTCCAATGAGGATGCCTATTTTATTGATGAAGGAGGTAAATCAACCTTAGGGATGAAAGGTTGTGCAGCGATGATTGGGGAATTGCAGCAACAGTACGATTACATCGCTGTAGCAGCAGGTACCGGCACGACTGCTGCAGGTATGAAAACAGGTATAGACCAAGAAAAACTTTCCAGCATATTGCAGGTATTTCCAGTGCTGAAATTAGGCGATAGTTTACAAGATGATTTTAAAAATTGGGGAATATCCCCTACTTCATTAGAAATTCAACAGGAATACCACGCCAATGGCTACGCGAAAGTTAATGAAGCTTTAATCCAATTTATACAGCAATTTACTCAGGAAACTGGCATCCTTATCGAACCCACCTATACCGGAAAACTTTGTTTTGGCGTATTTGATTTAATTAGCAAAGGACATTATCCTGAAGGATCAAAAATATTAATCGTGCACACAGGAGGATTAACCGGCTTATTAGGTCATTTAAAACATTTTCAATAGAACAATATCCTTTATATTAGTGTTAATAACTTGAATCAATAGCTTCAGTAGCGCAAGTATAGATTAAGCAAAATTTGATGGCTAAAATCAAAATTATTTTACAGTACTTTGCAGCATTAACCAAAAGCTAGTTCAACAACAACTATTTTTAAATTAACTATGTCATTTCGTCCATTTCCGTATTGTGTTCTGTTTATGAGTTTATTTCTTGCTAATCAGGTTTCCGCACAGGTTCAAGTTCAAGACACCATTAGTACTAAAACTCAGGTAGATAGCCTTTATACCACAGCAAACCTATACGATATCGTCGATTTATTTAAAGACATCAACCCTTTTAAAAAGAAAGGAGACTTAGCAACAAAGCCAAGCCATAGCCGATCAGCAATCACCTATTTACCGAATTTGAATTATAACCCCTCTATAGGAGGGCAAATCGGGATTAAAGCGGTAGGCGGGAAAGTTTTGGGTAATCAGCCCAAAACTGCGATGTCCATCGCTGCAGCAGCATTAAGCGCCACTACCAGGGGAATAATCGTAGGTTATATCATGCACGATGTGTACACACCTGCGAATAAATGGAACGTGAAAGGATCAGCTATGATTGCGAAAGCAGTAGGATTAGACTATGGCCTAGGAATCGGGACACCTTTGGAAAATCCAAGCCAAGAAGAAGAAATCCTCAATAACCCGGAGCGTACCCGTTATGTCAATAAATTTATCACCTATTCTTTCAGCGAACGAGTATACAAGCAGTTATTACCAGGTGCATTTATAGGTGTAGGTGTATTTTTTGAAATGAAACGCAACCTGGAAACCATTGGAAGTCAAGAAGGACTTTCACCAGTAGAAATCTACAGCCGTTGGAATAACTTCAATCCTAGTCGGGTCAACAACAATGGCTTAATGCTTAATATGCAATACATGACAAGAGACAATCCGAACAGTGCTTACAAAGGCTATTATGTGGATGTTGTCTTACGCATGAACCAGGCTTGGTTAGGAAGTGCGCATAATGCCTATCAATTGCAAACAGATTTCCGCAAATACTGGCAACTTTCGACGTTAAGGCCTAATCATGTACTAGGTTTTTGGAATTTTGCCTCTTATAATTTAGGTGGTGCACTACCGTATGTGGATTTACCAGGAACAGGTCGTGATCCTTATGCCCGAAGCGGACGTGGATATACCATGGGATATTTTAAAGGAAAATCCTTCTTTTATACCGAACTGGAGTACCGTTTCCCCATCTTAAGAAATCAATTTCTAAGTGGCGTAGTCTTTGGAAATTTACAAACCGCCGATGACCAAATGGGAACCAAACTGTTTAAGCAGTGGCAACCTGCAGCAGGAACAGGTTTACGGATCCTCTTTAACAAAGCTACCCGAACCAATTTATGTATCGACTATGCCTTTGGAAAATTTGGTCAGCGTGGTCTATTTTTAGGGTTAAATGAAGCCTTTTAACTATATTTAGCAATTAAGGGTACAACATGTTTAAAAAATCTAAACCAATACTACTTTTTTCTTTCCTCACACTAAGTTTACTATCCTTCAGTTATGGACAAACACCTAACGCGGATAGCAGTATTAATCGAATCGCTCCAGTGGAAGTAAAAGCTTATTTTCATAAGCAGATGATGCGTCATTTAAGCCATTCCACTCAAGTCATCAGCCAACAAAGTGTCTTTGCTCAAAATCCTTCTAGTTTGGTCAGTACATTAAATTCCACTGCTGGATTACGGATGGAAGAGCGATCACCTGGCAGTTATCGCCTAGCTTTACGAGGAAGCATGCTAAGATCTCCATTCGGTGTACGCAACAGTAAAATTTATATAGGTGAAATTCCTTTAACAGACGCCAGTGGTAATACCTATTTGAATTTGTTAGATCCGATTGGTATAGAACAAATATTGGTGATGAAGGGACCTGATGGCTCTTTGTTCGGGCCAAATAGCGGAGGTGTTTTACAAATTACGCCAAACGGTTTAGGAGAACGACATTCCAGAAAAAGTTTAAGTTTAGGTGGAGGATCATTCGGATTGTTTCAAGAACAATTGAGTATTGCGCATGAAGTGAATGAAAATTACCAATTCTCCTTTGATCAAGCTTATTTAAGATCTGATGGTTATCGGACTCAAACGGCGATGCAAAAGAAGTTTTTTCAAACTGGCCATCAATGGAACTATGCCAAGAACAAACAAATCAACTTATTTGCTTTATATAGTGATTTGGGGTATGAAACACCTGGTGGTTTAAATGCGCAACAATATGAAGAGGATCCCAAGCAAGCTAGACCTGCGACAGCAACCTTGCCAGGAGCTGTAGAACAACAAGCCGCTATTTATAATAAAACCTTTTTAGGAGGAATTACCCACGAGTTTAACTTTCATGAACATTGGAAACATGTTATTTCGGTCTTTGGATCAACTACAGACTTTAAAAATCCTTTTATTACCAATTACGAGGTACGGGATGAAAAAAATATAGGTTATCGAACGTATTTATCTTTTCAACAAGATGCGAAAGAAAATTGGACCTATGAAATGCAATTAGGTACAGAAGCGCAACATGGAAAATACCATATTCTCAATCATGAAAACAACCTGGGTAGTAAAGGAGTCTTAACCGATGATGATCAATTAGAAAATTTTCAGCACTTTTATTTTTACCGTATAAAAACGCAGGTTGCAAACCGACTAATGGCAGAAGGTTCTATAGGTTTAAGTTTTTACGACATGGAATTCAAACGCAATATGCCTAACCAATCGGCTGCCAGCGGAAAGAAATCTTTAGATCCAAATTGGATGCCTAGAATTGGCCTTTCCTATGTTTTTCATCCTTTATTAACGGCAAGAGCTAGTGTCTCTAAAGGCTATTCCAGCCCTACCATGGCTGAAGTTCGTTCTTCAGACAATCAAATTAATGAAAACCTTCAACCGGAATCTGGTACTAACTACGAGCTTGGCATTCGGGTAGAAACCTTAAATCGTGCATTTATTGCAGATATTAGCGCATATACCTATCAAATGAACGATGGAATTATCCGTCAATTAAATTCGGAAGGAAATGAATACTTTGTAAACGCGGGTGAAATGGATCAAAAAGGTATTGAAGCAAGTGTATTAACGCATGTACTCGATCGTAGCCATGCCAGTTTTTTACAACATGTTATTTTTAGCAGTCAGTTAACTTATCAGGATTATGTATTTAAAACCTATCAATTGGGAGATCAAGATTATAGCGGCAATCAGGTCACTTCTGTTCCAAAATGGATTTGGGTCAATAACCTAAATCTGCAATTGACTAAGGATATCAGCTTGAACATGATGCATAATTTCACTTCCAGAATCCCTTTAAACGATGCAAATGCTGTTTATTCCAGCAAGTATCATTTATTACAGGGGAAAATTTCATGGATGTTTGGACTAAATGAACAATTGAAGATGCAGGTTTTCTTTGGTGGAGATAATCTATTGAATGAAAAATACAGTCTTGGAAATGATATCAATGCGATAGGTAATCGATTTTTCAACCCATCTCCTACCCGGAATTATTACGGAGGAATAAAATTGATGTATTAACAAAAAAGGGAGGTTTTAAAAGCCTCCCTTTATAAATTGCTGTAATTTTTTTTATTAATTACTTCGATAAGATACTTTGACGGTGATATTGGCTGTTTTACTTCTGGATGTTGTATTATAAGCACCCCCATAAGAATATTCTTCGTTATCATTTTGTCCTGTAATCTGGAATATTCCCAAATCAGCTTTGACTAATTCCCCTAAGCTTGAGCCTGCTTCTTTAGCAATATTATCGGCTCTGGATTTAGCGTTTTGAGAAGCTTGGGAAATTAATTTCAATTTAAGATCTTCCAATCCAGAAAAGTAATAATTTGGGGCATTAGAGCTTAATTCTATTCCTTGAGAAATTAGTGTTGATATTTCGCGAGAGGCATTATCCACCTTATCCAATTCTTTAGATTCCACACTCACATTTTGTGATAGACTGTATCCATTGAACGTATTGTGGGAATTACCATTTTGATCGGTAAAATAACTGAATTCACGATTGATATTGACCGCATTAAAAAGAATCTCGTTCTCTTTAATTCCTTTCCGTACTAAAAAATCACGCACTAAATCGCGGTCATTTTTCAATTGTTCCGAAGCTTCACTCAAGTTCATAGACTTTCGGCTGAAGGAAGCAGACCATTTGACAATATCGGATTCAAAATCTGTTTTTGCATTTCCGGTCACATTGATGGTGTTGGAATTTTTGTATTTATATTGATAAGCATTGGAAAAAATCCAAGCAAAAATAACAACGGCCAGCGCTGAAATAATGCTGATAATGATGGAATTACTTTTCATAGTGTCTTAAATTGCTAAAATATATATTAAAAATGTTATAAATCTGCTAACGTAAGTTAGTAAATTTTTAGCTATACTTGGATTCCAAAACACATATTTATGAAATGCTTTCGCTTAGTTGCAATTCCACTCCTTGCAATGTTATCTAACGTACATGCCCAAAAAAAACCAGTAGATCACAGCGTGTATGACGACTGGAAATCGATCAACCGATCCGAAATAAGTCGATCGGGTAATTTAATTTACTATACCATAGTTCCACAAGAAGGTGACGCGCTAACTGTTTTAAAAGACAATAAATCCAACACCTTACTGGAAATACCCAGATCTGGAGAGGTAAAATTAAGTAAGGACGAAAAATTCTTCATCAGCAGTATTAAAGCAGCATTTCAGGAAACAAGACAAGCTAAGATTAAAAAAAAGAAAGCGGATGAGATGCCAAAAGATTCTTTATTGGTCTTTAATATCAACAAAAAAAGTAGTATTAAATTCCCTTTATTAAAGTCTTACCAGCTAGCAAGAAATTCTAAAAATTATTTGGCTTTTGTAGCCGATGTGGATGAAAAAACGCTGGCATCCAAGGTGGATACCAGTGCTAAAAAAGAAACTCCAAAGAAAGCCAAGACAAGTGCAGTCTTACACGTATTGGATTTAAATACGGGAGATACCACACAAATCTGGAAAGCTGATAATTACCAGTGGAGTGAGAATGAGGAATATTTGGTTTATACTAAAAAAGGTGCCGAAAAGGACAGCTTAAATGAGGCTGGATTGTACATCTACGATCTTGGCAGTAAGCAAAGTAAAAAAATCAGCCATGGCAAAGGAACCTATAAAAGTTTCAGTTTTGATGATCAGGTTAAACAATTCATTTTTCTAGCGGATAAAACCCCGGAAAAATCCTTATTAAAAGAATACAATTTATACTATTATACGCCCAGCCAAGATACTGCCGTAATTTTAGCTAACAGAAACACTTCAGGTATTCCTAAAAATTGGTTTGTATCCGGCGACGGAAACCTCAGTTTTAGCCAATCCGGGGAACGAATATTTTTTGGTTTAGCGCCTATTCCACGCGTAAAAGACACGACCCTAGTCGATTTTGAAACCGCAAAAGTGGATATCTGGCATTGGCAAGATGAGTACATACAACCCATGCAATTGGCGAATGTGAAACGAGATCAGGCAAGAAATTTCACCGCTATGATTCACATGAATAATCGTCAAACGGTAAAGCCATTATCTGATGATACCTATAACCGCATTAGCATGACAGGCGATGCCGATAAAGAGTGGGCAATAGCCACTTCAGATCAAGCCTACCGCATTGCAACACAATGGGAAGGATCATCAAAATCTGATATTTACATCATTTCGACCCTGACAGGTGAGACCAAATTAGTAGCAAAGGCTGTATCTGGATTTAATTATTTATCACCAGAAGGCGATCATGTGATTTATTTCGATCGTGGAAAAGGCAATTGGTACAGTTACGCTATCCAAAGTGCAAAGACTACCCTATTAAACGAAGGAATCCCGGTAAGTTTTGTGGATGAAGAAAATGATGTTCCGGCAGCAGCCAGTGCCTATGGATTAGCAGGTTGGTCCAAAGATGGACAATCGATATTTTTAAATGATCGATATGATATTTGGAAAATCAGTTTGGATGGAAAGCAAAAGCAAAACATAACCCTTGGAAAAGGTCGCGAAGATAAGATCACTTACCGGTATCAGTCGGTCGATCGTTCGGATAATCCTAGGTTGCGCGTCACCTACATTGACGAGCGGAAACCCATTTACTTAAGCGGATTTAATCACAGCAATAAGTATAATGGTTATTATCAATTAGGGAAGAAAGACATTCAAACCTTATGGTCTGGCCCATATACCTACAAATCACTTCAGGCAGATGAGGCTTTGAAACAAGTCATTTATACCAAGGAAAATTACCAAGCTTACCCGGATTTATACGTATTAAAAAACTTCAAAGAAGAAATCAGGTTAACGGATATCAATCCGCAACAAGCGAATTACAATTGGGGTACTGCAGAATTAGTGAAATGGACGACACCAAAAGGATATGCTGCAGAAGGTATACTGTATAAACCTGAAGACTTTGATCCAAATAAAAAATACCCGATAATCGCCTATTTTTATGAGATTCTCAGCAATGGTTTACATACCTATCAAGCCCCTGCTCCTACGGCTTCACGCTTAAACATCAGTTATTTTGTGAGTAATGGATATTTGGTCTTTGCACCAGACATCCGTTATGAGGAAGGTTATCCAGGAAAATCAGCCGAAGAGTTCATTAATTCGGGGATGAATTATTTAGCAAAAACCTATTCCTATGTAGATGCTACAAAAATGGGGATTCAAGGGCAAAGCTGGGGAGGATATCAAGTAGCACATCTAATCACCAGAACAAATATGTATGCTGCAGCCTGGTCTGGAGCACCGGTAGTAAACATGACTTCTGCTTATGGAGGTATTCGTTGGGGAACGGGGATGTCACGCCAATTCCAATATGAAAACACGCAAAGCCGTATAGGAAAACCATTGTGGGAGGCTTTAGATTTATACATTGAAAATTCACCATTATTTTTTATGGATAAGGTGAATACACCAGTTGCGATAATGCATAACGATCAGGACGGAGCAGTGCCATGGTATCAAGGTATTGAATTCTATACCGCCTTACGTCGATTGAATAAACCAGTTTGGTTATTAAACTACAATGGCGATGACCATAATTTAATTCAACGACAAAATCGGAAAGACATCCAGATCCGGGAAGTTCAGTTTTTTGATCATTTCTTGAAAGGAGCTCCAGCCCCTACCTGGATTAGCAAAGGAGTTAAAGCAACAGAAAAAGGAATCGATTGGGGACTTGACATCAAGTAGAAATTATCCATTTTCACAAAAAAGCAGGTAATTTTCAAAAATCACCTGCTTTTTTTATGGTGTTTTTCAAGAAAAAGCACTTTTTTTCACTTTTTTTTCAAAAAAATATTAAAAATTTAAGAATTTCCTATATTTTTGAAATGTTTTAAGATTGAAATCATCCAAAATCAATATACAACTTATAAAATTAGAATTAGACCATGTCAAACAGCAGATTCGCCGCAGTTGAAGCAGCTTCAAAACATCAGTTCAATGCTATTACAGAAGTAAACAGTGAACGTGCTATCCATGCTTATGGAAAAAATGTTTTTACCGTATCCAAAATGAGGGATTACCTTCCAAAGCCTGCCTTTAAAGAATTAAATACGGCGATTGAAGAAGGAACGCAAATTAGCAGGGATATGGCTGAATATATCGCGCAAGCAATGAAAACTTGGGCTTTAGAAAACGGTGCATCTCACTACACCCACTGGTTTCAACCATTAACTGGATCTACTGCAGAGAAGCATGATGCTTTCTTTGAGCCAGATTCTGATGGTTCTGCCATTGAGAAATTCACCGCTGATGCTTTGGTACAACAAGAGCCTGATGCATCATCGTTCCCAAATGGCGGTATTCGTAATACCTTCGAAGCTCGTGGATATACTGCTTGGGATCCATCTTCTCCAGCATTCCTATTCGAAACAGGTGCAGGTAAAACCTTATGTATTCCTACGGTATTTGTTTCATACACGGGTGAATCGTTAGATTATAAAGCTCCATTATTAAAAGCAATTGCTGCGGTAGATAAAGCAGCGACTGATGTTGCACAATATTTTGACAAGCAAGTAACGAAAGTTAATGCCTCTCTAGGTATTGAACAAGAATATTTCTTAGTAGATCTAGCCTTATATAATGCACGTCCTGACTTACAATTAACAGGTCGTACTTTATTTGGACACATGTCTGCCAAAGGCCAACAATTGGAAGATCATTATTTCGGAGCGATTCCAGAGCGTGTGTTAGCGTATATGGTAGACTTAGAAAATGAGGCTTTAAAATTAGGTATTCCATTAAAGACTCGTCACAATGAGGTAGCGCCTTCTCAATTTGAGTGTGCTCCTATGTACGAGGAAATCAACTTGGCGATCGATCATAACCAATTGTTGATGAACGTAATGGACCTAGTAGCCATCCGTCATAACTTCAAAGTTTTATTGCACGAAAAACCATACAGTGGAGTAAATGGTTCCGGTAAACACAATAACTGGTCATTAATCACCAATACAGGGGTCAACTTGTTGTCTCCAGGAAAAACTCCTAAAAACAACCTGATGTTCTTAACGTTTTTCGTGAACACGATTAAAGCGGTTTATGAGCATGCAGATTTATTACGTGCATCGATTGCTTCACACTCGAATGACCACCGTTTAGGTGCAAATGAGGCTCCTCCAGCAATTATTTCTATTTTCTTAGGTTCTCAATTAGATGAGTTATTGGAAGAAGTAGAATCTGCACGTGTAGCGAAGAAAGTAAAAGCAGATGCCAATTTATGGCATGGTATTCCAAAAATTCCTGATTTGAAATTGGATAATACCGACAGAAACCGTACATCACCTTTTGCCTTCACAGGAAATAAATTTGAATTCCGTGCAGTAGGTTCATCTGCGAACTCTGCATTGCCAATGACGGTATTGAATACGATTGTTGCAGCACAATTGATTGAATTTAAAATTGAAGTAGATAAGCAAATCAAAAAAGGAACGAAGAAAGATTTAGCGATCTTGAATGTTGTTCGTAAGTACATCAAAGATTCTAAAGCAATTCGTTTCGAAGGAAATGGTTATAGCGAAGAGTGGGAACAAGAAGCAGCTGCTCGTGGACTATCGAACATTAAATCAACTCCAAAAGCATTAGACGTTTACGTAACTCCTGAATCATTGGCATTATTCGAAGGATTAGGCATTTACAACAAACGTGAGTCTGAAGCTCGTCATGAAATTTTGTTGGAGAACTTCTACAAAAAATTACAAATTGAAGCACGTGTAATTGGTGATACTGTTACGAGTCAAATCGCTCCTGCTTGTATCGTTTATCAAAACGAATTGATTGAAAACGTGAAAGGTTTGAAAGAACTTGGTTTAAGTAAGGAAGCTTATAGCTCTCAATTGAATTACTTAGAGCGAATTTCAAAACATGTCAATACCATCTTAGAATTGGCAGAAGAGATGCGCCAAGCACGTAAAAAAGCAAATACACTTGAAGAAGTTCGTGAAAGAGCGATTGCTTATGATGAAATCGTAAAACCATTCTTTGATGATATTCGCTATCATGTGAATAAATTAGAGAAAATCGTTGACGATGCGAAATGGCCATTGCCAAAATTACGTGAGTTGTTATTCATTCACTAATAGCATACTTAACAATAATTCATATTTAAAAGTCCGGCCATTTGGCCGGACTTTTTTATTGGAATCTCTTCAATCCCTATTTATCAATTAGTTTTTTCAAGGCAATAAGAAAGGACAACTATTTCAAATTATTTACTAAGGGTTATTAAATAATCTACGTCTACAATGGTAGAACGTACTCCATCAACTCCTTTTTGAATGCAGTTTTTGTCTACTGTTTCCATCATCCATTGATCGGTCTTGATGGTTTCCTTTGGTTGAATGTAATATTTGATGGTATTTGTTTGAACCCGGTTACAGGTGTAGGTTATAGCTACTTTAAATTGAATGACTTGTTTGGTAGCCGTTTTATTGGTGATTTTAAAATGGGTTTTCTGGTATTCAGACATTTTATCAAAATAGCTAAAGCCTTCGACGGAAAATAAGTTATCGCCTTGAGTTTTACCATTAATCGCAATTCTATCTTGAGCTGACAAGTGCTGGAGACAACACATTCCAAAGATGATTAATAAAAACTTTTTCATAGCATAAATAATTTAATGACCTAATGATTTAATTAAGATAGAGGTAGTAAAAAACAGTACTCCTATCCTATCACAAAGGAATTTATTTTTGAATAGCTATAAAATACCTCAGTTGAGGTATTTTCCCTTCAAGAAATTACAAATTTGATTAATTGTAAAAAAGAAAAGGCCATCGGATGAATACATCGAATGGCCTTTTGTGCTTTTATAAGCAAAACATGAGTTATGCTCCTGCGGGATGTTGCCAAGGTCCTCTATAGGATCTTTTTAGCATTTTCGTAGCTTCGGGATCATTTAAACAAGTTTTCGTTTTCGGGTCGTACTGAACTGGTCTTTTAAGTTCCATGGAGATATTTGCCAGGATACAACTGGCAGAAGAGATATGTCCTTCTTCCACATCGGCTACCGGTAAGTGGTTATTGTCTATAGCAGAAAGTAGGTTTTGCATTTGACGACGAGTGGCTGGTGCAGCATTCATTTCGATGCGAGGTTCTTTTTCATCTTCCGGATAAGCTTCCCGTTCATAGACTACATCTTTGACAATTCGATCACCTTTTCCTACAGGAATGAACTCATATTTCATAGTTGATCCCTTTAGAGTCCCCTTTTCCCCATAAATGATAAATGCCCAAGGGTAATCCGGATCTGCAAAAGTACCCCAGGTACGGTGTTGCCAAACGCAATTCATATCCTCGTATTCAAATATGGCCGTTTGCGTATCGGCTATATTGGATTTGCTATCTTTCTGCAAATAAATACCTCCAGAAGCGGAGATCTGTTTCGGCCATTTCAACTTCAATAACCAACGAACGGTATCGAACATGTGTACGCACATATCTCCCGTTATGCCATTGCAATATTCCATGTAGGATCTCCACCTGCCATGTGGCAATCCATCGAAAGCTCGCATAGGTGCAGGTCCAGTCCAAAACTCATAATTTAAATGTGCAGGTACTTCCTGCAATTCTCTCTTCGCATTATCACGCATGTGGTAATAACAACACATTTCTACATGCGATATTTTTCCTAAAAGCCCTTTTTCGATGATATTTTCCTTCGCATCTATCATATGCGGTGTACTTCGTCTTTGGGTACCGATTTGCACTTTTTTATTTAATTTACGAGCGGTTGCTAGAATCGCTTCCCCTTCTAAAACGTCTCTGGAAATCGGTTTTTGCAGGTAAAGATGGGCACCTGCTTTCATTGCCGCAATGGCATGTAGCGCATGCCAATGATCGGGGCTTCCTATCACTACTAAATCTAATTTATGGGCTTTAAGTAATTCTCGGTAATCTTCGTATGTTTTTGGGGTATTTTTAGATTTCTGCTTTTGGGCTATCAGTTGGGCGGCTTCTTCCAAATGTTTCTTATCGACATCGCACACGGCGACGACTTCGACATCGGCTACTTGCAATAAGCGAAATAGGTCGCTTTTACCATACCATCCGGCACCAATGAGCGCTACTTTCTTCTGTTTGTTGCTTTTTGAATCGGGGATTTTTCCTTGTAATAAGGTTGCGGATACTAAAGTAGATGTACTTAATATAAAAGTTCTTCGGTTTAGTGGACTATTGCTCATCTTAACTTGGTTTAAATATGGTCATTAGTAGATGATTACAATATACTGAAATCTATAGAGATAGTAAATAAAGTCTTTAAATTATTTTGATATCGAAAATAACTCGATGGGATGAGTTGATTAAAATGGAAAAAATATTCGATTTATTCAGGAGCAATGGTATAACCATATGTATTGGCCATTTCCTCTAAAACGGCTTTTAATGTCTGCATATATTCTTCTTCAAACAGGGCCACTTCAGTCAAATTGTTGAATTCATAGTCGATTTCTTCTTGCGTTGAATCTGAATTTAAATATTCGAAACGCATCATTCCTGTTTGTAAAATTAATTTTTCAATAGCCAGGAAGTTGATGATTGCTAATTTGGTTTTATCGAGTCCAGGCGATGTCTTATACCTAAGTACCTCCATTTGTTTTTTGTCTAGGAATGTTTGAAGCTTTTTACGAATAGTCGATAGTTTATGGTAAGACTTAGACTCTTTAACTTCCAATACATTCGTCCCCCATTCCCTTCCATAATTGTATACTGAATCGGTAATTTCAGCTATATAATCATTAAAATTCAAAGCTTCATTTTTTTCTGTTGTACTTACTTGGGCATAAGTTAAGCTGAAACAAGACAATAAAATAAGCGTCCATAACATCTTTTTCATCATATTCATAATATTTAGGTGTATGTTAAAGATAGATTAATTAACAGCTTCTATATATACCTCATTTTAGGTAAATTTCACTAAATCTCCGAATGGATCTTTTGAATTATTGAAGAATAATGTAGATTTCATGCCTTTCGGTTCTGCTAAAGAAGGGTTTTATATCATCTTCCGATTATGTACCTTTGCAACATGTCTAAAGAGGGATTAATAGCACAAGATACCATTATTGCCTTAGCAACTTCACCTGGGGTGAATGGTGCTATTGCGGTCATCAGATTGTCGGGAATGGAAGCGATCAGTTTAGTTAATGATATTTTTAAAGGAAAGGATTTAACGAAACAGGCTTCGCATACCATTCATTTCGGAACTATTCGGGATGGGGAACAAATTATTGATGAGGTTCTGGTGAGTATTTTTAAAGGTCCAAATTCGTATACGAAAGAGGATGTAATCGAAATATCGACGCATAATTCGAAATATATCATCGAACGTATCATTCAATTGCTGCTATCTAAAGGTGCTCGTGCGGCTCGTGCGGGCGAGTTTACGCTTCGCGCTTTTTTGAATGGTGGTCTAGATCTTTCGCAAGCGGAGGCGGTAGCGGATTTGATTGCCTCGAATTCGGCAGCATCCCACCAAATCGCCATGCAGCAAATGCGTGGTGGTTTTTCTAATCAGCTGAAACAATTGCGTGAGGACTTGGTAAACTTCGCTTCGCTCATTGAATTGGAGCTTGATTTTGGGGAAGAGGATGTGGAATTTGCCAACCGTGATCAGCTGAAGTCGCTGATTGAAAAGATTAATGGGGTGATTCGTAAGTTGATTCTTTCTTTTGAACAGGGAAATGTTCTGAAAAATGGGGTGCCAGCCGTGATTGCCGGTAAACCGAATGTGGGGAAATCGACTTTGCTGAATGCGCTGCTGAATGAGGAACGTGCGATTGTTTCGGATATCGCGGGTACGACTCGGGATACAATCGAAGGTGAAATTAATATTCATGGGGTGACTTGCCGGTTTATTGATACGGCGGGGATTCGGGAAACTTCGGATGTGGTGGAAGCTATCGGTGTGGAACGTACGCGTGAAAAAATGCGCCTGGCAAGGTTGATTATTTATTTGTTTGATCCGACGCAGGATGTGCTGTCCGACGTGCAAGCGCAAATTGATGAGGTGAAGGATTTGAATATTCCGTTTATCACGATTATTAATAAAGAGGACCTCCTCTCTCCTACGGAAAAGCTTTCTTTTAATGTGTTGAATCCGTTGTATATTTCTGCGAAACAGCAGACGGGTATCGAAGAACTGAAGGATGAGCTGCTGAATCAGGTGAATCTGAGTCATATCAATTCGGAGGATGTGATGGTGACGAATATCCGTCATGTGGAGGCGCTAAGGTTGACGCAACAGGCCTTGGAGAAGGTACTATATGGGATAGATAATCCGGTGACCTCGGATTTCTTGGCGATGGATATCAGGCAGGGATTGTATCACCTTGGTGAGATAACGGGTAGTGTTACTACGGATGATTTGCTTGAGAATATTTTTAGTAAGTTTTGTATTGGGAAGTAGTTGCGTAAAACTGGATAAAACTAGATATTAGTAAAATTATATAAAACCTTGAAAATTAAATATTTTCAAGGTTTTTTGTTTGTATTTGGTTATATTTGATTTAACCAATTTTTACAGGAGTTGTACGTGGATGGTATTTTTTGTACGTCTCACATACACCACGTACAAACTTTATATTACTACTATGGCATCTTACAGAGTTACACTTAGAGAGCAAAAGAACAAATCAGGAAGGAATAGTTTATACTTAGATATCTATCCCGCGATTTATGATGAAGTCAAGAAAAAGAAAACTAGAAGGAAGTTTTTAGACTTGCATATTTATGAAAAGCCTGCTAATAAGCAGGAGCGTGACCACAATAAATTTACGATGATCAAAGCCAAGCAATTGGAAAGTGATTTGCAAATGGATTTACTTAGTGTAAGTCTTGATATGCCTTTTATTAATGATAAAGAAGTGGACTTTCTTGCCTATTATAAATCTATAGTTAGAAAAAGATATACGTCTAAAGGGAATTATGATAACTGGCTTTCGAGTTATAATTACTTTGAACTGTTCTGTAAAGGATCTTGTATGGTCTCGGAGCTTACGGAGTCCTTTTGCTTAGAATTTAAGGATTTCTTAGATACTACAAAGACAATCAAGTCCTCGGCTTATAAATTATCAGCTAATTCCAAATACACTTATTTTAATAAATTCAGAGCCTGTGTAAAACAAGCTTATGAAGATAAGCTACTGAAAGATTATCCATTGAGAAAAATTAAGGCATTTCCTCAAGCAGAAACATTTAGAGAGTTTTTGACTTTAGATGAGGTAATCAGACTAAAAAACGCTACTTGTGATAATCCAATTTTATATAGGGCAGGAATGTGGTCTATTCGAACAGGTATGCGATGGGGAGATTGTATGAAGCTGACTTGGGCTGATATACAATATTCTAAAGAATCTGGGTATTTTATTCGATTTCAACAGAATAAAACACGCTCTTATGAAACACTTCCAATAACAGAGGAAGCGTACGAAGTTTTAGGAGAGCCTTCTTCGGATCCTAAAGACAAAGTTTTTCAAGGTTTAAAGTATTCGGCACATACAAATTTGCAGTTAGCTAGATGGCTGATGGAAGCAGGTATACATAAAAAAATGGGCTTCCACGGATTTCGCCATACAAACGCTACGCTATTACTTTCAGCTGGTGAGGATATCTATACAGTGTCTAAAATGCTAGGACATAAGTATTTGAAAACTACGGAAATATATGCTAAAGTGATTAATTCTAAAAAGGTTACGGCTGCTAACAAAATCAAATTCTAATGAAAAGATTAATTCTCTTTGGAGAGCTATTATGTATCAATGAAACATTAAACGAGCGATTACGCTATATGAAGCTGTTAGAGACTGTAGATTCGCTTATTAAAAATAAAATGAGTATCGAAGAAATTTGGAACTTTTATCAAAGGCGAAAAGTGCTATATGAACAAGTTGGTATAGGAATACTCTTGCTATTTATCATAATGATTTATCATTTGTACTTGCATAATGCGTCAGATTTGGTCTTTATGATTCCTGGACTTTTTGTCTGTTATCTATGCGCGTTGCCATTGGTTAAACCTGAAAGAAATTATCATAACGTTTGGGATAATAAGGAAGAGTTCGTAAGTTTAATAAGATCTAATAATATCGACCAATATCTAATGGAAAAAGATAATTTTTGGAATGTAAATAAATCCAACAATATGGAGCGTGTGTTGACTTTATCGTACAAATACAAATTTAATGTTGCTATACTTGAAAAGAGGTTTTCTCCTAGAGAACGTCAACTCCAGAAATTATTAAAAGCAAGTCGACAGGATGGAGGACTTTACCGTGATATTTATCCTGATGAAATAATAAATAATATAGATAAGTTTCAACTTACTTTAACAGATAAAAATAGTGGTGAAACTTATGAAATTTCGTTAAAAGTGATGTTAGAATCGATTTTGAGAAATGTAAAAGATAATGACATTGAACTTAATATGAATTCATCGTTTGAAATAGAAATTAAGAAGATTAAAGAATTGAAAAATTCTTTTAACCATGTTCCAATCGAAAATGTCATAATATATTTTGATTTTCTTCGTAAGAATTCCAATCGCAAAATTCAAGGGTTTGAAGGTGTATTGCTTTCGGATCAGAGCTACTTAAGGTTCATTAAGGAAATGTTTGTGGAGAATAAAGATGTTTTTCTAAATTTTAATTTGCCAGCAAAAATCCAAGATCAAACTATAAAAGCTTTGTTTTATAAGTTCTATGAATATAATTCGGATTGGGCTATTTTGAATGGAGCACGAAAATCTGAGTATAAACAAGAAAAAGCAGTTGTGCTTTTGTCACGTACCTTCGAAAGGTTTAAGAATTATAAAGGAGCTAATTTTAAACCTCGTAATTATCACGAGTTGGAAACTAAAATTGATGCTTATCTAAAAGAAAATGACATTGATTATAGTTAATAAAGTATTTAAAAATTGCGGAAAGTATCTATTTTTCGGCTAAAGTATTTATTCTCAAAATACATCTAAATGGTCTTTCTATCATTGCATAAACAAAACAAAATGCAATATGGAAAATCCATTTTTATACTTAGAACAGCGATTATCACAAATTGAGAATTTGTTGATTAATCTAGAGCGTAATTTCGGTGGTACCCAAAAAACTGAAAGTAAATCTAATCAAGAATCTGAAATTTTAGATGCTCTTGAAGTAGCTAAACTTGCTAAAGTAAAGCTCAATACCATTTATTCTTACAACACCAAAGGGGTGATTCCTATTTGGTCTTCTGAAACCCCTATTCTTTATAAAAGAGATGAGATAATGGAATGGTTATCTAATGGAAAAAAGCTAACACCTCGTCTTTTTGAATTAATGCAATCCAGAAAATTAATAAAAAAATAAAGCAAACACTTGCACGTGTTTGCTTTGAAATTCTTTTGACTCGAAAGTCTTGCCTTTATTATTTCTCATAGCAAAGGTAAGGTTTTCAGTCTTTTATTCCAAAATTCTATATGAGTAAAGAAATGAAAATCTATGATTTTGATTATAGTAGTAGTTCTATCTATAATCGTGTGCATGAATACATGACCAAACGCTATCGGATTCTGTTTAATGAACTTAGTTTGAGCTTTGAGATAAGCTTGCTAGGTAAGGATTCTGAAATTTTCGAATTGAATGAGAACTCTCTGTTGGTTTTATTAGATCAGAACGATATTAAGATTAGTAGAGAAAAGTTTATCAACTATCTAAGGTCAGATCTTATAGAAAGATACAATCCAATTCAAACTTATTTCGAATCGTTGGCATCTTGGGATGGGTTCGATTACATTCAGCAGTATTGCAGTTATGTTAAAACGGATGATGATGACTTATACTATTATCATATGAAGAAATGGGCTGTAAGGGCAATTAAAACGATTCTGATCCCAGATGAAATAAATAAGCACAGTATAATTTTGGCAAATGGGGCTCAGAATGCAGGTAAGAGTACCTATTTGAAAAACTTAGTTCCTCGTTGTCTCAATCGGTATTATGGCGAGAACTTATCCTTGGATAAAGATGGTCGAGTCAAACTCTGTAAAACGTTTGTAATGAATTTGGAAGAGCTTCAAGGGTTAGGGAAACAAGATACCGACAAGGTTAAGGCGATGATTTCACTTCAAACCGTAAATGATAGACTACCATTTGATAAGAAGAATTCATTCTTGCATCGTACAGCTAGCTTTGTTGGTAGTACTAACCGTAGTGAATTCTTGGTAGATGAGACCGGTAATGTTCGATGGATTGTATTTGAAGTTATTGGAAGAATTGATTATGAGCGATACAATAAGGAATTCGACATAGATAAATTTTGGGCCCAAGCATACCATATCTATAAGTATTTACCTGACTTTGAATCTTCATTAACTGCTGATGATGTTAATAGAAATGAAGAGAGGAATTCTAAGTTCATGATTTTATCTCCAGAATGCGATGCTGTATCCAGATTCTATGAAATCAGTGAAGATATACAAGATTTTAGAACGGCTTCTGACGTGATATATGAGCTTTCACTTACAGGTGTAAGGTTGAATAACATTAAAATTGGCTCTGCCTTAAAGAAATATGGCTTTCCTAGAATTAAGCATTCGCAAAGACAGATTTATGGTTATTTAGCGAAGCCTAAATTTCTTGATTTACCAATAAAGTTTTAAAAAAAATGAAAAAAGGTTACCTAGTTACCTAAACGCTTGTATGTGATTGGTTATCAGTGTTTTGTTTTAGGTAGGTAACCTTAAAATATACTTACCTAAGGTTACCTAAATGGGGTGTTTAGGTAACCTTAGGTAGGCATAGGTAACTTATAAAAATAAACCTACCTAACTGTTAATCAGTTGATTAAGTAACTTAGGTAACTAGGTAGGTACTTTTTGAAAAAAAACATAAAAAACTCATGAATTGCTCAATTGCTAATACAAGAATATCTCTACTCTCAATACTCCACAAGCAAGGGTATAAAGAGTCCTATTCGAGAAATAATAAAGGCAAAAAATGCCATTGGTTTATAAGTCCGTTTAGAGAAGAACGGACAGCAAGTTTTGTCGTGAATGAGGATGACAACACATACAAGGATTGGGGGACAGGAGAGTCAGGTAATGTTGTAGATTACATGGTTCGATATTATCGCTGTTCAGTTCAGCATGCTTTGTCATTACTGGATTCCTTTAATCTATGTTTTTCTTTTGTTAAGCAAAAAAATGAGTGTAATCAGCTTTCTAAAAAAGAAGAACAGGATAGTTACGAAATCTTAGCTATCAAAAAAATCCAAAACCATAATCTCATAAAATATCTGAATCGTAGAAAGATCGATGAGCAATACTGGAAATATCTCTGTGAAGTACATTTTAAGTTAAAAGATAAGGTTTATTATGCTGTCGGTTTTGAGAATGACAGTCAAGGCTACGAGTTGAGTTGGGAGTATTGGAATAAAGCAAAACAAGGCTTTGTACGGCACAAAATGTGTCTTGTGGCCAAAGATATCACTCATATAAAGAATGGCTCTTCTAGCGTAGTGATTTTGGAAAGCTGGAGCGATTTTGTGTCTTTATTAAGCCTTTACCCAAAGTTATGCCTTAATAAGAAAATGGAGCTGAAGAATGACTTTATCATCATGAACTCGGTCTCTACCAAGTTGAAGGTGTTTGAGGTATTGTCAGAGTATTCAGCTACATATGGCACTTTATACGCTAGCACAGACAATGACCCTGCAGGAATGGAAATTTTGAATGCATTATTGAATAAATATCCTGATAAAGTAATCCCTCTAAATGGATTTTACAAAGACTATAAGGATGTAGGGGATTACTTACTAAATAAGAAATAGCTTGAAAGTGAGCAAGCCATGTTGAGAGTCCCTCTTCAACGCTTGCTCAATTAATTGCACTCCGTTTAATTATGAAAAGAAAATTGCTTAGTAAAGAAGAAAAACGAGTTTTCGAGGTGAAAGTTCGTTTAAATATAAAAGAGAAAAGGAAGCTTGATACTATAGTTTCTCTAACTCAAAATAATAGTCCAGAGGTAATACGGTCTCTATTGATGAAGGCAAAAATGCCTGAAGCTATTCCTCCAATTTTAGATGTTCAAACATACCAACAGCTTCGAAAAATTGGTGTAAACTTTAATCAATATGTTAAGGCTATTAATCAAAGTAGAATTGCAGAAATTGATGGTAAAACAATGAAAGAATTATATGAAATATTGCAAATAATTAAATCTAAAATCTATAGCGTATGATAGCGATGCAGAAAGTTCACAGTTTTGCTGCGGCATTAGATTATAATGATAGCAAGCTTAACCTTAAAGATAAAACTCAGCGGGCGGAAGTTTTGGATCATAATTTTATGGAATATAATAAGGCAGAAATTATGAAAGAAATTGGAATGTTGAATAAACTAAATTCCAAGTTGACAAATGATGGATATCATGTTGCATTAAGTTTTTCTGAGAAGGATACACATTTAAGAAATGCTGATTTAATAGCCATAGCTCAAGCTTATAAAAAAGGAATGGGTTTTACGGATGATAATTTATTTGTCTTGTACAAACATAATGACGGTGAGGATCATCAACATATTCACGTACATCTGTTGCTTCATCGCTTGTCTATTGATGAGCAAGGGAAAGTACAGGTGGTTTCCGATTCCAATAATTACAGAAGGAGCGAAACGGTCTGTAGAGAACTTGAGAGACGCTTTAACTTAGAAAAGGTAAGATCGTCTCATGAAGCACTAGACCGAGCACCAACAAAAGATGAGCTAGAAATGATGCAACGCACTGGATATCCCTCAGAAAGAATTTTAATGCAAGAAAAAGTTAAGTCAGCATTAGGTGTTTCTGTAGATATACAGTCGTTTATAGAGAATTGTAAGTTGAACGGAATTTACCTCTTGTTTAATCAATCCAGCAGCACGGGAAGAGTTTCTGGTATAACCTATATCAGTCAAAATGGATTTATAGCGAAAGGTCAAAAGCTAGGAAATCAATTTAAATGGAATAATTTATCTCAAAATCTAAATTATGGCAAACAAAGCAGAGATGGCGAAACAGTTCGTCAAACAAACATTGATACAAGATCAAGATTTGAAAATGAGCTTAACAAAGCAAATAGAGGAAGTGAAATCGGGGATGATCGAAATAGCGGAATATCAAATAAAAGTTATAAAGAATCAAAATATACTTTATCAGAAGATCAATTCAATGACAGAAAAGGAAGTGATTCAAGATTTACAGCCCATTCTCACGGAGATCGCGCAGATGAAGAAACAGAATC
>DAIQBS010000022.1:0-2146 GCA_036781025.1 Sphingobacterium sp. | reverse complement strand
TATTTCTAACGGGCTATCTCATGATTCAAATTCCCTTATTAGCAATCTTAGTGGCTTACTTGGTAGTGTTAGCGCTGAGCAAATAGATGAAGAGGAAAGAAGAAAAAGAAGAAGGATGAGGCGTTAAATTATTATATAATTATATATTCAAGAGTTATATAAATATATATTATAAATTTATATAATTATATATTTTGAGGTTATATAAATATATACAAACAAGCATTATATAAATATATAATGCTGTTTGTGTTTAAATGTTTAGTTTTCAATTAGTTCTTTTGGATTTGTGACATCTAAAATCAATGATTTAGCGGCATAATCATTTGGCTCAAAGACAAGTGTTTTAGTAGTTGTCTTTTTGCCCTCTACATAAAATTCATACGTGACTGTTAACGGATTAGCATTTTCTTTCAGTCTGGTAAAGACTGATGAAATAGTGAAGGTACTAACAGCAGCTGAAGTTTTGATACTTGATGTAGAACTAGGGATCGTGGATAGGTTGGCTTGATGTATTATGCTTGCTTCATGAAATATCGATAAAGTAGAATTAATCCCTACAAACTTGAAATCACTTTTCAAGTCAACGTCCACACTTGCTACCTGTAATCCTAGACTAGCTGCATAATCAGCATAGTTCGAGCCGTAACTAATTTTTACTTCTACGACCTTTTTAGTTGATTGATCGGGCTTGGTTTATCATTATCGTTCTTGCTGCAAGAAAAGCTGATAAGCGCGACCAGAAGGAATGAAATTTTGATAATTGTTCTCATGATTTAATAGTTTTATGTGATTAAAATTTGTGTCTAATGTCAGCCAAGTTGTAATAGAAATACTCTTGACTACTTCGCAAAATGTAGCGTTTGATATAATGCGTGAAGTAGGATTCTGATAATTCTACAGGATTGAAGTCTTTTAGATTTGGTTTATGCTCTGGAAGGTTGTACTTCTCAATATTCGATAGCATTAAGTTTCGTAGATAGCTATTTGCACTTTTGATCGTTGTACTATATTTTGCTTTATGCGTTAATGTTCGTTGAATACCATAATAGATTAATCTGTAGGCTTTTGATAAGCTGTAGTGATTAAATAGTTCATCTGCAATTAATTCTAAATTTTGTTTAATAAGATCAAACTTTGCATAGTTTCTGGTGCTATATTCAAAGTAGTTGATTATACTTTCTTGATAGCATTCTTTCCAAAATATCTCACGTTGAGCAGCTGTGTAATCTTTTTTGACAAGATAATTGAAGATTTCTCCTACAGTCAAAGTAGTACCATCTCTCTCTAAATTGAGTGTCCATTGACAATTGGCCAAAGTTAGTTGAGGTTGAAAAAGACCTAAATCACCGTAATGGTCGAGTGAGGTTGAATATTCGACTTCTTTTTCTGGTATAAGGATCTTTTTATCGATAAATGCTTTAGTGAATTTAAAGATTTCAATAGGAAGTTGGCGTACACCGAAATTTACTTCAATTAGCCGAGCATGTATGAAATTGAATGATTTTGATTCCTTATTAAAGTATTCGTGAATGAGTATAACTAGTTGAACCTCTTCGTAGATACTTAGATTACTTAATTCAATAGCTGAGTTATAAGTGATGTCATAATAACTATCCCAAGTTTTATAAAATTGTACTTTTCTAGCCTCAAACTCATTTTTTCTTTTTAAAATGCAATTTTTACATAAGCATTCTGGTGTTTCATCATGCTTGCAAGCTGGACAATAAGTGAGTTCTTCAGCGAATGATGTTCTCCCTTTTGTTTTTCTGTACATTGGTTTACCACAACCACAAATATCATCAGTGATCACATAAGGCAGAAACATATAGAGGTTGTTGTTAATCTTAATATCTGGAAATGTTTCTTTAATCAAGCCAACCGAAGTTCCGTCTTCATACATTGTTAAAATCTGATTTACTATATACTCATCAGCTGTCTTTAAAGGGGAACTCTTGGAATTGTAATAAAATCTTTCTTGTGCCATTTTAAGTTTATTTGGAGAAATAAAGAAAGGCGTGAAACTAAGATCAATCCGTTACTGAGGTACTAGGATACCCAAAACCCAGAAAGACTTAGCCCACGCCCATATAAGGCACGGGCGTAAGTCTGTCAGAATTATGGGGTTTTCAGAAGATTCCTAGTT
>DAIQBS010000021.1:0-56979 GCA_036781025.1 Sphingobacterium sp. | reverse complement strand
TCCACTAATCCCTCTGGATTAATTCTACGAATACAGTGATTTCCTGAATCGGCGACATACATGTTCCCGTCAGCATCACAAAAAATCTGTTCCGGACTACGAAATTGCGCCACCTCCAATTTTCCGTCACGATGACCTCCAGCGGTAGAACCTGATAACTTTTTAAAAGAATTTTGAGGATTAGTCACATCAATACTCGCGATACTGTTGGCGTTCACACCCGAATTACCAAAAAATGAAATGTAAAGAATATTTGGATTTTTTGGATTGAAGGATAATCCATAACTATCTCCTTGTTCTGTTTTATAAATGGTCTCTACCTCATACGTACTTGGATTAATCTTAACAATATGTCCAAAATAATAACGGGTATAAATAAAGCCGTCTGAAGGATTGAAAACCATAGCATGTTTATATCCTTGTTCAGGACGGTCACCTGTAGCAGGCCAGCGCATCTCCCGAATCCTTGGCCCCCAAAACTCTTTTGGATCTAAGGAATAATAGGATCCAACGGTCGTTTCTGTTGGAAAGCTTATAACTCCAGTTTCAGGGTCTGCTGCAGGCACATTGGCTACAACATTCCTGACAACCGTGATCAATTCATTATTTTCCTCATCGATACGGGCTACATGATACATATCCGGAACCCGGTTAATCATAAATATATTATCTTCCTTATCCACACAAAGATAACGAGGAGCAATAACGGATTGCGTTAAATCGCCGTCTTGATAAGTCGCTCTACTTCCATTACCAGCAATAGTAGTGACCGTAGTAGAAGTTTTGTAATAAAAGTCTTTGTCGTAAACAATGGAATCATTACCAATAGCAACAGAGATTTTACAAGTATCTCCAGGTAGCCTAGGAGCTAATACATACATGCGATCACCTGTAGATTTAACAACAGCAGCTTTTCTGCCATTAAACCATACTCGAATCTGCCCGGGATCTGTTCCGAAATTATCTCCTGTAAACATTACTTTTTCAAGGAATTTACCAGAATCTGGATAAACTAGGTCTAGTTTGATAGGTTTAGAAGAATCATAGGGGATAGATACTTCATCTTGATCATTCCCATCCTTACATGAAATAAAGAAGGTTAAAGTGGCTAATAAATAAAAAACCATAAATAAAGCCAATCGCATGTTACTAAATTGGATGCTCATCATAAAAATTATAATTTGGTAGAACTATTTAAAGCGTTACTTATGTAATCTTAAGATTAATTACAGGTAAATATCATTCCTTACTGGTGAATAATTTAATTATAACAACAGTTTTAACAAACTTAGGTAATATGAATTAAGGATCCATCCTGCACTATCCTGTAAGCGGAATTTAAATTAAAAACAGGCTAATTTTTGATTTTAACGGTTATTTTATAAGTAAAATGAGAATTCCATTGATCTAATACAAAAAAAAACATAGAAAAATAAAAAAAACAACCACATGGCTAAATTCATTATAATTTAATATTTTAATTATAATGAATTTAGCCATGTGATTAACTAAAACATTGAAATATCTTAATAAGGGGAGTATTTTAAAAAAAAAGAAACACACTAAATTAAATGATTTTTATCATCAATTATATGAAAGAATAAAACGAATAATCAACCCCTACTTCATAAAATAAATGGTGAATAAGGCTGGTTTTAGAAAATTAAAACTTCATCAATTAAGAAATAGTTTTAGCTTAACTGAATAAATAATCCATTATACAATAACTTTTATACAAGCTACTATTTCCCAAAGATTAGTATAGGTGAGAATTTCTTATTCGAACAATTCTCACAAAACAACATCCTCCTTCTTTTCATTCACCAACACCTTAACTTTCGCACCTTTCTTTCCTCTCACTTTATAATCCACTACTTTTCCATTATCCCATCGTATATCCACTTCAAAATTCCCTCTAGCTTTCAGTCCTTTCACCGAACCCTTTTTCCAAGCCGCAGGTAAAGCAGGCAGCAGATGGATATACCCATCATGACTTTGCAAGATCATTTCAGAAATTCCTGCCGACCCTCCGAAATTGCCATCAATTTGGAAAGGAGGATGGGCACAAAATAAATTAGGATAAGTACCCGCCTGAGCAGCAGCATTTGGAGACTTCGAGTCAAAAGCTGGTTTCAGTAATTGTCTTAATATTTCCAGGGCATGATCTCCGTCGTGCAACCTCGCCCAAAACAATATTTTCCATGCCCTAGACCAACCAGTTCCCTCATCTCCCCTCACAGATAACGATTTCTTTGCCGCCTCTGCCCATTCCGGAGTGCTTACAGGAGAAATAAAAGGAGCAGGATATAAGCCATACAAATGAGATACATGCCTATGTTTAGGTTCAGGCTCTTGATAATCTTCCAGCCATTCCATTACTCTTCCAGAAGAACTGATTTGTACAGCCGGAGGAAGTTGCTCCAAATCCAAGGCTAATCGATCAGCAAACGGATCTGACAAGCCTAATAATCGATTCGATTCAATTACCGATTCATACAGCTCCCGAACAATTTGATGATCAATTGTCGGTCCCATTACCACCGATGCTCGTTTTCCATTGGCCATAATAAAGGAATTTTCAGGAGATACAGAAGGAGATGTCACCAACCATCCCGACTTAGGATCTTTAATCATCGTTGCCTGATAAAAAACCGCAGCTTCCTTTAAGATAGGATAAATATCTTTCAAGTAATTTAAATCTTGCGTAAACTGAAAATGCTCCCACAAATGATTACATAACCAACCCGATGCTGTACTTGCCCCCCAAGAAGCTTGTTCACCTGGAGCTGTATAACCCCAAATATTACTCATCATGAAAACCACCCATCCCGGTGCATCATAATAAGCCTTTGCTGTATTTCGACCCTCAATAGAAAGCTTACGTATAAAATCAATAAAAGGTTGATGATATTCCGATAAATTACCGACTTCCAATCCCCAATGATTCATCTGAGCATTAATATTCAAATGATAATCACCATTCCATGGCGTTTGAATTTGATGAGCCCATAAACCTTGCAAATTTGGAGGCAAAGCTTTAGTATGTTTCGGAGCAGTGCTGGACAAGGTTAAATATCTGCCAAACTGATAATATAAAGTAGCTAATCCATTATCCTGAGCGGGATTCTCAAAAAAACGTTCCAAACGTTCCGAAGTTTCCCGAGAGGATTGGTTTTCTTTATCTTCAATATGCAAAGAGACACGACTAAATACTGGTTGGTATTGTTTTAAATGAGCTTGCTTTAAAGACTTTATAGATTTTTTTTCAGCTAATCGAATTTGCTCATTAACCGCTTCAACAGGATCATGATCGTAGTAACTTGTAGAAAGAGCTACCAATACCATCGCTTCATCCGCATGTTTTAATATCAATTCATTATCGTGCTGCATCAGTGCACCTCCTCGTGCAATCACTTTAATTTTTGCAGCAAACTTTAATCCATTCCCCCCAACACCGTTCGGTAGAAATCCAGAAATTACCATTTCATTTCCAGAAACTTGATAGCTACTCACCCGTTCATCCCTATAAAAATGCAAGGCAAAACCAATGGATTTCTTTTTATTTGCAGTAAGGTGAACGACGCCAACATTTTGATCAAAAGAAGTAAAATACTCCCTTTTAAAATCAATTCCTCGGCTATTAAAAGTAGTCTCAGCCATTGCTGTTTCTAAATTTAAACTACGATTATAATTGCTGACATTCTCCTGATCAAAATGGAGCATGTTTAAAAAACCAAAATTCTGAAAACATCCATAAGGCACATTCGCACCATTACCAAAGCCAGAACCTTTACCTGCACATACAAAATTCTGATTCACTAATTGTTCCGCTTCCAAATTTTTACCTTGAAGTAATAAATGCTGAATTTCCTTCAATGCATCTTTAGCCTGGTAATTATTAGCATCCTCAGCCGAGCCTGACCACATGGAAATTTCATTCAAGACAATACTTTCATCCGATACTTTTCCATCCGGCATCATTCCTATCAAGCCATTTCCTAGCGGTAAGGTTTCCTCCCATTTACCGGCAGGCTTTTGGAACATCAATTTTAAATCTTGGGCAAGTACTACAGAATTAAAAGACAATACCCACAATACAGCTATTAACTTTCTCATTAGTTCAAGTAAAGTTCAAATTCTGCCACGGAGAATTGACGATTTCCCGTTAAATAATTCAAAGGAATAAAGCGAATGTAATGTGCTTCCAAAGATTTATCGAAAACAATTTCTTGCGCTATAGGATTACTTTTAATATTAGAGAACTCCCCTTCTTTCGCTAAAACCCATTTCTTACCATCCACACTTATTTCTACCCGATAATGTGTTGGCGTACCTTGATTATTTTTATCCTGACGTGGCAAATATTGCAAACCCTGAATAACATAGTTCTTAGCTAAACGAAATTCCACATAATTCGCATTCCCAAGCACACTCTCCCAAATGGTATTTGGCTCTCCATCCAAGGCTTTCTTCCAATCTTTATCGGAAGAAACAATACTGATTTCTGAATTTGCTAATTTATTCTTCCTATTTCCCTCAAAATAAAAATCAGATGCCGCTTCTTTGAAAAGTGCAAAATCACTTAATGCAGGAGATACAGGAGCAAACAAATGAACACGTAATTTACTAGCCTTAACCGGATTAACTAACTTAATAATACGGTTTGCACCAATACTAGTAGCCTTCGCTAATGGCTCCCAGCTATTATTCTTCCAGATTTCAATCTCTACACTATCGATACGTTGACCCAATTTAATATTTTCTCTTAATCGAATTAAATCAAACTCCTGCTCCTTACTCAAGGTAATTTCTATGCTTGGAGATAACACCTTGTCATCTGAAGCATAATAGGAATAACGATCCTGATCAAACAAATTTTCAACCGAGAACTTCGAATGATTCTGACGTGTATTAGTCGCTTTCGCTTTTGCACCATCAGCTAAATTGACAGCAAACGTAGTTCTAATTTTATCGCCAAATCCCTTTAACGATGCTACATCATGCTCATGCAAGTAACCCGCTGGCATAGGCGCTAAACCCAAATTCATACAACCACCTCGACCAACTGACTTTAAATAAATTTCAAATAATTGATTTGGCGTTTTTACTAGGTGATTTTGATTTTCATGATAAAACCAACCTGGTCTCTGAGGAACATCACATTCCGCAGGAATCCAATGTTTTCCATGGCGATTGCCTGTTGGTAGATTGGATTCATTTACAGCTCCCGGAACTGCAGGTTTTCCATCCTGCCCTTCAGGTGTTAAGGTCGCCCAACTGGTTTCCGCTGCAAATCCCTTTTCATTCCCTACCCAACGCATATCAGGACCTACATCCGAAAAGATCATCGCCATTGGTTGTAACTTACGAACGATAGGCCATGTTTTTTCATGCCATTCATAGTAAGTCGTACGATCAATGGTTCTCTTCTCCTTCTTACCACCATAATAGCCATCACCCCCATTAGCACCATCGTGCCAGGAAGTAAACAATTCTCCATAATTAGACATTAATTCTGTCAATTGCTCTCTATAAGCATCCGCATAGGCTACAGTTCCATAGCGATCGTCATGACGATCCCAGGCAGATAGGTATACGCCGAATTTTAATCCATTTTTTATAGATGCCGTTTGAAATTCCTTAACCATATCTCCTTGACCATTCTTCCAGTCAGAGCTGGCGATGCTATAATCGGTTGTTTTGGTAGGCCATAAACAAAAGCCGTCATGATGTTTTGCTACCGAAATCAAGCCTTTAAAGCCTCCTGCAGCAGCAGCTGAAGCGATTTGATTCGCATCAAAATGAGAAGGATTGAAAATCTTAGGATCGGCATCTCCAAAACCCCATTCCTTATCTTGAAAAGTGGTTGGTGTATAATGTATTAAGGTATACATTTCCATTTCATGCCATTTGATTTGACGTTCACTTGGTAATGCACCATAAGGTTTAGGTTCTGTTTGCGATTGAGCAAAAAAAGGATATATAAAAATTAAACTAAATAGAATAGATGGTTTCTTCATAAAGAGGATTTTAAAGTCTCAATATACAAATTTTGCTTTAAGTAATTTATGGTTAATTCGACAATTAATTATTGTCCAAGCATTCTCTTACGGATCTCCTTCGGACAATCGTCGGAACTCCTAGGGATTTTAAGAGAAAAATCTCGAACAATATCCGTTTAATGATCGTGAGAAAACCAAGTAAAATATTCTTCAGAAAAGATTAATAATCCCATTCTTTTTCCCTGAAAATTAAATCTCTTTAGGCTTAATATGAACAGAAGAAATTAGGTCAACATCTGCGTATTGCCAAGCGCTAAGAAAACTGCGGTATACTTCTTCCGCTTCTTTTCCTTTATGTTGCGCTTCCAAAGTCTGTTGTAATCCTTTTAATGCCCACCCATTTTTTTTCCATTTCTTTAAATCCTCACGATACACCTGTTCAGCCTGCTGAAAATGTTTTGCGTGGAACAAGGCTTCACCTAAGTAATGCCTCACCGAAAAAAACCAGTCAGGAGGTTCATTGTAATTCAAATGATCCTCCAAGGCTACTGCCGTTTTCAAAGCACTTATTTCTTCTTCCAAAAGATGTTGATTTCTAGCAATTTTGCTTGCCAAAACACGTTCAGCAATCAATACCAAATCCTGACATGTATTGATATCCCAAATCGTCAATTCCTTTAATGCAGTATCAGCAGCCAGTACTTTTAATCGATCATATTCTCTCTTTGCATTAGCAAGATCATTTTTACCTAAAAATGCCAAGCCTCTTGCATAATGCCATATCGCATTGGGATAAATTAATTTTTTATCAGGGGCTGTTGCTGTAAAAATTTTCTCCCACATTTCAAATTTTACTGCAACGTATAAATCACTGATGTAATAATGTTGCAAAGTAGACCAACCCGGCTGATCCATATACGATACAGCGGTGTGCTCACGTAATTTTACTGCCGCTTTCCATGCTAATTCTGAATCTCCCGATAAACTCGCTGTAGCAGCCAAAAAATGATAATTATGTGGATATAAAGCCATGGGATAAATGCCTTGAGCATGGCAGGATGCGGTATAAATACTATCAGAATCTATCGCCCTAAGATTTGCCAAACTTCCTAAATGGTAGTCACCAGTATTGATAAAAATATGAGAAGGCATATGCAGTAGATGACCAGCACCAGGCACTAGATCAGTTAATAAATGAGCACTTGGAAGCGCTTTTTCAGGTTCATTGGATGCTTCCATAGCGTGTATATATAAATGATTCGCCCCAGGATGGTTTGGGAATTTCACAATTAATTCTTCCAAAATTGAAACGATTTCAGGAGTCCATACCTTCGGTTTCTTAGTAAACTTATCGTATAAATCCCAAGGATGAAGATCCATTAATGATTCCGCATATAGGGTTCCTACATCCGGGTCTTCCGAAAATTGTTCATAAACTTGCTTCATCGCTTGCGCATAATCTAGATCTAAGTTTGCCCTTTCCAAAGAAATATTCTTTGAATAACGCTTCGATATAGCTGTAATCAATGCTTGTTCTTTCGGACTTGCTGTAGCTGCAAATTGCAATGCTTTTCTGCTCGCTTCATAAGCCTTTTCCATGTTGTCCTCCTCCATTGTTGCATTGTAGTTTGGCCCTAAAACTAAAGCATATCCCCAATAAGCGATTGCACAAGTGCTATCCCTTCGTGTAGCTTCAAAAAATGATCGAGCAGCTTCTGCATGATTAAAGGCATAGGAAAGCATCAATCCTTGATTAACATAAGCTTTAACACTATCGTTGCTGCTAGAAATTGTAAAATTTAAACCATCCAAACCAGGTAACAACAACGCTTGTTTACCTGATACATACCATTCTTCATCCTGATCAGATGGCATGTAACAGCGTGTATCACTTATTGAAATTTTAGACGTTTTATTTTGTTTACAGGATAGACATAAACAAATCATTAGACTGAAATAAATTACCGTTCTCATATGATGATTAGATTAAAAAAGAATTAATCTGTTCTGATATAGGCAGTAGAGACAATAATTAATAAGAGTGTTATTTTATAAAATCAGAACAATACGCAAGAGTTTTTCAGAATAAATTTACAAAAGCAAATTTGGATTAAAAAAATATCATAATAAAATAAACATCTTCACTCAAAATTTAACACAAGCTAGGTTAATTTTTAATTTATAGCATACGACTAAACTTAATTCTTCAAATCGGATTAAAAAAAAACAACATCTATAACTTTACCTTCATAATTTATTTATCATGCTTAGAGAACTCAATTTAGTCATTGACTATATAGAAGATCATTTAACTGAAAACATGTCCACTGAAAGCATAGCCGCTTATGCGCATGTTTCGAATTACCACCTTAAACAGGTCTTTTTCTATTTAACAGGTATAAGTTTAACCGAATACATTAAGAATAGAAAACTCTCCGAAGCCAATAAGGATTTATTATCAGGAGACCGGGTGATGGAAATTGCTTATAAATATGGTTACCAATCGGTGGATGGATTTACCAGAGCCTTTAAAAAATGGAGTGGTCATCTGCCCTCTAGCATTTCTCAAAAACAAATTAAAAAAGTATTTCCCAAATATTCATTTAAAATTAGTGTAACAGGAGGAACATATATGGAATATAGAATCGAAACAAAACCAGCATTTAATTTATTTGGAGTAAGCAAACGTGTACCTCTTCAATTCGAAGGCATTAATAAGGACATAGTCGCTTTAGCAGAAAGCATTAGCCCACAGCAACGTGATGAAATGCGTGCCATTAAGAATATGGATCCGAAGGAGATACTGAATATATCCTACCAATCTGATACAGATTTCCTAAAGGAAGAAGGCTGGTTAACTCATATGATAGGCGTGGCCTCCAGTAAACATGATTCATCATTGTTAGAAAAAATAGAAGTTGAAGCGGGATCATGGGTTGTCTTTCTTTCAGAAGGGCAATTTCCAGAACACATGCAGCAAACTATGGCAAAAGCATATGCGGAGTGGTTACCTTCCTCCAATTATGAAATAATCAATGCTCCTACTTTTTCTTTTACGAAAATGGATAAATACAAAAAAGAACATGCCTATTCGGAAATTTGGATTCCAATAAAACCAAAAGGATAAGAAAATAAAAAAAACGCTAGTTTCTTAGAGTGAGAAAGCTAGCGTTTAACTAATTTGATTGGCTTGATAATACCTTTATGTAATATCCTTTCCTATATTCACATCATTCTCCGCTGGAGATTAATCCCAAAGTAATCAATTTTCATTTATTATAATAATCGCTAATTGGGTAAAATACGATCGTATTAAATGCTATCAAGCAAATTTGAAACGCTAATCTCTATTATTTAAACTTGACAAATTCTTCAGAACTAACCTTTAAATGTGGTATAAGAACTTCGTAAAGTTACTAGAACCTCCTTTGGGAAAACCAAAAAAGTCAGTAAAATTTGATATACAAATGAA
This sequence comes from Sphingobacterium sp., assembly GCA_036781025.1. Classification (GTDB taxonomy): domain Bacteria; phylum Bacteroidota; class Bacteroidia; order Sphingobacteriales; family Sphingobacteriaceae; genus Sphingobacterium. The sequence goes on along the minus strand of DAIQBS010000021.1, from coordinate 47,505 downwards.
CAAAATATACCTGGTTTCTAAGAAATTCCAAGGGTGGACAAATGGTGGACAGAACACCATAAATTTTGTATTGCACTGATAAATAAGGTGATAAAATTACGCACCAAACGTGACGCAACGCTAAGAATTAAAAAAAACCTTTCAAATAAAAAAATTAAGAAAAGAATGGCTTTGAAATTTTCTTCGAAAAAAGCAGCTTTTTTATAAATAATATCTTAGTTACGTTCCTGATTTAAATTAAAAGTAGATAAATTTGTTCATCATGAATAACGAACAATCCAAAATCATACGTGAACAAGCTCAACGCTCTTCCCTTCGGGAACATTCCGTACCTTTATATTTAACTTCAAGTTTTATTTTTGACAGTGCTGAACAAGGACGTGCCGTCTTCGCTGAGGAAGAAGAAGCCATGGTCTATTCACGATATGCCAATCCAAATACAACAGAATTTATTAATAAGGTATGTTTGCTTGAGCAGGCAGAAGCAGGATTAGCGTTTGCATCAGGTATGGGGGCTGTTTTTGCTACATTTGCAGGATTTATTCAACAAGGTGATCATATCGTATCATCTAGAGCAATCTTTGGTTCCACTCATCAATTATTTACCCAATTATTCCCTAAATGGGGAGTAAGTACCACTTATGTAGATGCCATTGATCAAGATTCTTGGGAAAATGCCATTCAAGAAAATACTAAATTTATATTTTTAGAATCACCATCCAATCCAGGATTAGAATTAGTGGACTTAGCTTGGCTTGGGGGATTAAAACAAAAATATCCGCATATCATATTTGCAATAGACAACTGTTTTGCCACTCCTTACTTACAAAAACCTTTAAACTATGGTTTTGATCTTTCCATACATTCGGCAACGAAGTACATGGATGGTCAAGGACGTGTGTTAGGTGGTGTTGTCGTTGGGAAACAAGAATTAATAGATAAATTAATGTTTTTCATACGTCACACTGGGCCTGCCATGTCTCCATTCAATGCTTGGGTTCTTTCTAAAAGTATTGAAACATTGGGATTGCGTATGGATAGACATTGTTCTAATGCCTTAGCAGTAGCGCAAGCATTGGAATCTCATGAGGAAATACTTCAGGTAAAGTATCCATTCTTAGCATCTCATCCGCAATATGAATTAGCTAAAAAACAGATGAAAGCTGGAGGAGGAATTGTGACTATCGAAGTAAAAGGTGGAAAAGAACGTGCCTTCCAATTTTTGGATGCATTAAATATGATCTTATACACTTCCAACCTAGGCGATGCCAGAAGTATTGCTACGCACCCTGGTTCTACCACTCACTCTAAATTATCAGAAGAAGAACGTGAAAAATTAGGTATTAGACCAGGTTCTATTCGCTTATCTATCGGTATAGAAGATCAGGAAGATATTATTCAAGATATTTTACAGGCTTTAGAAGCAAGTAAATAAACCCATTATCGTTATTCAAAAAAACGAAGAAAGGGAAGATGAACATCTTCCCTTTCTTCGTTTCTATTATTTAGACCATTGAAGATTACCTCTAATGATTAAATTGCTGCTAAAGCCTGGTCATACTGAGGTTCATTCACGGTTTCTTCCACTTGCTCCGTATAGGTTACTTTTCCTTGTTCATCTATCACGACCACCGATCTACTTAATAAACCTGACAATGGGCCATCTACGAATTTGACACCATAAGCATTATTAAAATTTTCGTCTTTAAAGTCAGATAAACTAATGACATTTTCTATGCCTTCAGCCGCACAAAAGCGACTTTGTGCAAATGGTAAATCTTTAGATATGCACAATACCACGGTATTATCTAGTTTAGATGCTTCCTCATTAAAATGCCTTACCGAAGCCGCACATGTGCCAGTATCTACACTAGGGAATATATTCAATATCACTTTCTTGCCTTGAAAATCTTTCAATGATTTTTGTGACAGATCACCTGCTGTCAACGTAAAGTCCGGAGCAGTAGTACCTACAGCTGGTAATTGACCACTGGTATGTACTGGACTGCCTTTAAATAATACTTGAGCCATATATAGTTAATTTTAGTACCTATAAAACTAAACAATATTAGCCAGTATATGTTCTATTAAGTGAAAATTTATAGTGGAAAAATTATTAAATATTGACAAAAATTTGCAATTCTTAGTAAAAAATTACTATGTTAGCATATTAAATCGAAATTAAAAATAAACGCTAATCAATATTTTTATGAAACAATTGTTACTGAGTATGTTGTTACTCTCGCCAACTTTGCTCTTGGCGCAGGGATCGCAGGTAAATACACAGAGCCAGAAAGCTGTAGGTATGGCTGGAGCAGGCTCTGCCTTATTTATAGATGAAGCCTCTATTGTTTACAATCCTGGTGCTTTGGTTAAAATGGATCATAATGCCATACAATTGGGAGGAAGTGCCGTCATGTACCGCTCCGCATTTCAAGAAGCGGGCAGTGCCGAAACACATCATACCCGATTTCAAATTTCACCACCTTTTGCAGCCTATGCAACATTTGGGCCTAAAGGATCATGGTGGAAGGCCGGAATTGGAGTATATACACCATATGGAGGTGCTGTAGATTGGGGGAAAGATTGGCCAGGAAGATTTTCTTTAACTCATCTATCGTTGAGAGCAATTTATATTCAACCTACTGTCAGTTTTAAATTAACAGATGAGTTTTCATTTGGTGGTGGATTTGTATATAATGTCGGTTTAGTTGATTTAGGTCGGGCCTTACCCGTTTTTGATAGCAACGGTAAAGCAGGACAGGCAAATTTAAAAGGTACAGGAACTGGAATGGGATTCAATTTGGGCGTACATTATAATTTAGGCGATCAATTTGCTATTTCCTTAAATTACCGATCGAAAGTAATAACCAAATTGGAAGATGGCGACGTGAATTTTGAAGTTCCTAATTCCCTAGCCGCCAATTTCCCGAATGGGCAATTTAATGCAGAATTACCATTACCTGCTACATTTAATATCGGATTAGCTTTCCCATTATCTGAAAAAGTTCAGGCAGCAATGGATGCGTCATTTATTGATTATAGCATCTATAAAGAATTGGTATTTGATTACGAAAATAATACGCCATCCTTGCCAGATACACGTTCTGTCAAAAAATATCAAAATTCATTTTCTGGAAAAGTGGGTATCAACTATGATGTAAATGAAAAATTAGCTTTACGTACAGGCGTAGGTTATGTGTATACTCCGGTTCAACCAAAATATGTGTATCCTGAAACTCCTGATAATAACCGCATCATGGCAGCAGCAGGTTTAACCTATAAGTTTAACCCGAATTGGAATATGTCGGCAGCATACGTTTTTCAAAATATCTTGAAGCGCACCACCACCAATGCAGAAACGAATCTACGTGGAGCTTACGAAACATATATCCACGCTCCTGGTATTTCTGTATCCTACAATTGGTAAGACCTAAAAATGAATTTAAAGATGAAAAAGAATTTAAAACTATATATCGGATTAGCAATCTTAGGGTTTGCTAGTTCTTGTGCTCCATCATTAGAAGAATATCAAGAAGCTAAAGGTTCAGCTGATTTTTCTAAGTATGTGGCTATTGGAAATTCCCTGACATCGGGATATGCAGATGGAGGCTTATACCTGGAAGGACAACAGGTTGCCTTCCCAAACTTGATTGCGGAACAGATGAAATCTGTAGGTGGAGGAACTTTTACATCCCCATTCTTTTCTAACGATCAAGCAAACGGCTCTGGTTATATCAGATTAAAGGCCATGGTTGACGGTAACCCCGTAACGGAAAATGTAACGACAAACCTAGCTATAAGAGGTGTTAATGGATTAGGGAAACCATTGTACACAAAATTTACGGATGCCGTTAATAACATAGGAGTTCCAGGTATGCGCTTGGATTTAGCCTATGCTCCTCAGTTTGGAAGCTCTTTAGGAAATCCCTATTTCGAAAGATTATTATCGGATACCGAAGCCGGTGCTAAATCATATTTAGACTATTCTACCTCCCACGAACATACTTTCTTTTCCTTTTGGTTAGGGAATAACGATGTTTTGGGTTATGCCACCAACGGTGCCGTGGAAAATCCACTTGATCCAACGACCAAATTAACATCCGAAACTCAATTTGCTCAATTATATGCAAATTACTTAAACAAACTAACTGAAAATAACCGTAAAGGGGTTGTAGCCACGATACCAGATGTCACTGCAGTTCCTTATTTTAAAACAGTTACCGTAGCTAGAATTAATGCCGCTTTAGCAGCAAATCCTAATACTGCCAATTTAAAATTATTAATACGTACTAAAACGCAAGTAAGACCTGCTACTGATGAGGATCTAATTGGCTTAACCTTTAAAACAGACACCATTGGAAAAACAAACGCTAATGGACCATTTTATGGTTTATCTCCCAATAATCCATTATCCGATCAACAAGTATTGGATAAAGACGAGGTTGCTGCAATCACCGCTCACACCTTAAAACTGAACAAAATCATTACGGATGTGGCTAAAGAAAAAGGCGTAGCGTTGGCAGATACTCATGGATTCTTAAATAAAGTAAAAGCTGGGTATATCTATAATGGGGTAGGAATTAGCTCCTCTTATATCACGGGTAATGTATTTTCATTAGATGGAATACACTTAACACCAATGGGAAATGCCATTGTTGCTAATCTATTTATAGATGCCATCAATAGCACTTATAATTCAAAAATCAGCAAAATAGATATTAGTACTTACCGAGGAGTAAAATTTCCTGACGGGCAATAAGTAGCTAAATAATTTACTAAACAGGGCATTAAAGGGGTATGTTATTAAGACATATCCCTTTTTATGTTCAAATAACTTTTGTCATGATAGGAACAGAATATGCAGCTTACTCCATAAGCTAGTCCGCATTATGCATTTAAAATGGTAAATTTGATTGTATTTATGGAATAAGAATTATGAAAATAAATTTATCGAGAAAGAATCAAGCAGTTCATTTTGAGGCATCCAGTGAGCTTTCAGACATCAAAGTACAAATAGATGGTTCAGAAGCTATTGGAGGAGAAGGCAAAGGTGTTAGACCGATGGAATTGGTGTTGATGGCTTTAGGGTCTTGCAGTGTATTTGATTTAACAACTATTCTACAAAAGCAACGTCAGGATATTCAAGACATTCAAGTAGAAGTAAGTGGAGACCGTCGTGAAGAGATCCCCAATATATTCACGAAAATACACATTTCATTTTCCTTAAAAGGGAATATCGATGAAGCTAAAGCTTTAAAGGCTGCTGAATTAGCTGTAAAGAAATACTGCTCCGTCCATGATATGTTAGCCAATGGAGGTGTGGAAATTACGTATAGTTTGAAGATAAATTAAATTATTTTAACACTAATTTAGAAGGGAAGACTACGTGCTGTGGTGTAAGCACATGGTCTTTCTTATCAATACAATCAAATAGTATTTCTGCCGCTTTCTGTGCTTGTCGATCCGGATATTGCTCTACACTACCCATTGGAGGATTATCCATGTATTTCCATAAAGGATAATTGGCATAGCTTATAAAGAACATATCCTGGTTCAACATAATACCTTTTTGCTTGGCATATCGAATAACATCCAATGTCACGAAATCATTGAATGAAACTACTGCAGAAGGTCTGTCTACCAAATTACACAGTTTTTCCATAGCCTCTTCATTTCCTTGCTCCGTTAAATCAGTATGAACAATATAACTTTCTTGAGGATCTATCCCTTGCTTTTTTAATGCTTGATAAAATGCATTTGATCGTTCCTTGGAAGCCAGTAAAGCTTCAGGACCATTAATTAATGCGATCTTGCGATGTCCACGTTCTACAAATGCTTCAATAGCCTCCGCCATGCCCGAGGAAAGGTCACTAAAAACTTTATGTACATTCCCTAAATCAGGAACACAATCAAAAAATACAATGGGAATTTCAGATTTCGCCAGGATATCTACGAAATCGGTATCACGGGTATTTTTACCTAAGGAAATAAGGATTCCATCTACCCGATGATTTTTAAAGGTTTGAATAATACTTGCTTCCCTCAATTCATTATCTAATGACTGACCTAAAAGTACGGTGTACTTCTTTTCCTCAGCGTAAGCTTCAATAGCGCTGATCGCATTGGAGAAAAAAGGTTCGGAAAGCTTGGGAAGAATAACACCAATAGTGAAGGTTTTTCTTTGTTTAAAGAAAATAGCAGTTTGGTTTGGCTCATAAGCCATTTCTTCTGCCATCTTTTTCACCCTCATCGTCGTTACTAAGCCAATACTTGGATGGTCATTCAAGGCACGAGAAACAGTAGAAGGTGATATTTTTAACTTGCGGGCAATCTCTTTGATTGTCGTGGGTTTATTTCCTGCCATGTAGTAAATATAATAATTTATTAACTATTTCCTATCCTTAATTAGATTGCGCTCTCGTATTTTATTAACCGGTTGCGGTTTAGCATTACTTGTGTTAGTTGTTCTGGCTCCAATTCTTGCAGATGGGGATTTTGCTGGATAAACTCCAGTTTCAATATGCGCTAAGGCCATCGCCGTCATAGATTCTGTAGCATTTCCAAAATCCTTACTAATATCATCTAAAACATTCTTTTTGGTAGCTTCGATACCATCCCAATAGTCAGAATAATTAGCAGCGTTGACAACTTTAAAGGATGCTGCCCAAAGGTTAATTTTACCCATAATATCTTGAGGGAAAAATCCCACTGGCTTTCCATAAGTACTCGAAGTTTCTGCAATAATCTCCACATTCATATAAGGCTTTAATACAGAAATCAAGATCTCACTAGCAGAAGCAGTATAATCACTCACTAAAAAATAGACATTCTCAATTTCAGTGCTATTGTTCTTTCGAAAATAAACGTCTTTAAAATCACCATTTCCTGTTCGCTCAGACTGCAGATTTTTATTTAAATCATAGCTAAACATCAATTTATTGTTTCCTGCAGAATTGATTACTTTATTTGCCAAATAAGAGGCTGTACTTACGTAACCTCCCCCATTGTAACGGATATCTAAGATGATATCTTTGATATTATTGGTAGCAAATTTTGTGAAGATACGTTCTAATTCGGTTCTCATTTTAGTAAATGAACCATTGTCATAACTCAGTTCTTCAAAAGAGGAATAAGCCAAATAACCTACTTTTTTGTCAGCCACCGTGAAAACGGTATCTTTAACTATAGGATAGATTTCATACTCATCAGAATCTATTCCGACTTCAATACTGGTCTTATTATCTCTTAAAACCACTAAATCCAAGTGTGTTTTATTTAATTGATTATTTACATAACTAAAATTGGAGTAGGTAATATTGCTGTTCCCATTCAGTGAAGTTATTTTATCTCCTCTTTTCAAACCTGCTTTATCCGCTGGCGAACCACCTTCTACAAATCCTATATACAAAGGAGCATTCGCAGCAGAAGATTCAAAAATGACAAATAACCCGAAACCATCATAAGTATCTGCTTTACCCGAATTTCCAGAGCTTCCAGAAATATCCTCAATAAAAGAAAAGCGATCTAAAGGACCATTGTAATCCTTATGGTATTCGTAATCATTTTTAACAGGAGTTTCCCCCATTAAATAATTTAATAAACCTTGATTGCTGGAATAGGAATCAGTTAATGTGGAAATAGGTTTAAACACATCAATGGAAGATTCCCAATAGGATTGCTGCTTATAGTAAAAGTAAATACTATCTCTAATTTTCTGAGATTCTGTTCTGTTATCAACAGGCTCCACAGGTTTTGGAGGTGAAGAAATACGAGATGGATCTTTTTTACAACTAATTACAGAGATGGTTAATAACAGTATCCATAAGTAGTTTGGTATATATTGTTTCATTGAATTACACTAAGTAAATTTTAATAGCAAAAATGTGACCATTTCTATTGACTCATTTACAGGCTCAAGGATTAATTAGTAAAGTCCGGCAGGTAAATTTTGTGTTGAAAATTTATAAAGCCCTTTGATGTATGTATCCTTAGGCTGGGCAACTTGTTCGTTTAAATAGCTATCTTTTAAATTTAACGATTTTCTATGTCTCGCGCTAGCTGCAACCGACCTGTAACTGTTATTACTGATATGATACAGAGCCTCGCTCAATAAGCCTTCATTATTATCACCTAGTTGAAGACTAAAAGATTCCACTGCATTTTTCTTTGTTCCGGATAAGCCTTGAAAATAATCTCCAAAGCCAACTTTATTCGTCATTTTAAATGAAGTAATATACAAGTCTGCATAACCTTTTACCACAGGCAATCCAAAGTACCCCACAGGCTTTCCATAAGTTCCCATATTTCTAGTACTAATAATTTGTACATCCATATAAGGTTGAAGTACATTTATAACCAACTCGCTTGCAGAAGCGGTACTCTCTGTAACCAAAAAATACACTCTACTTAGGTCCAGGTTATTGGTTTTATTGAAAAATACAGGAAGGAAAGGCGCGTCTTCATTTTTAGGGTCATTCCAACCCCAAGCAGTTAGATATCGATTAATTTGGTAATCATACATTTTATCTTTATCTGCTGATTTTGGAGCTAGTAAATTAGCAAGCAATTCAGCTGTTTCCGTAGACCCACCTCCATTATAACGTAGATCAACCACCAATTCTTCAATTCCAGCGGTTTCGTAGCTTTTAAATGTGTTCACTAAATCTTGATAATAGGAATTTGTTTGTCCTTGATTAGTAACAGAAATAAAAGAAGAATAGGCCAAATACCCTACTTTTTTATCGTTATGATTTAGGACGGCACTCAGTTTGATTGGATTCATTTTATAATCAGCACCTGTAACGGTGATGCTGTTGGTTTTATTGTCTACCGTTTGAACTTCTAATTTCAAAGTTTCTCCACTGTAGAATTTATAAAACAATTTATGACCATTCTTTTGTCCTGCATTGTAATCCACTTGCTTATCGCCATTGACACTCAAAATCTTCATACCACGTAATAAGCCAGCACGCTCTGCAGGTGACCCTTTTTGAACAAATCGAATGTATAGACTCGCATTAGTGGAATTTTCAGAATCCAAGAGATAAATTGGCATTGCTCCAGTTTCTTTATATACCCCTTGACCAATTTGATCACTGACACTTTTATCCCGATCAATAAAACTAAAACGATCATCAGGCATATATGTTTTTAGATCCGCTAAGACCGCTTCAGCATTATCAAATTTATTGGTGTAATTTTTTAAATCGATTTCATCTTCCGATTTCATTGGAGGTTCCGGCAATTTATCTGTCCACAATGACAGTAAAATACCGTAGTAATAAGTCGAGTCTTTTAGAAGAACCTCATTTTCAAAATTTTTATCAATTGTTTTATCATCTTTACAAGACAGAAAACATAAGGTAAAAAGACCTAAGAATAGAATAGCATTTTTCATAATTTAACGAGTTACAGGGCTTGAAATGAAAAGCAATTCACTTGTAAGTAAATGATTTTCAGAAGCAATATAATCAATTGGATCAATATTTCGGAATTGTAATTCATCCACAAAGTAAACTTTGAGGTCTTTTTCTAAACCATGCCAATCGATATGCTTTAATTTATTTAATTGTAACACGGGATTTCCTTTGGTTAAAATCCCAATTTTACCCCCACTTTCAAGAATTGAAGCAAATAATAAGGATATCTCCTTAAATAAAATCAGCTTCAATGGTAAATGGGCATTGACTTCTAAACGTTCAAAATTTTCTCGATAGTTATTAGAAAACTGGTAATTTTTCTCTATAGCTGGAAGCACTGCCCCTTCCCCTTGTTCTAAATAAACACTCTTCATAAATTCTACAAGCTCAGTAGCGATAGGTTTAGCTTCATTAAATTCAACAAACTGAGCGAATAAATAATATACTTGTAAGAGGTAATCTTGCTTTGGATACAACACATCGTCTACTTCAAATAAGTACAACTTCTTATCCAATGGTATTTCCAGTAAATTCATCCTATTAAGTTAAATCGTGCATAAGGCTATTTCCTCTTCATCATCAGCAAAAGAAAATAATCCGCTGATGTTTTTAGTCAAGGTATGATCGGAAGTCAAACTTTGACCAGCCAAATAAACATCCGTCACAACCGAGCTATTTGGATTTTCTATTACGAATAAGTCCGATAGTTCATCCGAGGCTGGACATAACACCTCAATCCCATATTCTTCAAACAACACTTTGGTTGCTGACAAGGATTGAATTTCAGACAGTCCTAATGGCAAAAGATATTGAATATGATGATCCAAACAAAGTTTTAATAATTCGTGTGAAAAGACTGGATTTAACCCTGTTGGGATGGGAAGGTATTTCGATGCTAAGAAGCTAGGCACTTCTTCGGAAGTAGCCATGAGCAGTTCAAACTGCTGTCCGAACTGTTTCGCCAATCGTTGAGAAAATGCGCGAGTACCGAAAGTGAGCAGCATCTTTTTCATAAATAAACTGTTTTTTTGTTTTTTAATAAATAAAGCCATCACGCATATGGATGGTACGATCGGAAATGCGTGCTAATTCTTCATTGTGTGTAACAATAATAAACGTTTGCTGCATTTTATCACGAAGATCGAAGAAGAGCTGGTGAAGAGCGGTAGCATTTTCCGAATCCAAATTTCCGGAAGGTTCATCAGCTAATATTAAGGTTGGATCATTAATCAGAGCTCTAGCAACGGAAACACGCTGTTGCTCTCCTCCAGACATTGCTGAAGGTTTATGCTGCGCTCGATGTGCTACACCGAGAATATCTAATAATTCCATCGCTCTATTTTCTACTGTCTTACGATCTTTTCCTGCTATATACCCTGGGATGGCTACATTTTCTAAGGCAGTAAATTCCGGAAGTAAGTGGTGAAATTGAAATACAAAACCGATATGTTTATTTCTAAAATCGCTGAGTTGTTTTTCATTCATGGAAAAAATATCTTTCCCTTCAATAATTACAGTGCCTCGATCTGGTTTATCTAACGTACCAATAATGTGTAATAAGGTACTTTTACCTGCCCCAGAAGCGCCTACAATGGATACAATTTCGCCTCTGTTCACAGCGATACTTACACCTTTAAGAATTTCTAATTCTCCATAGGCTTTAAAAATCGAATTGGCTTGTAAAATCATCTGGCTAAATTAATAAAAATACTTAAGGGCAATTGCTCTGTAAAAAGTAAAATTTAGATAAATCATTCCTTCTTTCATTAAACTTTCAAGTTTACCGGCAAGAAATAAGAATAAAAATAGGGTGATATTGACGAAATTAATGCAAATATAAACTTGCCCCTTCGGAATAAATACGCTATTTTTACATCAAATTTTTTTATCAATGAACATTCACGAATATCAAGGAAAAGAAATACTTAAAAGTTTTGGAGTAAGAGTACAAGAAGGTATTGTTGCCGAAACACCTGAGCAAGCTGTAGAGGCTGCAAAAAGACTGAAAGAAGATTTCAACTCGGATTGGGTTGTTGTAAAGGCTCAAATCCATGCTGGTGGACGTGGTAAAGGTGGTGGTGTGAAGTTGGCTAAAAACCATGATGAGGTTTTGCAACGTGCTACTGATATCATCGGCATGCAACTAGTAACTCCGCAAACTGGCCCTGAAGGTAAGAAAGTAAACAAAGTGTTAATAGCACAAGATGTTTACTATCCTGGAGAAAGTGAAACAAAAGAATTTTACATGTCTGTTTTATTAGATCGCGCAAGTGGTCGTAACATCATCATGTATTCTACAGAGGGTGGTATGGACATCGAAGAGGTTGCTGAAAAAACTCCTCACTTAATTTTTAAAGAAGAAGTAGATCCTAAAGTAGGTATCCAAGGTTTTCAAGCGCGTAAGATTGCTTTTAACTTAGGCTTATCTGGAGCTGCACATAAAGACATGGTAAAATTCGTTGCTGCTTTGTATAAAGCATACGATTCTATAGATGCTTCTATGTTTGAAATCAACCCGGTTTTAAAGACTTCTGATGATAAAATCTTAGCAGTAGATGCTAAAGTTAATTTAGATGAGAATGCTTTATACCGTCATGCTGATATCGCTGCTTTGCGCGATGTAACGGAAGAAGATCCAACAGAAGTTGAAGCTGGAGAATCTAACTTAAACTACGTAAAACTGGATGGTAACGTAGGTTGTATGGTAAACGGTGCTGGTTTAGCTATGGCGACTATGGATATCATCAAAATTGCTGGTGGTGAGCCTGCTAACTTTTTAGATGTGGGTGGTACTGCAAATGCAGAAACTGTGAAAGCTGGTTTCAACATCATCTTAAAAGACCCTAATGTAAAAGCTATCTTGATCAATATCTTTGGTGGTATTGTTCGTTGTGATCGTGTTGCTCAAGGTGTAATTGATGCTTACAATGAAATTGGCAACATCCCTGTTCCAATTATCGTTCGTCTTCAAGGTACAAATGCTGCTGAAGCAAAAACATTAATTGACGAATCCGGATTAAAAGTATATTCTGCTATCTTATTAAAAGAGGCTGCTGAATTAGTTACTCAAGTATTGAACGAAGGTAAATAATCCAAAAACAAAATAATTTAAGGCTACCTCGCGGTAGCCTTTTTTTTTACAAGTGTCTTTTGAACTTTAATTCTATTTTCAAGTCATAATGCGGAATATTCTGTCAGTTATTGACTCATAATTTTCCATAGTACAATCTAAATACTAATTTTGCGTTAAAACAATTCTTAAAACAATGAATACATCTGTACCTGACATTTCTAGGGATAAATCAACTGAATTATTTGAAAAAGCGAAGGAATATTTTCCTGGTGGAGTAAATTCTCCAGTACGTGCATTTAAATCTGTATTTGGATCTCCCCTATTTATTGAGCGTGGAGATCAGGCTCATCTTTGGGATGCAGATGGAAATGAATTTATAGATTATTGTTGTTCTTGGGGGCCTTTAATTTTAGGTCATAATAATAAAGAAATCCGAGAAGCTGTAGAAGCACAATTAGGAAAAGGTTTGAGCTTTGGCGCACCCACTGCGCTAGAAAATGAATTGGCAGAACTCATTCTTACCCATAATAAAAAGATTGAGAAGATTCGTTTTGTAAGTTCTGGAACCGAGGCGGTGATGTCTGCCATTCGTCTGGCCAGGGGTTATACAAAACGAGATAAAATTGTCAAGTTTGAAGGTTGTTACCATGGACATTCTGACTCCTTATTAGTAAAAGCGGGATCAGGCTTAGTAACTTTTGGAGAAACTTCTTCAGCAGGCGTACCAAAGGCATTTGCGGAAGAAACATTGGTTCTAGCGCTAAATGACAAAGAAGCCTTAGAACAGGTTTTTGCTGATTATAAGGATCAAATAGCCGCAGTAATCATCGAAGGTGTTCCTGCGAATAATGGCTTATTAATTCAAGATAAAGCGTATATTTCTTATTTGAGAGAATTGACCAAAGCACATGGCACATTATTAATCTTTGACGAGGTTATTACAGGTTTTCGTTTAGGATTTGAGGGAGCTGCTAAGTATTACGATATTCAACCAGATATTTTAACGTATGGTAAAATTATAGGAGGAGGCATGCCTGTAGGCGCTTATGGAGCATCCAAAGAATTGATGAGTTGTATATCTCCTGACGGTGCTGTATATCAAGCAGGAACCTTATCTGGGAACCCTGTAGCTATGGCCGCAGGTATCGCAGCCTTAACGATCTTATCGCAACCTGGTTTTTATGAAGGATTAAAAAATACAACCGAACGCTTTGTTTGTGAATTGAAAGAATTCATTGCAGAAAAGAATTACGAAGTTCAACTATTCACTATAGGTTCTATTTTTTGGTTTGCCTTTTCAAAAAATGATTCGATACAACGTGCGGATGAAATAGAAGCTGAATCAATGCAGAAATATAAAGTAATGCACCGCGAATTATTAAATAGAGGGATATATATTGGACCTTCGGGTTATGAAGTTGGATTTATATCAGCAGCTCATACCGAAGATGACTTAAAGAAGACAATAATTGCAATAAAAGAAGCCCTGAATATTGTGTTTCAATAAAAACATAAACAATTAAAAATTATATTTGTTAAACAATTAGAAATATTGACTAAATATATAATCATGAAAACACTAAAATCAGCATTCGCAGTAATCGCTGCATCACTAGTACTTGCTTCATGCAACAATCCTACTAAAAATCAAGAAGGTGAAGTGAAAGATTCAACAGATCTGTCAGATTCAGTTGGTGCCATTGCCGTAAATCCTTTAGCGCACGCTAAAGATTTCCCAGGTGCTACCTTGACAGTATCCTCACTTACTTCAGAGAAAGTAGGAACAGATTCAGCTAAAATTACCATCAAATATGCTGTTCAAAACTTTAATTTAACAGATCAAACAGAGCACAGTCACCACATGGCTAACTCACACGATGGCCAACATATTCACTTTATTTTAGATAATAAACCTTATGTTGCATTGTATAAACCAGAGCATACTTTTACCGTTCCTGTCAATTCAGAACATTATTTATTGTCTTTCTTATCTCGTTCATTCCATGAGTCGATTAAGACAGCTGATGCCTCTAAATTGCAAAAGTTCAAAGTAACTGCTAATGGTAAAATTGAAGAATTACCTACTCCTACAGAGCCTTCATTATTCTACAGCAGACCTAAGGGAGATTATAAAGGTGATGATACCAACATTTTATTGTTGGATTTCTTTGTAGCTAATACAACTTTAGGTGCCGATGCAAATAAAGTTAAAGCATCCATAAATGGTCAAGAATTTACATTGGATCAATGGACTCCTTTTGAAGTATTAAATCTTCCTAAAGGAGAGAATACCATCAAACTTAGTTTAGTAGACAAAGATGGAAATGCACTTACTGGAGATAATGTTTCTGTAGAAAGAAAAATCAATTTGTTGGATAAATAAGCTTCCAATACTGAATTAACAAAAAAGGCTTCAAGTGATCTTGAAGCCTTTTTTTGTTATTTCAGTATTGTGTTTAAAAGCCTACTGATTTTAGGTTTAATCCTGCTCTTTCATCCAAACCAAACATCAGGTTCATGTTTTGTACAGCTTGTCCTGATGCACCTTTTAAGAGATTATCTGTAGCATTCAATAGCAATAAATGTTTGCCATGCTTCTCCACATGGATGATACTTTTATTGGTATTTACAACTTGCTTTAAATCGATATTAGCTTTGGATACATGGGTAAATGGATGCGAAGCATAATAGGTTTCATACAATTCATACGCCTCCTCTTCGGTTAAATCACTTTCCACATAGATGGAGGAGAAAATTCCACGGGTAAAGTCTCCGCGTTGAGGAATGAAATTGATCTTCTTTGCCGCTTTATCTAATAAACTTTCCTCTCCTTCTGTTAAAAAACCGTTTTGTAATTGATCTAAGGATTCGGAAATTTCTTGTAAATGCTGGTGCTCAAATGCTTTATAGGCAGATAAGTTATTATTTCTCCAAGAAAAATGAGAAGTTGCGTTTGGTTTTTGACCTGCGCCTGTGGATCCAGTGGTTGCTTGAACATGGATCTGGCTTGGCAATAAACCTTTATTGGCTAAAGGCAATAATGCCAATTGAATATTAGTTGCGAAGCATCCTGGATTAGCAATGTATTGAGCCGATTTAATGGCTTCACGATTCAATTCGGGTAAGCCATACACAAAATCTTTTCCTTGAAAGGTATGCAGTGCACGTAATCTAAAGTCTTGTGATAAATCAATAATTTTCACATGTTCTTCTACTGGATTTGCATCCAAAAACTTCTTTGCATCACCATGGCCAACACATAAGAATAACACATCAATATTGGAATGAAAGTCAGAAGAAAAAGTTAATTCGGTATCCCCAAACAAATCATTGTGTACATCGGAAATCTTATTTCCTGCATTGGAGGCACTATTGGCATACACAATTTCTACTTGAGGATGGTAAATCAATATTCTCAATAATTCACCTCCAGTATATCCTGCAGATCCAACAATTCCTACTTTAATTTTTTTCATAGCTCAGAAATATAGTATGACTCATAAAAAAACAAACCAAGGTTCTTTTAGAAAAAGCCACCTTGGTTTGTCGATAAATATTGTAAAATAGACTTTATTTTTAGTCTTTATTGTTTACTTTATGCCAAATGATGGTTTGATTTCCAAAGATTTTAGAGAAGCCTTTCACATCATCACCAGTGTAACCTTTATTCATTTCACCGTAGCTTCCAAACTTATTAGACATTAAATCATGCTCCGATTCAATACCAATAATCACAAATCGATGAGGATGCAATTCAACGATAACACGACCGGTAACAGTAGCTTGAGAACTTTGTAAGAAAGCTTCGAAATCACGCATTACTGGATCATGCATTTGACCTTCATGCATGTAATTTCCGTAGAAAGCAGCCAATTGATCTTTCCAAGACAACTGCCATTTGGTTAAGGTATGTTTTTCTAAGGTATGGTGTGCTTTAATGATAATCACAGAAGCGGCAGCTTCAAATCCTACACGACCCTTAATACCGATAATGGTATCTCCCACGTGAATATCACGACCAATACCATAAGGTTGAGCAATTGCTTGCAATTCTTGAATAACTTTCACAGGACCTATATTCTCACCATTCAAAGCTACAGGCTCACCTTTTTCAAAATCAATGGTGATTTGACGAGGTTCGGTAGATGTAATTGGCGTAGGCCATGCTGATTCAGGAAGGTATTGATTGGAAGTCAATGTTTCCGCACCACCTACTGAAGTACCCCATAAACCTTTGTTGATGGAATACTTCGCTTTTTCAGCAGAATATTCTACACCATGTTTATTTAAATATTCTATTTCATCCTCACGTGATAATTTAAGATCACGAATTGGAGTAATAATTTCTATTCCAGGAACTAAGGTTTGGAAGATCATATCAAAACGAACCTGATCATTTCCTGCACCAGTAGAACCATGAGCTACACATTCAGCACCAATCTTTTTTGCATAGTTAGCGATAGCTGTAGCTTGAGAAACACGTTCTGCAGACACCGACAACGGATAGGTAGCATTTTTCAGTACATTACCAAAAATGAGGTATTTAATGGTATTGCGGTAATAATCTTCAGTTTCATCAATCGTGGTATGTGATTTAACACCTAACTCATAAGCTCTTTTTTCGATTGTTTGTAATTCCTCATCCGAAAAACCACCAGTATTTACTATAACGGAATGTACTTCTAATCCTAAATCACGTGACAAATAGATACAACAGAATGAGGTATCTAATCCACCACTAAATGCTAAAACTACTTTTTTCATCTTATAACGATTAATATGCTGATAATAACAAAAATACAATTAAAAACCTTTTGCAGGCCTCGCACCTACCGGAATAATTGCGGAAACGAACTTTTTACTTGATTTCCACAATTTAGCTTCTATCCTTTTCAACAACGATTGCTTCTTTGAAATACGATCAAGACGCTCTTTTGCTTCTGCTTTTCGTTGAATTTTCTCCTTCAACTCACGCTCTTTCTCTACAGGATCCCAAAGCATGGCTGTACACATGCAATTCTTACGCTCTTTAGACATTAAAATATCATAGTTCACGCAAGATTGGCAACCCTTCCAAAATTCCTCATCTTGGGTTAATTCTGAATAAGTTACAGGCTCGTATCCTAAATCAGAATTGATCTTCATGACCGCTAAACCTGTTGTCAACCCAAATATCTTTGCTTTCGGATACTTCTCTCTCGACAATTCAAACACACGCTTTTTGATTGCTTTTGCTAAACCAACCTTACGATACACAGGGTTTACTATGAGACCAGAATTAGCTACATAGTCTCCATGACTCCATGTTTCAATATAACAAAATCCCGCCCATGTCCCGTCTTTATGCAAAGCGATAACGGCTTTACCTTCCTCCATCTTACGAGCAACGTATTCTGGTTTCCTACGAGCAATACCTGTCCCACGAGCTTTCGCGGACTCAAACATCTCATTGCAAATATCCTCTGCATAATGAACATGTTTTGCAGCGGCTGGGATAATAATAAAATCTGAAAGTGTCATTAAATGTGTCGACCTAAAAAATGAATACCGAAGTATTTGAATTATTTAATTTTTAATATCGTCCATCGAGCTAGATGAACCATTTTTTTGGAAAGTTTGCCTGCCTCGTTATCAAGCTCGAGGCAGAATAGGTCGTCGGAATCTGAGAACTGGACAATTAAATGTTTTTAAGGTAAGGCATACCATCTCCATCAGCTTATGTAAAGCTTGACCGAATGATGTGCTATAAACCTTATTACAATTCATTTATTATCTAGTTTTTACCTGTTGAATTAGACTGCGCAAAAGTAAACAAATATTTTTTTCTTTTATACAATATTAATGTAGTTTTTTTATTTAATAACTAATCTAAGTCATCTGTTATTATAAACCTTTCAATCAGACTTTCCATTTATTAAAACGTTTAAAAATACTCATTGTTATGTAAGATTTTTTTAGTGAAGCAATCCTTTGATGAAATCTTTAAATAAATCCTTAATTTTGCAGAAATTAATTTGAAAACATGGTAGGCCCTAGTATTATTTTTTATATCCTTTTTGTAATTCCATATATCTATTTTATGTATTGGCTGATTAAACAAGACAAGAAAAAATATGTATGGGGGATTATCGTTGTTACTGTTATTGCTATTTTAGGAATAGTCGTTTCTCAGACAGCTAGCAAAATGGCCATAGAAAACTACAAACAACATCAAATTGATGCGCGTGAACTAGAAAAAGAAAATTCTCAAGAAAAAGATTCTATAAAATAAATTCAGTTTTGCTGATTTGGTATTGGAATCTTTGATAAAATGATAGGAAAATAAAAAGGCATCCGATAATTGGATGCCTTTTTCTATGAGTATTAACAGATTTTATTGTTTTATTCCTTCCAATTTAAATAAGAAGGCATAGGTTAAAGCAACATCTTTTAGATAATCAAATCTTCCAGATGCTCCTCCATGTCCATAATCCATGTCCGTTTTCAGCAAAATAACTTGATTGCCGGTTTTTGTAGCTCTTAATTTGGCTACCCATTTTGCAGGCTCGAAATATTGTACTTGGGAGTCATGTAAACCTGTAGTTACTAAGAGGTTTGGATACTCCTTAGCTTCTATATTTTCATAAGGGGAATATGATTTCATATAATCATAAGCCTCTTTATTTTTCGGATTACCCCATTCATCATATTCATTGGTTGTCAATGGAATGGACTCATCCAACATGGTATTAACCACATCCACAAAAGGCACCTGAGCGATGACCCCATTCCATAATGTAGGAGCCATATTGATAACCGCCCCCATTAATAAACCTCCGGCACTACCTCCTTGCGCATATAAATGTGATGAACTAGTATATTTCTGATCAACTAAATATTGCCCACAGTCAATAAAATCCGTGAATGTATTTATTTTTTTCATCATTTTACCATCTTCATACCACTGTCTTCCCATCTCTTCCCCACCTCGGATATGTGCAATAGCGAATATAAAACCACGATCCAATAAACTTATTCTTGAAGAACTAAAACTAGGATCCATGGAGCTGCCGTAAGAACCATAAGCATACAATAATAAAGGAGCAGAACCATCTTTAGCAATTCCATTTTTATAGACTAATGATATAGGAACCGAAGTTCCATCTTTAGCCTTTGCCATGATACGTTCTGTCGTATATTTCTTAGAGTCATAACCACCTAAAACCTCTTGTTGCTTCAACAATGTTTTATCCTTCGTTACCATGTTGTAATCATAGGTTGAAGATGGAGTAACTAATGAAGTATAACCATAACGCAACACATCTGTATGGTATTCTGGGTTTGCACTAGGATACACGGTATAAGCAGCTTCATCAAACTGCATATAATGCTGACTTTGATCGCTTAGGTTACGTATAGCAAGATTGGTTAACCCCGCCTTTCTTTCAGCAATCACTAAGAATTTTTCAAATTCATCTACCCCCTCAATCAATACATCCGGACGATGAGCAATATATTCCTTCCAGTTTTCTTTACCTGTTTTATCGAGAGGTGTTTCCATAACTTTGAAATTTTGAGCCTGATCATTGGTAACCACCAAAAACCGATCAGCCAAAGCGACTACAGAATACAATACTTCTTTCATTCTTGGTTGAAACACTTGAAACTGTCCTGTAGGATTATCGGCCTTCAAATATCGTGTCTCCGAGCTAAGCGTTCCACCTGAATAAATAAAGATATATTCCCCATTTTTCGATTTATCAACCCCGATATAATTGGTATTATCTTTTTCTTCATATACGGTAACATCTTCCGATTCCTTAGTTCCTAAACGATGTCTCTTTATTTTTTCACTCAACAAGGTTACCGGGTTTTTAGATGTATAGAAGACGGTCTGATTATCAGCTGCCCAAACAGCTCCTCCAGATGTTCTGGAAATACGATCGCTCATCAACTCCCCTGTTTCCAAATTTTTAACATGTAAAACATATTCTCTTCTTGATACGGTATCTACTCCATACACCAAAAGCTTATTATCTGGACTAACTGAGAATCCTCCCAAGGCATAGTAAGCATGACCTTCCGCCAATTGATCCACATCCAACAACACTTCCTCTGCAGCGTCTAAACTACCTTTCTTCCTACACACTTTGTAATACTGTTTACCTTCTTCGGTGCGATTATAGTAGTAATAACCATTTTTTAAATATGGAACACTCTCGTCTTTTTCTTTAATACGCGCTTTCATTTCCTGGAATAAGGTCTCTTGAAAAGGCTCTGTGTCCTTCATCATTACAGCGGTATATTGGTTTTCAGCTTCTAAATATTTGACAACCTCGGTAGAATCCGGCCCTTTTTTAAAATAGTCAATCATCCAATAATAAGGATCAGCCACTGTGTCTCCATGAATGATGCGGTTATGATCTTTTACTATTGCCTTCGGGGATCCCAGCTCGGGCCATGCTACAGCTTCTTTTTTCATCGTATTATTTTGTTTACAAGCGGATATAATAATGAGTATTATTAAACCAATATTAATTTTTCGATTCATATGCTTAATTTTAAAGGTATCATAATCAGGATAAAATTAATGCATTTTCTTATCATTTTAGATTAATTAACAATTAAGTGCCTTTGAAAATGTTAAATTTGACAAATTATAATCTTTGCTTATATGTTACAAACAAATAAAATTCTCTGTTACCTCGCTTTAGGCTTATTACCGAGCTTAGGGTTTTCTCAAGGAAAAGATACTCCTCCCGCAAATTGGTATAATTTAGATTATCAAAAAGATGGAATCATGGGTATTAGCACCGAAAAAGCTTACGAGCTTTTAAAAGGTAGAAAAGCTAGCCCTGTGATTGTTGCTGTATTAGATGGAGGTGTAGATGTTCAGCATGAAGACTTGAAGTCTGTTCTTTGGACCAATCCAAAAGAAATCCCTGATAATGGAAAAGATGATGATGGAAATGGATATATCGATGATGTCTATGGTTGGAACTTTTTAGGAAATGCAAATGGAGAAAATGTAAATCAAGACAATTTAGAAGTAACTCGATTAATTCGTATCTACGAACCTAAATATGGATCGGTATTACCTACTACTCCCCTCACAGAAGCTGAACGCAGGGAATTTGTCGCTTATCAAAAATTGATTACCTACTACACCTCCAAAGTCGATGAGGCGAATATGGGGAAAATGACCTATAATCGTCTGAAAGAGGAATTGGACGGAATCATCAAGGCTTTAGCCAAAGAACCAAAGGATATTACTGCAACGGATTTAGATCAATTACCTGATGCAACAGCGCGTCAAAAATCCGCTATACGTATTGCGAAAAAAGAAATGGACTCTGGAACATTCCAAAAGTTCTATGAAGATATCAAAGATGGGGCGGAGCATTTCAATGATCAAGTAGATTATAACTTAAATCAGAAGTTCGATCCTAGACATATCATTGGAGATAATTACGAAGACGCTTCTGAACGCTATTATGGCAATCCAGATGTAAAAGGACCTGATGCCGGTCACGGAACTCATGTGGCTGGAATCATTGCAGCCAAACGCGATAATGGAATTGGAATAAACGGTATTGCCGACCAAGTGAAAATAATGTCTGTTCGTGTCGTACCAAATGGTGATGAACGCGATAAAGACGTGGCAAATGCCATCCGATATGCTGTGGATAATGGGGCAAAAATCATCAACATGAGCTTTGGTAAAGGTTATGTTTTCAACAAAAAGACAGTAGATGATGCTATAAAATATGCTGAATCTAAAGATGTATTGTTAGTTCATGCCGCGGGTAATGATGCTAGTGATAATGACATTGTCAAAAACTATCCTATGAAATATTTTACAGATAGTTTAGATGCCGTTATTGGTGAAGCCAAAAACTGGATTACTGTAGGTGCTACAGCTTCGAAACTTGACAATGATTTATTAGCTGAATTCTCTAATTATGGTTACCGCAGTGTGGATGTATTTGCTCCTGGTGTGAAAATAAACTCTACTATGCCAGAGTCTAAATACAAAGAGCAAGATGGTACCAGTATGGCTTCTCCAGTTGTATCCGGATTAGCAGCACTATTAAGATCTTATTATCCAGACTTAACGGCTGTACAGGTTAAACAAATTATACTAAACAGTGTTACCAAAGTAGATCAAAAAGTGAAAGTAAAAGGAGAAACTGGCAGTAAAAAAGTATACTTAGATGAAATATCTGTATCAGGAGGTATTGTAAATGCCTATAAAGCCATCGTAGAAGCAGATAAATTACTTTCTAACAAAAAGTAAAAAAATGTTAAATTTTTTATAATAATCCTAAGTATCTTGCGTTTAGATAATAAAAACGTATTTGCTTATGGTTCAAAATTCTACTAAAACAAAGGAATTAAATTACGAAGGTCAACAGTCAGAAATGACAAAAGAGGAAAAAGTTGAAGTTACATTCGAAGATAAAATCAAAAGTTGCATTTCGCAACTCGAAAGAAATCCTCAAGAAATAACAATAACTAACATACTCAATTACTCCAAGACTTTACGTAACTTATAATACGAATCCACTCAAGAAGGGTGGATTCGTACATTTTATAGCCTTCCCTAGCATTCTAACTTCTATTAATTTCTTAGCTTGTTTTAATTACTTATCTTTGCTTTATGCTCATAAAAGATCGATATAAAGCATTTATAGAATACTTTTCTACCCATAATCCAGACGCACAAACGGAATTAAATTACAGTAATCCCTATGAATTATTGGTCGCGGTGATTCTTTCCGCACAATGTACCGATAAGCGTATCAATCAAATTACTCCCGCACTATTTCAACGTTTCCCCACAGTCGAAGATTTAGCAATGAGTTCAGTAGACGAGATCTTTTCTTATATCCGTTCGGTAAGTTATCCAAATAACAAAGCCAAGCATCTTTATGGGATGTCACAAATGCTTATTGAAAAATTTAATTCAGAAGTACCAGAAAAAATCGAAGACCTGGTTAAACTTCCAGGCGTTGGACGCAAAACCGCAAATGTTATTTCATCGGTTATTTACGATAATCCAGCGATGGCAGTCGATACACATGTGTTTCGAGTGAGTAATCGACTAGGATTAACAAATCGTGCAAAAACCCCTTTAGCTTCCGAAAAACAATTGGTAAAACATCTTCCAAAAGACAGTATAGCCGTTGCGCATCATTGGTTAATATTACATGGTCGATACATCTGCCTGGCAAGAAAACCCAAATGTGACATCTGCCCTATTACTCATTTTTGTAAGTATTTTGAAAAAACGAAACAGGCAGTAGCAATCCCAATAGATTAATAAAAATTTATTATTTAAATGATTAAAAGGTACTTTATAAAAAGTATCTTGAATAGGAATTAGCAATTAACTAATTTTTTTAGCATAAAATTTGTATTTAATATTATTATATCTTACTTTTGACAACAATATACTAAAAATATGAGTAACACAGACAAACTTAAAGCATTACAGCTGACCCTAGATAAATTAGAAAAATCGTACGGAAAAGGTACCATTATGAAATTGGGGGATTCCGCTGTTGAACCTATTGAATCTATCTCTACAGGATCCTTAGGCCTAGATATCGCATTAGGTATCGGTGGTGTTCCAAAAGGACGTATTATCGAAATTTATGGACCAGAGTCTTCTGGTAAAACGACTTTGGCTACTCATATCGTTGCCGAAGCACAGAAAAAAGGTGGTATTGCCGCTATCATAGATGCGGAACATGCTTTTGACAAGTATTATGCACAAAAATTAGGCGTTGATATTGAGAATTTATTAATTTCTCAACCTGATAATGGAGAGCAAGCGCTTGAAATCGCAGATAATTTAATCCGTTCTGGAGCTATTGATGTTATCGTCATTGACTCTGTGGCAGCTTTAGTACCTAAAGGGGAAATTGAAGGTGAAATGGGAGACTCTAAAATGGGCTTACAAGCTAGGTTAATGTCTCAAGCCTTACGTAAATTAACAGGTACAATTGCAAAAACCAATTGTTGCTGTATTTTCATCAATCAATTACGTGAAAAGATCGGTGTCATGTTCGGTAATCCAGAAACAACAACAGGTGGTAATGCGTTAAAATTTTATGCATCTGTTCGTTTAGATATCCGTCGTACCTCTCAGATTAAAGATGCGGACGAAGTAGCAGGTAACCGCGTAAAAGTAAAAATCGTAAAAAACAAAGTGGCTCCTCCATTCCGCATAGCAGAATTTGATATCATGTTTGGCGAAGGAATTTCCAAAGTAGGTGAAATAATCGACTTAGGGGTAGAATATAATATCATCAAAAAATCTGGTTCATGGTTTAGCTATGGAGACACCAAACTTGGACAAGGTCGTGACGCTGTTAAATCATTATTACATGATAATCCTGATTTAATGGATGAATTAGAACATAAAATCCGCGCAGAGGTTTCAGGTGAAAGTCTAGATCAAGGTTTATCTGGTCAAGAAGATTAATCTCAAAAAATAACATTAAACCGTACTCCCTAGGTTTCATAAAAAAGGAGTATATGCTTTGAAGAGGGTATCCAATTTGGATGCCCTTTTCTATTCTACAACCATCCTACCTTTATTTCATAGGTTACAATTTCATAATCTTGTTACATAGCTAAGTATTCAAGTCTTCGAATAAATGTTAATTTTAAATCTACTTTTTACCAATTAGCAAAAACTTCATGAATTTCAACAGGCGTAATTTTATAAAAGGGTTGGGAATACTAGGATTAGGCAGTACCCAAACTGCTTTAGTAGCGGAAACCATACAACTACCACAAGATAATACATTTGATTTTCTTTGTCCTCCCTATTTACAACATAAAACAGAAGGGCAGACGAGTATTTTCTCAATCTTTAATAAGCCTTGCATTGCTTGGGTTGAACTTCTTGATGAACACAATCAAATATTACAAACCGTTTATCAAGTTGAAGATGGTATGCGAAATGCTAATGCCACCTTATTCCAATTTATCATAAACCATGACCATGCAAATTTCAAATACCGCATCGTAGCAAAGGAAATCCTCAAATTTGAAGCTTATAAAATTGAATATGGGAAAACCATTCACTCTAAAGATTATGAAACGGCCTTAGCAACGCAAAATCAAGAATCTATAAGCTGTCTTATTTTAAACGATATACATGAAAATGCTCAATCCTATCCCCTACTTTACCATCAAAGTAAAATCCCTCAAAAAGACTTAGTTTTTCTAAATGGAGATTCCTTTCATTATGTAAACAACAGGAAAGATCTTGTTGACAAACTACTAATACCCGTAGGAGAAACCTTTGCAAGCCAAACAGCATTTATCATGGTAAGGGGAAACCATGAAACTCGTGGAAGTTTTGCGAGAGACTTTAAGAAGTATTTTGATTTCAAAGAACAGAAATTCTATCAAGCATTTAAAAAAGGTCCTATCTTTTGGATTATGTTAGATAGCGGGGAGGACAAACCCGATAGTCATGAAGTCTATGCTGGTACGATCGATTACGATCATTACCGATTAGAACAAAAGACTTGGTTAGAGAAAATATTAAAATCGAAAGAAAGAAAGGCTGCGAAACATACCATAGTAGTTACCCATATACCTTTTCACCATTCAGACGATTGGCATGGCACCATACATAATAAAGAATGTTTTCACGAAGTGCTCCAGAATAATAAAGTAGATGCTGTCATTTCGGGTCATACTCATAAACATGGTTTTTATCCTCCTGACCAGGAACACAATTACTATGTCATCATTGGAGCAGGACCTAAAGTTGGGGAACGCACGTATATAGAAGTATCCGCAAATGGCAAACAATTAAATGTTTCTTTGAATAAAGAAGATGGAACATTAATACAAAGCTTTTCTAAATCCTAGTTATCCTCCAAATATTAAGAAGAATCATATTTGTCGTATTTCCATTTAAGCATCAAAAATTTACAAATGGAAATACGGCATTTCTAATGCATCATTCTACTTGATAATTACACAAGGAAAATAAACCAAAAAGTTACCAATTGTATGGGGATTATTAGACCAAGTCATTTGAGTTTTTAACAATAAACAGGTTCAAAAATTTAAAACATTCATTAACAACAACTGAACATATCCCATACGCAGTTTGATTATTTAATAATTTCATCAAATTATACTCAACAGCCACAAAAACCTAGTTATACCCTCTTAGAGGCTGTTTTGATTCCATTGTATGACACATTTGATGCATGAGTATAACAACTTATCCTAAGCATATCAATATTTTTACAGTGCATTTATACAATTTCTTAAAATGTTGTTTGAAGTTAGTATAAGAGGTCTTATATTAATGACATCATTTTTGGAATTGATTATTTGCTCATAAAATGAATGATCGGTTTTATTATAGTTAGCTATAACTATAATAAAAAAGTGAAACAACCCTAAACCTACTTTATTATGAATTTCAATAAAATTACTATGTTTAATTTGTTAGTTGTTATTGTTGGATTATTTACCAACTGTGAAAAGGTATTGCCTGATAATGGTTCCGATAACGAGAAATCTTTAGAGATTCTAATCAAAATTGACCCTAACATCTCCGGCAATGTGGTGAAGAATATTTATTCAGATTTGAATATGTGGGACTTCAAATCTTATTGGACTACTACCGCAGAATCCATGCCTGATGACTTCTTCAAAACGAAGTATCCATTCGTAAAAACTGTACAATTTATGACCGCAACTGGTGGAGATGTCAGTAGAGATTTGTTCCTTGACCCGAACGATAATACTATCCTGGATGATTACAATTTTGAACCCTTAAAAAAAGGCTTAAGAAATGTAATTCGACAAGGACTTAAACCGATGATTAAAACAGGAGCGGTTCCATTAAAATTTTCTTCCTCCCCAAAAATTGGTGGTTTTGGAGTAAATGTTCGACCTCCAGACGACTACAATCAATATTACACGTACATCAATGCCCTAGCTAAAGACTTAGTTAGTGAATTCGGAATTAATGAAGTTAAGACTTGGAGCTGGGGAGTACTTACAGAATATGAAAATAGTGATTGGTTCGAATCCGTAAATAGATTAGAAACTAAAGAAGCCTATTTTAAATTATATGACTTCACAGTAGCTGCGCTACAAGATGCAATTGGAGCATCCAATTTGATTGTTGGTGCGCATAGCATGACTTGTAATCCAGGCTTATGGAATGAAGAAGAATTTATTGAGCATTGTGCTACTGGTGTAAATTATAAAACAGGTACCGTAGGAACTCAAATCAATTTCTTAGCTGCATCGTATTACGATCAAACTCCTGGTGTATCTGTTGGTGTCAATCTAAGCCTGGAAAACACCATTGGATTACTTAAAAACAAAGCAAATGCAAGCGGACTAACGAATCTAAGGTATGGCATCGACGAAGGCCGTATTCTTGACGGACCTGATGGAAAAGCTCTAGGATCTCGTGTTGTGGCACATACATTTCAAGCATCAGCAGATGCTGCTATGTTCAAATTCATGAACAACCTAGGTGCTGATTGGGTTTCCAACTGGGGCTTAAATAATGAAGATGTATGGGGACCTGTTGATTTGGTAGGGGCACATGTGGCGAATCTTTGCTACAAATTAGTTGGCAAAAAACAATTGGATTTTAAAGTTGAAGGTAAACCGATCAATT
This sequence comes from Sphingobacterium sp., assembly GCA_036781025.1. Lineage (GTDB taxonomy): Bacteria > Bacteroidota > Bacteroidia > Sphingobacteriales > Sphingobacteriaceae > Sphingobacterium. The sequence goes on along the minus strand of DAIQBS010000021.1, from coordinate 19,352 downwards.
TCTCTAATATCATTGATGGTATGTCTACCTATGATGCTTCAACTAAAAAATTATATGTATTAGTCTATAACCATAATTTGAATATGGAATCTACCTCTTCAGAAAGAATTAAATTAAGTATTGACAAAATTAAATCCTCCAATTCTTCAGTCAATATTACAGAATGGTTGGTTGATGATAATCATGGTAATTTTTGGCCTACTTGGGATGAGGATATGAAATCTCAAGGAATCACCTCAGATTCTTTTCATTGGTCATATTATTCTACCAACATCGCTCAACAAATAAAATCTCCTTCAGACTTAGATTTCTGGAAAACAAGGGAAGGTGAGTATAGTGAGTTGGCTAAACTAAAATCTACCACTAAATCCGGAACAATTGAAAATAATACGTTAAGCCTTGAATTTCCTTTGGAACACCATGCTGTAGTGTTATATGAAATTGAAAACATAGAATTAACTCAATAAATCATACTAATAAATATTGACCTAAAATGATTCGAAAATGAAAAGATCGTATACTTTAAAATCGATAGGGAAAGTTCGTGTACGTTCAGCGTTAAAGCAATATGTCTTACTTCTTATCGTATTACTTGGAGTGGTATTTCAGGGTAATACACAAACATCTGACAAGGGTGTCCCTGGACGGGTAGTCGATCAATTTGGACAACCTATATCCGGGGCTACAATCTCCGTAGAAGGAACATCAAGAAAGACGATGACTGATTCTAACGGTGAATTTGCTATCCAAACTAGTAGAAATGATAATTTATTGATAACAGCCATGGGGTATCAACCTCAGAATGTGACCTATACCAATCAAACAAACCTATTAATCACTTTAACAGAAAATGTTACTTCCTTAGAAGAGGTTGTTGCAGTTGCTTATGGAACACAAAAGAAAGTTTCTGTTGTAGGAGCTGTAGCCTCAGTCAGTCGAAAGGAAGTGTTACAAAGTTCTGCTCCCAACTTAGCCGCATCACTAGCTGGCCGATTGCCTGGTTTAACCACCATGCAAACAAGTGGACAGCCAGGTAGAGATGATGTAGAGATGTATATTCGAGGTGTATCAACTTTCGGTGGGGGTACCCAACCTTTAATATTAATAGATGGTATTCCAAGATCAAATATCAGTTCCCTTAACCCCTCTGATATCGAAACGATTTCCATACTTAAGGATGCCTCTGCTACTGCAGTATTTGGGGTCCGGGGTGCAAATGGAGTAATTTTAATAACTACGAGAAGAGGTAAAGAAGGTAAAATGGATTTTGATGTGATGGTAAAGCATAGTTTACAATCCCCTCTTTATCATCGTGACTTTGTTAATTCTTGGGAATTTGCTCATTTACGTAATGAAGCTTTATTAAATGACGGCAAATTACCTGAATTTGATGATGTTGACATCATGAAATTCAAAAATGGTGGTAATCCATTTTATCCGAACCGTGATGTGATGGATGAGATTTTCAAAAAATTCTCGCCACAATCTCAAGTTACCATGAATACAAGTGGAGGGACAAATTCTCTACAATATTATGTGAGTGCCGGTTTCCTTAATCAAGGTAGTTCATTCAGACAAGATATTGACCATTCTAGTAGAGGTTATGATCCATCATTCAAGCTGAACAGGTATAATCTTCGTTTAAATTTAGATTACGAATTAACAAAAGGACTAAATGCTAATTTAGATTTAGGATCAGATATCAGCGAAGCCAATTCCCCTTTAGCAGGAGGACTTACTGGCATAGATTTCAATAGTGTCGCGGGTAGGTTACTAGATTTTGTACGAAAAACAAGACCTGTTGATGTTGGCCCTTTAACTGTCGCCGGTTTCAAAAATAATTTTGGTGAAGATGTTCCCGCTGGTATTCCCTTATATCCACAGGGTGGCTTCAATTTTTGGGAGCTAATGAACGCTAACGGGTATTCAAAACAAACTACGGCCAATTTTAATAGCTCTTTAGGTTTAAACTGGGATTTAGGTTTTATAACTCCTGGACTTTCAACTAAAGGATTAGTAGCATTTGATGTATTCGGTATTTCTACCCTATTAGGAAGAAGTTCTGGTGATCATCGCTATATCGTTTATGACCGTAAAGATGAAACTTATTTTTGGTCTGAGCCTGCAGATTCCGGAAATCAGATTGCCAACATTGTAAATCTCTCACGCAACTATATGTCTGATTATAAGATAAACATGCAATATCAGGTGAATTACAATCGCACGTTCAACGATGTTCACAGTGTCGGAGGTTTATTTCTAGCTCAGCGAGATAATTGGATTTATCAATCTTCAGGTGAACATGCACTACCATTTAACATGTTGGGAGTGGCAGGTCGCGCTACCTATGCTTACGATAATAAATATTTAGCGGAAATAAATGTTGGTTATAATGGCTCTGAACAATTCAGTCCTACACGTAGATTCGGATTTTTCCCAGCTTATTCATTGGGTTGGGTAATTTCTAATGAAAACTTCATGAAAGGAATTGATCAGATCAGTATGCTTAAACTGAGAGGATCCTATGGTAAAGTAGGTAATGACAAACTAGGTGCTAATCAACGTTCAAGTGCTCGTTTTCTATATCTAGATAATATTTCCATTACCGGAGGAGGATTGTTTAATTCGTTTGGTTTAGGAAACCGTGTGAATTTTAATTTGGTTGGTAACCCTAATTTATCTTGGGAAACAGAATTAAAGAGAAATATCGGTTTAGATCTAGAATTAAAGAATGGCTTCTATTTAAACTTTGATTATTTCAATAATTATAGAAAAGGCATTCTCATTGTAAATAATAATATTCCATCTTTCCAAGGCATTACTCAATTACCATTACTTAACATCGGAGAAATGAAAAACTGGGGTTATGAAGCAGTAATTGGGTACAAAAAAGTATTCAATGAAGACTTTAGTCTAAATGCCACAGCCAATCTATCGTTTAACGATAATGAGGTTGTGAATTCCTCCGAACAAATGAGAGCTGAAGATTTTTTACATAGAAATCGTAGTGAAGGATATCGTTTCCGTCAAAACTGGGGCTATAAGATCGATTATAGCAACGGTAATGGATACATCAATACCGATGAAGAGTTAGCGATATATAAACCTATGTATGAAAATGGTACGGTGGGCTCACCCATCAAAGGTGATATTGTATATCAAGATTTGAATGGGGATGGTAAAATCACCGAAGCAGATCAAGTACCTATTGGCTGGAGTTATATTCCGAGAATTAGTTTTTCTACCTTCATCAGCACACAGTATAAGGCTTTTGATTTTTCTTTCCAATTGCAAGGCATAACACAAGCATCATACGGAAGTGAAATGTTTATTAATGAAGCTCCTGATGGATTTGCTGGTTATTACAATGGGGTACATAGAAAAGCATGGACAGAGGAACGTTATTTAAATAACCAAGAAATTTTACACCCTGCATTGCATATGTCCCCGGCCAATGCGTCAAGACATAACAATGATTATTTCATACAAGACAGAAGCTATTTAAGATTGAAACTTATTGAATTAGGCTATACACTTCCTAAATCGTATATGGAGTCTGTAGGAATAAAAAATGCTCGGGTTTCTTTTAGTGGTCAAAACATGTTCACGTTTAACAGATTAAAATCAACGGATATTGACCCAGAACAAAATTCAGCCTATTCCTACCCATTATCACGTATAATGACCTTTAACTTGAGTGTTAATTTTTAGGAAAAACCATAGAAAGATATGATTATGAAAATGAAATTTATAAAGCTGTATTTTTTAATCTTCTCCATAGTTATTTGCTCTTGTAAAGATGTATTAGACAAATCCCCAGATGGAAGAATTGATTTAGAGGATATTTTCTCAGACAGCGACCGGGTAGGTGCACTTTTAAATTCGTGCTATGCTTACTTACCGGGCAAGTCGTTATATTATCAAGGATGGACGAATTACCCAACTGCAACAAGTGATGAATCCTGGTCTTACGCGGCTGAAGAAACCTTATCAAATTATTATAATAATGCTGTCACCGATGTCAACCATCCTTTTTTAAATGGGTCTATGGCAAATATGCAGAGGTATTGGTCAAGTTATTTTGCACAGATTCGTCTTTGCACCCAATTCTTGGCTGGTATTGACAATGCTACTGTTGTTGAACCTAGCCTCAGAAGAAGGTGGAAAGCTGAAGTTTATGTTTTAAGAGCTTATTATTTATCCGAGCTATTGAAATGGTATGGAGGAGTTCCTTTAAATAATTTGGACCTATATTCATTAGATCACGATTATTCTACTGCGGTAAGAAACAGTCCTTGGGAAATTGCGGAAGCTATAGAAGCTGATTGTCGCGAAGCAATCAAAGCAAGTAATGCAGACTTTCCTTATAGAAATCAATTTGTACCCAATCAAACCACGCAAACAGCTGGTGAAGAATTGAGAGTGAACAAAGCATTGGCATGGGCTTTAATGTCTAAAATGTATTTATTTGCTGCTAGTGATTTGCACAGCAACAATGCTTCGAAAGAAGAACGCACCCAACGATGGAAAAAAGCTTACGATATAAATAAGGAGGCTGTTATAGCCTTAGAAGGAAATGGTTTCGAATTGTTTACTACACCAACAAGAAGTATTTATAATTCATTCGGGAAAGCTGCTGCCTTTCATCAAATTAATTCAAGTTACGATGCTCCAGGTGTAGATAAAGAAACGATTTGGCAGAATAACAGCAATCCCATCAGAAGTTGGGACTTGAATGGCCCTCCAGGAATTTCTCCTAATGCCGCCATGTATACAGCCTATTGGCCAACTCAGGAATTAGTAGATGCTTTTGAAGTCGTCGAATATAATGGAAATAATATCGTTAAGGCAGAGCCATTATTAGATTTATCTAGCCCTTATATTAATGGAGAGTCTGGACATTTAAGTCCTAATTTAAATCCAGCGGCTATCGCTATGGGGTATAATGATTCGAATCCATACGCAGCACAAAGAGATCCTCGGTTGTACGCTACCGTTCTGAGAAATGGGGATAAGGTATCTTGGTATGGAGATAATGATTTTGAAATCGAATCTAGAGTGGGTGGTAGACATGAAATCGTGTTTGGTGGAAGTTCCTATAAAAACACGAAAACCGGCTACTACGCGCGTAAATTTTGGACCCCAGGAGCATCAGACAGAAATCAAACTAAAGATCCAGCTTGGAAATACTTTAGGCTAGCTGAAATTAAATTGAATTTCGCAGAAGCAGCTATCGAATATGCCCTGGTTAAAGGGAAGGATTTAACCTTACAAAATGAGGCTGCTGGTCAAATAAACCAAATCAGAGCAAGAGTTGGTATGCCTGGACTTTCTATCGGAGTCGTAAATGATGAAAATAAACTCAGATTATACCTAAGAAACGAAAGACGTGTGGAACTAGCCTTTGAAGAATGTAGATTTTTTGATGTACGTCGTTGGTCAAAACCCGATGCAGATTTAAGCGCTACAGACAAGTATCTATCTGCCATGGAAATCACCAAAGATGATGCAGAAAACCTCAATTTCAAACGAATCCATATCAATAAAAGAAACGCTGGTCCAACTCGCAATGGTGGCTGGCAAAACAAATATTTATTTCTGCCAATCCCGAGAGAAGATGTAACATTAATGCAGAATCAAACTGGCCAAAATTGGCAAAACCCAGGTTGGAACTAAAGAAATAACATAGAGACATGAAATATATAAATTTAAAATATTTGATACTCAGCTGCTTCATTTTTTGTCTGGCTGCTGTTCATGCTAAAGATATTAAAGGAGTTGTAGTGGATGAGTTTTCCAAACCGCTGGAAGGTGTAAAAGTGGGCGACCCGGTTTTTTATACCTTGACAGATTCACAAGGGAAGTTTGAGTTGGTCCTAGCTGAGGATCAAACGGAAGTTACTTTTTCTCTTAAGGGATATAAGTCCACAACGATTAGCACCCTTGACGATAAATCCTTATCAATTACCTTGTATACCGATGCACACAATAAAGATGAAATTATTCAGCTGGGTTACACTTCGCAGACCCGAAACTCCTTATCCGGATCAGTTTCTACAGTAAGTGGAGAAGAGTTAGCACGTCAAAGAACGACGAATATTACTCAAACCTTATCAGGAAATTTATTAGGCTTGAATTATTTTGAAGGCAATAATAATTTATTTGAAAACACAGTCGGTCTTGTATCTAGGGGAATAGCAACCTTAGGAACAAGAAATATGCTAATCGTTATTGATGGTGTTGTTTGTCCAACTGATGATTACAAATGGCTTAGACCAGAGGAAATCGAAAGCATCACATTATTAAAAGATGCATCAACAACCGCAATTTATGGCATTCAAGGTTCAAATGGTGTGCTTGCAATAACCACAAAACGTGGACATTTAGGCAAGTTGAAATCTCGTTTTTTCTATAACCATTCTTTTCAACAAATGACCAAACGCCCATTATTTATTAATTCGTTGGATTATGCCACTATGAGAAATCAAGCTGCCTACAATGATAATCCCTCTGCAGGATTGTTTTCTCAATATTCCCAGGAAGAATTAGACGGATTCAAATCAGGAATAGGTTATTATCCAAATAATGATTGGGTAGGTATGCACCTGAAAGAGCTTGTTCAATTACAACAAGTAGGAATGGATGTTTCTGGAGGATCTGAACGTATAAGATATTATTCTCATCTGGCTTATGGTCATCAGGGTTCGCAATTTTGGACAGATAATGATGTAAATGCTTATAACTCTCAACCTAATTTGAATCTATTCAATGCAAGGACTAATCTAGATTTTAATTTAAGTAAAAGGCTAAGTGGATTTACTTCCTTGTCTGCAAATATGAATAGATATAGATTATCAAATGTTGCAGGAGATAACGGCGGTGAAAACAGCACATTAATTTACAGCAGATTGCAAAACTTACCTCCTACAATTTTCGGACCTACGACAGAAAGTAATGGATTAGGAGACGTTGTCACCACAGACAAAGAAGAATATCCGGTATATGGATTATTAAATCGCGCTGGATATAATACACGCACTTCCACCAATTTCCTTGCCCATGCAGGTTTAAAATTAGACCTTGACTTTCTAACAGAAGGACTTTCAATAACAGGTTCATTAGCTTTTCAAGGAACTGCTGCCCAGTTGCAACGAAATAATCAAGATTACTTTAGAAAAATGCGCAATTTAGCCAATGGATATGTGGTAAATCCTATATTTTCTGACATCTTTCCAATCCATAGGAATACAGCGCTTTCAAATAGCAACTCCGGATACTTTGCTTATAATTTAAATTATTTTGCGAATGTGAACTATCAAAAATCCTTTGATGAGCATCACATAAACTCCAAGATCTATACTTTTTACTTAAAACAAGTATTAGCTAGTGGCAGTACCGGTGTTACCGTGATGCCTTACAATCGTCACACGACAGGGTTAGAGGTACAATATGATTTTAAGAACACCTATTTTGCTAAGTTCGATTTAAGCTATGCAGGCTCAGACCAGTTTGCACCAAATTCAAGATATACTTGGATTCCATCCATTTCTGCAGCTTGGGTAATGTCAAATGAAGCCTTCATGGAAAATGCAGATTATTTTTCCAATTTAAAATTTAGAGCCTCCTATGGTATTGCAGCAAATGACCAAATAGGGAATCAACGCTTTCTATATTTAGATCATTTATCAACTGGAGGAGCTGAGAACCTCTTAGGGAACCCTGATATTCGCGCTGAAAGAGTGAAGAACCAAAACTACGGTATAGATATCGGATTATTTAATGCATTCTCTCTATCCTTTGACTACTTCAACATGAATAACAACAACATGCTTATTGATTCACGAAACCTATATCCAAATTTTATGGGTACCAGCGCATTATCTGCTGTCAATCAAGGCATCATGAACAATAAAGGATGGGAATTGCAGGCTTCGTACAAAAAAGCAGTAGATCAAGATGTATCATTCTGGATCGGAGCTGGCGTTTCTTTCTCTGAAAATAAGGTTGTTTATTCAGGAGAAATTGCCAATGCAGGCTATTATCAACCCTTTAGAAGAGATGGATTTGGTGCCGCTTCAGTATTCGGATATGCTGTAGATTATACAAATGGAAATGGATTTATTAATAACCAAGAAGAATTAGCTCGCTACAAAACAATGTATGAATTGGGCGGTATTGGAACACCTCGATTAGGAGATCTTATTTATAAAGATTTGAATAATGATGGTGAAATAAATCAAAAAGATATGGATTATTTAGGGCAAGGTATCCCTGCTCATTATTATTCATTAAATGGCGGCATGTCATATAAATCATTTGAACTAAACTTTTTACTAGTCGGAAATAGTGGAGCACAAAAAATGATGATTACTCAACCAAACTTTATGGATGGAATATTTACTGACATCCATCAAGATGCTTGGACCGCTGAAAAATATCAAGCAGGCGAAAACATTTCGTATCCAGCTTTATATATTCAAAATGCAACAAGTAACCAGGCAAGTGACTTCTTCCTGAATAATGCTTCTTTTATAACATTGAGAAATGTAGAGCTGACTTATAAACTTCCAGAAAATTTAACCAATAAAATCAATGCTAATCGCATGAATCTTACACTTTCAGGAAGAAATCTGTTCACAATAGACTATATGAAGTCTAAATACGTCGATCCACAGGTATCCAATTTTTATAATTTTCAGCCTTATCGTCAATTTAGTCTTGGTGTAAATCTGTTTTTTTAACATGCTATAAAAATCTGATATGAAAAAGTACTATAAAATAGGTGTATTGTTGCTGGCTTCGCTTTCCTTTAGTTGTAGTAAATTAATGGATGCTCCAAAAGATGATCGAATTAATTTGGATGATGTATTTCGTTCAAAAAATATGCTACAAAACTATTTAGGACATATTTACTGGTACATGGGCACCAATGGTTCTGAAGGTGGTTTTCTTTATGATAATAATAAAACGTTGTTAGCTTCATTTAGCGATGAGGCGGTAGATGCGCGTAATTTCGAACCCAACTCAAAAATCAGTATGTGGTATGATGGTAAGAATACGCAGGAGTCTTTTGGTTTCAATAATGAATTATTGAGCTGGAATAACTTTTACGCTGCCATCCGACGCTGTAATACCGTAATAAGTTATTTAGAAAACCCTAATTATGAAATTTCTATTGCGCAATTTGATGCAGGCTACCGTAATTACTATTTGGCTCAATGTTATATCATTAGAGCATTTAACTATTTAGAACTTATAAAAAGATATGGTGGTGTACCTATAGTTAATGAACGTTTAGAAATTACATATGATTTCTCCAACTACCGAAAAGCATCTTTTGCACAAAATGTTGATCAAATCTTGAGTGATTGTAATAAAGGCTTAGAGATTGGACTTCAAAAAGCTCAGCCCTTATTAGCCTGGACTTACGGCACAGGGCTAAGCCGAATGGATATGACTGCAGCTATTGCCTGGATGATTAAATCTGAAGCTGTAACATTTGCTGCTAGTCCACTTTGGGCAGATGATCACGAAGGGACTGAAAAATACACCTGGGAGAAGGCTTTAGCCATTAGCAATGAAGCGTTAGAATTATGCTTAGAAAATGGATATGCGCTTCAGAATTTTGCTGGAGCAGACAATAATGCGACTGCAAATAATATCATTAATTATTTCCTTACAGCACCTGATTTCACAGGGGCATTGGACAAAGAAACAATACATGTGGTATTAAACAATGACAATGATATTCAACGTGTTCGAACGAAAGTTTGGCAATACAGTGGAGTTCCTGTATCAGGTCAATTAAGTGCCGGATCTTGTCCAACACAAGAGTTAGTAGATTCCTATGAAATCACCAACGGGGTACAAGCGCAACCAATTTTGAATCTAGCAAATCCATATATGGAGAATTCACATGTTCCTAACTTTAATCCTAAAGCGCTTGAATTAGGCTATGTAGATAACGGAAATCGCATGTATTTAAATAGAGATCCACGGTTTTACGCAACCATCTATTACAATGGTTCTAATCGTGGAGGAATGACTGTAAATACTTTTGTAGGTGGAAGTCATCAGATTAGTTCTGATCCTAATAATATACGGAATACAAGAACTGGATATTACTTAAAAAAATATAGCAATCCGGAATCCACTGTGAGTAATAATTTAGATGGATACTACCGTTTTTATCGCTTATCAAATCTTTATTTAAACTACGTTGAGGCATTAAATCATGTTTATGGACCTACAGGTACATTAGCAAGTTCTTCTCTGCCTGAAAAGAGTGCTCTAGATGCGTTAAATAAACTACGCGCTACCAGAGGTATGCCGGCTGTAGTTGCTGCTGATGTTGCAGATAAAGAAAGTTTTGAATTACGTTACAAAAATGAGCGAAGAGTGGAATTAGCTTTTGAAGGAAAGAGATTTTTTGATGTTCGTCGTTGGCAATCTCCTACAGGTTCCTTAGAAGACACCGATAAAATTCTTAGCGGTATTGAAATAAATAGCAACCAAACTATCAATACGCGTAAACCTATTCGAGAACGTATGAGCCATAGTAATAAATACCTGAAGTTTCCTATACCTTATGACGAGGTTCAAAAGGTGAATAGATTGACAGGAGAAAACTGGCAAAATCAAGGTTGGTAATTAAATATTTGATCAAATTAAAAGTGTCATGACACATATATTAAAATCATTTGGTGTATTGACTTTATTATTATCGCTTCTTTATGGATGTAAAGAAAATGCTTTTGATGATATCGTCTACATTGGGAAAAATGATATTTTAGAATTTTCTATTTTATCAGAGCACAATGAGTTTTACGAAGATCCTCAGGATGAATCTATCAAACATCTCAATTTTTATAAAGATGCTAAAGGTATGATTATAGACAATAAGATTATTGTTTTAGCTCCTTATTATGCAAAAAGTTGGGATGGTTTAAAGGCCACCTTCAAAAAATCAGAACGTTCAATCATGTATCATAAAGGAGAAATTCAACTGAATAGCCAATCAAAAGTTGATTTTTCAAGTCCTGCGACCTATACGGTAGTAGCTGATAATGAAGAACAAAAAGATTATATTGTTGAATTTTACAAAGAAAAACCAATTTTTAGTTTTTCTATATTAAAAGAAGATAATCCAGATTTAACCTTTGATGCAGAGGTCGAAATTGATTCATTGAATAGAACTATAATTGCTGAATTCTCGCTAGGAACTAACTTATCAAATTTAACTCCACGATTTGAAATTCCGGATGATGTTCAAATTTCATGGAATGGTGCTCCACAAACCAGTGGTACCTCAAAGGTAGATTTTTCAAGCGATGTAGAGTATAAACTTTCCATGGATGATGATTATCCTGAAACATGGACAGTTGTTGCAAGAACACGTGAACCAAATTCTGAAAATAATTTCCTAACCTTTAATTTTAGTACCGCGCAAAACCCTTCCTTATTTGCTGATTTAGTCGGTGAAATAGATACCGTAAATCACAACGTTAGGGTTGCATCATATTGGACTACAGGAATAAACCCGTTATCCCTAATTCCAAACTTTACCATATCCAAGTATGCTAAAAATGTCTCGATAAGTAACGTCACTCAAATTAGTGGACAAACCGCAGCAAACTTTGCTTCTACTGTTGTCTACTCCATTACAGCCGATGATGGACAAGTTCAGGATTGGACTGTGACATTCTACAAACCTGCTAAGTTCTTTATAAAAGATAGGTATTTCAGACAATTATTGAGAACTCACTATGGTGACTTGATGGAGGGTGATAGTTTATTAATTGAAAAAGCAATTAATAACCGCTTGGTAAATGGAACTGATTGGTGGGGTGATGGTATGCGTAATAAAGACGATTTACCAATTGAAAGTTTCAGTGGTATTGAGTTTTTCCAAGCCATTCCTTTATTAGGAATACCTGGTACGCAGATGGGAACAAACACTTTAGATTTACGCAAGAATACAGGACTTGTGGAAGTTGTTTATTGGAATTCCAATATTGACACGTATAATATCAGTGGATTAAATGGTAGTAATGGTCAATTTATTATTAGCGTTACTGCAGGTAAAACTCCAAGTAGAATTATTGCTCAAAATGTAAAAGAAATCCTTTTTAGAGGTCCTACATCCTATATTTTAAATTATTTAGATTACAGAGGTTTAAATGTTAATAATTTCAACATGGGATCAACGGTTTCCTTTGCTTCAGGAGCAAAAGTTTTGATGACGAAAAGTAGATGGGAAGAATGGGAGAGATTCTCTAATCCTTGTGCTTCATTGATTAAATCATCAACCAATATGACTCTTGAATTATGGAATGATAATGGAACTCAAATCTTGGAAACGAAGCGTTTTAATTAATAAATAAAATGTGTTAGGTCTCCAAAAACATATGCTGGTCTTAAAATTTTAATGAAAAACTAGCGTATAACGAATCTAAATCCAGGAGGTGATAATTATCATCTCCTGTTTTTTTTAAGGAATAATTCGGAAATAAAAAACATTCATTTTAAGTGCTATTAAATCCTTAAAATCTAATGGATTGTGTATTTTTGTCTTGAAACCTAAACATCTTTAAAGCATACTAACGAATATCTAGATTATAGCGATGAAATATCTTTACTTGCTCATCCTGAATATTATATTTATACATCCGCTAATTGCGCAAAAACAATTAGAGTTTACTTACCTCAGCAACGATGATGGATTATCGAGTGGTGCAATATCATCAATTTACCAAGATCAGCATGGTACGATGTGGTTTGGTACTTGGGATGGGTTAAATGCCTATAATGGTCGAGATATAAAAATCTATAAATCTATTCCCAATGATCCCTCCACACTAACCAATAATCTAATTAAAGATATTACTGAAGGTCTAACTTCTAATGAAATTTGGGTGACAACATTTAGAGGTGTTAATAGACTGAATACAGAGTCTGGTAAAATAGATAAATTTTATTTCGGATTTGAATCTATTAATCCACCACATTATTCTGCGTTTTTTACAGTTAAAGCCAAGCAAAATATATACTGCGCATTGTATAATTCCTCCTTATATCATTATAATTCAGATAAAAACACCTTTAACAGTTTGGGTAGAGTATTTGACAATAAAGAGGTTTCTAATCTATTTTCAAATGATGGGGAAGGTTTTTTAATCCATTTCGATAAAAGGGAATTGTATCGATATACACCTAAAATAGCTAAAGATGGCACCCATAGTATGGGAGAAGCTTTTAGAGTTTTAGAAGATATCCATGTTAGTTATATATTTGAAAAAGATGAGGGTACCTTCTGGATAGTAGATCAAAATTATAACCTCTACATGTACGAAAGTAAGGTAAATAGATTGACCCTTATTGTTAGTTTATCATCAAAAAACCTTGGAGATATATCTTCTATAGTTCAAAAAGAAGGCGACATTTATATTGCATCCTCTAAAAATGGTGTTTGGAAATATTCCTATAATAACAATCAATTAAAAATTCTTAAAGGCATAGATGCTCAATGGATCTTATCTATGTATTATTGCAGTAATCAGAATATATTGTGGTTAGGATCTAATGGAAGTGGTGTCATAAAAGGTCATCCAAATAATTTTTTATTTAATTCTTTATTGAATAAAGACTTGTTAAGATACTTTAAGAAAAGTCAAATTAGATCCATTTATGAACATACGAATGGTGAAATATGGGTTGGTAGTCGAGGAGATGGAGTGAGTGTAATTTCGAATATAAATACAGATAATATGCGTATTACACATATTAATCAACTCTCCAAACAATCTATCATGTCCATTGAACGCGGGGAACAAGAGGATATATTTTTAGGCAGCGAAGAGGGAGAAATTTATGTATATAGGGACAATAACATACATAAGATTAACATCCAAGAACATGTAAGTAAACAGGAAATTGACGGGATATATTGTATGTATTGGGATTCAGAACGAGGTGTATTGTGGACGGGGACAAATGGCAAAGGTTTAATAAGATTTGATGTTGTTCGTACAGCTACAAGTTATCAGGTTACTAAAATCCGGCGATATCATTATTCAGCTCAAAACCCAAAAGGGATAAATAACGACAACTGTTTTTCTATTCTTCCACTAAATAATACGCACCTATGGATAGCAACCCGAGGAGGTGGTGTTAATTTAATGCATATTGAAAGCGAGGAATTTACGGCTATCAATAAAAACAGCAAAGTTTCATTAAGTGATGACGATGTTTTATCCTTATATAAATCCAAGGGAAAATCAATCTGGATTGGTACCAGTTATGGATTAAATAAATTGAATTATGAATCCTTTGATCAAATGGAGGTCAAGCATTATACCTTAGTTGATGGCTTGTTAAATCACACCATCCATGGTGTTGTAGAAGACGATGATGGTTTTGTTTGGTTAAGTACGAATAAAGGAATAACAAAATTAGATCCCAAAAGCAGTAAAATAGTCAACTATAGCAATGGTTATGGGCTTCAAAGCAATGAATTTTCAGATTTGGCCTATCTTAAAGCTTCTAATGGGATGATTTATTTTGGAGGGATTAATGGGATAAATTACTTTAAACCAAGTCAAGTGATTGACAGAAAGTTTGTTCCACAAATAGTAATTTCATCGCTCAATATTAACAATATAGCTACTCCCATTGGAAATAAAAAAAGAATTATTCGTGGTGAAGAAGTGCTAAAGTTAGGATACAATGAAAACTTTTTTAACATCAGTTTTGCTGCCCTTGATTATATAAATAATTCCAATTGTGAATACATGTATATTCTTGAAGGTTTCAATAAAAGTTGGGTAAACTTGGGAACCGATAATATAGCAGTATTCACCAATGTTCCTCCAGGAAACTATACCTTACGCATACGAAGCACCAATGGTGATAAAGTATGGGTCGATAATGAATTCACTCAAAAAATTGTTATTGATGTTCCCTGGTGGGGAAGCTGGTGGGCCTTCTTAATCTATGTTCTTCTATTTGCAGCTTGTTCAATAATCATCTACCGGATCATTAATAAGCGCTTGAAATTAGGAAAATCCCTACTTATTGAGCGACTAGAGAAAAAGAAACAGCAACAAATACATGATGCTAGATTACAATTTTTCACCAACATTGCTCATGAGTTTATTACGCCGCTCACACTAATCTACGGTCCAGTTGAGCGATTGCTCAAATTCAATAAATTAGACAACAACAGTATTAAATACCTTAAAGTCATAAAATCCAATTCGGAGAGAATGCAAAAGCTAATCAATGAATTGATGGAATTTCGCAAAATAGATACTGTTCCTAAGGAATTAAATTTGGTGAAAGTAGATTTAGAGGAATTGACACTGTATATAGTAGACAATTTTAAAGAATTTGCAGAAGAGATGTCCATTTCATTTAATTGTACTGTTGATTCAAGCTTAAAAGAATGGGTAACAGACAGGAATCATTTTGAAAAAATAATCTTTAATTTAATTTCCAATGCATTTAAGTATACCAATATTCATGGTTCCATAGATTTAAATTATAGTAAAGATGAAAATGGACATTTAATTATTAAAATTCGTAATACTGGAAATGGAATTAAACAAAGTAGCTTAGATTCCATTTTTGATAATTTCCATATTTTAGAAGATTTTGAAAATCAAGTAAAAAAAGGTGTCATCAACCGTACAGGAATTGGCCTAGCTTTAACGAAGAGTCTAGTAAATTTATTGAATGGAGAAATTAATGTATTTAGCGAGGTAAATTCTTTTGTCATATTCCAAATCCGACTTCCTCTACTAAATCTAGTAGAAAACAAATTCCAATTAGATATTCAAGATGTCATGCGATCGGAAATCGATACATTCAAAATCAATCCTAAAAATAAATTGACGATTCTTGTGGTTGAAGATGAAATTCAGATTCGAGACTTGATAAAAGATGTTCTGGCAAATGATTTTATTGTATTAGAAGCTTCTAATGGACAAGAAGCATTGGAAGTAATCAAAGGAAGATTACCTAGTTTGATTATTAGTGATATTGAAATGCCTAAAATGAATGGTTTAGAATTATTGGAAGAGCTTAAAGCTAATAAATTCACCAACCATATTCCAGTTATTTTCTTATCTGTCAAGGGAAGTTTGGAAGATCAAATTTCTGGTATTGAAAAAGGGGTAGAATATTTTATTTCAAAACCATTTAGTCCCCATCATTTAGAAGTTGTCATCAATCAATTATTGAGTACTAGAGAATATTTAAAAGAATATTATAATTCTTCCAATTCACAAGGTAATGAAGAACCACCGGCATTTATTACGACAGAAAATGAAGAATTTATTAAAAAAGTAACACAAATAATTGAAGCCAATTTGGAAAATGAAGAACTTAACGCAACATTTATTTGTAACGAATTATACATTAGCCGAATTCAACTTTATAGAAAAATAAAGAACATCTTAGACTTATCCCCTAGCGATTTTATCCGTAAAGTAAAATTACGTCATGCGGTCAATCTACTAAAATCCAGCAGCTTGACAGTACAAGAGATTATGTTTAAATCAGGTTTTAATAATCGTGCGTATTTTTATGCTGTTTTCAAAAAAGAATTCGGTATTGCACCATTAAATTTAAGGGATAAAGATTATAAATCTACTTTCCATAATAATTAATCGTATAAATTGATTCACATTCAGATTTAAATATTCAAAAACCTGTATTAAAGAAAAACTGCCTAAAATTCTTAGTGAATAATCATCATGCTTATTCATCTAAGAATTCAGGCAGCTCAACCTATTTTAATTTACCCAATTATAAGCTTAGTCTTCCAATAAGAATGGATATCGGTAATCCGTATCAGGGTTAAAAGTCTCCTTAATAGTTCTTGGAGATACCCAACGCAAAAGATTAATCATAGAACCCGCTTTATCGTTCGTCCCTGATCCTCTTGCTCCTCCGAAAGGTTGTTGTCCTACGACAGCACCCGTACATTTATCGTTGATATAAAAATTACCAGCAGCATTTCTCAAAGCATGTGTTGCCTCTTCAACCGCATAACGATCTTGAGAAATGATAGATCCTGTTAATGCATAGATGGAAGTGCTATCGACTAACTTCAAGGTCTCCGCCCATTTTTTATCATCATAAACATAAATGGTTAACACGGGACCAAACAACTCTTCACTCAAGGTTTCGTAATCAGCTTTTTTAGCAAGGATAACGGTTGGATGAATAAAATAACCTTTTGATTTATCGTATTCCCCTCCTATTACCACTTCGGCATCCTTGGATTCTTTTGCACGATCTATATATTTAGTAATCTTATCAAAAGCTTTTTCATCAATCACAGCATTGATAAAATTACTGAAGTCTTCTGTACCACCAATTTTGAAGGTTTTAATATCCTTTTCCATTGATTTTTTCAAATCCTTCCATAAAGATTTAGGCACGTAAGCACGAGAAGCCGCCGAACATTTTTGCCCTTGGTATTCAAAAGCACCACGTACTAAAGCTGTATTCAATACCTGTAAATCAGCAGATGGATGCGCTAAAATGAAATCTTTACCTCCCGTTTCACCAACAATACGAGGATAAGTCTTATAACGGTGAATATTTTCTCCAATTGTTTTCCATATATCTTGGAATACACCTGTAGATCCTGTAAAATGTATACCTGCAAAATCCGGGTGTTTAAAGATAACATCACCTGCATCAGGGCCAGAAACATACACTAAATTAATTACACCATCAGGAACACCTGCTTCTTTGAAAATTTGCATTAATACATTCGCAGAATAAATTTGAGCGTTCGAAGGTTTCCATACGACCACATTTCCCATCATCGCTGCGCTAGTAGGAAGATTCCCAGCTATTGCAGTAAAATTAAAAGGAGTTAAAGCAAACACAAACCCTTCCAAAGGTCTTTGCTCTACCCTATTCCACACATTTTTAGGAGAAATCGGAGGTTGTTGTTGGTATATCTCCGACATATATTTCACATTAAAACGCAAGAAATCCGCAATTTCGCAAGCCGAATCGATTTCTGCCTGGTAAGGATTCTTGGATTGACCTAACATGGTTGCTGCATTCAATTTATAGCGGTATTTGCTAGAAATCAATTCAGCCGCTTTAAGAAATATTGCAGCACGATGTTCCCAAGCCAAATTTTCCCAATTGTCTTTGGCAGCTAATGCCGCATCAATTGCTGCTTGTACATGTGCTTTCGTTCCTTGACTATAATGCCCCAACACATGCTTGTGATCATGTGGAGGAGTAATTTTAACCTTTTTATTGGTATGGACTTCTTCAGATCCAATATACATCGGAATTTCAATCGCAGTAGCACGTGCCTCTGCTATCGCTTCCTTTAATAAACTTCTTTCTTTTGTTCCAGGAGCGTAACTATATACAGGCTCATTCGTTGGAGTTGGAACGTTAAAAAATCCTTTTAACATAATTCAATTGAGATTAAACAAATTTATTCAATGGGCAAAGAGCTTAATACCCTTTGTGTTATAACGATTTATTCCTCATTTTGTTACGGCAAATCTTTTGAAACTTAACCTTGGAATAAATACGTTAATTATTATCTGAAGTCAAGCTATTCTATTATCAATCAACTCGTTTAGCTTTACTTAAAACATACGAATTTAGCTATTAATACCAAAGAAAATAAAACATATCAAATTCAATTATAAACGTATTTTGCCCAATATTTTCAACAAACAACAACAAACGTTTAATAAAAGTTAAAAGTAATATAAATCCCAAGACAATGTTTCACCTATTTCAATTCAGGAAAGGATACACTTATCCTTGGAAATGTTTCGGACCTGCTAAAGTTCTTAATCGGAAAAATGAAAAGCAGAACCGCCTAACCTCCGAAGGAGATCCGAAGGAGATTCATGAAAGATGTAGTATTTGGTAGTTAGTATTTGGTATTTAGAGGTTGAACTTTGCTTAGTTTTGAACCTCTGAGAACCTGATTATACTGAATTTAATGAATGGAAAGACAGGCTAGATTATTCGCCTGAGTTTTGAACCAAGAGTACCTGAATTAACTGAATTTAATGAATGGAAAGATTATTCAACGTGATAAAAAGCTATATTCAGTTCTTTTCAGGTAAATCATTTCCTCAGTGGTTCAAAACCAAAATTCAGAGATTGCTTCTTCGTGCCTCATCTCAATGACGTGCGGATCTGGCTCAGGCGAAGCCTGATTCCACCTGCGGAGCAGGTGCACTGTCGGCCCATTTCCAGCGGCGGAGAAACAGCCATAACATCGTGGCCTCTGAGCGGGAGAAATGGCCTAGGAAGAGCGTAGCGAATTCCAGCCATCAAAGATGTTTTGGTTGTGT
>DAIQBS010000020.1:0-61800 GCA_036781025.1 Sphingobacterium sp. | reverse complement strand
GAGGGGCTTGAAAGCCATCCTTTATTTGGAGTCCTCGAAGGAGTGGAAAGCCGCTCTATTCATCCAGATGATTTCTACGAGGAGAGTATGTTTCATGAAATAAGCTGGGTGGAAATGGAACCTGGCGCATCTATTCCTATCCATGAACACGAAGGATGCGAAGAGGTAAAAATTATTGTGTATGGTATTGGCATGTACACGGAAGGGAGACAGAAAGAAAGAATAGGTGTATTCGATCGAGGAACGGCTTGGTTAGATACCGGAACTATTCAATCCTTAATGCAGGCAGGTCAATTTGTACAAGTGATTGAAGAGAGACAAGGAATGAAAATTGGAGCGATAGAAGAGGTGGCGTATAGAATGGGATATATCAATAAAGAACAATTACATGAAATTGCAAAACCACTTATAAAGAGTGGTTATGGAGAATATTTGATTAAACAAGTTATTAAATAATGAAAGTAGTCCATGTTTTATTAACAGGAGGAATTGGAAGTAGGTTATGGCCATTATCTAGAAAACAAGCTCCAAAGCAATATTTAAATTTATTTGAAGGGAGTTCGTTATTTGAAATGACGGTGAAAAGGAATCAACAAATCGTAGATCAGGTGGTGGTAGTTGGAAATAAAGATAACACCCATTTGAGCCATAAGGCGATGATTACTTGTGGATTACCTTATGTTAATATTGTGGAAGCTACTCCAAGAAATACGGCGGCAGCCATAGCATTTGCAGCATTCTCTGTTGATCCAGAAGATATTTTAATCGTTACTCCCTCAGATCATATGATTGAGGGAAATGATGATTATATAGTGTCAATTCAGGAAGGAATATTAAAAGCGAAGGAAGGATCGATAGTTACCTTTGGTATTCAACCAACTAGACCTGAAACAGGTTATGGATATATTGAATATGAAGGGGATTTGGTAAAATCTTTTCGAGAAAAACCGAATCAAGATACTGCGGAAGATTTTATTGAAAAGGGTAATTTTTTATGGAATTCAGGAATGTTTTGCTTTCAAGCATCGATCTTTTTAGAGGAATTAAAACAATATGAACCATTAGTTTATGAGAAAGCTTTTGATGCATGGAGCAAGGCACAGAATGGCTTTTTAGACGAGCAACTTTCTTTGCAAATACCGTCTATTTCTGTTGATTATGCTGTAATGGAAAGATCAAAAAAAATCCGAGTCATTCCTACTAAATTTTCATGGTCAGACTTAGGGTCATTTGAAGCATTATATGATTATTTGATCTCCACTGGATATCCTTCGGATGAAAATGGCAATATTGTCATTGGGACCGAAATATATACAGGATTTGTTGGTCTTAAGCGGGCAATTTTTGTATATACAAAAGATGCTTTCCTAATTGTACAGAAAGAGAAATCGCAGGATGTTAAGAAAATATATAATATGTTAGAGAAACATCAATCCAAGTTGTTAGATTAATTTGATATGAAGAAAGATGCAAAAATATTTATTGCAGGTCATCGAGGAATGGTTGGGTCTGCAATTTGGAGAGTTTTAACGGAGAAAGGTTATTCTAATTTGATTGGTAAAACAAGTGCAGAATTAGATTTGAGGGATCAAGATAACGTAAAAACATTTTATGAAGATGAAAAACCCGATGTAGTAATTGACGCGGCAGCTAGAGTAGGGGGGATCTTGGCAAACAACGATTTTCCTTACCAATTTTTGATGGAAAATATGCAGATTCAAAATAATTTGATCGATGGAGCATTAACAAGTGGTGTCGATAAGTTTATATTTTTGGGGTCATCTTGTATTTATCCCAAATTTGCTCCACAACCATTAAAAGAGGAGTATCTACTGACCAATAGTTTAGAACCCACCAATGAATGGTATGCTATTGCTAAAATAACAGGGGTGAAAACATGCGAAGCAATTCGTAAACAGTTTAATAAAGATTACGTGAGTTTAATGCCAACTAATTTATATGGAACTCACGATAATTTTGACCTGAAAACTTCCCATGTATTGCCAGCAATGATTCGGAAGTTTCATGAAGCAAAAATTAATGGGAATGAACCAGTTACTTTATGGGGATCAGGAACTCCGATGCGTGAGTTTCTTTTTGTAGATGATATGGCCTCTTCTGTAATTTTTGCACTTGAAAATACTTTGCCAGAGCATTTATACAATGTAGGTACAGGAGTAGATTTGACCATTAAAGAGTTAGCAGAATTAATTCAACAAGTTGTTGGACATTCAGGGAATATCATTTGGGATAGTTCAAAACCAGATGGTACTCCACGTAAATTGATGGATATTTCAAAAATGCATCAATTAGGATGGAAGCATAAAACGGAATTGGAAGAAGGAATTCAAAAAACATATCATTGGTTTTTGGAAAATCAAGATAATTTCAAAGAAGTAAAACTATAATCACAATAAAGAATTTGGATAGAGATTGAATAATCTACTGCATCCATAAATTAGAAAAAATGAAAACAGCATTAATAACCGGAATTACTGGCCAAGATGGTTCATACCTAGCCGAATTATTATTGGAAAAAGGATATATGGTGCATGGTATTAAAAGAAGAGCATCTTCTTTTAATACGCAACGAATCGATCATTTATATCAGGATCAACATGAGGCTAATGTTAATTTTAAATTGCATTATGGAGATTTAACAGATTCGACAAACATTATTCGTATCATTCAAGAAGTTCAACCTGATGAAATTTACAATCTAGGTGCTATGTCTCACGTTAAAGTATCATTTGATTCTCCAGAATATGTAGCAAATGTTGATGGAATTGGTACATTACGAATTTTGGAAGCGGTTAGAATTCTCGGTTTGGAAAAGAAAACACGGATTTACCAAGCGTCTACTTCAGAATTGTATGGAGGATTAGCAGAAAATAAAAATGAAAAAGGTTTTTATGATGAAAATTCCCCATTTTATCCAAGGTCTCCTTATGGTGTAGCTAAGATATATGGTTTTTGGATTACAAAAAATTATCGTGAAGCTTATAATATGTATGCTTGTAATGGAGTTTTATTTAATCATGAATCTCCTCGTCGTGGGGAAACTTTCGTAACTCGTAAAATTACAATGGCGACAGCAGCTATAGCATTAAAAAAACAAGACTGCTTGTTCTTAGGCAATCTAAATGCATTGCGAGATTGGGGTCATGCAAAAGATTATGTAGAAGCTATGTGGCGAATTTTACAACAAGATGTTGCAGAAGATTATGTAATTGCAACAGGTGTTACAACCTGCGTACGTGATTTTGTGAACATGTCATTTTCAGAAGTAGGAATTGAGTTAACTTTTGAAGGAGAGGAAGAAAATGAAATAGCTAGAGTTAAAGCATGTAATAATCCAAAATATCAGTTGGAAATTGGAACTGTGGTCGTACGAGTAGACCCTCAATATTATCGTCCTACAGAAGTTGATTTATTAATTGGTGATCCTACTAAATCTAAAACTAAATTAGGATGGGTTCCGAAATATGATTTAGCAGCTTTAGTAAAAGAAATGGTAGAATCCGATTTGAAAATTTTGGAGGATTAATAATTACACCATAAAGAAACTTTGAAAAGATAATTAGTGGCTGAGGGTAAAAAAATTATATCGGGATTAAAATGGACTAGTATTCAATATGCAGTTGATACTATTTTCAAATTTTCAATACGATTAATACTTGCTAAATTACTTGCTCCAGATCAATTCGGTTTGATTGCAATGTGTTCAATATTTTTGGCAGTGGCTGATGCTGCATCAGAATTGGGGATGAGTTCAGCCTTAATTCAAAAAAAGGAAAACAAAGATGCTGAGGACTTATATCCAACAGCATTTACTACAGGTGTGCTTTGGGGTCTCCTACTTTATATAATCATGAGTCTGGTAATTGGTCCTTTGATTAGTAAATTTTATGATGAACCTCAATTAACATATTTGATTCCTGCTCTTAGTATCGGGATACTTATCAAACCCTTTGTTATGATAGAAACTGTAGCATTGACAAGAGAAATGAATTTTAAAAGAATAGGTAATATTTTGAATTTGTCTTCTTTTTTAGCGGGAGTTCTATCCATCGTTGCTGCATTTTTTGGAGCAGGGGTTTGGGCATTAATTTTGAATTCAATTTTATTCCCATTAATTTCACTTCCATTGTTTTTAAATGGATCATCTTGGAAAATTAAATTTGAATTCAATAAACAGCATTTTAAAGAGATTTTTGGATTTGGAGCATATTCTACCACAACTCTGATATTTAGTACAATAACTTATAACATAGATAATCTATTAATTGGTAAGTTTTTAGGTAAATCGGTATTAGGTTCCTATACATTAGCATTTTCATTAACAGAACAATTACGTCAAATGATTAGTAATGTTTTAAATAAGGTTATGTATCCTGTATTTGGACAGAATCAAGATGACAAGGAGAAGTTAAGGAACTATTTTTTAACTATTGTTAATATTAATGCCATAGTAATTTATCCAATTATGGCTTTTTTAATTATTTTTTCAAATGAAATTATTATCCAATTTTTTGGAGAACAATGGAAGGAAGCCGTAATTCCTTTACAAATATTAGCCTTGGCAATGATGGTTCATTTATTAGTCAATTCATTTACATCATTAATCAGAGGATTAGGAAAGCCTAACCTTGAGATGAAAATCATATTAGGGTTAACTTTATTTGTATTACTTCCTTCACTTTACTATGGTATTGTTAATTATGGTGTTGTTGGTGCAACAATTGCAGTTTTATTTAACAAAATTGGCTTAGTTATTATAGGAGTTATAGTATTGAAAAAAGAGATTAGTTTAAAAATTAACGCATTATTAAATGCTGTAAAATATTCCATACTATCTATCATGATTAGCGGCGCTATAACCATATTTATAAAATCGATAATTACCAACATCTTGATGATTTTACTTTCAGCTGTTCTATTTTTTGGAATTTATGCGGTTTTAATATTTGCATTTGAGAAACAAAAAATTATGAAAATAATAAAATACATTAAATAATGAGATCATTAATCAATAGGATATTTTCGAAAATTTTTCGAATGATTGATCCTTACTTAATTAAAATATGTTATAGGAGTCGATTTCTTAGCTCCCTTTATTACTTTTTATTTTCCAATAAATTTAGGAGAGAGCATCAAGCTGTTCTTATTGGAAGAGTAAAACATTTAAGAGAGTCTTTGGGAAATAAAGAGAATGAATTTACTTTAATACGTAATACGCATAGATTGGAAAAGGGTTTATTAATGATTCCTAGAAGGGAGGTTTTTGCAGTAGATTTTATTACAGAAACAGTTGATAATTTTGAAACGCTTTATGCCCAAAATTCTTGTACTATAGGCTCCCAAATAAAATGGAGTTTTGATGTTCTTTCAGAATATTTTAAATTAACTGGTAACCATCCAATTATTAATACACAAAGGGATCGTTTCAAAAGCATTATCCAAGGCAAAGAACCTAGTCAAAGTCCTTCCATTCCATATAAACGATTGTTGGAAAATAAGCCTGAGATTTCATTCGGAGGATTTTATCAGTTAACAAAGTTTCGAAGATCGGTTAGGTGGTTTCAGAATAAATCAGTTCCTAGGGAGCTTGTTGATCAAGCAGTTTTAGCTGCAAATCAGTCACCATCGGCTTGTAATCGTCAACCATTTATCTTTAGAATTGTTGATGAACCAAATTTATTAAAGCAAGTATCGAATATTCCAGGTGGGGTTAAAGGTTATGCTCATAATATTCCCATGTTTGTAGTCGTTGTTGGAAATTTGGATGCCTATTTTGATGAACGTGATAAACATGTTATCTATGTCGATGGCTCCTTAGCAAGCATGACTTTTATGCTAGCACTAGAAACTTTGGGATTAAGCTCATGTGCAATAAATTGGCCAGATGTGGAATTATTTGAGCAACAAATGGAAAAAGCCTTGAAACTAGAAAAACATCAACGGCCAATTATGTGTATGGCTGTGGGATACCCTGATCCTGATGGAATGGTAGCATTTTCTGAAAAACGGGGACTAGATCAAATAAGAAAATATAATTAAAATACTATGATTATACAAGTTGACGGTGTAAATACACAAAATAAGGGAGCGGAATTAATGCTCATCGCTATTTTAGAAGAGCTTGAATCTAGACTTCCAGGTTCAACAGTTTTGTTAAATCCGAATGGAGATTTGGACATAAGTCTTTTGCCTAACTATAATTTAACGATTAAAGAGCGTTTTTCTTTAAAAAATGGTAGGTTAGCGCGTGCTATATTAAGAAGATTAAAAATTAATTATAATTATTTTACGCATTTTCATGCCTCAAAAGGTGTTGATTTGATGTTAGATGCAAGTGGATTCCAATATTCTGATCAATGGAAACACTCTAAAGCTGATTTAAAACAAAGAGAAGATTATTATAAAAAACTGAAGAGTTATGGGACAAAAATAGTATTAATGCCTCAAGCTTTTGGGCCGTTTGAGACTGAAAATGGTAAATTGTCAGTTGATATAATAAATAATAGTTTTGATTTAATATTCGCTCGTGAAGCAATTTCCTATAAATTCCTGAAAGAAAATATTAGCAAAGAAAAAGCTATTGTTATCAAATCCTGTGATTTTACTTTTAAAGTTAAAGGAATAGTTCCTGAAAAATATAAGCATTTAAAAGATCAAGTTTGTATAATTCCTAATAAAAAAATGCTTACACATACGAATGCAGGTGAATCAAACTATCTTAACTTAATAGTAAATATTATAGAGTACTATAAATCTTTAAATAAGAAAGTTTTTTTATTAAATCATGAAGGTACAGGTGACAGAAAAATATGCGAAGACATTGTGCGTGTTTTTGGGCAACAATTGGAGATTGTAGATAAATTATCAGCTAAGGAAGTTAAAGGTGTAATTGGTAATTCCAATTTGGTAGTTTCTTCAAGATTTCATGGAGTAGCAAGCTCATTAAGTCAAGGAGTTCCATGTTTGGCAACAAGCTGGAATCATAAATATGAAATGCTATTTAATGATTTTAATCAAGAAAATCGAATTTTAAATTCTTCAAATTCATGGGAAGAAAATAGAATTTTGGTTCAGAATTTAACTGAAAATTATTCTCAGGAAGTTGAGAAAATCAAAACAAGAAAAAGTGTATTAATTGAAGAAGTAAATAAAATGTGGTTTGATATCCTTGGTAAATAGTCAATATTAATAAGTTTTATAATAGGATATTTTAGAATTTATGAAGGTTTTATTCATTAGTCATTATGATAGTTTATATGGAGCTAATAAATCATTGGTTTCTCTGGTTGATCAATTAAGGAAAGATGAAACCACTTTTTGTCACATTATTATACAAAAAGAAGGAGAAATTTCCGCTTTTTTAAAATCAAAAAATATTCCATTTAGTATTATTCCATTTAGGAACGAAGTTGGGCATAAGGTTAACTATATTAAAGGTTTAATATATTTGCTGTATAATTTCTATTTATGTTTTAGAAATTATAGACTATTAAATAGTCAAAATTTTGATTTAATCCACACAAACTCTTCAATTTCGTTTTTTGGATGTTATCTTTCCTATTTATTGAAGATCCCTCATGTATTCCATATTAGAGAGTTTCTTTCTTTGGATTATAAATTGTATTATTTATTAGGTAATCAATATTCTAATTATTGGATAAGAAAATCAGCTGAAGTTATTTCTATAAGTAAAGCAATTCAAAGTTTTAGATATAAATCTAGTAAAGTAATATATAATGGAATAATTGATGAGAATGAACAGATTTATCGTGAAATAAAGGATGGCGATTTGATAACTGCTTCAATTATCGGACATATTAATCCTGGAAAAAACCAATTGGAAGCCATAAAACTAATTGAAAAACTGGGTATAAACTTTAATATTAAATTAAATATTGTTGGTTCTGGAGATGAAGACTATAAATTATTTTTAGAAAACTATGTTAAGGAAAAGGAGTTAGGAGATTCAATTAATTTTTTGGGATACCAAAATGATGTTAAACCCTTTTTTTTAGTTAGTGATTTAGTATTGATGTGTTCTTTGAATGAAGGTCTTGGTAGAGTTACGGTTGAGGCTATGTCATATGGTGCTATAGTCTTAGGTTTTAATAATGGTGGAACATCAGAAATTATAAAAGATGGTTATAATGGATTTTTATATAATAATTTTGAAGAGTTAGTTTCAAAGACAGAAAATTGTCTATCTAACCAAGATTTGTTTAATAAAATTAGGGCTAATGCGATGAAAAATGCGAAAGAAAATTTTTCCATTCAATCATATTCTTCAAAGATAATGCAAGTTTATAAAGATATTTTATATGAAAATTAAAGTTTCGATTGTTACAGTAACATATAATTGTGAAAATATTGTAGAAGATACAATACTTTCAATTATTAACCAGGATTATAATAATGTTGAATGGATTGTTGTGGATGGACAGAGTACGGATTCAACATTACAAATCTTTGATAAATATAAAAGTAATATCTCAAAAATAATTTCTGAACCAGATAAAGGAATATATGATGCAATGAATAAGGGCATTGATTTAGTTACCGGAGACTATGTTCATTTTATGAATGCTGGAGATGTATTTGTTAACAATCAGATCTTATCTACGATTTTTAATAACGAGGAAAACAACTCAATGGATGTAATATTTGGAGATGCAATAGCACAGTTTAATGGTTTTAACAAAATTTTTAAAGGTGAAATGCCTAATAGAAGTGATATAATGAATTTTAATCATCAAGCAGTTTTTGTAAGGACAAAGTGGATGAAAAAAATTAAGTTTGATTTGAAATTTAAAATATGTGCGGATAGAAATTTCTTTACAAAGCTTTTTTTGACAGAGAATGTGCAGTTTAAATATTTGAATATTAATATTGCTAAAATAGAAGCTATTGGATTTAGTTCTTCTAATTCTTTTAATTCACGAAAGGAAGATCTTCAAATTAAGAAGGAAAATATGTTAATTTCAGATAAAGAATATAGAACTCAAATTAATAAGGGGAAAGTACTATATTTTATAAAATCTTTACTGCCAAAAAGAATATTAAACTTTTATTATAAAAGGCTTACATAATATGGATAATTTTAATTTTCAATATTATATAGTATTTACATTCCTTGCTCTATTTTCAATTTTTGTATCTCTTAAATTAGATATAAAAGGGAAAAATAGCAGGCTAGGACTTTGGTATATTGTACCTTTTTTAGTATTTATTATATATCTTTTTGGAAATAGAACTAAGGAAATAGGTGCTGACTCATCTACTTATGCATTTATTTTTCAAAATACAGCATTGCAAGATTTTGGTATTGAATTTATGAATGCCTTTTTATTTCAAACTTTAGGGAAATTAACATATAATTATCAAGTATTGTTTATAGTTTACAGTGTTTTGTTTGTTTCTATATATATTTACGCATTAAAGAGATTCTCTATAAATTTTGAAACAAGCTTTCCATTAGTTGTCTTCGCTGCTATTTGTATTTTTACATTCAAAAACATGGGAATAAATATAATGCGACAGGGGGTTGCGATTTCATTTTTCCTATTAGGACTATCATTTTTTCTGAAAAAATCAAAATTAGCATATGTATTTTTTGTTATTTCAGTTGGTTTTCATACAACTTCAGCAATATTATTGTTGTTAGTATTTATGCAAAAATGGTTAAAAAATGTTAATATAAATGTTCTTTATGGTTTATATTGCTTTTCTATTTTGTTGTCTTTTTTTGCTATTGGAATAAAGAATTTAGCATCATTTGTGGATTTATCAATATTTGATGAAAAAAGAACCGAAGGATATTTAAACACAAGTTATAATGTATATGAAACTGGTTTTAAACTAAATTTTGTAATATTCAATAGTTTATTCTTAATTATTTTTAATTCTATCCGACGCTTTTTCGTAAATGATGATTACGAATTTATTTTACGATTATTTATTACGACAAGTATTGTATTTTTCTTCATGTTTGAAATTCCTTTTTCAGATAGGTGGGGATTATTCAGTTGGATTTTAATTCCGATATTAATAAGTCCATTATTTTCAGTTGATTTTAAATATAAACTAAAAACAGTTACTACACTTTTCTTAATATTAATTTTTGTTGTTTTCGAATATATTATGTGGAATTAAAGTTTATGAGAATATCTGTAATAATACCTATGTATAATGCACAAGAAACAATTATTCGTGCAATAGAATCAATTAGAAACCAATCATATAGAACAAATTATGAAGTCATTGTTATAAATGATGGTTCAAGAGATAATAGTCAAGAAATTGTTGAAGAATATTTAAAAAAGTTAGAAGTTGACAATAGTTTTATAGTCAAGCTTATAAATCAATTAAATGGTGGAGTTTCTAAAGCCAGAAATACAGGACTATCTCTTTCAAGTGGAGAATTAATAGCTTTTTTAGATTCAGATGATGCTTGGATTTTGAATAAGATAGAGGTCCAAATGAAATGTTTAAATAAGAATAGTGAAATTGACTTTTTAGGAGGAGGATTTGAAGGTTTTATATTTAAAGGAATTTCTAATAATTTAATTAATGTAAAATTGAAAATGTTAATTTTCAAAAACTACTTTCAACCTTCCACAGTTATAATGAAAAGAAAAGTTTTTGATTCTATTGGATATTTTGACGAGAATCAAAAATATGCTGAAGAGGGAAATTATTTTTTCAGGGTTTCAAATCTATTTAATTGTTATTTTTTAAATGAGAAATTGATTATTTATGGTGATGGAAAATCAGGATTTGGGGTAAGTGGTTTAAGTGCTAATTTAAGGGAGATGGAAAGAGGTGAATTGAAAAATTTGAAATTTGCTTTCAAAAATGGTTGGATCAATATTTTGGAATATATTTCTTCTGTTATCTACTCAGTGCTAAAATATTTTAGAAGAATTTTAATAGTGAAGGTAAAAAATATATGATATTCAAATATTCATTTTTAAATTTAGTATACCTCATTTATTGCAAATTTAGAGGCTTTTTCTTATTTAATAATTCAAGATTAATTAGATTTCCAATTGATATTAGAGGCAAAAAATATATTCAAATCAAAAAAGGTTTTACAACTGGAAAATATTGTAGGATTGAAGTATATCTTAAAAATAAAGTGCCAATTTTAATTTTTGGCGAGAATTTTGAAATGAATGATAATGTCCATATCACAGCAATGGAAAAAGTACAAATTGGTAATAATGTGTTGATTGCGAGTAAAGTTTATATTTCTGACTGTACACATGGTAGTTATTTGGGAAATGAAGATGATTCAAATCCTTTGATGCCTCCGAATTCTAGGGAATTTTCAACAAAGCCTGTTTTTATTGATGATAATGTATGGATTGGTGAATTTGTTTCGATTTTACCTGGTTCAAAAATTGGTAAGGGAAGTATTATTGGAGCTAATTCCGTAGTAACAAAAGAGATTCCACCCTTTGTAATAGCTGTTGGTTCGCCAGCAAAACCTATCAAAAAATTTAATTTTGATACTGAACGATGGGAAAAAATTTAATTAACTATGTTAAATATAAAAGCTAAAATATTAATATTATTATACATACTGATCGTAGAAGTTCATGAAGCCAAATCACAATTAAACCATTCATATATAACATTAGTTCTACCTAAAGAGCCAAAAGAATTTGAAAATAATTCTGCGACTCAACTCAAAAAACATCTTGAGAAGTCATATTTAAATGTTTTTCAAATAAAGAAAGAAGATGTTTATTTAGGAGAGGGAATTAAAATATATATTGGTAATACAGATTTTGCTAAAAAGAATGTAAGTAGTAATATTAATAAACTTGGTCTCGATGGAATATTATTGAAGACTATTGGAAATTCAATAATTATTAGTGGTCAAGGAGATCGTGGGAAGTTGTACGC
Organism: Sphingobacterium sp.; assembly: GCA_036781025.1. Taxonomy (GTDB): domain Bacteria; phylum Bacteroidota; class Bacteroidia; order Sphingobacteriales; family Sphingobacteriaceae; genus Sphingobacterium. The sequence goes on along the minus strand of DAIQBS010000020.1, from coordinate 49,872 downwards.
AGTTTATGAATTTCTTGAGAGATATTCCAATATAAAGTTTTGGACCCAATCAGATATAAGTTATCCCAAAAAAAGTAAATTTTCCTTAAAAAATTTTGATTATCAATTTACACCTGCATTTAAATATCGTGCTTATTATGATTTTGAAGCTAATAATAGTGCTGAATTTGCTACAATAATGAGATTAAATGGGCACTTTCAACCGCTTAATGGTGAATGGGGAGACCCTATAAAGGTATTAGGTTGGACACATACATTCGATCAAATAGTACCAGTTAAAAAGTACTTTAAAACTCATCCAGAATGGTTTTCTGACCCTCAAAATAAAAATTTACCTTGTTCAAATCGTTCAAAGCAACCTAAGGGTCAAGAAACACAATTATGTTTGACGAATTCAGAAATGAAAAAAGAGTTTATTAAAAACCTATTTTCTTGGATTGAAAAAAATAAAGGATTCGATTATATAGCAATTTCTCAAAATGATCGTGGTGGATTTTGCAATTGTGAAGAATGCAATAGAATTATTAAAAATGAAGGTTCTACATCTGGATTGCTTATTAAATTTATTAATGATATTGCTAAGGAAGTTAAAATAAAATATCCTTCAAAAAAAATTGTAACGCTTGCATATAATGAAACTGAAGTAGCTCCTTTGAAAATTAAACCTGCTGAAAATGTTATTATCCAGATTGCTCCTATAAATTCTGATATGTTTCATCCTATAAATTCGATAAAAAATGTATCGGTTAAAAACAATATTTCTAAATGGAGTTCAATTTCAAATGAATTATTCTATTGGGGTTATAATAATAATTTTAGTCATGAATTACTTCCGTACCCAAGTTTAAAAAGGTTTGGTGAGGATGTGAATTTTTTGAAACAACAAAAAGTTTCTTATGTTTTTTTTCAAGGTAATATTTTGCCAAATAACTATGGTTACTTTAATAAAATGCAAACATGGGTTGTTTCAAAATTGTTGTGGGATCCCAATCTTGATATAAATTCCTTAATAAAGGAATTTTTCCTTGGATATTATGGTGAATCTGGGGGGGATTTATTGTCGTATTATTTAGAGGTAGAAAATTCTTTTAAAAATTCGAATTCAAAGCTTAATGCTTATCATAATGATTACACCTTTATATCTGATAATATTCTGACAAGATTAAACTCATTAATGAATAATGCTGTTAAAAAAAGTAGTTCAACTGGTTATAAACAAAGGGTCCTAGAGGAGCGTAAAAGTAATGATTATTTAAATATTTATTTGAATAGAAGTTCGGATGAAGCCAAAATTGCTTTTTTTCAACAATTTAAACCATATCAAGGAAAACAAGATTTAAGTTCAAGGTCGTTAACTAACTATTCAAAAGTTTTGGAAACGAAAACGAAAAGTAGAAGTATAGCCAATATTAATTGGAGAAATACTAAGTCAATTACTATTCAAGATGATAATCTTGTTCTCGATAAAAAAGGTGTCGTAACAGGTCAAAGTTCAGACAATCTTGCATCAGATAAAAAAGCAGTTTATATGAAAGCTACTACTAAAGCATGGTCGATACAACTTCCTTTTAAAAATAATATTATAAATGAAGGAGAATCTTATGTAATTAGCCCTTCAATCCGTGTAGATGCCAAACTTCGAAAATTAAAAGATGAATTTATTTATATAGGTATTTACGATAACGAATTAAAGTCTAATATTATCCTACAAAAGATAAACCTATCGAAATTTATTTCTGATAATTTTCAGCAATTAAATTTACAATCAGTAAAACTGAATAAAAATAGATTATTATATTTCTCTTTTCCGAAAGTTTATTCAGAGGAGTTGAAACTGTATATTGATAAAATAATGATTGAAAAAAAGTAACACAACTATGAAGAATATTTTAATAACTGGAGGAGCAGGTTTTATAGGTTCAAATTTGGCATTAAAACTTATAGGTAAGGGCTATAAAGTAACAGTTTTAGATAATTTGTCACCACAGATTCATGGTGAGAATGCAAAATCACAATCTCCTTTATTTTTAAGTATAAAGGAAAGAGTAAAGTTCATTGAAGGTTCAGTAACTGATAAATCTAAGTGGGAAGAAGCAATAATTGATCAACAAATAATTGTTCATCTAGCAGCTGAAACTGGAACAGGCCAGTCTATGTATGAGGTTCAAAAATATGTAGATGTTAATATTAATGGAACCGCTATACTATTAGATTTATTGGTTAATATTAATCATACGGTTGAAAAAGTGGTTGTGGCCTCTTCTCGTTCAATATACGGAGAAGGTAAATACATTTCTGAGGAACTCGGGAATGTATATCCTAAACATAGAGAAGCTCATACTATGGATTTAGGGAATTTTGAAGTTGAATATCCAGGTTCAAGTAAATTAAAGTTAGTTGGAACAGATGAGGATTCCAAAATACATCCTTCATCGGTTTATGGAATTACGAAGCAGAATCAAGAGCAAATGATTATGACAGTCTGTCCAACAATTGGAATTGCTGGAGTTGCTTTTAGGTATCAAAATGTCTTTGGTCCTGGTCAATCTTTGAAAAATCCTTATACAGGAATTTTATCAATATTTTCTACTCAAATTAAAAATGGGAATGGCATAAATATATTTGAAGATGGTAAGGAATCTCGTGATTTCGTATATATTGATGATGTGGTAGATGCAACAATATTAGGAATAGAGAAAAAGGAAGCAAATAATCAAGTCTTTAATGTTGGAACTGGTGAGGCTACTGATGTATTAACTGTTGCAAATAGTCTTATCAAAAATTATGGAATAGAAGTTCCTATTACAGTTTCAGGAAACTATAGGTTGGGTGATATTAGACATAATTATGCAGATTTGACAAAGATAAACTCCATTTTGGGTTTTGTACCTAAGGTAAATTTTCAAACAGGATTAAAATTTTTTACCGATTGGGTTAACACTCAAGAAATTCAGGAAGATCAGTATCAAAAATCAATTGATGAAATGAAAGCAAAAGGACTATATAAATAATGATAGACAGCCAATTAAATAATAAGAATATATTATTTCTATGTGTAAAAACATTCAAACTGGAAGAGCAGATTAAAGCAAAGTTAGAAAGTTTTGGTGCAAGAGTTTATTTTTACGATGAAAGAATTAAGGATACGAACTTTAATAAAGCTATTATTCGTGTTAAAAAGGAATTATATAGAAATAAAATTGAAAAGTATTATTATAATATTTTAGAGCAAACTAAATCAGTATCTTTTGATTATTTACTAGTTATTCGAGGAGAAGTTGTTCCAGCATTTTTTCTTGAAAGGTTTAAGGAAATCCATCCTAATTGTATATTAATATTCTATAATTGGGATTCTTTTAAGAATACTCCGAATACTTCTAACCATTTAAATCTGTATGATCGTAAATTTTCCTTCGATCCAGAAGATGCACGAAATTATGGAGTTAATTTTAGACCATTATATTTTACTGATACTTACAAGACCATTTCAACTCCTATTAATTTCAAATATGATTTGCTTTTTTTAGGGACGGCTCACTCTGATCGTTATATTATTAGTTCTCAAATAAAAGATTTTTTAGAGAGAAACGAAAAGAATGTTTTTTGTTATTATTTTATGCATAGTAAATGGGTTTATTATTTTAAAAAAGCATTTGATAAAACTTTTAAATATTTCGATTTTAATAAATTAAGCTTTAAATCATTAAGTGTTGAAGAAATCAAAAATTTGTACGAGGAATCTAAAGTTATCTTAGATATTAATCATCCACATCAAAAAGGATTGACTATGCGAACATTTGAAGCAATTGGTTCTAAAAGAAAATTGATTACTACCAATAGGGAAATCAAAAAATTCGATTTTTATAATTCAAGTAATGTTTATGTTTTGGATAGAAATAACATTGAAATTGATTTGAAATTTTTTGATTTACCCTTTATAGAAACAGATCCTAAACTTTATGAGAGACTATCTATTTCAGGTTGGTTGTTTAATCTATTTTTTGATAGTGAAACTGATTATTGGCAAAGATTTTTGTAATTTAAATATATAATGAAAAGGGTATTAATAACTGGAGTGTCTGGTTTTGTTGGGCTTAATTTGATACCATATTTAGAAAATAGTGGTTATACTACTTCTTGTATATCACTTAGAAATCTAAACTGGAAAAAAGAGTTGGTATTGATGAGAGATGCAGAAGCTATTATTCATTTGGCTGGAAAAGCCCATGATACTTCTAATACCTCTTTAGAAGATGAGTACTATAAAATAAATCGAGATTTAACTGTAGAACTATTTGAAGAATTTTTAAATTCTGAAATTAAATATTTCTTTTATTTTAGTTCGGTGAAAGCTGCTGCAGACACAGTTGATGGGGTATTAAAGGAGGATGTTGTTGAACTACCTAAAACTCCTTACGGAAAGTCAAAATTAGAGGCTGAAAAACTATTGTTAGCTCATGAATTGCCATTTGATAAAAAATTGTTTATAATACGTCCTTGTATGATACATGGGCCAGGAAATAAAGGCAATCTTAATTTATTATATAAAGTTGTTAATAAAGGAATTCCATGGCCATTAGGTTCATTCGACAATAAACGTTCCTTTTTAAATATCGAAAATTTATGTTTTTTAATCTTGAAGATGTTAACAACAAATAATCTTAATTCCGGTATATATAATTTCTCGGATGATGAAGCACTATCCACCAATAGATTAGTTGAAATTATTTCTCATTCCACTCGAAATAAAGCAAAAATATGGCATTTGAATAAACAATGGATTACTTTATTAGCAAAATTAGGAGACCAGTTATCTCTTCCCTTAAATTCTGAGCGTTTGAAGAAGTTAACAGAGTCATATGTTGTAAGTAATCAAAAAATTAAAGAAGCGTTAAAAATTGAGCATTTACCTATTAGTTCAGAAGCAGGTTTGAAGAAGACAATTGAATCTTTTAATATAGTAACGAAATAGATGGAATATATTATCTTATTTATTGTTTTATTAATTATTGAGTTAGTTTATTTTAAAATAGCTGATCGATTTGATATTATAGATAAACCTAATTTAAGGTCCTCTCATAGTTCAATAACTCTGCGAGGAGGGGGGATTATATTTTACTTTGGTGTATTAGCTTTTTTTTTAATATCTAATTTTCAATATCCTTGGTTTTTTTTAGGATTAACATTAATGACTTTAATATCTTTTTTAGATGATATATTAACCTTATCTAATAAAATACGTTTAATAGTGCATTTTGGTTCTGTCTTATTAATGGCTTTTGAATTGAATGTCTTTTCCTTGCCGATTTATTATTTGATAATTACTTTTATTGTGGTAGTTGGTGTTATCAATGCATATAATTTTATGGATGGAATTAATGGAATTACAGCTATTTATAGTCTGGTAGTAGGGGTATTATTATTATTAGCGAATTCGATTACACCTTATATAAATATTGATTTACTTGTATATACCTCAATTGCGGTTGTTGTTTTCAGTATTTTTAATTTTCGTAATACTGCAAAAGCATTTGCAGGAGATGTTGGATCTGTAGCTATTGCCTATATTTTATTATTTAGTTTGGGTGCATTAATATTTAAAACTGGCAATTTAATCTATATGTTATTTTTGACTGTATATGGAATTGATGCTGTTTGGACTATACTTCGCAGGTTATATTTAAAGGAAAATATCTTTGAGGCTCATCGTTCTCACCTCTATCAATATTTGGCAAATGAGGCAGGAATAAATAAATTATTGGTATCTTTTATTTATGGTTTTCTACAGTTAATTATTGGCTTATTGGTTTTATGGATCGTCAATTTTGAAACACTCACACAAATAATTTTTTCTGTCACTTTGTTGTTTTTGAGTAGTATTATCTATTTGGTGGCTAAAAATTATGTCTTGAAAACCTATTTAATCGATAAAAGTTAAAATTATGTATAGTATTATTGAAGGAGGAGTTTCTTCTGATAATCGTGGACAAGTTCGGTTTGTTAACGAATTTACAATGGAAGCGGTCAAGCGTTTTTACTTAATAAAAAATGCAGATTTGGATGTTTTGAGAGGTTGGAGAGCGCACCGAATTGAGCAAAGATGGTTTTATGTTGTATCAGGTTGTTTTGAAATAAATTTAGTGAAAATTGATGATTGGGTTAAACCAGACCAAACTTTAAAAGTTGAGCAGGTTGTTTTGAGTTCTTCTAGTCAATCTATTTTACATGTTCCAAAAGGTTATGGAACTTTATTCAAAGGAATTGAAGATAATTCAGAAGTATTAGTTTTTGCAGATTTTCCATTGGAACATGCTGAGTTAGATAATTATACCTTTTCTACTGATTATTTTATTAACTATCCTTCTTTAGTTTAACAATTAGTTTCTCTTCATTTTTATATGAATTTGGAAAATTGTATGAAAAATTCCTGTATTTTTGAAAAACATATTAAATTGGACTAATTTTTGTTTTAACTGACCAAATAATAGATTTATGAGGGGTTTTCTTTTTTTTATGGTTGCATTGGGGTTTTTAGCTTCTTGTGCTTCTAGAAAGGATTTGGTTTATTTTCAACCAGATTCAACAGAATTAAATGCTACATTTGAACTTAATGCCCCCAAACTTCAACCGGGAGACATTTTGGCTATTTCTGTGACTGCTGATGATGTTCGTGCTACTCAACCTTTTAATCAAGTTTCAACATATCAGGGAGTAAATGGTACCGTTCAAAATTCTAATCCTTTTATTCCTACCTATTCTATTGATGTCAATGGAAATATTGAATTTCCGAAACTTGGAAAACTTAAATTGGCTGGAAAAACAAGAACTGAAGCTATGGAATATTTGAGAGTACAAGTTTCTAAATATATTGTAGATCCAGGAATTAGTATGGAGTTGCGAAATTTTCGAGTCACTGTTTTAGGAGAAGTGAGAAGTCCTGGAACTTACCCAATTAATAATGATCGGATCACTCTATTGGAAGCTATTGGTTTAGCTGGTGATTTAACTATAAATGGAGTCCGAAATAATGTTTTGGTTATAAGAGAGCAAAACGGTAAAAAGGAAGAATTTAGAATTGATTTAACGAAACGAGAAGCCTTAAATTCTTCGGTCTATTATTTGGCTCAAAATGACGTTGTATATGTTGAACCAAATGGTGCCAAAATTCAATCCTCTAAATATACTCAGAATACTTCCATATTCGTTTCAATTGCAAGTGTTATTATCACAGTTATTTCGGTTTTAACTAGAAAGTAATTATTTATAAGATAAATGAGTAATCTGCCTAATATAAAAAAATCACCAGCTGGTGATAGTAATCAAGAAATAAATATTAAACAACTATTTGAACAATATGCATTTTATTGGAAATGGTTTGTAGTTTCAATTATAATATGTTTAATTGGAGCTTTAATATATTTACGATATGCTGATAAAATATATAATGTTACTGCTAAAATTTTATTGCAAGATGAAAACAAGGCTTCGGGTGAATTAGCCGGTTTATCAGAGATTGCTAATTTCGCTAGTGGGACATCAGGGTCGGCTTTTGTGTTAGATCAAATAGATGTTATTAAATCAAGAAGAATTTTAAGTAAAGTTGTTTCCCAAAATAAGTTGAATATCACTTATATGAATAAGGGGAATGTTAAGTCTTCTGAATTGCTAGAAAGCCAATCTCCATTAAGGTTAGTTATACTTTCAGCTCAAAATCCAATACTTGATTCCATAAGATATAATATTATAATAAAGAAAAAAGGTTCTGGATTTTCTATAGAAGATCAAGAGCATGGTGTTCGTGATTATTCTTTGGGTCAAAAGTTTAATAGTCCGATTGGTGAATTAATGATAATTCCGCAATCTGGAAAATCTTTGGAATCTGATTTAATAATTTCAATAGTACCTATTAGAAATTACGTTGATTTTTTATTAAAGGAAATAACTATTACACCCAATAAGGAAAAACAGTCTTATGTAGTGAATTTTTCAATTAATTCAAGAAATATTGATAAAGCTGAGCTAATATTAAATTCATTAATAGATCAATATAATAAAGATGTTTCTGAAGATAAGTCAAAATTAAGTAGAGCTACTACAACTTTTATTGATTCTAGATTGGAGTTAATTTCCAAAAATTTGGCTGAGGCAGATTCAAAGGTCGCTGATTATAAGGATCAGAATAATATGGTTGACATGAGTTCTGAAGTTCAGCTTTATATGCAAAATGCATCGGAGAATGAACGAAAACTCATTGATTTTCAAACACAATTGCGTTTAGCTGAAATGATGGGGGGGGCTGTTAATTCAGCTTCAGGAAATTTATTACCATCTAATGTTGGTCTTAACGATCCATCAATTCAAGGTGCTGTAAAATCCTATAATGATTTAATCTTGGAAAGAGATGATTTAATGAAATCTGCTACTCCGGACAATCCTGTAGTGCAAAATATTAATAAAAATATTAGTGAGTTAGGAATTTCTTTGCAAACTTCTTTATCCAACTATAGACAAGTGTTGCAATCTAATGTAAATGCATTGCAAGGTCAGAAGAATAAATTTGAAGGTAAATTAAGTCAATTACCAAATCAAGAACGAGGTTTTAAGGATATTTCCAGGGAACAGCAAATTGTAGAATCTCTATATTTATTTTTATTACAGAAACGAGAAGAAACAGAAATAAAAGCTTCGGCAACACCAGCGATATTAAAAGTAATTGATGAGGCATATGGATCAAGTAATCCAGTATCTCCCAAAAAACCAATAATTTTATTAGGATCTCTTATTTTAGGTTTAATTATTCCATTCGGAATTTTATATATTAAATTTTTATTAGATAATAAAGTTCATTCAAGGAAGGATATAGAAGAGAAATTTAATGCACCTATTTTAGGAGAGATCCCAAGTTCTGAAGATCCTATTGTAAAAGATAATGATCGCTCATCCTTAGCGGAAGCCTTTCGGATCCTTCGTACCAATATATCCTTTATGTTGGGTGCAAAAAAGGATTCTGCTGTCATGTTTGTGACGTCGACGACCTCTGGAGAAGGTAAATCTTTTGTATCTACCAATTTATCAAGAATTTTGGCGATGTCTGGTAAGAAAGTCTTGTTGATAGGAGCAGATATTCGTTCTCCAAAAGTATTGGATTATTTAGGTTTATCTCATCTACAACATACGAATATTGGTATTACGCAATATTTAATCAATCCGGAGATGCCTGTGGAGAATATCATCATTAAGAAGCCAGCTCCTTATGATTTTGATATTATCTATTCGGGTTATATTGCTCCAAATCCTGCGGAATTGTTGATGAACGGTTATTTTAATGAGGTGATTGAATATGGTAGAACACATTATGATTACGTGATTGTGGATACCGCCCCAGTTAGTTTAGTAACGGATACCTTGTTAATTGCTGAAAATGCAGATTTAACGATCTATGTAACTCGTGCGAATTACTTAGATAAACGATTGCTCAATGTACCTAAAGAACTGTATGAAGATGGAAAATTGAAGAATATGGCGGTGGTGATTAACGATGTGGATTTTGCTAGAGGATACGGATACGGTTATGGCTATGGTTACGGCTACGGCTATATAGATTCCAGTTCGGTATCTTTACGATCTAAATTGAATAGGCAATTCAAAAAGCTCTTTAAGAAAAAGAAAAAATAAATAAGGGAAGGGCACATTAATTGGTGTCCTTTTTTGTTTGTATTACCTATTTAAGGGTTTTGTTTAGAGGCTTTCAAGTTCAATTTGACCATAATTCATACTATGAATTTCTTGTTATTTCAAATTTCACAGGCTAATTTCTGGAATATACAATTTAAAAATGTATAGTGGCATTAACTTTGATGAAAAGGGATTGTAGCTAACCTATAATTTCTGGCGTTATAGTAAGTGCATGGCTTATACGAACAAAATTTTATAATGAGTATTACTGGATTGAAGAAATACCTGCGAAAGGATAGCCCGAGGTGGGTGATTTTGATTATCGATTTACTTATCGTTATATTTTGTTATTATTTATCCAATTATGTGATCAACAGTTTCAAGGGTAGGTTTGCGATAGAATTGATGGTAAAGAAATCCATAATTGTCACTTTAATTTATGGATTATGTTTTTTCTATTATTCAACATATAAAGGTATTATTCGTCAAACAGGATTTAGGGATGCCTGGCGGATATTTAAGTCTGTTTTTGTTTCGTTTGTTATTTTAATAATTTTATCATTTGCCGTTCGGCAGTATTATGACCCATTTTCAGAAATTGGACAACATTTTCGTTTATCGTATGCGGTTCTATTTACCCATGCATTTTTTACGATGGTTTGTCTGGTCGCCGCTCGGATTTTTTACAGAACGATTCATGAGCAAATATTTTTTTCAGGAAGAGAAATTGAATATATTCTCATTTTTGGAGCAGGAAATATGGGTATGATTACTTTGAATCTACTTCGGAACGATAATAGGAAAAAATATAAGGTGGTTGCTTTTGCTGATGATAATCCGAGCAGGATTGGTAAAATGATTAATGGTTACAAAATTGTTAATATGAATCAATTAAATGAAGATTTTGTGAGTCGGCTTAAATTAGATAGTATCATCATTGCTTTGGATGATAATAATAAGGAGCGACTTTCTAAGATTTCGGCGCAGATAGAACCTCTTCCTGTAAAATTGAAAATTATGCCTTCTTCAGCGAAGTTGATGAATGGTAAAGTGGCGACAAGACAGATTCGTACCTTAAAAATAGATGATTTATTGGGACGTGAGGCAATCCGGTTGGAAAATCCCATCATCCATGAGATGTTTCGAGGGAAGGTTATTTTGGTAACTGGAGGCGCCGGGTCAATAGGTTCTGAATTGGTTCGTCAAATTGCATTTACTGAATTTAAACAATTGATTGTTATAGATCAGGCTGAATCTGCCTTGTACGATATACAACAAGAATTAAGTTCCATTTGTGATAAGGATATCTTATTCATGGTTGGCAATGTTCGGGATCGAAATTTTATGGATATGCAGTTCGATCAATACAGGCCTGAAATTGTTTTTCATGCTGCAGCTTATAAGCATGTTCCTTTAATGGAGCAAAACCCTTATGAATCCATTTTAACGAATGTTTGGGGTTCTAAAAATTTGGCGGATATGGCCGATAAGTACGGTGTAGAGAAATTTGTGATGGTTTCTACGGATAAAGCGGTTAATCCTACAAACGTGATGGGAGCTACGAAACGAGTGGCAGAGATCTATGTATCTGCCATCAATAAGCAGAGTAAAACAAATTTTATAGTGACTCGATTTGGAAATGTGCTCGGATCTAATGGCTCTGTTATTCCATTGTTTGAGAAACAATTGAAGCGTGGAGGACCATTAACGATTACACATCCTGATATAACACGATATTTTATGACCATCCCGGAAGCTTGCCAATTGGTACAGGAGGCAGGTGTGATGGGGAATGGTGGTGAAATCTATGTGTTTGACATGGGGCAACCGGTAAAAATTATGGATTTGGCCATTCGCATGATTCGCTTGAAAGGTTTTAATTATCCGCAGGATATTGGAATCGAAGTGACAGGCTTACGACCAGGGGAGAAGATTTATGAGGAATTGCTGGCAGATAATGAAAATACAAGCAAAACACATCATGAGAAAATCATGATTGCAAAGGTGCGGATGGATGAGTTGGATGAAAAGAAAATTCTTATCGAAAATTTATGTAAGCAGGTTGTTAATCAACATGCCGAACAAAACCCCATGTTGTTGGTAGAATTGATTAAAGAAATTGTCCCTGAATATATTTCAAAAAACTCCATTTTTGAACAGTTGGACAAAGTTACGAGCTAAGTATATAAAAAAACCGTTAAATTATGATAAGCTAGCTTTTCTTAAGGCTCGGTGCCTTATCTTTGTAGGAGCATAGATAAAAAGGAATTCCGTGATAAAGCAAGAAACCATCGATAAAGTCTTAGATACTGCCCGTATAGAGGAAGTAGTCGGGGAATTTGTGGATCTTAAGAAGAGAGGGTCTTCCCTAATTGGGAATTGTCCTTTTCACAATGAGAAGACACCTTCCTTTTATGTTTCGGTTTCGAAGGGTATTTACAAATGTTTTGGTTGTGGTGCTGGTGGCGATTCGTTGAAATTCGTCATGGACCATGAAAAGTATGCTTACCCGGAAGCAATTCGGTTTTTGGCCAATAAGTATAACATTCCCGTTGAAGAGGTTGAACGAAGTCCTGAACAGGCTGAAGTGCATGATAAGCGAGAAAGCTTGTATGTGATGAATCAATGGGCTGGGAAGTTTTTCAGGCATCAACTTTGGGAAACAGATCTTGGAAAATCTATCGGGTTGAGTTATTTCCATGAGCGCGGCTATAGAGATGATATCATTAAGAAGTTTGAGTTGGGCTATTCTCCCGATGTTTGGACCGGATTGGTGGATCAGGCGAAGGAGGATGGATTTCTAAATCGAAATTTGGTAGAGCTGGGCTTAGCAGTCGAGCGGGACGATAAATCCTGGTATGATCGTTTTCGGGGCAGGGTTATCTTTCCCATTCACAATTTAACTGGTCGGATATTAGGTTTTGGCGGAAGAACGCTGAAGCGTGATAAGTCCACTCCAAAATATGTGAACTCACCGGAAAGTGAGATTTACCATAAATCCAATGTATTATATGGTCTCCATCTGGCGAAAAAAGCAATCCTGGATCAGGATGTTTGTTATTTGGTGGAGGGTTATGCAGATGTGATATCCTGTCATCAAGCTGGTGTAGAAAATGTGGTTTCTTCTTCTGGGACTTCATTAACCACCGGTCAGATAAAGTTAATATCCCGTTACACGAAACAGGTCGTTATTTTATACGATGGGGATGAGGCAGGTATAAAAGCTTCTCTTCGCGGTACAGATATGTTGTTGGAAGAAGGCTTGAATGTAAAAGTTTTACTCTTCCCGGATGGGAATGATCCAGACTCCTACGTGCAGACTTATGGCGCTTCTGCTTTCAATGAGTATATTCAAAAGCAACAAGAGGATTTTGTTTTTTATAAGACAAACATTCTATTGCGAGATGCTAAAGATGATCCGATAAAAAAAGCGGAGGTGATTCGGGAGGTGGTGCAAAGTATTGCTTTAATTCCAGATGAAATCAAAGTCTCTATTTACATCAAACAATGTAGTAGTTTGTTGGATATGGAGGAACGAATTTTACTCAGTGAGTTGAATAAAATTCGGATTGAAAAGGCCAAGGCTAAGGAACGTAAGGAAAGTCATCAGCAACAGCAGCAGCAAGAGCAGGCTCAGGTTTCGCAGCAGGATGAATTTATTCCTGCGGAAATGTTAGCCGCCATGCAGGCAGAAGGTATAACCTTGCCTGAACCAGTACGCCCATCTTTAACTCCAGAAATACGCATGGAAAGGGAATTGGTTCGAGTATTATTGAATTATGGACGGGAATTGGTCGTTTGGGAAGGGGATGGTGATATTCCTGTTGCCCCTTATTTATTGGCGAGCTTGAACGATGTGGAATATCATGATGTTGCTTGTCAGCAAATCATTAAGGAATTTCAAAAACAAGCGGAGAATTTTCAGGTTCCTGAAGCTAAGTTCTTCTTTTCGCATGAAAATCAAGAGGTTTCTGCCTTAGCAATTGATTCTTTGGTGAATAAATATGAGATCAGTCCTAATTGGAATGATGATAAACGTAAAATTCACGTTCCTTTAGAACAGGAGCAGTTGAAGGATTTGGTGAATCAATTGGTTTATCGCATGAAGAAGGTGAAGATTGAGGTGCAAATGAATCAGATTAGGGAGGAGTTGAAAACTATAAAGGATGAGACCGAGATACAAATGTTAATTGCCAAATATCAGAAATTGAAAGAAGGGGAGAAACTGTTGGGTACTTTGTTGGGGAATACCATTGTGAAATAATGCCGAAAACATCTAGAAAGGAATTAGGTGATAGAGGGGAAGAAATGGCGGTATTATTCTTAAAAAAGTTGGGATTTGAAATAATTGAATTAAATTGGAGGAATAAAAGATTAGAAATCGATATCATCGCAAAAGATCAGCATGACCTCGTGTTTGTGGAGGTTAAGGTTAGGTCTACTCCTACGCATGTGGTCATATCTGAATTGATTTCTGATCAAAAAAAAGAAAATCTAGTGCGTGCTGCGGAAAGTTATATGGAAGAGCATGCTTACGAGGGTCAGATACGTTTTGATTACCTATTGTATATAAATAATAAAATGCATTATGTGAGAGATGCATTTTGGAACTATTAAGATTAATATGAACATGAAGAATACCGTTAAACTTTGTTTATTAATCAGCATTTTTTCTGTAATAAGCTGTAAAACGCAACAAGGTAAATTTGAGTTTGTAAATCCTGGTACTGGAAGTCGTGTGCTAAAAGGGGATAAAATTCATCTTAAGTTGAATTTTCCGAATCCTGCTATTGATTCGGTCTTGTATGCGATCGATGGAAATGTATTTGAACGCAAGGCAGATACGGCAACAGTGTTGTTTGATTCGAATGAAATTGGCTATGGTAACAGAAGATTGAGCGCAACAGTATATGCTGCAGGAAAAGAAGATATAGCTTATAGTGAGGTTCTGATTGTCCCTCCAGCACCAAAACCTTATGCTTTTGAAGTACTGAATACTTATAAGCATGATTCCACTGCTTTTACTCAGGGACTTTATTATGATCAAGGTACGTTGTATGAAAGTACAGGTATGAATGGACGCTCTTCTGTTAGAAAAGTAGAGCTAAGTACAGGCAAAGTCTTAATGAAAAAGGATTTGGAGGAAAAATATTTCGGGGAAGGAATGACTGTTGTAGGAAATAAAGTCTATATGCTGACCTGGGAAAATAATATGGGTTTTGTATTTGATAAACAAAATTTCAATCAACTTAGCACGTTCGATTACCAACAATCTAAAGTTGGTTGGGGATTGACTTATGATGGTTCACGTTTCATAAAATCGGATGGAACTAATAAATTGTATTTCCTGGAAGCTGCAACATTAAAAGAAACGGGTTTTGTGCAGGTCTTTGATGATAATGGACCCGTGGATAGCATTAATGAATTGGAATACATCGATGGTAAGGTGTATGCCAATCTATATCATGCGGATAAAGATATAGTCATCATCATTGATCCAACCACTGGTGTGGTAGAAGGGAAAATAAACTTTGTAGGATTGTATGATGGTAAACGCGCTTCTACGGGTAATGAAATGAATGGAATAGCTTATAAATCGGATAGCAAAACATTGTTGTTAACCGGAAAAGATTGGACTAAGTTGTATGAGGTTCGATTGAAAGATCGCTAATCGCGATACTAGTTATAGAAAAAGCTCTTCCCGATATGTTGTGAAGAGCTTTTTTTATGGATTATAAAGTCAACTTATGGACGTAAACTGCCTTTGGGGAGTAAGAATTGAATTTTTTCATTTAATAGTTCTAATTCTTTTTCAGCTTGTTCTTCCAATCTGTCAGGAAATAGTATTCCATACAGATGATCGACTTCATGTTGAAAAATAACGGCTGTAAAACCTTCTACATTTTCTTCGATTATATGGCCTTCCTTGTCTATATATTGTAAACGAATAGCAAAACTACGTTGTACATCTTGCCTTTGATCGGGTATAGACAAACAGCCTTCGGCACCTACTCGAGTAAGTTTAGATCGCCAAATAATCTTCGGATTGACATAAAATTCAAAAGGTTCTGTTTCTTTATCAAAACGTTGTACCCAGATTACATTTTTATTGATTCCTACCTGAGGTCCAGCAATCCCTACACCTTGATGTTTTTGATCTTGAACGGTTTGTAACATGCGAGCGGCAAGTTTTGGTAATAGTGGATCGTTAAATTTAATGTCTTCAGAAGGTTTTCTGAGGGTCTTTAATTCTTCTTCATCGGTTGTGAGATAAACATGCATGACTGTTTGTTCATCTGCAGATTCGATAATCTTCTGTTCAGTAGCACTGAAATCTTTAGCAGCATTTTTATTCACTGTTCGTTCGTTTTTTGGTCCTTTATATTTTTTTTCTCCGGCTTCAATAGCAATTAACAAGTTGTTTTCTTGTGGAGGTTGGGGGCATCGGTAACCATTGCTGTAAGCGCAATAAGGATTGTATGCTTTATTAAAATCGATTTTAAGTTGATTTTGTTTGATATCTTCAATCGATAAATCTAAATACCGACCTCCTTCATAGGTTTGTTCTCCGTTGGAAGGATCAGTAAATGGGACAAAGAGGTGATTTTGATAGGTAGGATTTTGAAATAAACTGACACTTTGATAGGCCGTGAGTGTTACAGGTTGGTTGTCCAGTGTAAAATGCAATAAGGCATATCGCTTATATTCATTGGAAGTACCATCGTAAGTTGGCATTCTGAAACTGGATTCATTTGGAAGGATTTCTACTTTTGCAGAAACAACCAATTTTTCATTGGCAGGGAAGTAGTTTAAATAAGCAATCTGATCTTTTTTTAAGGGGCCAAATGCTGTAGAGGTCATGGATATAGCCTGTTGATCCCGATGATGTTGAAGCGTTTCTTCGAAGCTCTGGGCTTGAAGAAAAATGGGGATAAAAAAGAGGGCGTAAATAATTCTAATCATCTTTAATAAATATCTATCAAAGTTATAGATATTTTATGAGCTTTTAAATAACGAAGGTTCTAAAACAATAATTGTATTTTTGTGAAAATTTGAACAAATGAGGTTAATGGCATTTGATTACGGGACGAAAAGAATAGGGATTGCAGTATCTGATTCTATGCAAATTATTGCAACTTCTTTAACAACGGTGCATCCGAATGAAGTTTGGGACTTTTTGAAAGATTATTTATTGAAAGAGGAGGTTGAAACGTTCATAGTCGGTAAACCTATGCAGTTGGATGGTTCGGCATCAGAATCTGCTCAACACGTTGTGGGTTTTGTCAGGAAATTGAAAAAGGTTTATCCTCAAATTCCCGTTATGGAAATAGACGAGCGGTTTACATCCAAATTAGCTTCACAAACTATTGCTCAATCAGGAATGAATAAGAAGAAACGACAAAATAAGGAATTGGTAGACCAAATATCTGCTACCCTTATTTTGCAAACATATATGGAATCAAAAGCATTTTAATATGGGTTTAAAGGATATTCAGTTTTTTACGGAGGATTTAGATTACACGCTAAAAAACAAACAGAAAATACGGAATTGGATTGCTGAAACCATAAAAACCGAGAAGTTTAAACGTATTGGAGAGTTGAATTTTGTTTTCTGTTCGGATGCTTATCTTTTGGAAATAAATAAACAATATTTGAATCATGATACATTTACAGATATTGTCACCTTCGACTCTTCTGAATTTGAAGATGTAATAGCAGGAGATATTTTTATTTCAGTTGAACGGATTCAGGAAAATGCAGTGAAATTCAATGTTTCTGAGACAGATGAATTGCATCGGGTGATAATCCATGGTGTTTTGCATTTATGTGGCTATTTTGATAAGAGGAAGGAGGATAAGGAATTAATGACTTCTAAAGAGAATACTTACTTAGCTACTCGAGCATTTTAACTGAACTGACAACCAGCTGTTATCATTATTCTAGGCTTTCGAAGCTGGTTTTATAAAGGTATTGTTACAGGAAAGCTGTTCTGTTTTGCGCATTTTGAATTATTTTCGGTGATGCGCAAACTATTATTAATCTTTACCTTTTTATGTCTAGTTAACTTGACTTATGGTCAATCGACCAGAGGTTGGTTAATTTATTTTGGACAGTCGAATTTCAAAAACAGTAAATTCAATATCCATCATGAATTACAATTAAGGGATCATCAACTAATTGGAGATCATCAACAATCCTTAATCCGTGTTGCAGGACAGTATAAATTCAAGCCCTATTTTCAAGGTTCTGTTGGATATGGCTTTATCTATTCGGAAGCTGAAGGTGAGCCTAATTTAGGTTTCTCAGAAAATAGAATTTATCAAGAAGGCTTATTTTCACATAAGTTGTCTAAAATGCTAGTTCGTCACCGCTTACGATTAGAAGAACGTTTTATTGATAACCAAGATTTTCAAAGTAGATTTCGGTATTGTTTATTTTTAGATATTCCATTGACGGAGAAAGATATGAAACAGGGAGGTTTATATTTATCCTTTTATGATGAGGTGTTTTTAAATATTGATAATCCTAATAACTCCTCGATATTTGATCGAAACAGAGCTTATGGAGGAATAGGATTCAAAGCAAAAGATAATTTGGGAGTACAATTTGGATATATGATGCAGCATGTAGGAAGTTCTAAATTAGGAAACCATTTATTGCTGTCTTTTCACCATCAAATCAATTGGTAATATTGAAATTGGAGCATAAAAAGAGGGGAACATTCAACAAATGTTCCCCTCTTTTTCGTTAACTTAAATTTCTTAGAATCTTTCAAATTGAGAAAAATAGAAATTACCTTCAATCTCCGCGTTTTCATCAGAATCAGAACCGTGTACTGCGTTAGCATCGATAGATTTAGCATATTTGTTTCTGATAGTTCCTTCAGCAGCTTTCGACGGATCGGTAGCACCAATTAATGTACGGAAATCTTCGACTGCGTTTTCTTTTTCAAGAATTGCTGCAACAATTGGTCCTGAAGTCATGAAACTTACTAAGTCAGCATAAAAAGGACGTTCTTTGTGAACAGCATAGAAATTCCCTGCATCTTCAGCGCTTAACTGAATGTATTTCATTGCGACGATTTTAAATCCGCCAGCAATAATATCGTTTAAAATAGCTCCAATGTGACCATTTGCTACAGCATCTGGTTTAATCATTGTAAATGTTCTGTTCGTTGCCATGTTATTGAAAAATTTTCACAAAGGTACTTATTCAAACAGGAAATTCCTATCCTATGCTAAAAACTTTCAATTCTTTAAGATTAAAGGGGTTTACTATAAAATTATTGATAGGTTGCTATGAAAATTAGCTAACTTTGTATTATGTCGAAAAACTTACAAGTAACTATAGATAAGGATTCCGGATTTTGTTTTGGAGTGGTTTACGCCATTGATATGGCCGAAGAAATTCTGGAAGAGGATGGTTATTTGTACTGTTTGGGAGATATCGTGCACAACGATGAAGAAGTAGCAAGGCTGAAGGCAAAAGGTTTGCGAATCATCTCTCATGATGATTTGCAAAATTTACAGAATGAAAAAGTGCTGATTAGAGCACATGGTGAAGCACCTGAAACCTATAAGTTTGCCTTGGAAAATAACATTACCTTGATAGATGCTTCTTGCCCCGTCGTATTAAAATTGCAAAATAGAATCAAAACTTCTCATGATGATCAAGAACAAATCTTAATATTTGGAAAACATGGGCATGCAGAGGTTATAGGATTGCAAGGACAGACAAATAATGAAGCCATCGTATTCCAAGATATTGAAGAGCTAGATCAGGTAGATTTGCCTGCAAAATTTACTTTATATAGTCAAACTACCAAGAGTGTAGATAAATTTTATGCCATTAAAGAGGAGCTATTAAACCGTGGATATGAAGTAAAGGCTAATGATACCATCTGTAGACAGGTATCAAATCGTTATGAAGACCTTGGAAATTTTGCTAAACAATATGATAAAATCATATTTGTTTCAGGCAAGAAATCTTCTAATGGAAAAGTATTATTTGATGTTTGTAAAGCAGTTAACGAACAGACGTTCTTTATTTCAGATCCAGAGGAACTAAATGAACTCATATTTGCAACGAATGATACTGTGGGGATCTGTGGGGCGACTTCTACGCCTATGTGGTTGATGAAAAAGGTAAAAGAAACGATTGAAGCCTTTTAATCGTCATCTTAATTTAAAATTCAATCATTCAGCATCTTAAAATTAATTAACCAAACTTCTTTTGCTATAAATAATGTTACTTTTGTGCTACGTATGAGTAACAAAGCAAAAAAGGGGGTGCTGTTGGTTCAACTTGGAACTCCAAACGCACCAACTACCAGTGAAGTAAGAAAATACCTGACCGAATTTTTAATGGATCCCCGTGTGATGGATATCCCTACTTTATCAAGAAATCTTCTTGTAAAAGGGATTATTGTTCCAAAAAGGGCTTCCAAATCTGCCGAGACCTATGCTACCATTTGGCATGAACAACATGGTTCTCCTTTAATGTATTATAGTGAATTACAACAAAAAAAGCTTCAACAATCTTTAGGTGATGAATACCATGTAGAATTGGCGATGCGATATCAAGAACCTTCCATACAAAAGGCATTGGATAAATTGGAAGGAATGTTCCTGGATTCATTATTAGTTATTCCACTTTTTCCGCAATATGCTTCTGCCACTTCAGGTTCTGTCATTGACCGTGTTATGGAAATTATGCGTAAGTGGCAGTACTTTCCCAAATTAAACTTTGTTAGCAGCTATTGTGATAATCCCTTAATGGTGGATGTCTTTGCGGAGCATGCGAATAAACATGATTTAGAATCTTATGATCATTTCTTGTTTAGTTATCATGGTTTGCCCGTGCGCCAATTAGGAAAAATTGATCCTAAAAAGGAATTGAATTGCCCAGATTTTGGTTGCGATACTTGTAAAAAGGAAACAAATACCTATTGTTATCTTTCCCAGTGTTATGCTACTTCAAGGGCAATTGTAAAAAAATTAAATATCCCTGAAGATAAATATACGGTGTGTTTTCAATCAAGATTGGGAAAAACACCGTGGATCCAACCATATACTTCAGACACCTTACACCAACTGGCTAATGAAGGCAAAAAGAGATTGCTGGTATTTAGTCCTGCATTTGTATCTGATTGTATAGAAACCTTAGACGAGATTCAAGTTGAATATGCAAATGAGTTTAAAGAAATGGGAGGTGAAGAGGTGCATATGGTGGAAAGCTTGAATGATAATCCTAAATGGATTGAAGCTTTGAAAAAAATGGTATTGGAAAATGGAAATTAAATCATGCTTAAACTAAACGCTTTCATATTATTTCTAATGGATTTTTATATATTCTTTGCTTTAAGAGCGACGAATATTAAATTCATGAGGACCCGCTGGTTCGCCTTTTTATGGTGGGGATATTCCTTGGCTTTATTGGCAGGGTTATTTATTTCGTTTCAATATTCAATTCCACTAGCTGTTCGATCGATCATTTTAGTAGCTTTCTTTTTGACTGCAGTAAGCAAATTTGTTTATGTAGTAGTTCTTGTAATAGATGATCTTAGAAGAGGTGGAGTATGGGTATCCAGGTTATTCCGTCCTCAAAAAACCAAGGATATTGAAGAACGACTGGAAGATCTTGATGAACCTTTACCAGAGGTTCCTAAGAAGGGAATCTCTCGGTCGGAATTTTTATTAAAATCTGGCATCATCGTAGCAGCATTACCAATGGTTCCATTAGCCTGGGGTGTTATATCTACTGCATACGACTATCGCATCAGAAGACAAAAATTGATTTTACCAAATTTACCTAAATCATTTCATGGGTTAAAAATTGCTCAAATTTCTGATGTTCATTCCGGTTCTTTTTACAATAAAAAAGCTGTTTTGGGTGGTGTGGAGATGCTGTTAAAAGAAAAACCAGATGCAATATTTTTTACGGGTGACCTTGTAAATAATGTGGCAAATGAGATGAGGGATTATCAGGATATTTTCGCAAAGTTGAAAGCTGATTTAGGCGTGTTTTCAACATTGGGAAATCATGATTATGGCGATTACTACTACGGAGGGGTGGATTCTCCTGAAAAAAGAAAAAACCTCCAAAGCTTAATTGATACGCATAAAGTAATGGGATGGGATTTGTTGATGGATGAAAATAGAACACTTAAAATGGGATCTGATGAAATCTCTATCGTAGGAGTGCAGAACTGGGGAACAGGAAGATTTCCTAAGAAAGGAGATTTGAAGAAAGCTTTGATGGGTACGGAAGATAAAGCTGTAAAGCTATTATTATCGCATGATCCATCGCATTGGCGAGCACAGGTATTGGAAACTGATGTGGATGTGATGTTTGCAGGTCATACTCATGGAATGCAATTTGGAGTGCGTGGAGAGCATTTTCAATGGAGTCCTGCCAAGTATATTTATAAAGAATGGGCAGGAATGTATGAAGAAGGTAATTCAAAACTTTATGTAAATACAGGGTATGGTTTCTTGGGATATCCTGGAAGAGTGGGTATTGCTCCTGAAATTACCATATTTGAACTTGTGACTGCATAACGTAAGCATAAATTATATCGAAATCCTCAATTGATAACATTGAGGATTTTTTATTTTGTATACTTTCTGCTGTTATTATAATTAAAACAATACTTTTGAAAAACTGTTAATTAAATCTAAAAATTTCATTCATTCTTTGGTATTTCAATTTACAATCAAAACCTTACAGTTTTTTCTATATTAGAATTGTGACGAATTTAATTTAAAAAAAATTCTTTATTGATATGAATAATCGTTTTAGTTTAATAAATTAGTGGACTTTCTAATTTTATAAACTTATTCAACTTAACCAATAAACTACAAGATGAAAGTGTTTTTTATATCGTTGATGTCTTCAAATTTTACGCGTTATTTTTTGAAAGGGAGCTGTTTTTTGTTGATGTTTTTCATGTTTAATGCTATAACATTGAAAGCTAATGATCAGCCAAACACAGAAACCAATAATATCGTTGAAAACCCGGTGTATTTTGGAGATCCTTTTATCCTATTGCATAAGGGAACTTATTATGCCTATGGAACAGCTAATCCTAATGGTATAGAAGTGTATACCTCAGATGATTTGTTGACATGGAAACAACCTAAAGAGAAATTGGCTTTAAAAAAGGGAGATGTATGGGGTGAGAAATGGTTTTGGGCTCCTGAGGTTCATTATTATAAAGGTAAATTTTACATGTTTTACTCCGCTGAAGAGCATATTTGCGTAGCAACTGCAGACCATCCTCTTGGGCCTTTTACACAGGAAGTTAAGGAACCTATGATAGCAAATGAAAAGTGCATCGATAATAGCCTCTTTGTTGAAAATGGAAAACCCTATATGATTTACGACCGGTTCAACGATGGATTAAATATCTGGATAGCTGAATTAGAACCTAATCTTTTAAAAATAATACCCGGAACTGAAAAACCTTGTATACATGTTTCCCAAAAATGGGAAGAGGTTTGGCCGAGAGTGAATGAAGGTGCTTTTATCATGAAACATAAGAAAAAGTTTTACATGACTTATTCTGGAAACAGTTATGAAAGCCCTTTCTATGGAATTGGATTTGCTGTAGCAGACCAACTCATAGGCCCATGGACTAAATACGAAAAGAACCCCATCTTTCAAAAACCAAGTGGTCTGGTTGGAGTAGGTCATAGTGCGATGTTCAAGGATAAGAAGGGGGATTGGCGAATTGTATTCCATGCGCATCACAGTGAGACAAAAATACATCCTAGGATTATGCATATCAGTACCGTGACGTTCAAAAAGATAAATAATCAAGAGATTATGCAGGTCGATCCCAATTATATAACCCCTCAATTAATAAAAGAATAAGAATTTCCCTCATCATGAAAAGAAGACGCTTTATTTGGCTGGCTATTTATGCATTAATAATTCAAGCATGTTCGAGTCTATCAAATTCTAAGACTACAGCAAATGCTGTAGACAATCATGATTCCTTTAAAAACCCTGTATTTGAACCTGTATTGGCAGACCCTACAGTAATTCAAGACCCCAAGACGAAGCTTTATTATGCCTATGGAACTCAAGATAAAATGGAGGACAGCAATGTTTCCTTACTGGTTCCTATTTTAGAGTCATCGGATATGGTACAATGGAAATTAATAGGTACTGCTTTCGCTGATCGTCCTCAATGGAAAAAGAATGGTGGAATCTGGGCGCCAGATATTAATTTGATTAATGGAAAATATTATTTGTATTATTCGATGTCTACCTGGGGAGATCCTAATCCCGGTATCGGATTGGCTATTTCCGATTCACCGAAAGGGCCATTTATTGATCAAGGAAAACTATTTGATAGCAAGGAAATTGATGTCCCCAATTCCATAGATCCACTGTTTTATGAAGATAAAGGGAAGAAATACTTGTTCTGGGGAAGTTTTAGTGATAGCAAAGAACAAGGAACTTTCGCTGTGGAATTATCTGATGATGGGAAAAGTCTAAAAAATAAGAATAAAACAAAAATAGCAGCAGGTGATTTTGAAGCGGTGACCATTTATAAAAAGGGGGCTTATTATTATTTTATAGGTTCCAAAGGTTCATGTTGTGAAGGTGCCAATAGTAAGTATCATGTATTGGTAGGTCGTTCTAAGAATCTACTTGGGCCTTATTTGGATCAATCTGGTGCGGACTTACGAGAAAGAGGAAATGGCACATTAATCTTAGCTGGAGATGAACGTATTGCAGGACCAGGGCATACCTCAAAAATTATTAAAGATGCTGCTGGCAAAGAATGGATTTATTATCATGCCATTGATAAAAAACAAGGAAGACTTTCGAACGGTACGAACAGAAGAATGTTGATGTTGGGGGAAATATTCTGGAAAGACGGTTGGCCAACCATATCCAATGGTAAGCCTAGTTTGGTGTTAACAAAAAAACCGAAGATCTAATTTGTTGAAAATTAAGTATATTCATGAATCTTAACCTATGTGAAATATGAATAGTAAAACAATTCGACAGCTGTATGGAATAATCATATTGATTGTTTTTCAAGGATTACAGTTTAATCTATCTGCCCAAGTATTGCCTGGTAACCCACTCCATATCCCTTTCGGCGATCCTTATATTTTATTTGATGCAGATAGCAATAAGTATTACATGTACGGTACAGGCGGCACAACGAATGGGTTTGTGACTTATTCGTCTAATGACTTAAAAAATTGGAAAAACGAAGGAGTCGTTTACAGCAATATCCAAGAAAAAGGCTGGGGAGTTAAAGATTTTTGGGCTCCTGAAGTTTATAAATGGGATAATAAATATTACTTGTTCTATTCAGCGCATTGGAAAAACAATCCCAATAACGAATTTGAAAACTATAAGATAGGTGTTGCCGTTTCCGATAAGCCAACCGGACCATTTATTGATTTTACAGGAGAACCCCTATTTGATCCTGGTTATCCCATTATAGACGCTAATGTTTATGTCGCAGAGGATGGTAAGAAATACCTCTATTATTCCAGATGTTGTTACAAACATCCTGTAGAATCGGAAATTGCAACCTGGGCAGCCGAGAAAGGAATGTACAAAGAAATCGAAGAAAGTTGGGTTTATGGAGTTGAATTGAAATCAGACCTATCGGGAGTCATAGGAGAGCCTAAATTGTTATTAAGACCTCCCACCAAACTTAAAGATAAACAAGCCGAATGGGAAAGTAGATCCGTTACAAGTGGAGAAATTAATAGACGATGGACAGAAGGTTCCTATCTATTTAAACATAAAAACACCTACTACATGATGTATTCTGCGAATCATTTTGCAGGTGAAAATTATGCTGTTGGCTATGCTACTTCCAAAAGTCCGTTAGGTCCCTTTAAAAAATCTCCTCATAATCCAATTTTAGAGAAAAATACAAGTAAAGGAGGCGATGTAACTGGTACGGGGCACAATTCTATACTCTATGGACCTGATGGAAAACTTTACTGTGTTTACCATGCTCGTACATCAAAAACAGGGAATCAAAGACTTGTTTTTATTGACCCTTTGGAAATAACAAAACAAGGTGTGTTAAAAATACACGGTCCAACTACATCTTATTAATTGAATTTGTAACTTAGAAAGCTTAATCTATATTTTAAACCTTACCCACATCCATGTTTGATATTAATGATATTCCACATAAACGTTTAAATATTCTTACTGGAGAGAAGATTTTAGTCTCACCACATCGAAGCAAACGCCCTTGGCAGGGGCAGGTGGAAAGTCTTGCAAAAGACAGTCGACCAGCTTATGACCCTGCTTGTTATTTATGCCCAAGCAATAAACGTGCTGATGGAGATGTCAATCCTTCCTATACCGATAGCTTTGTTTTTGTAAATGATTTTTCCGCTTTGTTGAATGATACCCCAGAAGGTCATCTCAATGAAGATGAATTGTTAGTGGCAGATACAGAGCGGGGTATTTGCAAAGTTATTGCATTCACCCCTAGACATGATTTAACCTTGCCAGAAATGCCTATCGAGGCTATTAAAAAGGTAGTAGACCTTTGGCAGCAAGAGTTTATTAGTTTAAGTGCTATTTCTTGGATTAAATACATTCAAATTTTCGAAAATAAGGGAGCCATAATGGGTTGCAGCAATCCGCATCCCCATGGACAGATTTGGGCGCAAGCTGATGTACCTACTGAATTATTGAAAGAAGAAAAACAACAGCGTACCTATTTCGAGAAACATGCTAAATCATTATTGTCTGCTTATATCGACTTAGAACTTCAAAAACAAGAACGTATCCTTATCAATAATGAACATTTTGTAGCTCTCGTTCCATTCTGGGCATCATGGCCTTTTGAAACCATGATTGTCAGTAAAAGACATGTGCAACATATAGGTCAATTCACGGAAGATGAAAAAGAAGATCTGGCGAAAACCTTACAAGAACTTACTATTAAATACGATAACATCTTCCAAACATCTTTCCCTTACTCTGCAGGTATTCATCAGGCACCAGTAAATACCCCTAATCAAGATTTTTGGCATTGGCACATGCATTTCTATCCACCACTCCTAAGATCAGCAACTGTGAAGAAATTTATGGTCGGCTATGAGATGCTTGCTAGTCCGCAAAGAGATATTACCGCAGAAAAAGCAGCAGAAATTATTAGAAATCAACCAAATATACATTACAAACAAGCTTAATATACATGATTGAAAGAAATCAGCTTAGCCAACGATTTAAAGAACTTTATACACAAGAACCAGATTTAGTGGCTAAATCTCCGGGAAGAATCAATATTATCGGAGAGCATACAGATTATAACGAAGGATTTGTATTACCAACGGCAATTGATAAGGCCGTTTATGTAGCTATAAGTAAAAGAGACGATACTGAAATTCATCTTTACGCCGAAGATTTTAAACAATCCTATCAAACATCTATTGAAAAGATAGCACCCACAGAACTTGGCTGGCCTAACTATATTTTAGGAGTCGTAAACCAATTATTGGAGAGAAAGCATCGTATAGCTGGATTTAACCTGTATATAGACGGTGATATACCCGTAGGAGCAGGGCTTTCCTCTTCTGCAGCCGTAGAATGTGCTGTAGGTTTTGGACTGAATGAGTTGTTTCAATTAGGAATAGACCGTGTGAATATAGCTAAAATAGGGCAGCTTGCAGAACATACCTATGCAGGAGTGAAATGTGGTATAATGGATCAATTCGCCTCGGTACTTAGTAAAGCAAATCATGTTATTAAGTTAGATTGTAGAGACCTAAGTTATGAATATGTTCCTTTGGAATTAGGGGATTACGAGGTTGTATTATTAAATACCAATGTTAAACATTCCTTAGCATCCTCAGCTTACAATGACCGAAGAGATGCCTGCGAACAGGCTGTAGCTTTAGTAAAAGAAAAATATCCTAACGTTAAGAGTTTAAGAGATGTCAATTTGGAGATGTTGGACAAATTGGTTGCTCCGGTAAACCAAGATATATATACCAAAAGCAAATTTGTTATCCAAGAAAATGAACGTTTGAATAAAGCCTGCGAAGCATTAATTCAAGGTAATATCATCGAATTAGGTGCTCAAATGTTTGCAGCACACCATGCACTTTCCAAAGAATATGAAGTCAGCTGCGAAGAACTTGATTTTTTAGTGGATCAGGCGAAGCTTGTGGAAGACGTGGTAGGTGCACGGATGATGGGTGGAGGCTTTGGAGGCTGTACCATCAATATTCTGAAGAAAGGTACAGGACAGCAACTTGTGGATCGTTTGGCTCCAGCTTATCAACAGAAATTTAATTTAGAACTAACAGCAATTTTTGTGTGCACTGATAACGGTACGCAAATTATTTAATTGAATTAATTATAAACTATAAAAATGAAAAAGAACTTAGCTAACCTATTGCTTGGTTTTAGCATTCTAGGAATAACGGCCTGTCAACAGCCTAATTCTACTAAGAATGATGAAAAAGCAGACTCATCTGTCATAGCACTAGACTCAACCAGTTTCACAGAATCCATTGATGGAAAAACCGCATCTCTGTATACGTTAAAAAACGCCAATGGTGCTACAGCTTATTTAACCAATTTTGGAGCTCGTTTAGTTGGGTTATGGGTGCCAGATAAAAACGGTACTCTTACTGATGTTGTATTGGGTTTCAATAAAGCATCTGACTACAACAATACAGCAGAGCCTTATTTTGGACCTATTGTAGGGCCTTTTGGTAATCGTATTGCGAAAGGCAAATTTACCTTAGATGGAGAAACCTTTACACTTCCTACTAATAATGGACCAAATACATTACATGGCGGTTTGAAAGGTGTCCATTTCGCGAATTGGACTGTAAAAGAAGCCAACAATAAGTTAGTTACTTTTCAATATACCTTACCGGATAAGCAAGAAGGATTTCCAGGAAACCTATCCATGGAAGTTACATATAGCTTATCTGATAACAATGAATTGACCATCAACTATACGGCGACAACCGATAAAAAAACGGTTGTTAACTTAACCAACCATGCTTATTTTAATTTGAATGGTGAAGGAAGTGGTAGTATTTTAGACCATGAGATCAAATTCTTTGCAGATAAATATACACCCGTTGATAGCACATTGATTCCTACTGGTGAATTAGCCGATGTGAAAGGTACTCCTTTTGACTTTACAACAACTAAGACCATTGGAAAAGATATCGAACAGGATAATCAACAATTGAAATTTGGTAAAGGTTATGATCACAATTTTGTATTGAATGAAACCAAGGTAGATGGTTTGAATCATGCTGTTACAGTTCGAGGTGATAAATCAGGGATTGTAATGGATATTTACACCCAAGAGCCAGGAATTCAGTTTTATAGCGGTAATTTCATGTCCGAGAAAGTGACCTTAAAGAATGGTGTAAAAGACAGCTTCCGTACGGGTATCTGTTTAGAACCTCAGCACTTCCCGGATGCTCCAAATCAACCTAATTTCCCTTCTACAGTATTATCTCCAGGAGAAACCTATTCATCAAAATCTGTTTATAAATTCACTGTGAAATAAGATTATGGAAATTAAAGATTATATCGTATTTCTTTGCTACTTCGTTATTGTAGCAGGATATGGGCTTTATATTTATTATAAGAAAAAGTCCGCTTCAGGAGATTCCAAAGATTATTTCTTGGCCGAAGGTTCTTTAACCTGGTGGGCAATCGGAGCCTCCTTAATTGCTTCCAACATCTCAGCCGAGCAGTTCATTGGAATGAGTGGTTCTGGTTTTAAAATTGGATTAGCTATTGCCACCTACGAATGGATGGCTGCAGCAACTCTTATCGTGGTGGCGGTTTTCTTTCTTCCGGTATACTTGAAAAACAAAATTTTCACCATGCCTCAGTTCTTGAGTGTTCGCTACAATAGTACCGTTTCCATGATCATGGCGGTATTCTGGTTGTTACTTTACATTGTGGTTAATTTAACCTCTATTTTGTTTTTAGGCGCCTTAGCAGTATCCAGCATCTCAGGATTGGATTTTCAACTTTGTATGATTGGTCTTGCAGTCTTTGCCATTATCATCACCTTAGGAGGAATGAAAGTAATTGGTTACACCGATGTAATTCAAGTATTCTTCCTAATCCTAGGCGGTCTGGCAACAACCTATTTGGCTTTAAATCTAGTGTCTGAACATTTTGGTGGTCAAGGTGTCTTAGAAGGGTTTAATATTGTTCATGAAAAGGCGTCCGATCATTTTCACATGATATTAAAACCAGATAATCCTAATTATATAGATTTACCTGGTTTAAGTGTACTTATTGGTGGTATGTGGGTGATTAATTTAAGCTATTGGGGTTGTAATCAATACATTACACAAAGAGCCTTAGGCGCAGATCTTCCGACTGCGAGAAACGGTTTATTATTCGCTGCGGTATTGAAGTTATTGATGCCTTTAATTGTTGTTTTACCTGGTATCGCTGCTTATGTACTTTACAATGATGGAGAGTTTCAACAGGAAATGTTAGCCGGAGGTGAATTAAATCCTGACCGCGCTTACCCTGTATTATTAAGCTTATTACCTACTGGATTGAAAGGATTATCCTTTGCCGCTTTAACGGCTGCAGTAGTCGCATCACTGGCGGGGAAAGCGAATTCTGTCGCAACTATATTTTCTTTAGATATCTATCAAAAAATATTTGATAAAAACGCTTCAGAAAAGAGATTGGTTAATGTTGGTAAAATAACCATTATCGTTTCCATGATTTTGGCAATCATTATAGCTCCACACCTAGGAATTGATAAAAAAGGCGGATTCCAATACATTCAAGAATATACCGGTTTTGTTTCTCCAGGTATTTTTGCCATGTTCCTATTGGGATTCTTCTGGAAAAGAACAACTTCCAACGCCGCCTTATTTGCAACCATTGGAGGTTTCTTGATGTCTATCGTGTTGAAATTCTTACCGAAATTCATGGATCTTTCTTTCTTAGCATCAACCGGATTCTCTGTGCCAGTAAATGGAGTTTATGAAATACCATTTATTGACCGTGTAGGATTTGTTTTCATCTTCTGTTTAATAGGAATGTATATCATCTCTATCATTGAAAACAAAAGAGGGATTGTACCGAATGGTTTGGAAGTGGACAAATCTATGTTCAAGACAAACACCAGTTTTGCCATAGGAGCTTTATTGGTTTTAGGTATAACTGCCGCATTATATACCATTTTCTGGTAGAATTACTGGGAGTAGGATGTCGAAAGCGCATCTAGCTCCCAGTTTTTTTTGTTTTATTTTTCAATAAATTTAATTATGATTAAGAAACTTGTTTTTACCTCTTCGGTTTTTTTCTTAGGCCTAGAACTTTTTGCTCAAAACCCTTCTCATAAAATTTTTCCGATTAATTTTTCTCAAGTTGCCATAGAAGATAAGTTCTGGTCACCACAGTTAGATAAAGTAGCGAATCAAACTTTAGATGCTTGTGTTACTTATACCGAAGATAAAACAGCTAGAATCCGAAATTTCGAAAATGTAGCCTCTGGCAAAGGTAAACACGAAGGAATGTACTACGACGATTCAGATGTATATAAAGCTATTGAAGCTATTGCCTATTCTTTAAAAAATGCCCCAAATCCTACATTAGAGAAAAATACCGATGAATGGATTGATAAAATAGCCGCAGCTCAATTGGAAGACGGTTATTTAAACACCTACTATTCCTTGACAGGTATCGAAGGACGATGGAAGGATATGGAAAGACATGAGGATTACTGTGCAGGCCATTTGATAGAAGCTGGAATAGCTTATTTTAACACCACTGGTAAGGATAAACTACTAAATGTAGCCATCAAATTTGCAGACCATATTGACAGTTATTTCAAACAAAACAACAAACCTTGGGTATCTGGTCATCAAGGGATTGAATTAGCTTTAATGCGATTATATCATCATACTAACAATAAAAAATACCTGGATTTAGCCGATTGGTTTGTTGATCAGCGTGGCAAAGGTTATGGTGTTGGGAAGATATGGGACGAGTGGAAAACTCCAGAATATGCACAAGATGATATTCCTGTTCGTCAGCAACGAAAAATAACAGGCCATGCGGTACGTGCCATGTATCTGTATACTGGGATAGCAGATATAGCAGCTGAAAATAAAGATCAAGGATATATACAAACGATGGACGCCATTTGGGATGATGTGTTGAATAAACATTATTATATTACCGGAGGGATTGGTGCTCAGGGTTCAAACGAGGGTTTTGGTAAACCGTACGATCTTCCTAACGAGTCCGCTTATTGTGAAACCTGTGCATCTGTTGGGATGGTATTTTGGAATCAAAAGATGAACATGCTTTCGGCACAAGCGAAATACATCGATGTTCTTGAACGTACCTTATACAATGCAGCAATTGATGGTATCAGTCTTTCTGGAGATCGCTTCTTTTATGGAAATCCCTTGGCTTCCAATGGTGATTATGAACGCAGTGAATGGTTTGGAACGGCTTGTTGTCCATCCAATATTGCACGTTTAGTATCTTCTTTAGGATCGTATATCTATAGTCGTAGTGCAACTGATTTATATGTGAATCTGTTTGTCGGAAGTGAAACCAACATCAACTTAGATAAAACACAAGTATTTATAAAACAAACCACCAACTACCCATATCAAGGGCAGATTGAAGTGGAGGTTAGTCCTAAGAAAGCCAAAGAATTTGCGGTATATATGAGAATACCAGGATGGTTAAAGGCTCCTGTACCGGGATCTTTATACCATTATAAAGACCAAAATGTGGGTAAATACACTTTAATGGTAAAGCGGTAGAGGCCCAAGAAGAGGATGGATACCTTAAAATTGCTAGAAAATGGAAAAAAGGCGATAAAATAGCCTTAAGTCTCGATATGCAAGTGAAACGCATCGTATCTTCTGAAGAAATTAAACAGAACAAAGATCGGGTAGCCTTACAATATGGACCTATTGTATACGCTATTGAAGATGTCGATAATCCAAATGCTAAATCAGGCTTAATTATTCCAGAAAATACCTCTTTCGAAGTTCAATATCAACCAGAATTATTAGGAGGAACGAACACCATTAAATTTAAAGCTCCAATAGCTCAAGTGAATAGTCAATCCGGCCAAATTGAAACCGTTGAAAAATCAATTACTGCGATACCTTATTTCCTATGGAATAACCGTGGTAAATCACCTATGCAAATTTGGGTTCCTGAGCGAATTAATACCTTCAAAATAAATTAATCCTCAGCATCATAAATAAGGAGGGCAACAAATTATCCTGTTGCCCTCCTTATTTATGAAAGTATTGATGTTAAGTTTTATTTTCCTTCCTGTTTTACCCGTTGGTAAACTTTAGGGTTAAATTTGAACATTGGCGTCATCCAATACAATAATATAATTCTGGAATATCGATTATTAAAAGGAGCTAAGAAGATGGAGACTGCCAAGGCAACGATAATGTATATCCAGGGATTTTCTAAATTCCCGGAAATAAAATAGGTAGCCACACAAGCAGTAACCAATTCCGCTACGCTTAATGCATAACTCACATACATGGCTACATAGAAATATCCAGGCTCTTTTTCGAATTTTAAATCGCAGGCAGGACAGCGTTCTAACATTCTTTTAGATCCAAAACTAAGCATAGGAGAGGCAAACATATTTCCTGTCCTACATCTTGGGCATTTTCCTTCCATAGCACTTTTTAGTTCTGAGGGGATGCTATAAGTCGTTTCCATAGTTTTATTTATTTCCATAGTGATTTTCTAAACTCTTCAGGAGTAACTCCTGCTATTTTTTTGAAAAATTTACTGAAATAGGAGTTGTCATTGAAATTCAATTCATACGCTATTTGCGTGATACTCCAATCAGGTAATATTAATAATCGTTTGGCTTCCAGTAGCATTCGGTTTCTGATGAGCTCTCCTGCCTGTAAACCTAAATATTCTTTACAAACCGCATTCAAATGGTTCGGGGTGATATACAATAGACTAGCATAGTCTTTTGGCAAATGATATTGCTTATAATGTTGATCAATTAAGGCAATAAAATTCTTGATTAAGAGCAAATGATAGTCGATCCCTTTCGGCGCAAAGGTTGGAACATATAATTCCTCCAACTTCAATAATATATAAAGTAATAGAGAGCGCTTTAAATCCATGGATTTTGAATGAACATTTAGTTCAACCAATTGATCCAATAGGGAACTAATATCCTCCAGGTCTTTAAGCTCCAACTCGAATATTCCTTCATTTATGGATGAAAAAAGATTCAATGTATCCAAATAGTTGGATTGAAGTAATAACGATTTGAAATAATCCACATCAAAATTAATGATGTAACCTGTTATATCTCCTTCAAACATCCAAGAATGAACCTGACCTGGAAGCATAAGATACACTTGCCCTGCTGTCACCTCATAGCGTTTAAAATCAATCTCATGCTGTCCAGAGCCGGATAGAAAAACCAGCAATTGGTAAAAATTATGCCGGTGAGGAAATACCAGGTCATCATTCTTTTGCAAATAATACGATAAATTATCCGCTAAAAAATGCTTGTCCTCTAAATAGGAAACCGTACATTGCTCTAATACAGGTATTTTACTCATTAGTACAAAATTAACCAATTAATACCACGATTAATGGTATTAAAAATCTTTTGAATGGTAATAATTACTGATGATTGGTTTTTCTTGCAGAATCAAATCGTCGGAGTATTAAAGTAGATTGCATATACATGAATCTATTGTTAACTTTAAGGATGTCTTTACACAAAAATGCTGCGCTAAAAGAAGCTGTTCTAAATCTATCCAACAAAGAAAAAGATAAGCTATTGGTTCGTCTGATCAATAAGGACAAAATGTTATTAAAACAATTGCATTTTGAGTTATTAGAAGATGAGTCAGATTTAGAGAATAGAATTATCGACCTAAAAGCGAATTTAGAGACTGTTTTTGAAACAGGTCAAGCACATATCAAAAACATTCCACAGTTTACAAATTATAGGGAATTAACTCGGCTGATTAGATCGGCAAGTGGATTGGTAAATGAACATGAAAAGGTGACTAAAGATAAATTTAGTGTGGTCGAATGTCGTTTATTGATTCTTCAAGAAGCCTTCGAACGGTATCCTAATTTATTTAAGCCGGCTAGTCTTACTCCTGGTTTTAAATTACATCAATATATTAAAGGAAGAATAAAAAATGCGACTTCGGCTTATGAGAAATTGCACGAAGACTTACAATTTGACCTCAAAGATTCCATGGAGTATGTGTTGGAGTTTGCTGAAGAACATCGCTTAAACAGTTAGCCTATTGATTTTTTCGTAGATTTGCAAAAAATATATTCCGCGTGACTATTCAAGAATTATTATTACACTATAGTGAGTCTGATCAAGTAAAATTATTACAACAACAACTTTTACAAGGGCATTCCAAAATACATCTTAAGGGATTAGTTGGTTCCTCAGATGCTATGATTGCCGCTGCTCATTATGCTATAGAAAAAAGATTGAATGTCTTTATTCTTCCGACTCATGAAGACGCTTCCTACTTTTTAAGCGACTTGGAAAGTCTGTTCGATAAGCAAATACTATTTTTTCCGGCATCCTATCGAAAACCATTCGAGTTTACCCAATTGGACAGCGCTCATGTGTTGCAACGTGCGGAAACATTGAGTTCATTAAATCACCAATCTGAACTGCCCAAAATTGTCGTTACTTATCCTGAAGCTATTGCAGAAAAAGTAATCAACAAACAAGATCTCGAAAAAAACACCTTGGAAATCACTCAAAATATCAAATTGAGTATAGACTTCATCAATGAGTTTTTATATGAATATGATTTTGAACGGGTAGATTTTGTTTATGAACCTGGCCAGTTTGCTATTCGTGGAGGTATTGTGGATATCTTCTCTTTCTCCAACGATTTACCTTATCGCATTGAATTCTTTGGTGATGAAATTGAAAGTATTCGAACTTTTGATATTGAAACGCAATTATCCGTCAGCAAAATTCATACGGTAACCATTGTACCCAATGTTCAGGCTAAATTTTTAACGAATAACCACATCTCCTTGTTGGAATACATTGATGACAATTCCATCTTATGGATCAAGGATGTGCAATTCACCTTAGAAGTTATCCAAGAAGGCTATAAGAACGCCTCCAAGTTTTGGAAAGGATTGTCAGAAAAGGATATTAAAAATAATCCGGAATGGGTAGATCCTCGTTTTACCTTTACCGACGATAAGAACTTTAACTCCATGTTGTTCGAGCATCCGATCATTGAATTTGGTAAGCAGTTCTTTTATAAAGCCGACGCTGTCATCTCTTTTGATACCCATCCTCAACCATCATTCAATAAGGATTTTAGTTTACTAATCCATAATTTTAAAGAGAATGAAAAACAGGCTATTAAAAACCTGATTTTTTCTGACTCTACCAAACAAATTGAACGGATCTATGCAATTCTAGATGATTTGGATAAATCGGTTACGTTTACACCTTTGTACAAGTCCCTCCGTGAGGGATTTCGAGATGATGCGTTAAAATTTGCTTGTTATACTGATCATCAAATCTTTGATCGTTATTATAAATACAAACGCAAAAAAGCCTACGAACGTTCGCAAGCGATTACCTTAAAAGAGCTCAGCGAACTAAAACCTGGTGATTACATAACCCATATTGATCATGGGGTAGGGAAATATGCCGGTTTAGAAAAAGTGGATGTGAATGGCAAAAGCCAAGAGATGATTCGCTTAATCTATGCAGATAATGACCTGCTTTATGTGAATATTAACTCCTTAAACCGCATTTCCAAATACTCTGGAAAAGAAGGCAGCATACCTAAAATGAATAAATTAGGAACCGATGCCTGGGATAAACTGAAGAAAACCACCAAGAAAAAGGTTAAAGATATTGCTCGGGATTTAATTCAGCTATATGCCAAACGTAAAGCGCAAACTGGAAATGCTTTTCTTCCCGATACTTATTTACAAAGGGAGTTGGAAGCCTCATTTATCTATGAGGATACCCCAGATCAGGAAAAAGCAACTGCCGATGTAAAAAGAGATATGGAATCTCCGCATCCTATGGATCGATTGGTCTGCGGGGATGTAGGTTTTGGTAAAACTGAGGTGGCGATTCGGGCAGCTTTCAAGGCAGTGGCAGAAAGTAAACAAGTTGCTGTATTGGTGCCTACTACGATTTTGGCCCTACAGCATTATCGAACTTTCACGGAAAGATTAAAAGGCTTTCCCGCAAATATCGATTACATCAATCGCTTTAAAACTTCCAAACAAATTAAAGATAGTTTAAAGAAACTTGAAGAAGGAAAACTCGATATTATCATTGGTACCCATCGATTAGTCAGCAAAGATGTTAAGTTTAAGGATTTAGGCTTAATGATTATCGATGAAGAACAGAAGTTTGGGGTGTCTGTAAAGGAAAAATTAAAAGTGATGCGGGCAAATGTCGATTCCCTGACCTTAACAGCAACACCTATACCTCGTACCTTGCATTTTTCACTCATGGGTGCGCGCGATTTAAGTATCATTTCCACACCTCCTCCAAACAGGCAGCCGGTGCAAACAGAATTACATGTGTTCAATGAGCCGTTGATTCAGGCATCAGTGAGCTTTGAATTGGATCGTGGAGGACAGGTTTTCTTTATTCATAACCGCGTTGCAGATTTGCCACAATTAGGAATGTTAATCCGCAAATTAGTGCCGGGAGCTCGTGTGGGTATTGCCCATGGACAATTGGATGGAGATGAGTTAGAAGATGTGATGTTGAAGTTTATCAACCACGAGTATGATGTTCTGGTAGCGACAACCATTATTGAAGCAGGATTGGATATTCCAA
The DNA here is from genome assembly GCA_036781025.1 of Sphingobacterium sp. Taxonomy (GTDB): domain Bacteria; phylum Bacteroidota; class Bacteroidia; order Sphingobacteriales; family Sphingobacteriaceae; genus Sphingobacterium. The sequence goes on along the minus strand of DAIQBS010000020.1, from coordinate 12,347 downwards.
ATGCCAATACCATTATTATCAATCATGCGCATATGTTTGGTTTGAGTGATCTGCATCAAATGCGTGGTCGCGTAGGTCGATCTAATAAGAAAGCCTTCTGTTATTTGTTGAGCCCACCGTTATCAACTTTGACGCCTGAAGCCTATAAACGATTATCCGCTATTGAAGAGTTCTCTGAATTGGGTTCTGGATTTAATGTAGCCATGCGCGATTTAGATATTCGAGGATCGGGGAACTTGTTAGGTGCAGAACAGTCTGGTTTTATTGCAGAAATAGGATTTGAAATGTATAATAAAATTCTTGATGAAGCGGTTCAGGAACTTAAAGATGATGAGTTTGGGGAGCTTTTTGCCGATGATACTGATCGAACCTATGTGTCCTTTACACAGATAGATACCGACCTGGAGGTGCTTATTCCAGACGAATACGTCACCAATGTAGCAGAACGCTATAATTTATATAATGATATCGCCAAACTAAAGGATGAAACACAACTGAAGAAATTTGAACAGGAGTTATTGGATCGATTTGGTCCAATTCCTGATGCGGTATTTGAATTGTTTAACACCCTGAGGTTGCAATGGTTAGGAAAGGAAATTGGTCTGGAAAAAATATCTTATAAAAAAGAGACCTTGAAAGGTTATTTCGTCAATAATCCAAAATCAAGTTATTATCAATCGGCTAAATTTGATCAGGTGCTTGCCTTTGTACAAAATCATGCCAGTCTCAGTAATTTAAAAGAGGTTAAAGGACAATTAAGGATCGCGATCAATCATGTCAATAGTATTGAATATGCAATCCACCTCTTATCCGAAATGAAATAATATTAAACAAGAAAGGTTTGTCTTTTGGACAAACCTTTCTTGTTTATAGGGATAGCTGTTAGTTCATTTGAAGAAATACGGCATTTGCCATCAGCAATTTTCCATTTTCCCAAAAGTTCCTGAATAGTATGTTGTCTGTTAAATAGACGACAGACCCTTGCCCAACAGATTGAGTCCCGAAGATCAATCCATTTTTTAACTTTTTAGATAAGGTATTTCCAACAAACCCACTGATTTTAGAATCTGCAGTGATATAACCCACATTCCATCCCGTATTATTTTCAAAATATTGGAATAGATTGGCATCTTGTTTCAACGTGAAATAATCTTTGGTACCATACATCAAAGGATGTGAATCGTCAAAAGTTAATTTGAATATGGCGCCTCCCGTATACTCTTCCATGGCTTTTCGTTCTCGATCAGCAAATTTCTTTAAAGGATCTGCTTTAGCAGATTTGGAAGTATCCGCTTTTAATGCTTTGAGTTTACTCCAGTCTTGCGTTATCAATTGATTGACAGCACCCTCAAGAGCGACGACCTTTCCACCATTGCTTAACCATGTTTGGAATTGCTGTTTTTGTCCGGCATCTTTTAAGAAGCTATAGCTGCCGTTTGGCATAATAAATACATCAATCTCATTCCATTTCACTCTGGAAAAGTCACTAGGGTTTACCAAAACAATAGGATATTGCAATTGCTCATCGAAATAATGCCAAACTTCACCAACGTTGGTGGCACGAATGCCCTCACCAGCCAGCATCATCACTTTTGGAGCTTTGATGGTTTTAACCTCCGAGCTTCCAAAATCGCGACCACCTTCCACGATACCTGAAGGAATATTAAACACTTTCACTTGAAACTGATCTGCATATTTTTTAAGCAATTTCTCTACTTGTGCATTTTTGTTTCCTTGTTTCATCAATAGAATCGATCCTTTTGGAAATTCCTCTTCTCCTAATTTGAAGGAATAATCAGATGATTTTAAAACTAACTTCTCTTTCAGCAAGGCAGAAGCAAGTTGTGCCGATGCAAAGGATTCCCATTTTAAAGCATAGCCAAAATTGGAATTTAAATTATTAGTTACCTGATCTAAAGAATAGGCTGATAAATTACTTAGTTTTTGTTGACTGGCTATTGCAGGTAACCCGTGCACATAAGGCAAAGCCCAAGCCGTAATATCATAAGTTATGGAGTCTGTCAATTTTGTTTCAGGCTCGAATAGGACCCGTATTAATGCCGCCTTAGCCTGGGTAGCCGGAATAACTAAATCTTTGGAATTGAGCGTGTGGTTAATTTCTTTTTTGCTGAAATAATCGAAGCCTTTGACCGATCCTGAAGCAGCATAGTAATGAATTTTATTTTTATCCAATAAATCCATTAATGCTCGGAATCGATTATCCCTATTACGCTCATATTTGACGATGTAAGTCTGATGAGTAGATAATTTTCCTGCGATGGCATCATCAGCAAACTTCTTAAATTCACTCACGATTTTATTCGCATTCATGGAAACAATTTCAACAATATTCATTCCGGTAGCATGATGTTGAATGGCTCTATCTACCAAGGTTAAGGTATCTTTATCATCCGTATACACACCTAGCCCAGCAGATCCGTTTCCCGCTTTTTCCAAAGTCATCCCAATAGCTCCCGAATAGATAGGGTAGGTGTCTCCATAAGAAGGATACAATAAGTCAAAGCGTTCTTTGGTGAAATATAACCAACCTTTACTGTCGAAATATTTGGCGTTATGTTTACCAACGGTAGTTTGAAACTCTCGTTGCCAAGGGGTTATCACCTCATGCAAAGGTTCTGCTGCTGGAGGAAAATAATAGGGTGAATTGATGCCTTGCTCATGAAAATCGGCATGTACATGAGGCAACCATTTATTATAGATAGCTGCCCGCAATTGACTTTCTTGTTGTGTTTGCCAGGCCCAATCCCGATTCATATCAAAATAATAATGGTTGTACCTTCCCCCCGGCCACGGCTCACGATGTTCTCGTGCATATAAATCTGGATGATATTGTTTGCCTAGAATGCCATTCTGCCAATTGTTATAGCGTTCCGTTCCATCTGGATTTAAACAAGGGTCAATTATCACCAAGGTGTTTTCTAACCATTTATTAGCATTTGCATGAGCACTATTAACCAATTCAAACAAGGTCATCATGGATGCTTCCATGGAAGATGTCTCGTTGCCATGGATGTTATTACTAATCCAAACAATGGCGGGGATAGTCGTATTTCCTTCTCCCTCTATAGCATGAGCCAATTTTAAATTATTGGTTCGGATTTCTTCCAGTCTGCTGATATTATTCGCAGAAGAAACATAAAAAACCTGTAAGGGTCTTCCTTCAATGGACTGACCGTAGGATTCGAACTTAACCTGATTTGGTAAAGCATTTGCCACATATTGATAATAATCTAATACCTTCCAATAGGGGGTGATTTTACTACCTATTTGATAACCTAAATATTCAGAAGGAGATTTTACTTGTGCATAGGTAAAGCTCATGCTGACTAATAGGCAACCTATTATTATAAGCCATTTTTTCATACTGTATTTATTTCAAGCGCGAATTTAGTTCAATAATTTTGCTAGTCAAATTAAGGAATTACAAGTATATTTTTTAATTTTCTATACTTTATTTTAAAATCTTCCTACGATGTCTCATTTAGAAACGAATCTCATTCATAAAGGACATGAATTCAATCAAACGAAAGCGGTGGTTAGTCCTATTTATCAATCCTCCACGTATTATGCTGATCAAGATTTAAGCGAATATATCATTGCTGCCAGTGAACCGAAACATCCTTTTTTTTATCATAGACATGGAAATCCAAGTAATTCGCAAGCGGCTGCTATTATAGCTAGTTTAGAACAGACCGAAGATGCACTTGTCTTAGCCACAGGTATGGCTGCCATAAGTACAGCGATTTTGGCGGTAGTGAAGGCGGGTGATCATATTGTTACGCAACATTCTTTGTATTCCGGAGCGATGTTGTTTTTCAAAGAATTTCTTCCTGAATATGGGGTTACTGTAACTCATGTCGATCAGAAAGATAATCAGGCTTTTGAACAGGCTTTGCAAGCCAACACCAAATTAATCTATGTGGAAACTCCTTCAAATCCCAATTTGGACATTACTGATTTAGCATTTATTGGTCAATTGGCTAAAAAGAAAGGTATAACTGCCATGGTCGATAATACCTTTGCATCGCCCATCAACCAATCTCCCAAAGCATTTGGAATAGATATTATTATCCACTCAGCGACTAAATATCTAGGTGGTCACAGCGATTTAACGGCTGGTGTCGTATGTGGTTCTACAGCTTATATTCAGCAGGTTTGGCGAAGATCCTTGGTTCTTGGAGCTTCTCTTAGCCCATTTGATTCCTGGTTATTAGTGAGAGGGTTAAAAACCCTTAAAATGCGTGTTGATCAGATCAATAAAAATGCGCTGGCATTAGCTGAATGGTTGGAACAACAGGAAGCTATTAAAAAAGTTGCTTATGTTGGCCTACCCTCTCATCCGCAATATCAATTGGCCAAGCAACAAATGAAAGCTGGAACAGGGATGCTTTGTTTGGAAGTTATAGGAGATACTGAGGCTCAAGCCTATGCTAATGCGCAAACAGTTTTAAATAAATTACAGATTTTTGCAAATGCAGCTAGTTTAGGAGGAGTAGAGTCTTTAGCGGTACACCCTGCAAGTATGTGGGGCGGGCACCATGACCAGCAACAGAAAAGCAGTTCTGGAATTACTATGGGCATGCTGAGAATTTCTGTAGGCATTGAGCATATCGACGATTTAAAAGCGGATTTTAAACAAGCCTTGGAAGGTTTGGGAAAATAATCGAGGATGTATTATAAAAAAAACAGGTAGCAATACTAAATAAAGCTACCTGTTTTTTTATTGAATTAAGGCCTTATCCTATTGGATTCTCACTCAGGTATTTTTCCCAAGCCCAAGCTGATGCCATCATTTCATCAATTCCTAGTTCAGCTGTCCAACCTAATTCTTTTGTAGACTTTGTCACATCACCCCATACTTTGATAATATCACCATCGCGACGAGGACCAATTTCATAGTTTAGTTTTTGTCCTGATGCTTTTTCAAATGCCGATATTGCTTCTAATACAGAATATCCGTTTCCAGTACCTATATTAAATACATCATAATTGCCATTCGGATTTCCTTTTTCTAATAATTGGATCGCTGCAACATGAGCTTTCGCTAAATCCACTACATGAATGTAATCTCGTACTGCAGATCCATCTGGGGTATCGTAATCATTTCCAAAAACGGTCACCTTTTCTCTTTTGCCTATAGCGGTTTGTGTAATAAAAGGTAATAAGTTCTGCGGAACTCCTATCGGCAATTCGCCTATCAATGCGCTTGCATGCGCACCTACAGGGTTAAAATAACGTAAGGCGATAACATGATAATTGGCGAAAGCATTGGCTGTTTCTTCCAATATCTCTTCGGCAATTTGCTTCGTATTACCATAAGGGGAGGTAGCGCGCTTTACTGGTGCAGATTCGGTTACAGGCAATACATCAGGTTCCCCATAAACCGTACAACTCGATGAAAACACAAAATTAATGGGCTTTTCACGATACGATTCCAATAAATTAATTAAAGAAAAGAAGTTATTATGGTAATATTTTAAAGGATTTTGAACCGATTCGCCTACGGCTTTGGAAGCAGCAAAATGTATGATGCCTGTGATGTCGGAATTGGCTTCTACAAATGCCTGAACTTTGGCCTCATCACATAAATCAAACTGGTGAAATTCAGGTTTTACACCTATAATCTTCTCTATTTGATCTAAAATTTTAATGTTGGAATTGGAAAGATTATCCACTAAAATTGGCGTATAACCTGCTTGATAAAGTTCTACTACCGTGTGAGATCCGATAAATCCTGTGCCGCCTGTAACTAATATTTTGCTCATAGTATGCTTTTATTCTTTGGTTTTAATGTTCTTTAAATAAATTTCGATAATAAGTAATGGTTTTTTCCAACCCTTCCTTCCTGGAAACTTGGGGTTCCCAATTTAATAATGAAATGGCTTTATTGATGTCTGGTCTACGTTGTTTGGGATCATCAATGGGAAGTTCCTCAAAACGTATCTCCGATGTACTCTGCGTCAATTCGATGATTTCTTTAGCGAGGTCCAACAAGGTCATTTCTTCAGGATTTCCAATATTTACCGGAAGTGCATAATCGCTTAATAGCAATTTATAAATCCCTTCCACCTGGTCAGAGACATAAATGAAAGAACGTGTTTGCGAACCATCTCCAAATACAGTCAAATCTCTCCCTTGCAAAGCTTGTGAAATGAAATTTGGCAATGCTCTTCCATCGTGTAGCCGCATTCTTGGACCAAAAGTGTTGAAAATTCGGGCAATCCGAGTTTCTAAGCCATGAAAATTATGGTAGGCCATGGTCATTGCTTCTTGGAAACGTTTGGCCTCATCATAAACCCCTCGAGGACCTACCGGATTTACATTTCCCCAATACTCTTCGGTTTGAGGAGAGACTAAAGGATCTCCATAAACCTCCGATGTGGATGCCACTAAAATACGTGCTTGTTTACTCTTTGCTAATCCTAAAAGATTATGGGTTCCTAAGGATCCAACTTTTAAGGTTTGAATAGGAATTTTAAGGTAATCTATGGGACTTGCCGGTGAGGCAAAATGTAAAATATAATGTAGTTCGCCGGGCACATGCACAAATTTGGATACATCATGATGGTAAAATTCAAATTGTGCTAAGTGGAACAGATGTTCAATGTTTTTGATATCACCAGTGACTAAATTATCCATACCAATCACGTGAAAACCTTCGTCAATAAAGCGATCACAAAGATGTGATCCTAAAAATCCAGCAGCCCCAGTAATCAATATTCGTTTGCGCTTATGTTCTTGCACAATGGTGAAATTAAAAAGGTTTAAATATCTTTGACGAAGATAAACAATATTTTAAAATTATGCGTTTCCTCTATCAGCTAGGTATCTTTCTCTATGGCGCTTTATTACGTTTAATAGCGCCATTTCATCCTAAGGCGAAGCTTTGGGTATCTGGTCGGAAAGATCTGTTGGAAACTATAGAACAATCGGTTGAACAAGGCAAAGAATACATTTGGTTTCATTATGCTTCCCTAGGTGAATTTGAACAAGGAAGATCGGTCATGGAACAGATCAAACTTCGCTATCCAACTGAAAAAATAATTGTAACATTTTTTTCTCCCTCGGGTTATGAAATCCGAAAGAATACGCCTTTAGCGGATTTGGTGTTTTATTTACCAGAAGATACGCCCAAAAATGCGAAGCGTTTTATTCAAGCGATAAAACCGAAGTTTGCAGTTTTTACCAAATATGAATATTGGTACTTCTATTTCTCTGAATTGAAAAAACAAGGTATTCGTTTAATAATGATTTCCGCGATCTTTCGGGAAGAACAATTGTTTTTTAAACCCTATGGAGGTTTCTATCGATCTATTCTTAAAAATGTATCGTATTTTTTTGCACAAAATATGGATAGTGTTCATTTATTAAAATGGATTGGTATTACACATGCAGGCTTAGCGGGTGATACCCGATTTGATCGTGTCATTGAACTTCCTAAGCAACATCAAGCTAATGAGGCAATTTCCAATTTTGTAAATGATCAGCCTACCATTGTCGCTGGTAGCACTTGGCCGGCGGATGAAGAATTACTGAACAAATTATTGGATAAATATCCCAACTGGAAGTTGATATTAGCTCCTCATGAAATTCACGAAGACCATATACAGCAAATTCTTAAACTTTTTCCTCTAGCCCTTAAATACTCAGAAATTTCCAAACATGCTGGTCCTACTATACAAGATGCTCAGGTATTACTTATCGATAGTATAGGATTATTGTCTTCATTGTACTACTATGGTAAATTGGCATACATAGGTGGTGGTTTTGGAGTAGGAATTCACAATACCTTAGAAGCGGCAACCTATGGGGTACCTGTTATATTTGGACCAAACTATGAACGATTTCAGGAAGCTAAGGATTTGCTGGAATTAGGGGCTGGTTTTTCGATTAGCAACTATGCAGAATTGGTGGAATTATTTGAAGCGCTTCAACTGGATCTGAAAAGAGAAACCGCTGGTCATACTGCTAAGGATTATGTGCAACAACGATCTGGTGCTACCCAAATTATTATGAAGTATTTGCAAACAGAGAAACTTCTTAGTTAATTTCCTGAATATTCATTTCAATTTCTTTCCCTTAACACGATCCCTTCAGCATTTTCTTTAGTGGGATTGACTTTCTTTAGAAAGTTGTTTAATTATATTGTAAAGAATTGTTTACAATGTTTAATAAAACGTTTTAGTTACTATCTTTAGACTTTCTAATAAGAAATCTTAAACCATTTATAAATTCATGAGGTACATCTTTTTAAGCTTAGGCTTTTTGTTGAATTTCTCTTTTTTATCTGCGCAGGACGCTAATCGTGCATTGGCTGATTTTAATGCTGCTTTTTTACATCCTAAGAAAAATATTTATCAGGTTTACCCCAATTCCAACCAAGTAGCAGCAATTTGGACACAGGCAATCTATTGGGATATGGCGATGAATGCTTATGAACGAAGCAATGATCCACAGCATTTGGACTTAATGAATCGCATTTACGAAGGGAATTACAAACATTACGATGGGTTTAATTGGAACAATACAGAGGTTTGGTTTATTTATGATGATATCATGTGGTGGGTTATTTCTTTTGCTCGAGCTTATGAGCTAACTAGTGACCCAAAATACCTTGCTCATGCAGTATTGGGCTTCGAACGAGTTTGGTCCGGCACGCCTAAGGTGGAGGATAAAGGTTCTTTTGATCCTGAACATGGTGGCATGTATTGGGGATGGAAACCTGATCAACGTGGAAAAGCGGCTTGCATCAATTATCCTACGGTGGTTGCTGCCATGTTATTGTACCAAAATACTAAAGATAAAAGTTATCTGGAAAAAGCTCAAAAGGTATATAACTGGTCAAGAGAAAATTTATTCGATACCAAAGATGGAAAGGTTGGAGATCACCGTGTACCGGGACATAAAACCAACTGGACAACAAATTTATATAATCAAGCGACTTGTATCGGTTCTGCAGTGTTACTTTTTGAGCATACTAAAAACAAGCAGTACCTTGCTGATGCTAAATTATGCGCCGATTATGTGATGAATAACATGTCCACCGACCAAAAATTATTGCCTCATAAGAATGGAATTGAACAGGGTATTTATACCGCCATATTCGCCGAATATATCCCTATGCTTTTTAAATACGATAAGAAACAGATCTATAAAAATTGGCTAAGCTTTAATATTCAAGAGGCTTGGAAGAATCGGGATGATCGGGGCTTAATGGATAAAAAGTTTAACCGAATCCCAACTTCAAAAACGGAGGTTTATGATGCTTCTGCGGCAGTAGCTCTACTTCAAGTAATCAATTAGTAAACAATAAAACTATAATCATAATGAAACTGAAGATTTTTTGCTCAACCGTACTTGCCTTGGCAATGACGTTGGTTGAGGCTCAGCAAATCAAGAACTCCTTGAGGGCCCCTGCATATCCCTTGGTGACTATAGACCCCAATGTGAGCGCCTGGTCTTACAGCAATAATTTATACGAATCTGGTGTGGTACACTGGTCTGATAAACCGTTACCGTTCTTAGGTGTTGTTAAAGTGGGTAATGAATTTTATCGCTTTATGGGTGTAGAAGAGCTGGATTTAAGTTCCGTAGTGCCTAATGGGGAAGATGTAGCTTGGGATGGAAAATATAGCACTCAGGATCCAGGGAAAAATTGGTTCGCAACAAAATTTGACGATAGCCGATGGACTGCCGGAAAAGGTGCTTTTGGTACTACGGAGAATGAAAACTTAGCGAAAACCAATTGGACGACGGATAAAATTTGGGTAAGAAGAGAGGTTGTGCTAAGTGAAGACCTGTCCAAGAAAACGATTTATTTGGAATATTCCCACGATGATGATACGGAAATCTATATCAATGGTCATCAAGTTATAAAAACTGGAGGGACTGGTAAAAATAAACGAGTGAAGGTGACTGGTGAGGCGTTGAAGAGTCTTAAGAAAGGAAAGAACCTGATTGCTGCGTATTGCTTTAATGGAGGTGCAAATGGTTTCTTAGATTTTGGATTATTCAGAGAACATTCTGAAAAAGCTTTCTTCGCTAAAACAGCAAAACAAATTTCGGCTGATGTTCAGCCAATGCAAACACATTACCTATTTGAATGTGGGGATGTACAATTGAAAATTACATTTACAGCACCTGTATTTCTGGATAACCTGGATTTAATTGGTCGTCCGGTTAACTACCTAAGCTATGAAATTACCAGCAATAAGAAACAAGATGTTCAAATCTATTTAGAAGGTTCTCCAAACTGGGCCCTACATCTACCTACCCAAGCCTATACAACCCATACTGATAACTCGAATGGAATTAGCTTAGTGAATGTTGGTGCGCAAAATCAAAATTACTTGGAAAGAAAAGGGGATCATGTCAGAAACGATTGGGGATATTTTTATTTGGCATCATTGGATGAACAAGCGAAGGTTGCTTCTGGTACAGTAAACCAATTGAGAAATGGTTTTATTACTGGTAAAAGCATTAAAGATGAAGGAATGCATAAAATTGCTTTGACGAATACTGTTTCTGTAAATGGTACGGCAAAGGGCAAAATTGCGATCGGCTATGATGATGTTTATGCGATTAAATATTTCGATAATAACCTTAGACCTTATTGGAATAGAAACGGTGATAATACCATGGAATCTTTGCTAAAAACGGCACTTAATGAGTATGATGACTTAAAAGCAAAGGCCGATCAATTTGATGATCAGTTTATGCAGCAATACCAAAAGTTTGGTAAGGAATACGCTGAACTATGTGCGCTTGCCTACAGACAGTCTATTGCGGCACATAAACTGGTGGTGGCTCCTAATGGGGATCTTGTCTTGCTTTCTAAAGAAAACGATAGCAATGGCTCCATTGGAACGGTGGATATCACCTATCCTACAGCGCCTTTGTTCTTAGTATACAATCCGGAATTGGCTAAAGCCACCATGAATTTCATTTTCTACTATTCGGAATCTGGAAAATGGACTAAACCTTTTGCGGCGCATGATATCGGTACGTACCCTGTTGGAAATGGACAAACCTATGGTGGTGATATGCCAATCGAGGAAAGTGGAAATATGCTGATTCTGAGCTATGCGATTGCTCGTGTGGAGAAAAATGCGGAATACGCAAAGCAACACTGGAATGTGTTGACCACCTGGGCAGATTACCTGGTGGAAAATGGTCAGGATCCGGAAAATCAATTGTGTACGGATGACTTTGCCGGACATTTTGCTCATAATGTGAACTTATCGGCAAAAGCAATTATGGGCGTGGCTTCCTATGGTTACTTAGCTAAGATGATGGGTAGGGAGGAAGTCGGTCAACGATACATCGCGAAGGCTAGAGAAATGGCTAAGAAATGGAAAGAAATGGCGAACGATGGGGACCACTACAAATTGACTTTCGATAAAAGTGGAACCTGGAGTCAGAAGTATAACTTGGTATGGGACAAAATTTTGGATATGAAGATCTTTGATGAGGATATTATCGATACCGAAATCAAGTATTACCTAACAAAACAAAATAAATATGGTTTGCCTTTGGATTCCAGAGAGGCGTATACGAAAACGGACTGGATCGTGTGGACAGCGACCATGGCGAAGTCTCAACAGGATTTTGAAAAATTCATCAAACCGGTACACCTGTTTATGAATGAATCGACAACCAGAATTCCTATGTCCGACTGGACATGGACGGATAGACCTGAACGTCGTGGATTTAAAGCTAGAGCAGTGGTTGGGGGTTACTTCATCAAAATGCTGGAAGATAAATTAAAGAATAATTAGGTAAGTTGTTATAGATGTGGAGGGGTTGTCGGAATCGGCAGCCCCTTTTTTATGTTCTGATTTTTTAGGTTGTGGTTTAAGAATGTATGGGATATGTTGCGGATGTTGAACGCATCTCCTTCGCATTTTTTGCAAGGAGATTCACGGCATATCCGAATGAGCTCCGAAGGAGATGCGGGAAAGATGAAGGGGAGGTGTGCAGGCTTCGCCTGACTTAGTGCAGCAGGTGGAATCAGGCTTTGCCTGACCTAGCGCCGCGTCTTTGACTTTATTGAGTCACGCTTTTGAACCAAGAGGACCTGATTAACCTGAAAAAAACTGAATATGATGCTTTAGCCAAGTTCAGCCTCTAACTACTAAGTACTCAATACTAACTACTATTTTTTGAATCTACTTTCCATTCATTAAAATCAGTTTATTCAGGTTCTCAGTGGTTCAAAACCTTAGGCATTGTCAAACCAAATGGAAATGATTAACCTGAAAAAACTGAATATGATGCTTTAGCCAAGTTCAGCCTCTAAATACTAAGTACTCAATACTAAATACTAT
>DAIQBS010000019.1:17045-63281 GCA_036781025.1 Sphingobacterium sp. | reverse complement strand
AATGGTAAAGATAAGTACAAAGGTTCCAACAATTTCGGATATAAATTTAATGGATAATTTTTTATAGCAGGTGTAGTGCAAAAAACCGCTTGTTTAGCCCCTGCATCATCCGTAGCATCGAAATGGCTTTTATACATTAACCATACTGTTCCAGCGCCAATCATCGCCCCTATAAATTGGGCTGATATATAACTTAATGAAGTCATGAGGTCCATTTTTCCCATTGCGAAATTCGCTATGGTAACCGCACAGTTTAAGTGAGCACCACTGTATGGTCCTGCAATATTAACTCCCACAAACACGGCTAAAGCCCAAGCTGTAGTAATGACAATCCAACCACTATTATTTCCATTGGTTTTATTTAAAACGACGTTTGCAACCACACCACCTCCTAAAAGGATTAAAACAGCGGTGCCTATTAATTCTGCTATAAATGGAGTCATAATTTGTTTTATCTTAAGTAATTGTATAATTTAATTTAAGGATTAGTAGACCAGTATTTAACGGCTTTGACGGCTCTATTCCATGAGCTTAGGTTTTCTTCCAATTTTTTAGTTTTTTTACCCGAAATCCGTTTGTTTTCTTTCCAAATTTGCTCAATCTCTGCTATACTCCCCCAGAAACCTACAGCTAAACCAGCTAAGAAGGCAGCTCCCATTGCAGTTGTTTCAGTTATTTCAGGTCGCACAACAGTCGTATTTAATATGTCTGCTTGGAATTTAAGAAGGAATTCATTTTGGGTGGCCCCACCATCTACTCTTAATTCTTTGATCTTTGTTTTGGAATCTGCTTCCATTGCCCTGAGAATATCATGCGTTTGATAGGCTATACTTTCCAATGCCGCTCTTGCGATATGCGCATCAGATGTTCCTCGAGAGATCCCAAATATAGTTCCCCTGGCATTCGAGTCCCAATGGGGAGCGCCTAATCCAGCAAATGCAGGTACTAAATACACGCCATCTGTATCTGCAACACTGCTCGCCAAAGCTTCCACATCACTGGATTTTTTGATAATCTTTAACTCATCTCTCAACCATTGCACAACAGCGCCTCCAATGAATATGCTACCCTCTAAAGCATAGACCACCTCTTTTCCAATTTTCCAGGCTATGGTCGTGACCAGCTTATTTTCCGATTTTACAGGTTTGTTCCCTACATTCATCAAAAGGAAACATCCCGTACCATAGGTATTTTTTGCCATTCCCTTTTTTAAGCACATTTGCCCAAATAGAGCAGCCTGTTGATCTCCGGCAATTCCGGCAATAGGAATAGCCTTACTACCTAATTCGGTCGAGGTATGTCCGTAGATTTCCGAAGAGCTTTTCACTTCCGGTAACATGGATTCAGGGATATCAAATAGTTCGAGCAGCTCTTTATCCCAAGATAAATCTTTGATGTTGTAAAGCATGGTTCTGGAGGCATTGGAAACATCCGTGACATGGGATTGGCCGTTAGTCAAATTCCAAATTAACCAACTATCTACCGTGCCAAAAGCCAGTTCATTTTTGGCAGCTAATTTTCTTGCTCCTTTGACATGGTCTAAAATCCATTTTATCTTAGTTGCAGAAAAATAGGAATCTATTAATAAACCTGTTTTCTCTTGTACCATCTCTAAATGACCATCTTTTACCAATTGGCTACAATAGTCTGCAGTACGACGATCCTGCCAAACAATGGCATTATATATTGGGTTACCAGTCCGTTTATTCCATACAATAGTCGTTTCTCTTTGGTTGGTAATTCCAATACCTTTTATAAATTCTAACTTCGCTTTCGATTTGGCTAATACTTCGGTTAGTACAGCCAGTTGGCTAGACCAAATCTCTTGAGGGTCATGCTCTACCCATCCAGACTTAGGATAATTTTGTTGAAATTCTTTTTGTGAAATATTTACTATTTCACCTTTTTTGTTGAATAGTATAGCTCTTGAACTGGTGGTACCTTGGTCTAAGGATATAATGTATTCTTTCATCAATAAAATTTATAAGTGGTTAATTTATAGAATATAATTATCTGATAGTTCTTGGTATTCTTTAACTTCCTGATTGATCCATTCTTCAGATTTTCCAAGTTCTTTAGCCATTATTTGTGCAACCTTTAAAGAAGCTAATTTTGAGGCTCTAGCATCTAGTAACAGTAATCTGCTTCTTCGTGCTAGAAAATCTTCTACTTTTACGATTAACTCATTTCGGCATGCCCATATCACTTCAGCTATCGTGTAAGGAAATCCTTCTACTAAAGGTTGTTTCCATGCTGGATTTTCCTGTTGAAGCTGGACAATGGATTCATAATCTTTACCATAGGTATTCCATTCTACTAAATTTGGATTCTGTAAAAAGCCATGAATAGGAAGATTCTTTGTCACACAGGATTTTACGGTAAGTTGCCCCACTTTTATAGCCATGTCTATACATTCCTCAGCCATTTTTCTATAAGTTGTCCATTTACCACCAGTGATGGTAATTAAATTTGAATCGCTTTTGATTAATTTATGATCTCTGGATATTTCCTTGGTACTACTTGATCCTGGATCTGTAGGCGCTGCTAATGGCCTTAGTCCGGCATATATGCTTAAGATATCCTCCCTTGTTGGTGCAGGATTTAAATAGGCATTCGCAGTATCTAAAATAAATTGAATTTCCTCTTCTAATGGTTTTGGTTCTATGCTATGTTGGTCAATAGGAATATCAGTTGTACCTAATAAAACTTTCCCATGCCAAGGAACGCCAAATAGGACGCGACCATCGCTAGTTTCTGGGATCATCAGTGCATCTTTTCCATCTAAAAAACGCTGATCAATGACGATATGTGAACCTTGACTGGGCCTAACTAAATTCTGATGTTTCTTCTGATCTAATTTTAAAATATCGTCAACAAATATTCCTGTAGCATTGATAACTACTTTAGATTGAATAGGGTAGGACGCTCCATTTGTAGTGTCTCTACATATTAATCCATTGATTTTTCCTTGTTCATTTTTCACTAAATCTATGGCTTCAACATAGTTAAGAACAGTAGCTTTTTGCTCTATGGCTGTTTGCGCTAGATTAATAGCTAATCGAGCGTCATCAAATTGACCATCATAATATATTATTCCGCCTTGCAATCCTGCAGATTTAATATGAGGCAATCGTTTTAGAACTTCCTCTTTGGATAAAAGCTTGGAAGCTCCTATGCGTAAACCACCTGCTAGCCAGTCATACATTTTAAGACCTGCTAAATACTTGACTTTACTAAATAAGGAATAAACAGGAATGATAAACGATTGTACCGAAGAAACATGCGGTGCATTCTTGAAAATTAACCCTCTTTCACGTAATGCTGCAATTACTAATTTGATGTCCCCATTGGCTAAATATCGAACACCGCCATGGACTAGTTTGGTGCTTTTACTGGAAGTTCCTTTGGCAAAATCATATTTTTCAATTAAAAGAACTTTATATCCTCTACTTGCAGCATCTACAGCTGCCCCTAGGCCTGTTGCGCCTCCACCTA
Organism: Sphingobacterium sp.; assembly: GCA_036781025.1. GTDB lineage: Bacteria > Bacteroidota > Bacteroidia > Sphingobacteriales > Sphingobacteriaceae > Sphingobacterium. Next base: position 59,786 of record DAIQBS010000019.1, on the reverse strand, counting down.
CAATGGTTATATCCCAAATGACATCTTCTTTGATTTGTAGAATTTGATCTTCTCTTGATAGCACGGTTTGATGGTCTTGATGTATCTAAATGTAAGAATAATTTGTAAATCTCTTATTCACATACCATAAAATTAATAATTAAAAGGTTAGAACATGTATTTAATTAAAGTAAGTATGCTTTGTAGCAAACATGGTTATTAGGATTGTAAATCTTTGGGAATTTCTATGGAACTTTTTTGGATCTTCTTCGAGTTTTTGTGGGGATGATCCGAGTAATCTCCAAAGAAGATTCGAAGGAGATCCTTAACAGAACACAAGATGTAGCTAATAGTTTTATATTTCAAGAGATTTGAATGTTGCTTATTTTATGGAGTTTATTAAATTGTTAGGTTAGGGCAAGATATGCTTTGGAAAAAATAAAAATGAATGAGCTGTTGAATTGGTAATTAGCCTATTAGGATTAAAGATTTTTAATTAAATATTTCTTTTTGATACTATTTTAACATTAATATGTAGTATTTGTTTAAAAATTTGTAACAATTTATTTACGCAATCGGTTGATTACACATGCTAAATGGTTATAGTGGATTATTTGGCTTAAAATAATATAGAAATGGCTTAAATAGATAATACATAACTAAAAAGTTTTTTTACAATTGTAAATCTAAATCTATAGTAAATTTTATCGATGCTATAACTGTATAGACCTATGAATTTAGCTAGTTCGTCTGAAGCCCTAAATTTTTATAGTCCATTGCTATTGTTATAACCTTCGAAACCAAAAATATTATGAACGAAATAAAAAATTCTTCTAGGCGCGATTTTATTAAGAAATCGTTAATTGGTGCTGCGGCATTTACCATTGTTCCTCGATTTGTTTTGGGGAAGGGTTATTTAGCACCAAGTGATCATTTAACTAAAGGTGTAATCGGTACCGGAGCGATGGGTCGAGGTCATTTTCCTTATGCTGGGACCAAAACCGTAGCGATATGTGATGTGGATAGCAGACATTTAGCCTTAGCCCAAAAAGCTTTAGGTGGAGGAATCAAAGAACATCATGATTTTAGGGATTTGATTCAAAATCCGGAAGTGGATATTGTTCATATAGCTACACCACCACATTGGCATGGATTGATGGCCGTTGAGGCAGCTCGTGCTGGAAAAGATATCTGGTGTGAGAAACCGATGACTAGAACTATTGGTGAAGGTAAAAAAGTAAAAGAGGCTGTAGAACAGCATGGTAATATTTTCAGATTAAATACCTGGTTCCGTTTTGATGATAATTTCTACGGTCTGAACACGCCGGTAAAACGAGTTAAGAAATTGGTGGATACTGGGATGTTGGGTTGGCCATTGAAAGTGACCATTAGTAAACACACCGGATTCGATTGGAAGTTTTACTGGGTTGGTAAAGAGGATTTGCCAGTGCAACAAGTACCTAAGGAATTGGATTATGATTTATGGTTAGGTCCGGCACCTCATAAGCCTTATAGCGAACACCGTACCCATACTACCTTTAGAGGATATTGGGATTATGATGGTGGTGGTCTAGGGGATATGGGTCAACATTATTTAGATCCAGTTCAGTATTTCCTTGGAAAAGACAATGAAAGTCCTGTAAAAATTGAGGTTGATGCTCCACAACAACATTCTGATGCTGTAGGAACTTGGCGTAAAATTACCTATACCTATGCAGATGGATGTCAAATCGTGTTAGACGGTGATGGAACAGAAGTTGGTAAAGCATATATTGAAGGACCAACAGGAAAACTGTACAAAGGATTTGTTTCTGATATTCCAGATTTAGATCGCAAATTAGCACAGTATCCTGATCCGGCACCGCAAATTACTGATTTTGTAGAGTCTGTTAAAACAAGGCAAAAGTTTGCATTGAATGAACAGAATGGCTATTACTCTTGTACATTGGTGAATTTAGGTCTTGCGGCTTTACGCTTAAATAGAACATTAACTTTCGATTCTGCGAAACAAGAATTCGTTAATGATGAAGCTGCTAATCGTTTAATTAATCAACCAATGAGAGGTCCTTGGACATTCTAATCCTAAACAAAAATGAAAAAAGTATTTAATACCATATCCGCATTATTATTTCTTCAAGTTGCAGCTTTTGCGCAGCAGCCTGCTGGACGTACCACAGCGACGAAGATTGCTGATGTTCTTGCTCAACAACCCGCGGAGGAGCAAACCAAATACCTTTCTGCTATGAAAGAGTTAGAAGGTTTCAGTACCGCAGATATTTCGGCACTTTTATCTGGCTTAAAACCACAAGGTGGGAAAAATGCTGCATTAGAATATGCTGCAAACTCCTACAGTTATTATGTTCTTCAACCGGGATTCGAAAATCAACGTGCAACGTATGTTGCTGGTCTTGTTGACGCATTAGATAAAGTAACGGATAAAAACAATAAGGGTTTCATTTTAGAAATTCTTAAAAAATGTGCTAAAAATGACGCTATTAGTAAAGTAGTACCTTATCTAGCAGACGAAGATTTAGCGGATAAAGCGGCATTGGTGTTGAATGCGATCCGGACTCCGGAGGCAGCAGCAGCATTAAACACCGCATTGGCTTCTGCAAGCACAGAAAAAACCGCTACCTTAATTATAGCTGCATTAGGCGATTTGGAATCTCCTGAAGCGGAATCTAAAATTATAGAGTTACTGGATAAATATCCTACGGATAATTTCCAACATAACGCATTCACAGCACTTAGTAAAATTGCAGGTCCAAACTCTGCGGATATCTTTTTAAAGAAAGCACAAGAGAAAAATTACCAATTTGATCGGACAAACGTTTCCAGTTTGGCAGTTGATTATGCTGAAAATTTAGTTAAAAAGAATGCAACAGCTGCAGCCAATAAATTTGCAACTACTTTATATAAAAATGCAGCTTCGGCGAAAGCATCAGGTATCCAAGCTGCAGCTTTAACCGTATTAACATCGATTGAACCTTCGAAGCAAAAGAAGCAATTGCTTAAATTAGTTTCTAGTGATGATGCTGTATTACGTAATGTGGCTTTAGGCTTATTGGCGGATAAGGCTTCTGCATCTGATTTGTCCAAATTGGCTTCTTCTTTGAAGAAGTTGAATCCGGATGCTCAAGAAAGTGTACTTCACTTCTTAGCAAGTAAAGATGCTACCGCTTCTATAGAGCGTATCGAAAAGAGCTATAGCTCCTTGAAAGATGAAGAAGCAAAAATTGCGGCTCTAAACTCCCTTTCTGTATTAACAAAAGGAGCGAATGCTGCATTTTTAATTAAACAAATACCTTCAGCTTCTGAAAATGAACTGAAAACCATTAAAAGCTTGTTGCTTTCAGCAAAAGATAAGGGAACCATTGATGTGGTAAATAATGCATTAGCAACTGCGGATACCAAAACTCAATTAGCATTATTAGAGGTATTAGGTAGTCGTACAAATGCAAATTCTGCTGCAAGTGTGTTGGCATTAAGTAAATCTACTGATGCAGGGGTACGATCAGCTGCATTTAAAGCTTTAGCAAATGTTGTGGATGGAAAGGATTTCGATGCCGTTGCAGAACTTCTAGGATCAGCAAGTGGTGAAGATTTAGCTTCAGCACAACGTGCTGCGATTATCGCTTTAAACGCAAGTGCAGATAAAGATGCGAAGATTCAAAAATTAGCTGCCAATATTTCCAGATCTGCAGCGCCTTCAGCAGCGAAGTATTTCCCGATTTTCGCAGGTGTAGGTGGAGCAGATGCGTTAAAAGCAGTTGAAAATTATGTAGGAAATGCTGGTTTGAAAGCTCAAGCCATTCAGGCATTAGCTGGATGGTCTAATGCAGAGTCTTTACCTACATTAATTAAATTATCAAGAACGGAAAAAGATCCGGCTTTATTTAACAGTATCTTCTCCGGATTGATTAAACAACTGAATGCTGGTGGTTTTAAACCTGAACAAAAGACATTAATGTTAAAAGATGCTTTTAGTATTGCGCAAACTGCCGATCAGAAAAAAGCTGTGTTAAATAACTTGCAAGGAACAGGAACTTATCATGCCTTTGCTTTTGCAAGTAAATTGATGAACGATGCGGAATTAGGAGGGACAGCATCCAACGTCGCGATGAATATTGCGATGGATAATAAAGCTTATGTTGGTAAAGAAGTAGAGCAGGTGTTGAATGCAGCAGCTGCCAAATTAAGTGGCAGTGAAAGTTCTTACCTAAAAGAAGCTGTGGTTCGTCATTTGGCAGAAATGCCTAAAGAGGAAGGCTTTGTTTCCATGTTCAATGGTAAAGATTTGACTGGCTGGAAAGGATTGGTGGAAAATCCAATTGCAAGGGCTAAAATGTCAAAAGAAGAATTGGCTAAGAAACAAGCTGAGGCAGATCAAAAAATGCGTGATAACTGGTCTGCTATTGATGGAGATTTAGTATTCAGTGGACATGGCGATAATATTGCTTCTGTCAAGCAATATGGTGATTTCGAAATGTTAGTAGATTGGAAATTGGACCCTCAAGGACATGAGCCAGATGCAGGGATTTATTTACGTGGTACTCCGCAAATTCAAATTTGGGATATCTCTAGAACGAATGTAGGTGCTCAAGTGGGCTCTGGAGGTCTATATAATAATACGAAGCATGCAAAAGACCCGCTTAAAGTAGCAGATAATGCCTTAGGAGAATGGAATAACTTTAAAATCCGTATGATTGGTGAAAATGTATGGGTTTGGTTAAATGGTGAATTGGTGGTAGATAATGTTCCATTAGAAAATTATTGGGATCGTAATCAATCCATCTTCCCGAAAGAGCAAATTGAGTTACAAGCACATGGTTCACGGGTTTGGTACAGGGATATCTTTATCAAGGAAATTCCAAGAAAAGAAGTTTTTACCTTAAGTGATCAAGAGAAGAAGGAAGGTTTCGAAATGTTATTTGACGGAACTAATTTGGACAAATGGACAGAAACAGCGGCTTATGAAATTGCTAAAGATGGTTCTATTCGTTCAAACCCTGATGCTCAACATGGTACTAACTTATATACCAAAGAGCAATATGCTGATTTCGTTTACCGTTTTGAATTCAAATTGACTCCAGGCGCAAATAATGGTGTAGGTATACGTACTCCAATGGGTGTCGATGCGGCATATAATGGTATGGAAATTCAAATTTTGGACGATGGTGCCGATGTATATAAAGATCTTCAACCTTACCAATACCATGGTTCTGTTTATGGTATCATTGCCGCAAAACGAGGTTCTTTAAATCCGGTGGGAGAATGGAACACCGAAGAGATTCGTGTGCAAGGAAATAAAATCAAAATCACCGTGAATGGTAAAGTCATTGTAGACGGAGATTTAGCTGCAGCAACCAAATCAGGTTCCGTAGATAAGAAAGATCATCCAGGATTATTTAATAAGTCTGGTCATATCGGATTCTTAGGACATGGTACAGAAGTCTTTTTACGTAATATTAGAGTGAAGAGATTGTAAAAATTAGTATTTAGTATTTAGTAGTTAGTATTTAGTAGTTAGATAAGTTTAATTACTAAATACTAGCTATTTGATAATAATTAAAATGAATTTTTCTTAACAGTATAACTCCACAGATACCGATTTTCTATTGCTTTGCAGACTTGCAAGAAAAAGTTAAAGAAGTTCAGGCTTCGCCTGATTCTATTTGGCTAGTTGCACCTCTAACTACTAAGTAATTAATACTAAATACTATTTGAATGGCTGGAATTCACTATGCTCTTCCTAGATCATTCCCCAGGCTCTTTGCCACGATGTTTGCTGTCTTTCCTCCGCTTGAAATGGGCCGATTGATAGTTTTTTTAAACCAAGAGAACCTGATTATACTGAATTTCCTGAATAGTTTTTCTACTCAATTAATAAGAATATTCCGGCTCTCCATTGTTTAAACTGAAGCGTAGATTTACATCTTAATACTAAGTACTAACTACTAAATACTAGTCTATGCCACATCCCTCAAATCCACAGCAACTACCCTAGAAACACCTTGTTCCACCATGGTTACACCGTAGATGATATCTGTGCTGGCAATGGTTCGTTTATTGTGGGAAACTACAATAAATTGGGATTGATTGGAGAACTCGCGGATGATATTGTTGAATTTGTCGATGTTGGTGTCGTCCAAAGGGGCGTCAACCTCATCGAAGATACAGAAAGGCGCGGGTTTTAATAAGTATAAGGAGAATAGTAGGGCAGTGGATGTTAACGTTTTCTCCCCTCCGGATAATTGATTAATGGATAAAGGTCTTTTTCCTTTAGGACGAGCGATGATATCAATTTCAGATTCCAATGGATGATTTGGATCGCTTAGAATAATATCACAAGAATCTTCCTCATTGAAGAGCGAGCGAAATACATGGATGAAATTTTCTCTGACCGTATAAATTTATCGTTTGCAGTTTGATCGATTTCCTCAATGGTGGAAATGAGAGATGCTTTCGCTTCTAGCAAATCGGTCTTTTCCTTTATGATGAAATTGTGTCGTTGGCTCATCTCATCATAAGCTTCCTTCGCCATCGGATTGATGGTACCATATTCATCCAATTCTTTTTTAAGTTTTGAGCACTGTAGTTCCAAATCTTTAAAAGTTGGACGTTCTTCCGGAACCTCATTGTCTAATAAATCTTGTAAGTCAATATTAAATTCGACAGACAACCTTTCTTTTAACGCATGGAGCTCTATTTGTAAACTGGTCTTTTTGTCCTTTAATTCTGCAATTAAGGTATCGTTAATCTCTTTGCTTTTTCTAAGCTGAGCGATTTCTTCCTCGACATCATTGATTTGTTTTCTAGCAGTATAGAAATCCTCTTCAATTTCTTGCAAACCTTTTTCAAAAGCTTCCTTTTGCTCATACATTGCTATTAAATCAATATCGTTATGATCCACGTATTTTAAAGCTTCTTTCATGTCCGCCTTCACCTTTTCATGTTCTTCAGAATTTTTAAGAATACGTTGTTCAAAATCTTCCTTTTGATGATCACGATATTCTAAATCCTTATGAATCGTTGAAACCTTACTTTGTTGTTGATGAAATACGATGTTCGCTTGATTAAATAAGGTGGATTTATCCGTTAATATTTCAGATATTTCTTGAAATGATTCCTGCAACCGCAAAAGTTCTTCCTGATTATTTTCTGATTTGATTTTTAAAGTAAGGAGGGCGGGTTCTGATTTTTCCAACTCTGCAAGGATAGAACTTACCTTATTTTCAATGTCTAATTTGCGGTTCTGACTGTTGGAAATGAAAGTCTGATATTGTTCTTGTTTTGTTTTGACAGAAATCAATTCATTGGATAAACGGTTCAATTGAATGCGTTGTTCATCAATAAATTCCTTTTGAGAACTGCCTTTCCATGCTAATAACTGATCTTGAGCTACTTTTAATTGCTGTTGAAAATCAATAATTCGCTGATTTAGGGTTTTGATTTCTTTAGCAAGATTTTCAAGGTTTTTAGCACGTCCTATACGTTTACCCTCGAATAATCCTACAGACCCACCCGTTAAACCTAGTTTGTTTTTGCTGTATTTACCTTCTTTTTGTAGGATGGTGCAATTATCTTTAGGTAAAGGCGATTCTAAGTGAATTTCTTGTTCAGATTTTAATAAATAAACATCTTGAAGAAGTAAACTGCATAGCGATTTATACTTTTCTTCAACGGAGATAATCTCCATGGCAGCTAATAAGCGATCGTCTTGAAAAGCAGAATTTTCTGTGTATGGAGTTAATTCTTGAACGGCTTCTAAAATAAAGAAATTAGCTCGGCCTCGAGAAGCTTCGCTCAGGAGTTTAATTGCTTGAATGGCTTCTTCTTTTGTTTCTACCACATAATGATTCATGATAGGTTCTAAGAAATTCTCTATGGCGATGCGATAATCCTCTTTACAGAATAAAATATCGGAAAATAGGGGGTATTGTTTTTTCCAACCAGCATTCTTTCGTAAAAAGCGAATAGACTCAGGAAATCCTTCCAGATTATCAACTAATGATTTGGTTAAATTATATTCATTTTGTTTAGCATCTGCAATACGGATTTCTTTGTTGAGTTCAATGGTTGTTTGCTGGATTTGTTCTTCTGTTAATTTAATTTGCTGTTGCAAGGCTTCTTCAGTCTGCATAGCAAGATCAAATTGACTTTGTTGAAGGTTTACACGTTCTTCCAATTCAGCAACTACAGAAATGAATTGAGACAATTCTTGTTCTTTGGATTGCGTATCATTGCTCGTACGGAAGGATTCTTGCTCTAGAGCATCCTTTTGAATACCTAATACCGCAATTTCTTTCTCTAGTTTATAAATTTCGTTTTGCAGGTCTGCATTTTCTTTGACAAATAGATCTAATTTACCTTTAGATGATTGCTGTTGACCTCTTAACTCTTCCACTTCCGACTTATTGTTTTGTAGATCAACTTGCAAACTGTCTAATTTACTTTGTGCCTCAAAAAGTTCTTCATTCAATCGTTTTATATTGTATAAGACATGATTAAGTTGTTGCTTATCGTTATTGATGTCGTTGGTTAATCGGGTGTCTTTCTCTTCGAGATGTTTCATTTGAGCATTTTTGATTTTTTTCTCAGACTCATAAGTTCTGATTTTATTCGTATGCTCGTTAGTTACTTTCTGCTGGGTAGCTAGATTTTTTTCTTTAGATAAGATGTCTTTTTTTAAGATTTGTAAATCAGATTCCTTTTGGGATATTTTTGTTTGATTTTTGACTTGCTCATCGTTTTGCTTTACTTCCTGTTCAGTAATGCGTTCTAAATCCTGTTGAAAGCCTTCTAATTTATAATAAGCAAGACCGATGCTACTTTCTTTGTATTTATCTTTTAGGATGAAATACTTCTCTGCTTTTTTAGCTTGATTTTCTAAGGATTTTAAATTTTTATTGATTTCGAATAGTAAATCATCAACACGGGATAAATCAGCTTCTGTTTCTTTAAGCTTAGAAAGGGTTTGTTTTTTTCTGACTTTGTATTTAGAAATACCGGAAGCTTCTTCAAATAGGTTTCTCCTTGAATTATCTTTATTGGCGATAATTTCATCAATCATTTTTAATTCGATAATGGAATAAGTATCGGCTCCAACTCCTGTATCTAAAAATAAATCGGTGATATCTTTTAATCTACATTTAACATCGTTTAATCTATATTCACTTTCGCCAGTGCGGAAAAGCTTACGAGTAATTGTTACCGTGGTAAATTCAGTAGGTAAGATGTTTTTGGTGTTATCAAATGTCAGGGACACCTCAGCTAAATTGGCTGGTTTTCGATTTTTAGTTCCATTGAAAATGATATTTTCCATTTTTTCGGAGCGTAAAGTACGCGTACTTTGTTCACCCAATACCCATCGGATCGCATCTACCACATTTGATTTCCCACAACCATTAGGGCCCACAATCGCGGTTACACCTTCATTGAAATTAATTGACACTTTATCTCCAAAACTCTTGAAACCTTTAATCTCCAATTTCGTTAACTGCATCGATATTTATATAAATTTAAAAATGAAATGACAGCGAAAATAAGGATTTTTTTAGACATTAGATGTTAGATATGAGATGTTAGACATGAGATTTGAGAGCATAGTTGAACCAAGAGGAAATGATTTTACTGAACTCCCAGAATTTACAGGCACAGCCTGCTAAGAACTGCCCTTGAGATTATTTTGAACCAAGAGGATATGATTTTACTGAAAAAAGCTGAATAAGTTTCAAAATCTTTCCTTTCATTAAAATCAGTTTTTTCAGGTACTCAGTGGTTCAAAAGAGGTTCGCGGTTGGACTAGGTTCAAGATAGTCTACTACTTGTTGACTAAAAAAAGAAAAGCCCATAAAAATGGGCTCTCCTAAATTATGGTTGTATTTGTAAAGCTGCCGATTAATCATTTTCATAGATACTATACACGATTTCTAGAGGAAACTTAGTATTACCTTTTTCTCCAATTAATAAGATATCGTGATAATAGCCTTCTCTAAGGTTTACATTATCTTTTGTGGCAATAGTATTGCCATCTTTATCCTTAGCCACAATAGTTACTGTTCCCGCATTTGCAGCAATGAACTTTTGAGAAACCTTCATGGTTTCATTGGTTTCCACTACTTTGTTTAAAAATTCATTGATGGTTTGTTCACCAATGAATAGGTTTGATTTTTCAACTCCATTCGCTAGATGAAAATATCTAACTCCTGATTTGTTACCTAGATTTACTAAGCCTTTATTGATTCCACGAATGAAGTGAGCTTTTTCAGTCGTACCATACACAAAAGAAACGTAATTTAAGGTGTCAACAAAATTTAGATTCGTGTCAATTAAGGGTTTATTAGAAATTCTTTCTAATACTTTAAAGTTTTTATTTCCAGCAATGCTATAAAATAACGTTAATCCTTTATAAGCTCCATTCGAATTAGTAATTGTATTGCCACCATCTTGGTAGTATACTCCAGATTCATTAAGTAAGGCATTACCTATTGAAACAATAGATACTGGTGTACGATCAGTATCATCTTTTAAACAACTTGTTAATGATAATATTCCTGCTAGAAATAGAACTAATATATTCGATTTTTTCATCTTGTTAATTTAACTATTTTACTAAGTTGATATTGAATTATTTGGATCCAAGATGTTTATAATACGGTAGGATATTAGTGAATGCTACAATGCCATTAAAAAAAAAGTAATTTTCTTTTAGGGTTACTTATTTCGGGAAGCAGTTTCTGAATAAATGCTGCTAGACCAAGTTTGGATATTAAAGGAATTTCTTGTTCATGAATAGGTATCAGTTGCATTAAGTCAATATTTCTTGTTTTTTTACCTTCAAGAAGCTGTTGTTTTGCATGTGGAATAATACATTGAATTACTACGAAGGCATTCAACTCTGAATGAGGTTCAATTTGTTGTCCGAGTTTTATGATTTCTCCTTCATTGAAGGGGCAATCACCGCGCAATTGATTTACCAAATAGGCTGCCACTAATGCCCATTGTAAATGGTCTGAATGCATTTGAATGCAAATTTCCTTTTTATTCTCTTTTGAATAGGGATCTATAGTTGACAGTCCATAGGTAAAAGCTGAGATTTGATTTTGATCTTCATTTTTGTAAACCAAGTTGTAAACAAAAGGTAATTTGGGTTTTACAGACTTTTCTCTTAAGATTTCAGGCTCCTTATTCATTAATTTAGAGATAGCATCCTTATAATGTTCCAATGGGGATTTAAAAAAATCTGGTTTACTAAATTTCATCATTACTGCCTTTTATAGTCGCAAAAATAGGGTTTTATGTAAAAAGTTCAGTAGAAGTCTGTCAATTTGACTTAAAAACAACTATGGAATGTATCTTGATGTGGAATGTAAAATTAAAATAGCTAAAAATAAATAGACATATGCAAGAAGAGAAAGGTACAATTTCCATTCATACCGAGAATATCTTCCCGGTAATTAAAAAGTTTCTATACTCTGATAATGAAATCTTTTTACGTGAGCTTGTTTCAAATGCAGTTGATGCGTCTCAAAAGCTTAAAAGATTATCCTCATTAGGCCAGTTTTCTGGCGAGGTAGGAGATTTGACTATTGATGTAAAATTAGATGAGTCTGCAAAAACAATTACTATATCGGATAATGGTATAGGTATGACAGCGGAAGAAATAAAAAAATACATCAACCAAATTGCCTTTTCGGGAGCTACAGAATTCATGGAAAAATTCAAGGAGGCGAATGATGCAAATGAAATTATTGGTCGATTTGGGTTAGGATTTTATTCTGCATTCATGGTTGCTGATCGAGTAGAAATTGATTCATTATCTTACCAAGAAGGAGCAGAGCCTGCACATTGGACATGTGATGGCAGTACTTCGTATGAAATTGGATTAGGAACTCGTAGTACTCGCGGTACAGACGTAATTCTTCATATCAATGAAGATTCTTCGGAGTTTTTAAGTCAGTCCAAGATTCAAGATATTTTAAATAAATACGCGAAATTTTTACCTGTGGCTATTCGTTTTGGAACGAAAACCAGCTCTGAGCCGGATGGTGAAGATGAAGAAGGAAAACCAAAATATAAAAGTGTAGAGGTAGATAATATCATTAATAATACAAATCCTGCTTGGACTAAATCGCCATCAGAACTTACAGATCAGGATTATTTGGATTTCTATCATGAATTATATCCATATTCCACCGATGAACCTTTGTTTTGGATTCATTTAAATGTAGATTATCCATTTAACTTAACAGGGATTCTTTATTTTCCAAAGATTAAGAATGAATTAGAATTACAACGTAACAAAATTAAATTGTATTCTCGTCAAGTATTTATTACCGATGAGGTGAAGGATATTGTTCCGGAATTTTTGATGCTGTTGCATGGGGTTATTGATTCACCAGATATCCCATTAAACGTATCTCGTTCATTCTTACAAGCAGATAGTAATGTTAAGAAAATCAACAATTACATTACTAAAAAAGTTGCTGATAAATTGCAAGAGATCTATAAATCAGATCGTAAAGGATTTGAAGAGAAATGGAATGATATCGGCTTGTTCATCAAATACGGTATGTTGAGTGATGAAAAATTTGCAGAAAAAGCGAATGATTTTTGCTTGTTAAAGAATGTAGATGCAAATTACTTTACCATTAAAGAGTATTATGAGAAGGTGAAAGATTTGCAAGTGGATAAGAATGGTCAAATTGTTTATTTATACACTTCTGATAAGTCATTACAAGATGGATTTATTTCCAGAGCAAAACAAAAGGAATATGATGTTTTAGAACTGGATGGGCCGCTTGATTCACATTTTACTGGATATTTAGAACAAAAAGGAGGTGAAAAAGTTCAGTTAAAGCGTATTGATTCAGATGTAATTGATAAATTAATTCAAAAAGACGAGGAGATAGCATTAGAATTGACAGAAGATGAACGTAAAAAAATATCTGAAGTTTTCGAGAAAGCAATTTCTAGGGCAGATATGAAAGTGGAGGTTGATGCGCTACAATCTGATGATTTACCAGTGTCTGTTACTTTGGATGAGTTTATGCGCAGGATGAAAGATATGGCCAAAAACGGTGGAGGAATGGGATTTTACGGTACATTACCAGATAATTATAAAGTAACTGTAAATGGTAACCATCCTTTAGTGAAAAAATTAATCGATGCAGATGAAGCTGAAGCAAATACCATTGCAAAACAAGCTTTCGATTTAGCATTATTATCGCGAGGTTTGTTGACAGGAGCTGAATTAACAGCATTTGTCAAACGAAGTGTAGATATGATTTAATTAAGCATATTTAATGATGTATAAAAAGCCGCTTTAAGCGGCTTTTTATATTTATATCCATTATGGATTTAGATTTGAATTTGAATACCTTAGTATTGAATAAAAATTGTTAAATTGTTTTAGCGATTTCAACCTAATTATATCTACTTTAAATTATGCCTATATGAAAAAAATCCTTCTGTTATTTGTTTTTGTTTTGGTTCATACGATAAGTTATGGACAAAGAAGTTCGAAGATAGAATTATTCATTGAAAAGCCATATTTACAAATTCCTGTAAAAAATGGAGCAAAAATGAAAAAGGTTCATATTTATGATCAAGGGAATATTGTTCATTATTTTACAGTAGAAATGGCAGAAGAAAAGGGAGATTGGTTTGCATATTTGGATGTAAGAAATTGGAAAGGAAAACGATTAATGTTTGAGTTGTCGGATTTTGATCATGAAATAGATTTAGCATCAAGAATCAAACAGGTGGATCAGGATGATAATGAATTGCAATATCAAGAGCCACAACGTGGAAAATTTCATTTCTCTCCCAAACGTGGATGGAATAATGATCCGAATGGAATGGTTTATTTCAATGGTGAATATCATCTATTTTTTCAGCATAATCCTTACGGCGTGAATTGGGGAAACATGCATTGGGGGCATGCAGTTTCTAAAGATTTAGTTCATTGGAAGGAGTTGCCAGAGGCATTATATCCTGATTCATTAGGTACTATGTTTTCAGGATCGGCTATCATGGATCATTTGGGAAAGAGTGGTTTTGGAACAAAGGAAAAACCTGCCATGCTGTTGTTTTATACGGCAGCTGAACGGAGTTGGACACAAGGATTGGCTTATACCTTGGATGGTCGAAATTTTGAGAAGTATGAAAGTCCGATTCTAAAGAAAGTCAGCAATGGAAACAGAGATCCAAAAGTTATTTGGCATGAGCCAAGTAAACATTGGATCATGGTATTGTACGTCGAAGAAGCGGGAGAACAACATACCATGCATTTTTATAGGTCTCCGGATTTGAAAAAATGGGAATTTACTAGTAAAATATTAGGAGGGATAAAGAACGACCGATATTTATATGAATGTCCTGAATTTTTTGAACTCGCAATTGATGAAGATGAGCAACGGAAGAAATGGGTATTAACCGGAGGAAATAGTCAGTATGCTATTGGGAGTTTCGATGGAAAGACTTTCAGACCAGAAGAGGAAAGAATTTTTAGTCAGCAGGGTCGAGATTATTATGCTGCTCAAACATTTAATCATGAACCAAAAGGTAGGAGAGTAGAAATCGGTTGGTGGAGAACCCATACAGGTGGAGGTACCAGTAAGTTTAACCAATCCATGAGCATCCCTATGGAATTAAAATTGAGAACTACGAAGAGAGGTCCTCGATTAGTACGAATTCCAGTTTCAGAATTAGAACAACTTCGAAGGAATGGCCAGCAAATCCAATCTATTTCGCTTTCCAATAACAGTAGCAATCCGCTGCAATCTCTGCAAACAGAAACTGCGGAAATTCGATTTCAATTGGATACGAAAAACACGAAGATTGTAAATTTAAACATTCGAGGTTTAGCCATACAATACCATGTTCAAGAGCAAGAGCTCGTCGTGGAAAATATGCGAATTCATTTGCCATTGATTGATAATCGTCAAGATTTTATCATTTATGTAGATCGAACAGGAATTGAGTTGTTCGCTAATCAAGGTGAGGTATTTGTTCCCTATAATTATAATTTTGATTTATCGAACAGACAATATTCACTAGGGGTGGATGGTGAAGTAACTATTGAATCTTTATCTTTTTATGAATTGGCAAGCATTTGGAAATAGGCTATATTCGTGAGTTGTCAAAAAAAAAGGATGCATTTCTGCATCCTCTTTTATAAATAATAAATGTGAAAATTATTTCACTAGACTTTTGTCATATAGTTTTTTGTGCAAATCATTAAGTTCGCTAGTAGGTATTTTGATAACTTTTCTATCATAAGTCATCAATCCATTGGTTTCTACCTCTACATCGGTAGTTTGTGTATAGACACCTGCAGATAATCCTAATGGTATTAAACGGCTAAGGTCGTTGACTACTTCAGCATATCGTTTTTTCAATTCCTCAACATTTTTAAAGGATTGGTATCCCCAGTTATCTTTTTGTTGCCAGGTGTGTCCATCTACTGGTAATCCTAGGCCACCGAATTCACCTAAAGCCAATACATATTTATCTCCAAAAATATCTGGGCTAGGCATATTTGCATCTGGATAGTTATGAATATCTAAGATATGACCAGGAGCCATAAAGTTACCACCACTTGCACCATTCACTAAACGGGAAGGGTCATTTTTAATGGTCCAATCTACGATTTCTTTACTTTTGAATTGCCCCCAAGCTTCATTGAAAGGTACCCAAATTACAATACTAGGGTAGTTATGTAATTGAGCCATGATAGCTTTCCATTCTTTTCTATAGATGGCTTCTGATTCAGGGGTACGATCTTTATCCAATTTACCTGGGCCAATTTTTCCAGGTTGCATATCCCATCTATTACCACCCAAGTCACCACTTGGCATATCTTGCCAAACCAATACACCTAAGCTGTCGCAATGTCTATACCAACGAGCAGGCTCCACTTTAATGTGTTTTCTGATCATGTTGAAGCCCATCTCTTTCGTTTTTACTACGTCAAATTTTAAGGCTTCATCTGAAGGAGCGGTATGTAAACCATCTGGCCACCATCCTTGATCCAATGGTCCATAATGAAACACAAATTCGTCGTTCAAGTACATTCTATAAATTCCTTGACCATCTTTTTTCATGCTGATTTTGCGCATTGCAAAATAGCTTTTTGCCTGGTCAATTACTTTACCTTTACGAAGTACTTTAACTTGTAAATCGTATAAATTAGGGCTGTTGGGGCTCCATAATTTAGCGTTTTGAATGGCTAAATTGATGTCAGACCCTACTGTAGTTTTCGTTTCAGCTACTTTGTTTCCTTTGTCATAAGCTTCGATAACTAGCTCATCACCAGCTTGAGCACCTTCCACCTGTGCGCTAAAATTTAGAGTTGATTTATCAACATCAGGCGTTTGTTTAGTAGAAACAATATAGGTTTCAGGTACACTTTCTAACCATACTGTTTGCCAAATTCCCGAAACAGGAGTGTACCATATTCCATGTGGGTTATTGATTTGTTTACCACGAGGTTGAGGTCCGTCACTGGTTGGATCCCATACACGTAAAGCAATTTCTTGCTTATTTCCTTTTTTGAGAGCTTTACTGATATCAAAGCTAAAAGAATCAAATCCGCCTTCGTGTGATCCAACTAATTGGCCATTGACGTACACATCACATTCCCAATCTACAGCTCCAAAGTGAAGAAGAACTTTTCCTTTACTTAACTTTTTATCAATTGTAATTTGATTGTTATACCATAGAGCATCATCTTTAGTTAGGCTTTTTCCTACTCCTGATAATGCTGATTCAACAGCAAAAGGAACTAATATATCCCCATCCCAAGAAGTAGGTAATTCTTTCTGGTCTTTAGAAGTGATCTTATATTTCCATAAGCCATTTAGGTTTTGCCAATTATTTTTTCTTTCTAAAAGAGGTCTAGGATATTCACGATGTGCATTTTGAGGTGTTACTTGCTCTGCCCATGGAGTAAGGATTTTGTCACCAACAGGTTTCCAGGTCTGGGCATTCCCAGCTGAAAAAGAGGCTGCTATTAAGCAAGCGATGGCAATAGATTTCTTCATGATTAAATTTCTAAGTTTAAATTGTTGAACTTATATTTTGTTTATATTAAATTAGGTTGGCTCTAATATACAGTATAATTTTTTATTTTTTATACAATAACAAAGGCATTTCCTTGCAAATATGTCAATCGATTGTGCTAAGAAAAAGTAGATAATCTTAGTATCTAGGTATTTAGTGTTTTTTAACTATATGTTTGTATCAAGATTGTTAAAATCGTTTTAGCAAAAATTTAATTACTCAACAATTAAAAAAGATAAATATTGTTAATTGATGAGTTCATTTGGTTATTGGATGAAGCAATTACGTAATGGTTTATGATGGGAAAATTCCAATGGCATTCTTGATTTTTGGGGCTAAATAGCTGTTCAAAAATAAATCTCCATACAGGTTAAAAATTAATGACTAATTATTAGAAGGTATTCATATATTCTATCATTTTTATCTGTTTTATAGAAGAATTATTGGCTTAAATAAATTTTATTTAATTGATTTACAGTGATATATATAATAAACAATATTTAGTCTATTGATTTAGTAGATTTTATTGAGAATAGTTTTTACATTTGTGATGTTCAATCTATTATTTTAAATATAATTTTATGATTCATTCATTCATCAATAATTATTTAAACATCCAAATCCAAAGTCATTTCATGAACTTGGAAGAGCGAATGTGACTTTTGATCTTTCATCCCCCAAAATAGGATTATGGGAATCATCTGATTCCCAATAATCCTTATACTGTCAAAAAGACTAATTATTAACAAATAGCATTTAATATTAAATACATGAAAATTAACCGAAATATTCAGTTATACGGGATTACTATTGTCTTAACTTTACTGCAATTTTCAAAGGCTTTGGCTCAAGAAGAACCAAAAGCCATTATAAATGCCACACTGAGTGGGGTTGTTTTAGATTCGATAAGCCAAGAACCTTTAGAAGGAGTTACTTTACAATTGGAAGGAGTAACTCATCAGGTGAAAACAGATAAAGAAGGAGCATTTCATTTTGTTACTGGTCAAAAACTTCCTTTTAATTTGATTATCAGTAGGTTAGGGTATAAGAGTAAAAAAGTGGTTATTGGTACTTCACCAGCAAAGATCTTATTATCACCCAAATCTGAACTTATAGATCAAATTTTGGTAACGTCCAGACGTCGAAAAGAACAATTACAGGACATCCCTATTCCAATTACGAGTATTAACGCGACAACCATGGAAGATGCAGGAGCATTTACAGTCAATAAGATTAAAGAAATGTTGCCTACCGTACAATTGTATTCATCCAATGCTCGGAATACGACCTTAAATATTAGAGGTTTAGGGTCGACATATGGGTTGACCAATGATGGAATAGATCCAGGAGTAGGGTTTTACCTGGATGGAGTTTATATTGCCAGGCCTGCAGCAACGTGGTTGGATTTTATAGATATCGAGCAGGTAGAAGTTCTAAGAGGTCCACAAGGTACCTTATTTGGGATGAATACCACATCTGGAGCATTTAATATCACTTCTAAAGTTCCGACCTTCAGGCCAGAAGCGAACTTTGAGGTTTCGTATGGTAATTATGGGTTCGTTCAAGGAAAAGCATCTGTAGCGGGACCATTAAGTGATAAAATTGCAGCCAGGGTTTCTTTTTCCGGAACCCAGCGTAATGGTACATTAACCAATGTATTTAGCAACAGATCGATAAACAATACGAATAATTTAGGTTTTCGGGGGCAATTACTTTATACCCCAAATGAACAAGTAAAAATTATATTAGCTGCAGATAAAAGTATC
This sequence comes from Sphingobacterium sp., assembly GCA_036781025.1. Classification (GTDB taxonomy): domain Bacteria; phylum Bacteroidota; class Bacteroidia; order Sphingobacteriales; family Sphingobacteriaceae; genus Sphingobacterium. The sequence continues at coordinate 40,974 of DAIQBS010000019.1, read as the reverse complement.
CAAAAACCAGATGGATATGGTTGGGGTATAGCAGGAGTGGTAGAAACGCAACGGGCGGAATATAGGCAGTTTAATAATATTATAAAGGATTTAGGATATGAAATACCTTATGGAGATGCCTTTGAGCGCAAGGTTGATTTAAACACGCAGTCCAAAGCCGATAATGAATTAGGAGGAGTTTCGTTGAACGCAGATATCAAAATTGGAAACGGTACATTAACATCAACCACTGCTTGGAGGTATTGGAAATGGGTGCCTTTAAATGATCGTGATTACCTCGGTTTGCCCGTATTTACTATTTCTGCGGGGAATTCTGTACATGATCAGTATTCACAAGAATTCAGGTATACAGGTCAACTAGGGGAGCGAATTACGGCTGTAGCAGGTGTGATTGGATTGTATCAAGATTTAAGGACAGATCCAGTTCATACAGAAGAGGCAGGATCTTCATTATGGAGATTCGCTCAAAACTCCACGAGTCCTTTATGGACGACCCCTGGATTGTTTGATAATTACGGAATCAAAACTAAATATGGTATAAAAACGACGAGTTTAGCTGCTTATACTCAATTTGATTGGTCGATTACAGACAAGCTTCACCTTCTACCAGGATTACGTTATAATTACGATAAAAAGGAGGTCAATTATGCTAGAACACGATATGGCGGCTTACAAACAACCGATCCAGCCTTAGTGGCCTTAAAAAATGCTGTATATACCGATCAAGCTTTTGATACCGATGCATCGGCGGGTAATTTTTCAGGACAACTATCTTTACAATATAAGTTGAATAAGAATTTTAATGCTTTTGCTACCTATGCTTTGAGTTATAAACCGGTAGGAATAAATGTAGGAGGATTACCCACAGCCGATGGTAAAGTACTTTTGGAACTAGCAAGGGTAAAACCAGAATCTGTAAACCACAAAGAAATAGGATTAAAATCCAGCCCTATTAAAAATAGCATCTTAAATTTGACAATCTATCAAACAGATATAAAAGATTATCAAACATTGGTTCAAACACCAGAACCTGGAGTAAATAGAGGTTATTTAGCCAATGCGGAGAAAGTTCGTGTAAAAGGCGTTGAGTTGGATGCGAGTTATCGTTATCAACAGTTTTTAAGATTGAATGGTGCTTTAGCGTATACCGATGGTCGCTATGTGAAATTTGAAAATGCACCTGTACCATTAGAGGAAGTAGGTGGGGCGCAAGCCTTTAAAGATATTTCTGGGGGTCGCTTGCCAGGGATAAGTAAGTGGTCTGGAAGTTTAGGTTTAGATTTATATACACAAGGGAAGTTGTTAGGGTTTTTAGGTGAATATTTTTTAGGGACAGATGTTTTTTATCGGTCTGAATTCTCTTCGAGTCCTTCACCGTCACAATATCTAAATATTGATGGGTATGCATTATTGAATGCACGAGTAGGATTTAAAGCTGATAATGGGGTTTCAATTCTAGTTTGGAGTAGAAATCTTACCAATAAGGATTATTATGAACAATTATTAGCGGCTCCCGGTAGTTACGGACAGTATGCAGGTGTGATTGGAGATCCAAGAACTTATGGTATTACCCTGCGGTATAATTTAAAATAAATAGTAGAGTTTTGTAGATTAAGTTAAGAAAGGTTGCAAATTGTTGTAACCTTTTTGTAAGTATAAAATTATACCCCTCTCATTGTCTAAAACGAACCGTCTTGTCCTGTCAAAATTTTATAAATTTGCTTATGATTTATTCTATTGCAAGACATTTGTTTGGGTATCGTCGTTTAATATTAACTTATTTATTGGTATTCATATCAATTTCCATCTTTGGTCAAAACCGGCTCGATAAAGCAAACAAGTCTGCATTCAAAGTATTGTTAATTTCTGATTTAAACGATAGTTATGGTACCATTGGTTATAGTGCTGAAGTAAAAGATGTAGTTTCAAGAATCCAGGAAATAAAGCCTGATTTGATTCTATGTGCAGGTGATATGGTTGCGGGTCAAAAAGCCTCCTTGAGTCTGGAACATTTACGACAGATGTGGCAGAGTTTTAATCAAACTGTCCTTAATTCAATACAGGATTTACATATTCCATTTGGCTTTACCATGGGGAATCATGATGCATCACCCAATTATTTGTTGGATAGGCAAGCTTCTAGTGAATTTTGGTTAAATCAAAAAGATCATTTGAATTTATCTTATGTGGATACCTTACATTATCCATTTTATTTTTCATTCATTCAAAACCATGTATTTTTTATTAGTTGGGATGCCTCATCTTCTCAAATAACAGATGAATTGAAAATATGGATGAAAAAACAGCTAAGTTCCAAAGCTGCGAAAAGATCCAAAGGTAGAATAGTACTCGGGCATTTGCCCTTATATGCGATAGTAGATGCAAAAAATAAAGCAGGGGAAGTCGTTGATAATGCCGATGAAATGCTTCAAATGTTTCAAAAATTTAATGTGGATATGTATATATCAGGACATCAGCATGCCTATTTTCCGGCTTACAAAGAAAAAGTATTGCTGTTGAATTCCGGTTGTTTGGGAGGAGGGCCAAGAAAATTAATAGGCGATTCTCAAGAGCCAAAAAAAGCTTACTCTTTGATTACCATACCAAGGGGTGGTAAAGTTAAAGATGCTGATATTCAAGGGTTTCAACCAATCATACATCAGCCTATCCAAATTAGTCAAATGCCAGATTCTATCATAGGATTTAATGGTGTGATAAGAAGAATTGATGATTCAAGAATCATGAGATAATAGTCTTAATTTTCATTATAATTCTTAATTAGGTTACAAATTTCACTGAATTTGACTAGTTGTAATCTTCATGTTGCTCAAATTTGCTTCATTTTCTTGTTATAAAGTTTTCTTTTAGGATTTAATTTTAACTATTTTATTGTGTATTGTTATTTTTTAGGAAAATAAATTCTATATAGTGTAGCTTAAATTATTATCACTCTAAAGTCCGCATTTAGTATTATCAGTTTTTTATTCCTTTTGAGTAAATGGATTAATTTTATTTTTTATTGAGAAATATTATCCAAATTGGCAAATGAATTGTAGATATTCAGCTACATTTTGTCGCAAAATATTCTTAATGGGATAAATTGTAATTTTTAATATATTCAATTAATAATTATTTATATATTTGATTAATGATTATTTGTGTCAAATTTTAATTTAGAAGAGTTTAAATTTTACTTTGAACCATTACCAAAACAATTTTTAGAAACTAAATAAACAATACTTAGTTAGTCATCTACTTAAATTTTAGAACTTATAATTGGTTAAAATTTAACTAAGAGAAGTTTTAAAAATTGAAACAAGCCAATCCGAAGTTGCTGTAAAAGCAATTGTTTATGAAAGACATTGTGTACCAATAATTTGCCGTTCCACAATTTTGTATAAATAATTAAGATACGCATGGTAATTAATTTACTATGATGTTTTCTAATCTCCTGGAAATTATAAGGTTAGCAAATACCTATGAAAAGTGATATGACCAATACCGCCATGAAAGAATCGAGTATGTTGCTTCGGCAGCATGTGGAAAGGTATTTCCATTATTGGAGGTGGTTTTTGCTTTCTATTACAATTTCTTTGGTTGCAGGATTTATTTATTTGAGATATGCACAACAGATTTATGCAATCTATGCGAAAATATTGTTGCAGGATGAAAAAAGAGCGAATGGGGAAATGGCGGGGTTGGCAGAGTTAGCAAATTTAGCAGGTAGGTCTTCGTCCTCAGCGGCTTATGTCAACGATCAAATGCAAGTTTTGCAATCGAGAAGGATCATGCGAAAAGTGGTGGATGTTAATAAATTCAACATCTCTTATTACGCTAAAGGGGTAATTCGAATGAAAGAGTTGTTGGAAAAGGATAGTCCGTTAAAATTGATTTTGTTGACGCCTAATCATTCTCGATTAGATTCCATCGGTTATCTGATGACTATTTCGCATGGAGCAGAAGGATATACTTATTCGGATGAAATAAATAAAAAAATTTCATTCCGTTTGGGGGAAAAGTTTAGTTCACCTTTAGGTGATATTATGATTTTGCCACAAACAAATCTTCCATTAACTAGTGATTTAATTATTCAATATATTCCTCGTGAAGTGATGGTTGATATTTTGAGAAGTTACATTAGTATTCAGCCAAATCAAGAAATTCAATCCTTTGTAATAGATTTTGCGATGAATTATCCTTCCAGAGAGAAAGGAAAACTTCTGTTAAATTCATTAATTGAGCAATATAATTTGGATGCCATTGAAGATAAAATTAGTGTATTTAAAGCGACCAATAAATTCATAGATAGCCGATTAGAAATCATAGCTCAGAATTTGCAAAATGCGGATTCAAAAATGGAAAAATTCAAGAAACAACAAGGCGTTTTTGATGTGAAATTAGAAGCTACTGATTATAATTTGGCCATATCCGTCAATGAAAAGAAAGCTATGGAACAAAATCTTCAATTGCAAATTTTGGATATGATGGAAGGGGAGTTGAATGCAACGTCTGTGGGCTTGTTGCCCAGTAATTTAGGGTTATCAGATTTGGGGGTGCAAAAACAAATAGAAACCTATAATAATTTGTATTTGGAACGTTTGGATCTATTGAAATCTGCTCATCAAGAAAGTGGGGTAGTAAAAGGGATAGACCATACATTAGGTGAATTAAAGAATAACCTGAAGAGTTCCATAATAAATCAGAAAAATGGAATATTGGCGGTTTCAAAAGTTTACCAGAATGAAATGGCACATTTTAAAAATAAATTTAATTCGTTGCCATATAATGAACGTCAATTTAACAATATTTTAAGGGAGCAAAAGATTGTTGAATCCATCTATATGTTTCTTTTAGAAAAATTAGAAGAAAATGAAATCAATCTTTCTGCTACACCAGCTAATATTAAAATAATAGATGAGGCTTATGCCACTTGGCGACCTATTTCTCCGAGGCGCATGTATGTATATGGTTTTTCATTAATAGTAGGTTTTTTAGTTCCATTTGGATGTTTATATGGGAAATTTTATTTCGATATAAAAGTTAAAAATCGTGATGATATTGAGCGAATGTTTTCAGTGTCAATTCTAGGGGAGGTTCCTAAATCAAATCACGTCATACAAAGTGTAGATGATCGGTCGTCTTTGGCAGAATCCATGCGGATTTTGAGAACCAATATCAGTTATATGATTGGTAGGAAAAATAAAGAGGCTGAGGTGCTGTTTATAACCTCTACAATTGCTGGTGAAGGTAAGTCCTTTGTTTCAACAAATTTGGCAAAAGTATATGCTATGTCTGGAAAAAAGGTATTGCTGATTGGAGCTGATATTCGTTCACCTAAAATTTTGAGTTATTTAGGGGTGTCCCATTTGAGGCATGTCCATCCAGGCATTACAGATTATTTGGTCGATAAGAACATGGCTGTGGAGGAAATTATTATTAAGAATCCAGGTCGTTTCAATTTTGATTTGATCTATTCCGGGAAAATAGCACCTAATCCTTCCGAGTTATTGATGAACGGTCATTTTGTAGATATTATAGATTACGGTAGAGAACACTATGATTTCATAATAGTGGATACAGCGCCAGTAGGGTTGGTTGTAGATACACAGTTAATCAATAAATACGCGGATATCAGTATATACGTTGTTCGAGCGAATTTCTTGGATAAGCGATTGTTAAATGTTGCGAAGGAAATGTATGAAAAGAATAAGCTAAATAATATGGCGGTATTACTAAATGATGTTGATTTTAACTTGGGTTACGGTTATGGCTATGGTTATGGCTATGGTTATGGGGAAGAGGAAGTGAAGATAAGTTCAAAAAATGCTGTTCTAAAGGCTGTGAAAAGTGTATTAAAGAAGAATAACATCATGCATCAATAATTAAATCTGAGTGTGAAAAGTATTGTGTGGTAGTTTTTTTTTAGTGGATTAACTATAGGTGTATTTAAATAATTATTATAAAACAATTAACTAAATAGGATATATAATGAAAAACAATCAAAAAAAAGTTTATGTACAACCTACCATGGAGGTGGTACATATAGAATTAGAACAAGGCATAGCAGCCGGGTCAGCAGAAGCAGTTGCATCACCTTCAGTTTCTGATTGGAATACTGGATCAAGTGGCTCAGATGATAATGATTTATAGCCTTCTTTCATTCAAACTAAAAAATTATGAAAATGAAACAGACTCATAACTCAAGGAATACAATGATTATGGCAATAATTGCTGTATTGGTGCTTCATAGCTGTACGAAAAAGGAAGTCATAGATGATCATCAAGTTGAAAAAACTAAAGTTACTTTTAATGTGGCTGGAATTGATGAAAGTGTTAGTGAAGCGGCTAAAGAAAAGAAAGCGTCAGCAAATTTCAATCAATCGAATAATCAAGCAGCTGAGGTAATTACGCATAATGGCTTTGATGTACAATTGGTAACAGATCATGATTTAAAGGTTAATTCCAGAAAAATTATGGTGAAGGGTAAATCAAGTGTTAAAGGAAGTACTTCAGCTTTGCGAGCAGCTGCAATGACACCGGGAAATACTTATAACCTTTATCTATATAAAAGTGATGGTACTTATGTAGATACCTACAATTTTTCAGTAGGTTCTGCGGCAGATATCGAAGTGGAAAAAGGAGAGACATATAATTGGTATGCGCTGTCGTATAATGATCAGTCGACCGATATTGTGGATGTAAATCCGGCGAACCCAACTATTAAGGACCTTGCTATGCCTGGAAATAAAGATATTTTACATGCAACTGGTGAATTAGAAGTACCTAGTACTGCTGGTGAAGTCTCTGTTCCGGTAAGTATTGTATTTAATCATAAAGTTGCTAGAATAGGAATTGAAATAAATACGATGGGTATGTTTGCTAATATGAATTTAGCTGCCGTTTCTGTAAGTGGCCTTACTTTGAAAACTGGAACTTTAAATTTAGAAACTGGTGCTTGGGGAACCACTTTAACGGATGTTGTGCCTTCAATAAGTTGGTCTAATTTTGTTGATGTAGATCCATTATACCAAGATGCTAAAATTGCATATGTTTATACTGCTGGAACTGCTGCAACGGGCAATTTTACGGTTACTGTGAGTAATTTAATTTTAGCATTAGATGATGGAAATACAAGATCATTTACTTCATTATTATCGGGAACACCATCTGTTTTTAATTTTAATATTACCCCTCAAATCGCAAATACACATAGGGCTTTGGCGAATTTAATTGAATCTCCATTGACTTTAGATGGTGTTCGATGGGCTAGACAAAATGTGTATTACTATGGAGGAAATCATGTTCCTTATAGATTCCACCATACCTATAACCATAGTAATAACCCTAATTCTTATTTTTCTTTTAAAGGAACAGTTCCTCAAACATATGGAATAAATGGTGATCCCTGTGCATCTGTTTATCCTAATGGAATTTGGAGACAAGCAACTTATGCAGATTTCATTACTTTAACTGGTACCGCTCCATTGTATCTAGATGCAAAAACATTAACGGCTGGTATCCAAAGTGGATTGGGTTATTTTGAATATCAAGAATCATTAGGGACTGCTAGCCCATATCCAAGTAATAATTTGCGTTTTAATAAAAATGGTTTTGGAATAAATCTTGGTTTGGTTGAAGGATTAATCGCTTTAGATTTTGGTACTACATATGGTAGTACTGTAGATGTGTGGACCTCAACAAGTGGAGCTAACATTTTAGGGTTAATAGGTCTTGGAGCGTATAATTATAAAGGAACTTCTTTAGGCTCAGTTCATACAGATATCATGAATGCAACATTATTAAATGTATCTGCCATCGGTGTAGGTGTAATTGAAACACCATTTAGAAATGTTCGTTGTGTAAGAAATTAATACCATAGATCATTAAAATAATTCCATATCAAATACATTAAGTTTAACATAGGCGGTAGAAATTTCCTATCGCTTATGTTATTTCAAATTATTTAACGACTTATTATGAGACTAAAAGAGAATATAGCAGTAAGAAAAATTGGTCATGATTTTATACTCATATCACCTGATCTAGGCATGTTGGATATGACTAAAGTATGTACTTTGAGTGAAACCGCTGCATCCATTTGGGATGAGTTTTCAGCATCAGAATTTGAAGAGGAAGAGGTGGTCTTATTTATGTTACTAAATTATGAAGTTGGCCAAGAGCTGGCTCAAAAGGATGTTCGTAGAATTTTAGATCAATTTAGAACAGAGGGTTTATTGAATAATTGATGCTATGGAATCGATGCTGAATAAAAAGACTACGAAAGTATTTTTAGATGCTTTATTAGCTGGATTATGGAATAGAGAGCCGAATTTATATTTGTATGAAGGATTAACCAAAGACGATTGGTTTGAAATCTATCAATTATCTTTTCATCAAACAGTAGAAGCTATAGTAGGGGATGTGGTTCAGCATTTACCGGCAGAATTATTACCACCAAAAAATATTTTGTTTCCTTGGATTGTTCGAGTTCAACAAATAATAGACACGAATCATAGAATGAATGTAACTCTAAATCATTTGGTGGCAAAGTTTAGGAAATTTGATATTGAACCTATTTTACAAAAAGGGCAAGGAATAGCTTTTTACTACGATGAACCCTTGTTACGCTCCATGGGAGATATTGATTTTTGTTTTGAAACAAAATTGGACTATCATATTGCCAATCGTATCGTAGAAAATACAGTACCTGGTTTTAAATTAACAGCTGGTTATAGTAGCAATTATGAATTTGAGCAATTTAAAGTTGAGCATCATCAAAAATTAATACAATTAAGAAATCCTTGGAAATCTAAATTCTTTGAAAAAATTGCTCAAGACATTAAGCCGAGCCGTATTCAAATTTCCATTAATGAAAATAAAATAACTATTCCAGCTCCAATGCTTAATTCGTTGATGATAAATGTTCATGTGCTAAGTCATCAGGTAGGGTATGGGGTTGGAATTAAACAATTTTGTGATGCTGCGAGGTTATATTATTGTTTAGGTAGTGAATTAGATGCAGATCGTTTAATGTATTACTATAAGAAAATGGGGGCTCATCACTGGGTTGAGTTGTTTCACCAAGTTCTTGTGGAAATGATTGGTTTGGAAGAGGATAAATTACCTTTTAAGCATGTAAAAAGTCGAAACACAGCATGGATGAAGGAGGATATTCTCAGGGGAGGGAATTTTTCATTCTACGACCCAAAGTACCCCGATATAAAAGTTCACCAAGGTCGTGTGAATCGAATAGAGCGATTGTTTTCAAGTTTTGTAAAATATCTTCCAATTGCCCCATTGGAAACCGTCTCTTTTCCTATTATGCATGTTATTTCTAAAGTTCATCGTTGAATTTGTAAGGTATGGGATGGAAAAACAAATACAATTGGATTGATGGATTTTTATCGAAATATAGGCACTTTATACTTTTATATGTAAGTATTGAGTTGATAGGGATTGGATTAGGGTTAGGTTTTGTTTGGTTTTCTAAAGAATCCATAGATGAGGCTATAACAGTCCATAAAGAAGAATTATGGTCCACATTAACTTTAGTTGTCTTTTGTTTATTGGGTAACATTGTGAGTACTATTTATTCCAGTTGGCTAAGTGAGCGTTACAAAATAAAAATGCTCAACAATTTACAATCTAACCTGAAAGATAAAATGATGCAGTGGGAGTGGCGATCTATTTACGAGTATCATACAGGAGATTTGTATTCGAGATTTAAAACAGATAGTGAAGAGGTCATTCAATTTTTAGGATTAAACTTGTGGCAGGGAATAATAAACATTGTTCGTTGTATTTCAGCTGCTGCATTTCTTTTCGTTTTTGATCCTATGTTGGCGATTAGTATTCTCATTATTACACCTATACTATTAATTTCTAAATTTTATTACAAAAAAATTAGAAATTTAACATATAAATTAAGAGAGAATGAGGGTGAGGTAGCTCAAATAACCCAAGATAATTTACGGATGCGATTTCCTATCCGAGCATTACACCTGTTGGAGAATCGAATGAATCATTTTAATGAAGCATTGACTAATAATGTAGGGATTAAGCTTGATTTATTGGCATATTCTACATTTTCTAAGTCTATATTATTTACTGTCTTAAATGTTGGGTTTTTATTGACTTTTATTTGGGGAGTGTGGAGTTTGTCTATAGGAACAATCAGTTTTGGAGTTTTAACTGCCTATTTACAATTGTTGGCTAGGATTCAGAGCCCAGCGATTGCATTAATTTCAATTATTCCTGTTTTTATTAGATTCAATACCTCCTTGTCCAGAATTTTGGAAATTGATAAACTGCCCCTAGAAAATTCTACGACCCAATACAGGTTATCTACCATTGAAGGGATTCTTTTGGATAATGTATGTTTTGCTTACACAAAGCAAGCGTTATTAAAGAATTTGAATTTAAACTTTAAAAAAGGTCAAGCTACTGCTTTGATAGGAAAAAGTGGTCAGGGTAAATCAACTTTATTAAAAATCATTTCTTCCCAAATTGATCCTGGATCAGGGTCGATTTGGATAAACTCGGGAAATGAACTTATCCAATCTTCCATAAATTACCGAATAAATTTCACGTATGTTTCTCAGGATGATCAATTGTTTAGAGGAAGTATTTTAGAAAATTTAAAAGCAGCTAATTTTAATAGTAGCATCGGTGATATTCATAAAGTACTGCGTATTACCTGTTCAGAGTTTGTGTATTTACTTCCGAATGGACTAGAAACTATTGTTGGTGAATCTGGATTAGGGTTATCGGAAGGGCAGATGCAACGGTTGATTATTGCAAGGGCTATTCTTAGAGAAAGCTCTGTTTGGTTATTTGATGAAATAACTTCAGCATTAGATCCTGATACTTCTAGGCAGGTAATTGAAAATCTACTGAACGAAGGGTCAGATAAAATTGTTTTATTTGCTACTCATGATCAATTGGTTATTGATCATTGTGATCAAGTAATAGCATTAGAAAGGAATTCCAATGTCGATGTAGCAGTTTAGAAACTTGATATTTTTCTAATTTTGAAAGATAAAGGAACCTCTTTATTTAGAAATGATATATCTTTCTTCAGAGCTATTGCCATGTTAATGGTTGTTTTTTATCATTTAAAATTTCCGGGTTTCAAACATGGATACGTAGGTGTAGATATTTTTTTTCTTCTTTCAGGTTATTTGATGTGCCAATCGCTTTCTAGTAAAGCTTTATTAACTGGAAAAGAAATAGCATTATTTTATTGGAATAGATTTACAAGATTAATTCCAGCGTTCAGTGTATTTATTATTCTATCATGGGTAATAATTTGGTTATTAATAGGAGTTAAGTTATATGATTTTAGTAAAAATGTCTTAATCAGTCAGCTTTTTTTATCCAATATCTATTATTATCTTTCCATAAATTATTTCAGTTCCTCATCCGAATTAAATTTCTTAATTCATACTTGGTCATTATCTGTTGAATGGCAATTTTATATAGTTTTTCCTCTTTTAATATATTTACAACATCGATTCTTAAATAATAAATTTAAATTCAATCAACTGTTAATAATATTCTTACTGCTTTTATCACTCGTCCTTTTTCTACTTATTTCTAGAATAGATCAACCATTTGCTTTTTACTTGCCATTTTGTAGATTATGGGAATTTCTTTTAGGTGCATTAGTATATTCTCAAAGAGATTTATTTCATAAATTGAGCGACAAGATTGCATTCAGAATTGCCAATTTTGCTCTATTTCTATTTTTTTTATTATTTCCTTTATTCAATTTTTACCTATTGTCTGATTGGTCACCTTTATTAATCATGGTTGTTTTACTACTTATTTCTGTGATTCTTTTACTTCAACTTAATTATAAGTTTGTTTCTTTCCCGTCTATTCAATTTGTTGCAAGAATATCGTATTCATGGTATTTATGGCATTGGTTTATTATTGTCATTTTTAATTATTTTTTTCCGAATCAAAATTTGATGCATAAAATTACTGTATTAATTATAAGTGCTGGAATAGCTTATTCATCTTATGCATGTATTGAGTTTCAACCTTATTTGAGGAAAAAATACAGTTTAATATGTCTTTTTTTTATAACAATACTCCTAACAGGATTCAATACCAAGAAAGAAATTGTTCAATGGGTAATCGGGCAGAAGAGAAGAGATTTTTTTGATTTTTATTTTGAATATCCGCGAACCATCATGCCTTTTAAAGAGCAATTTGGAAAAAATCACTTATTGTCAAGAAACGACTTGTCGAGTTTTGATTTTAACTCATTATATAAACTCCAAGAAGGTAAAAAGAATTATTTGTTGATTGGGGATTGTCATGCTGGAATGTTTTAGTTATTCATTAAAAGAACTAGCGGATATGCATCAAGTAAACCTGATACAAGTCACTGCAGATGACGTTTTTCCTGTGAAAGGTGTAAATACAATTTTTGAAGGTTCAGAACGTTTGATGCATTATGTCTTCGATGAATATATTCCTAAATTTTTTGATCGTATCGATCAAGTGATTTTGGTAGCAGATTATTCCGGGTATTCTAAAAAAGAATTGACAAACTTTCTGGAGTGTAACAACACCTATTTTAAAGAATTCGAATTGCCACATATTTATATAGGACAAACCTCAAAATATAAAGTTGAATACCCTGTGTTAATGTCAATGGTGAAAGATTATAAGTTGGATACAGAGGATTATTTACTGATTAATAAGCAGAAAATTGATGATTTCATGTTGAAAGAATTAGGTGATACCAAATATATTCAGTTAGACCATCTAGAAAATTTTTCGAATGATGATAATAACTATAAAATGATGTATGATGCAGAACATTTAAGTACTGTAGGAACAGCTTATTATAGTCGAAAATTGGAAGATTACTTGTTAAGAAATTAAATTAAGTTAGTTAATTGTTGTTTTCAGTTGGGAATTTTAGAATAAAATGACTGCCCGAATTTTGTAGACTGTTAACGGTTATAGTGCCATGATTAGCTTTAACTAATTTTTGCACTAAAACTAAGCCCAGACCAGTACCACGTTCTCCAAGCGTTCCGAAAGAAGGGGTCTGAATTCTTTTGAATATCCGTTTTAATAATTCATGAGGCATTCCTACGCCATTATCAGAAATATTCAATATTGCTTGGTCGTTAGTTTGCTCAGCATAAATACTAACTGTACCATCTGGTTTACTAAATTTTAAGGCATTGTCTAGGAGGTTTCTAATGATTATAGTTATTTGAACGGGATCGACATATAGCATCAATTCTTGAGGAATGGAAGTGTCAATTCTAATATTCTTTTCCAAGTAGCGATCTTCCATATCCACTAATATCTGGTCAACAATGCTTTTCATTCTGGTATATTCGGGTTGAGCAAGTAAACCTTCCATGTTTTGTCTACTCCAATTTAAGAGATTATCTAAATTGTCCTTAAGATGATTAAGTTGTTTATTGACCAATTTTAAAGACTCATCCTTATCCTGAGTCGAAACCTCATCATTTATAAGAATATTCATCATGGAACTTGAGGATTTTAAAGGTGAGTGTATGTCGTGTGCTATAACAGCAAATAAATGTTTCAAATCATTATTTAAATGTTTGAAACGATTATTTTGTTTTTCTATTTCTTTCTGATAATGCCGTTGTATACTCTGTAAATATATAATGAGTCCAATAAGTCCTAAAATTCCTAATGTTGAATTTATTAATAGTCTTTCTGGATTCAAGGATTCAAAATAACTAAGGTGTATTTTGAAAAACTTGGGAATTAAAATTGCTAAAGATACTGTAACCGATATTAAAATGATAATCCATTTATTGGAAAACATCATTAAGCTTATCGTTAATAAGCATAATAAATAATACTCCGTGGAATTTGGAGAGCCGAAATTTACAATTCCTAAAATTAAAAATATAGCTAATAATAATGTGTATTTGGCTGCCTCATTTTTCAATTTAAAATTGAACCAAAACACTAAAAAGAATAAGGCTAAACTTAAGAAATTTATTAAGGCAATATGGGGATAATTCAACCTATTAATAGAGCCATAGATTGTGATAATAAATAAGCAGGAAAGGGTGATGCTGTTTGTTAATTGAATTTCTTTTTTCTCTAAGAATGTAGCTTCATGAGTAATACCTATATTTCTTATTTTAAAGAAATAAGCTTTACATGTGTGTAATATTTTATAAAATACATTCATAGTAGATGGAGCTAGCAGCAGGTTGTTTTGTCAAATTAAACAACTATTTAATAATAAGTTATACCATAAAATTTGTAGGTGATCATCTACAAATTTAGTATTTCGAAATGGTGTTAATTATATGTTTTTCAAAATTATTTTAAAAACAGCCAATGTGTGATTTAGCATTAAGCAATGTTATCTGTTGATTTGGATGTTAAATGCAACGTTAATCATTTACTTTTAACAATAATATTTTTAATTGAACAATCTAAAGTGATTTTAATAAAATGTAAGCTTTTAACTACATTTAGTATAGTTGTTATTTTTTGTATAATACTATTAAAACTGATCTGTTTACTATAGTTTGTGTAAAAAAAATTCTATTCTCTTCATTTCAAAAATTTGCTCTACTTATTAAAATAAGACAATTTTGTAAAATATTTGTTTTAATTTTTTTTCTCAAATTCTCATATGTAATTTTTAATTAGGGTCGGTTAATGTTCTGTTAAACAAGGGGGTTATTGGGTAAATAGCTACAAATATTGAAAAATTTAATTTATTACTTTCATGCTGATTTTTAAAAACATTTATTAATAAAGTAAATGAAAAGAAAATATAAATTACTTAAAAATAAAAATATATCAATCCTAATAATTAATAATTTAATAAAATAAGCTTGTCTTTTTAATAAAATGGTAATAATCGATTAATTTAAAATAATTATTACCATAGTAAATTTGTTTTCGCAATTGATAAATGCAGATGCTTCTCTCTAGTAGTTCTAGTTGAATAAGCATTTGAAAACAAACTATAACAATTATTAGAATGATAAAAAATATTACTTATTCATTATTCACTTTTTTTATTTTATTGACATCTTGTAAAAAATCCATAAATGATATAGGATTTAAAGAAGATAATTCACTTCTATTTACCACTAAAATTGCTGGTAAGCCACAAACTCGCGTAACAGGGAATCAATGGGATATGAATGATTCTATTAGTGTATTCATGTATCAAGGTTCTACAATGAATGCTACTAATATTTATAATAATGGATTTAATAAAAAATACATTACGAGGAATGGAGGTAATTTTTTAGCTGCCAATCCTAGTGAAGTCATTGTATTACCGGAAGAAAATGATGAAACTATCAATTTTGCTGCCTTTTATCCATATATAAATACAAAAGAACTGAATAGGGTTTTGAATGTTGAACATCAACAAAACTCTTCAGCAATAGATTTCATGTTCGGTCAAAGTAACTCAACTGTTCAAGGTATGGGTGGATTAACTGCATTAACTTTTGAACGATTAACCTCAAAGATTCAATTAAAAATTAAGGGATCGGAATTATCGGGTTTGAAAGGAGTTTTAGCATCTATTTATTCAAAAGCAACATTTGATTTAACAAATAAAACTATTTCAATATATGAACAGGTAAAATCAGATGTTAATGCTCGAGTTTCCATGAACTCTCAAACGGAAACTTTAATAGAGTGGACAATTTTTGACAAGTCACTTACTTCAAATTCTCAAATTCAAATAATAAAACAAGATGGTAGTAAATACCATTGGAATATTGCTTCGAACCTAGGAAATATAGAAAAGGGCACTATCTACCAATTTGAAATTACATTGGGAGATGATGTAATTATAAATCCTAATCCAAAGGTTTCTTATATGGAGATTCCAGTTGTGCCATCAAATTCTGGTGTGAATTATAGTTTTAGATTAACTCCAGATCGTTCTAAACGCAATTTTACGATGCTATATGATACTAAAAATAGAATGGCGCATTGGGTAGCATATCCTTTAAGTGGAGATTATTTAGGAGGTCAGTCTCGAACAGATAATTGGGCTTCAGATCCGCTATTCAGTTATGCTCAGCAACCCTTATTATCAAAAGGATTTGGTATCAATGGAATTGACCGCGGACATCAATTACCTAGTGGAGATCGTACAAAGAATTATGCTGAAAATTCAACAACCTTTTATTATACGAATATGACACCTCAAGTAAGCTCTATGAATCAAGGTGTTTGGGCTTCTTTAGAAAATAAAATTAGGTCTTGGACCACTCAATCCAGTACTGATACCATGTATGTCGTTACTGGAGCTTCTCTATTAAGTGCAAATAATCAGCAAATTCAATATGTAAGAGATAATGCTGGGAATGAGGTAGCTAAACCAAAATATTATTACAAAGCGCTTGCCATGAAAAGAGGAAGTGAATACTATACAATTGGTTTTAAAATAAATAATGAAGCTATTCCAAATAATGCTAACTATATGGATTATACCATAACTGTAGACCAATTGGAAAAAGAAACAGGGTATACTTTCTTCCCTGGATTAAGTGCATCTCAAAAGACATCCATAAATACACAAATCTGGAAAAAATAATTTCATATAATTTCTAACTAAAAAAAAGTAAAATGAAAACAAATCAATTTTTGAGCATGGCCTTTGTGCTGGTTGCTCTGGGAACTTCATGTAAAAATGATGCCTACAGAGACTTACAAACTGATGCAGATCAGTATGGTAAAGTTTCGTTTACATCTTCTATTACTGGTGCTGTAAACACGAGAGTAACTGGTAATAAATGGGATAGCAATGACGCTATTGGTGTATTTATGAAACAAGGATCAGGTTTAACAAATGTATTGGCGGCCAACAAAAAGTATGTTACTAGCGGAGATGGTAATTTTTCAGGAGCTGATGGTGATGTAATTAATTATCCTGAAGATGGTTCAGTAGATTTTATTGTTTATTATCCTTATAGCACTAATGTATCTAATAATACATTAGCAGTAAATGTATCTAATCAAACTAATTTTACAGCAATAGATGTATTATATGCTAATAATGCTGTTGGACAAAACAAAGAGTCTGGAGTAGCTAACTTAGCATTTACACACAAATTATCTAAAATTGAATTATCAGTAAAGGCAGGAAATGGCGTGACAGGTTTAACAGGATTGACTTCTGTTTACCAAAATGTAAACACTACTGCGAATTTGGATTTAGCAAATGGAAATCTTTCTTCGATTTCTGGAGCTCAACAAGTTTCTGCCAAAGTTACTGCTCAAGGTGCTGACCAATTGGTGGAAGCTATTTTAATCCCTGGAGATTATTCCGGTAAAGAAGTACTTTTTACCGTGAATGGTGAAAATTATAAATGGGTATTACCTACTTCATTAACGTATGAAGCTGGTAAAAAATACACTTACAATCTAGTATTGCAAACTTCAGAATCTGGACCAGCTGTAGAAGTTAAAGGTTCAGCAACAATAACTGATTGGAATACTGTACCAGGTGGTTCTTTTACATTAACAAAAGAGGAAGGTGAAATAGTTACTCCTGAACCAGGAGTAGAGCAAACATTTTTCTCTGAGTCTTTTGGAGAATCAGGACCTACATCAGGTACTAGAGCTCGTATTTCAAGTTATAGCGATTATCAAGTAAAAACAGTAACATATTCTGATTTATACACGGCTGAGTATGCTGATGTTCGTGCAACAGGATCTATGAATACGCATGTTTGGTTTGCAGCAAACCGTACTACTGGTTTAAAAATCGAAGGTATTGATGCAACAGGTTATACTAATTTAAAATTAGCTTATGATTTAGCTGCAAATGGTGCAGGTGCTCCATATAATGCTGTTAAAGTTCGTGTGAATGGTGTGGAAAAAACCATCAATGGAACATTAGATGCTCAAAATACCTATTCCACTATTCAAATTGAGAATATCAATGCTTCAAATTCATTAACAATTGAATTCGATGTTCCTGCAGCAAGCAATTCTGTAGGGTTTCGTTTGGACAATGTTAAAGTATTAGGAACTAAATAATTTAGGATGTTAAAATTAAAGTGAGGGTTATTAAAACTCTCACTTTAGATTTTAACCAGCTAAAGCCAAATTATGCAAATTAAATACCTAATCTGTATCCTATTTCTGGGGATCAGTATGTTTAGTCATGCACAACATAAATCAGAAATCATTGGTAAAATTATCAATGAGCGAACAGGTTCTCCTATTGTTGGGATTACGGTTTCATTACAAGAAAATAAAATAAGTACTGTCACAAATGAAGAAGGAATATTTAAATTCTCCAATTTATTGGCAGGAAGAGAAACTTTACTTATACAGTCTGCAGGGTATAGGAATTTCGAAATGCAATTGACTATTGAAGCTGGTGAAAAGCTTGAAGTAAATACAATTGCTTTAATTGCAGAAAATCAATATGAGATCCAGGCAGGAATTGGAATAATTGATGATTCTGAACTAAGTATTGAAGGAGAAAATGGAAATCAAGACATTCAAACTTCAGTTATTCTTTCCAACGATATATATCTTAATAAAGTAGGTTATAAACTATCTCCCTATCGATATAGAATAAGGGGATATGATCCTTTTTACGAACAAACGTACATTAATGGAGTCCTAGCAAACGATCAATATCGCCGTGTTTTTAATTATTCTTCCATTGGAGCAATGAATGATTTGACTAGAAATGGAGATGTACTCAATTATAATCAATCTGGTAGTTTTAGTTTTGGCAATATCGGTGGATCTGAAAATATAAATCTACGAGCTAGTTCCTTTGCTAAGGGTGGAAAAGCGACCGTTTCTTATACCAATAGAAATTATTATGGTAGAGGAATACTAAGTTATTCTTCAGGCCTATTGGATAATGGTTGGGCATTTACTGGATTAGTAGGAGCGAGGTATTCAGATGAAGGTTACATTCCAGGAACTTCTTATCAAAATTTTTCTTATGCGCTTTCTGTCGAAAAGCAATGGCAAGATGGAAATCATGCCTTATCATTAGTTAGTTACGGCTCCCCCGTAGTTAGAGGACAACAAGGTTCATCTTTTCAAGAAGCGTATGATTTAACAGGTGATAATCTTTATAATCCCAATTGGGGTTATTATAAAGGGAAAGTAAGAAATTCAAGAATAGTTAATGCTTATGATCCTACAGCAATTTTATCTCATCGATGGGTTCTTGATGAAAAAACAACATTAAATAGTGGTGCTTTACTTCATTACGGTAGGTACAGTAATACTGCTTTAAATTGGTATAATGCAATGGATCCACGACCAGATTACTATCGTTATTTGCCTTCCTATTTTTTAAATAACTCAGATAGTAATGAGCCAGTCACTTATGAATTATATCAAAATCTTTGGAAATCAAAAGATCCAAAGGTGACCCAGTTAAACTGGGATGAAATGTACAGACAAAATCGTAACCTCGAAAATATAAGAAAGTACAATGGTGCAGCTTTGTATATGTTGGAAGAAAGGCATTCAGATTTATTGGAAGGTACCCTAACGAGTACATTTCGCAAAATGTATGATAATAATTCGACCTTAACAATGGGTGTAGAAGGACGTATGACTAGGTCATATCAATATAAAACTGTTCAAGACTTATTAGGTGCTGAGTTTGTGATGGATCTGGATAAGTTTGCAGAAAGAGAGAATCCAGGTAATCATCAGATTAAGCAAAATGACTTAATATTTCCTGATAGAAAGGTCGTACAAGGTGATATTTTCGGATATGATTACGATATTGATATTCGTCATTTGAATGCTTGGGTAGCTAATGATTACAAAACAAGAAACTTGGATTTCTATTATGGAACTAAAATAAGTTATACCGATTTTCAACGAAAAGGGAATATGAAGAACGGTCGGTTCCCAAATCATTCTTTTGGAAGAGGTTCTTTACTATCTTTTATAGACTATTCCATCAAAGCAGGTGCTAATTATAAATTTGATGGTCGTCATTTTTTATCGGCTAATATTTCTTATGCCACAGAATCTCCAATTCCCGATAGAGCCTACGTAATGCCACGTGTTACCGAACGCACCGTAAATGGACTATCCAGTAGTAAGCTGTTTCATTCTGATATTAATTATGTGTTTTCTTTACCTCAAATAGCTGGTCGAATTTCTGTTTTTCAAACCAATTTTTACGACCAATTGGAACGCATGGCCTATTATCACGATTCAGAAAGAACCTTTGTATTTCACAATCTTTCCAATGTAGATCGCATACACCGAGGCATTGAAGCAGGAATTACTTATACGCTTAACCAGCAATGGAATTTTGATTTTATTGGAAATTTAGGGGAATATTATTACCAAAATAATCCTTTAGGCACTATTAATTCTGAAAACGGAAAATTAGTCAATGTGGAGGAGATGGTCTATCTAAAAAACACTTATGTTTCTGGTACTCCCCAGGCTATAGCAATCGTGGCAGCCAGGTATTTTTATGATTATTGGTTTTTAGAAATAAATTCTAATTGGGTAGGTAGAAATTACCTCTCTACTTCGGCTTTACGTCGAATTGCTTCAAATTATAAACAAGTAAATCCATTTGATGAAAGTTTTGCAGCATATCAGAAATTAACAACTCAAGAGAGATTAAATAATGCGCTCACTGTAGATGCTTCAATAGGTAAACTCTTGTATTTGAAGAATCGTAAATCCATGAATTTTAATCTTTCAATTGTAAATCTGTTAAATCGAAAAGATATTAAAACAGGTGGCTTTGAACAAGGGAGATTGGATTTGAAATTTCCTGAGCGATTTAACTCCAGATACTTTTATATGCAGGGAATAAATGTGTTCCTAAATGCTAATTATAGATTCTAATATATTTCAACAATGAAAATTTTAAAGTTTTTTACCATACTGCTTATTCTACAGGTTACTTTAATTGCATGTGATCGTGTATATGTAGCACCCCCATTAACTGAACCTGTTTATTCAGGTAAACTAGACAATATCTCTATTCGAGAATTGAAAGAGAGATATGCATCCCTAAAAGATCCGGAAATTATTGCAGATGATTTAATTATTAAGGCCGTGGTGGTTGGGAATGATGAATCTGGCAATATTTATAAACAACTCTATTTGGAAGATTATTCAGGAGGAATAAACATAGGTGTTGATCAAAATTCGATGTACGCAAGTTTTCAAGTTGGTCAGGAAGTTTTTATTCAGCTAAAAGATCTTTTTGTTGTTCGATATGGTGGTGAGTTGCAAATCGGTATGGATAAAACAAATGCCAATAGGATTTCCTGGAATATGTTTAACCAAAAAGCCTTTGTTCATTCTTGGCCCAATATGGAAAAAGCAAAACCATCTTTGGTAAAAATTAATGAATTAAAGGATGATATGGTGAATCGCTTAATAGAGATACAAGACATTTGGTTTATCAATGCTGGAAAAAATGCATTCACAACAAATGATGCTACAACAAATGAGCGAATAAAAGATGCAGCAGGCAACCAAATTGATATTAGAACTAGCAACTTCTCAACCTTTGCAAAGGACCTGTTACCTGTGGGTAAAGGTAGTATTGTTGGCGTATTAGGTAGATTCAATGGAAGCTGGCAAATATTATTAAGAACGAAGAATGATGTCAAATCATTTGATGGTCAACCATTACAAGAAGTGAAACCTCAAGCAGGAGTATTCTTTTCAGAAACTTTTGGAACGGGGTATTATCCTTCAGGAAATAGACCTAAAATTAATGCCTTTACTGAATATGATATGAAAGCTCCAATAAAGTACACGGACGCTTCCGGCAATGCTGATATCAGAAGTATAGCTGGGGATCACGCCGCTCATATTTGGTTGCCTGCTAATCGGGAAACTACCATAGAAATTTCTGGTATAAACAGCAAAAATAAGGGAGATGTAACTTTATCTTATCAATTGACAGCTAATCTATTTGATGCAGGTTCTGTCGCCAATTTGAATCAAATTCAACTCAAACTAAATGGAACTTTAGTTACAATACCTTCACATGCTTTATCTAATGCGGCTGGTGATAATGGGAAGTTTTATACCGTTACCATACCTAATATTCCTCAAGACGATAATTTAATAATTTCTTTTGTTTCTTCTGCCTCATTAAATACAATTGGATTCCGATTGGATAATATAAAGTTAGTAGGTGGTTCAACAAAGGGAGATGAAGTTATTTATATAACTGCTGCAAAAAAACATTAATATGCTCAGGTACTCTATCAAGATTCTATATTTAGGTATTGCCCTATGGCTAGTTTGGGTAGATTCTAATGCTCAAAATCTAAAATATCAAGTATATCCTGTTGGATTTTATAATGTAGAAAATTTGTTTGACACAGAATTAGACTCCTCAAATAGGGATATTGAATTTACTCCAAAAGGAGTTAATGTTTGGACAATAGCAAAATATCAGAAAAAGATTAACAATATTGCATCTGTTATTAAACAAATGAATGCTAAAGTCAGTCCTTCGGGGTTAGCTATTTTGGGTGTCAGTGAAATTGAAAATAAGAAGGTTTTAGTGGATTTGGTAAATAATCCACTATTAACAGAATCTCAATTTGAAATTGTTCATTATGATTCTCCAGATCGAAGAGGTATAGATGTCGCATTACTATATAATCCCAAATTATTTAAATATAAGAACAGTAGAATTATTCCATTTCATATGACAACTGATTTGGAATATACTTCTAGAGATATTTTATTGGTGGAAGGTGAATTAGCATCCGAAAAAATACATGTTCTTGTGAATCATTGGCCATCAAGGTATGGATCTAAATCTTCTCCTTATAGGGAACAAGCTGCAAAAATAGTCAGGCAAATAGTTGATTCTATTTACAATCAGGATGATTTGGCAAATATAATTATCATGGGTGATCTTAATGATGATCCATCAGATAAAAGTGTTAAGCAGGTTTTATCCGCCAAAAAGAATAAGGAAGATGTTCCAGAGAAAGGATTGTTTAACACCATGTACCGTCATTATGAAAGGGGGGTAGGCTCATTAGGTTATCAAGGGAAATGGAGTTTGTTTGATCAAATAATTATTTCTAAACCATTAATTGATAAACAAAAATCTCGTCTTCAATATTGGAAATCTGAAATATATAACCCTGATTATTTGATTACCAAAGAGGGGAGATATAAAGGTTATCCATTGAGAACATTTTCAGGAAATTTGTTTTTGAATGGCTATTCAGATCATTTCCCTGTAATACTTTATCTTATTAAGGAATTAAAGAATGGAATCAATTAAAAGGATATATATGATTAATATACGTTCAATAATTAAACTATGGTTGTTTTATACAGCCATTTTTACGTTAAGTTCCTGTAAAGATGATTTGCCATCCAAGAGATTTATTTCCGAAAAATCCAAGCGAGTGGTGATGTTATATATGTCGGCAAATAATAATTTGGCGCAAGAGGCCTATTTAAATCTCAATCAAATGGAGGAAGGCTATAGACATATTGATGGTAAGTTATTGGTTTATGCCCGAATTTTTGGACAGCAACCCAAAATCTATGAAATCGTTGCAGATCATAGTCCTCAAATTGTCAGTAAAGTTTTAAAAACGTACCCTGATCATAATGCTTCTGATCCTACTATCATGAAAATGGTGTTTTCAGATATGCAGGATTTAGCCAGTGCAGATTCCTACGCGGCTATTTTATGGTCTCACGCTACGAATTGGTATCCAGCTACTGGAAGAACAATTAAAGTGAGATCATTTGGAGATGATGAAAGTAGAGATATGGATATTCAAGATCTCAAAAATGCACTGCCTAAAAACTTGGATTACCTTATATTTGATGCCTGTTCTATGGCGTCGGTGGAAGTACTCTATGAATTGAAAGATATCGTCCCTTTTGTATTGGCGTCTCCAACAGAAGTTATCAGTGT
>DAIQBS010000019.1:0-16945 GCA_036781025.1 Sphingobacterium sp. | reverse complement strand
CAACGATTGGATTTAGATTCCAATTCCCCAGTTAAAGCGTATGATTTCATGGATTTGATACAACATAATTATCCATCAAATGCTGCCCATTCTATCCGTAAGTTACTTGATAAAGCCATCATTTATAAGATTAATACATCTCATTTCTTAGGAACTCCTATTCGTACTTTTTCTGGATTGTCTTGTTTTGCTCCTACGAATGAAGAGAATTCGGTAATCAAATTTTATAAGACATTGAATTGGACAAAAGATTCTAATTTTTATCAATCTTTTTAAATTGATTTAACCTTAGTTATTATGGTATTGCCAGGGTTTTTTATTTCCTAATTCTTCGTTAGAAGAAATTAATTGATAGATGTACCATCTTCTTACTAAAACATGGGATCTAGTTTGTTCAAAAGTTTTAATTAATCTAATTTCTTTAAATAGACCAGGGTAAATGACATTAGGATCGGTATAGATATTAGAGGGTGAGATATAGTAAGCATCTTCATCTATTTGAATAGGTTCCTCCAATAAATTCATCCAAGCATATTTATGCAAATCTTTTAATTTTCCTTCAGCAATCATTCGTATTCCTAGAGGTCTACTTATATAAAATCCAATATGACCTGCAGGAAACCATTTATGCACTAATATTGGATCTGTTGGTTTCATATGACCAGACTCTATTTGTTCATCCCTCCAAATTTTAAATTCCTCTCCAAACTTTCTCCATCCAATCATTTCCAAACTAATATCTTCATTTCCTAATTTAAGTTGCTCTTTCGTCCCAGTAACATTCCCTGGATAAAATCGGATAATCAGTAATAGAGATATTGTCATGATTAAGGTAAATGGCATCACATTGTTTAAGATTATCCTTACAAATTTAGTTTTACCAAGATCAATCTGTCTTTCGGCCCATGTTGCGGTAATTATCATATAAAAAAAGAATAGTGACCCAGTCCAATGTGGCAAAGTTTGTTTAATCAATGAAATAAATGTGATATAAATCAAAAGGGGCAAAGTACAATACCATGTCAATATTAAGAATTGCGTATTAAATGGGTTCTTAAAGCATTTATATTTAACAACTTGGAATAATGCAATAGCATACAAGATTATTAAAAATGGATTATTATAGAAAAATTGTCCTAAAATACTTTGTAAAAAAAAGTCCAGTCGTAAACCTTGAAAACTAAGGTTTACTCGCTCTCCATGGAAATGATAGTTGATCCATTCATGCTGAATATTCCAAAAGAGTATTGGAGATATTAAGATTAAACAAATTACAATACCTGCATAAAAATAGATATTGCGAAAAAAATCTTTCCTATGAAAGAAAGCAAAAACAACAAAACCAACAGCAAGAACTAAAGCATGGACTTTACAAAGACTTGCTAGACCAATCCAGCATCCCAATAATAATAAATGATTATTGATTTGATTGCGCTCCTTTGATTTGATAAGAGTTACCATAGAATATATGGCCAATAACCAAAAGCTGTTGGCAAAAGAATCTGGAAGAATTAGGATTCCGGAGATTATACTTGCGTAAAAGGAGGAGCAGTAAAGAATTGCAACAATATATCCTGCTTTTGGGGTAGCTATTTGTTTTGTTATTGTAGCGATACACCAAGTATTGAAAGCCGCCAATACTATTGGACCTAAACGCATGGTAAAATCATTTACCCAATTTAGGTTTAATGTAAAGAATCTTATGAATATGCCTATTAGCGGAGGATGATCAAAATGGTTCCAATCTAATTGTTGGGCATAGGTATAGTAGTAGACTTCGTCATTTCCCAATTCCAGGAGATTGGCTATTATACACCTTACTATAGTGCTTACAAGAATTAGCCACCTTAATTTTACTTGGTAGGTTTTATCATTCACTGAAGATAAATAAAAAGTTAATCGTTATGTTCCAAATAAATACCAATCCAATTGAAAAAAGCTTACTCCAATAAAATGAAATCCCAATTTTATGGTGAAAAAGAAAAAGAAATAGATTGTTGAGCATTAAACCTATCAGGCTAGCACTTAGAAATAAGAGAAATTGTTTGAAAACCGCTGGATTAGCATTTTCAAAAGTCCAGGTTCTATTCCAATAATAGTTATTTACAACAGCAGAAATAAATCCTAAACTATTTGCCAAATATTTATTGAATGCTAATTTTTCCTTAGCTATCCAGGTTATTGAAAAATCTATTATTAATCCACTTATTCCAACTAATCCAAATTTAATAATAGCAAAAAAAGGCAAAGTCATTTTTTACAATTTAAAACTTGGGGGTAGTAAAATCTTACCATTCCATTTTTGCGAGGAAAAGTATTGGAAAAAGATGTAATATAAACTGGAGAATAGCAAACCTATGATGGAGCCAAACCAAACATCATCCCAAAAATGTTGACCTAAATATACTCTTGAGTAGCCAGTTAAACATGCTAAAATTAATGCTGGAATTGCCAGCCTTTTATCTTCACTAAAAAGTGCAATACAAGTTGCAAAAGCAAATGCTGATGTCGTATGCCCTGATGGAAATGCATTGTGGTATGCTAAAGAAATCCAAGAAATTTTATGAAACTCTACTTGGTCTCCAAGAAAAAACGCTGGTCTTGGATGACTAAACAATCTTTTTAGTAGAGAACACACTAATCCCGAACCTATATAGGTGAAGATAATTGCTGATCCGATTTTTTTAGATCTCAAAAAGAAACATAAAAGTCCACAAATGATCAGAAACCAACCATCTCCATAATAGGTGATGATGGAAAAAAAATAATCGAAAAATAGATGATGTTTGCTATTCGTGAATATAAATGAATCTTCCTTATGATAACCAAATAGGATAATACTAAGGATTGAAATCCAACAAATAAATAAAATAAAAAATAGCCTATTGGAATGGAAATGCTTTAATAGTCTTAACATTTGATAAAATCACTTTAATAATTGTTTTAGTAAAATTAAATGTTGATTGTTACCTAAATATTAGAAAATAAGAGAGTTGCGTTAATTTTATGTTATATGTTTTATGAGATTTAAGGGATAAGTTAAATGAAAATTATCATTGATTCTTTTTTTTGTTATTTGTATACCATGAAACAGCATTTTGAAAACATATACACTCCATTTCTTTTTCATCGAAGTTGATTTTAAGAAGATTGAAGTGCTCCATAGAAAATGGAATCTTGGCTCTGGTGGAGGGGAGGTCAGTTCCAAATAGTAATGCCTCAGGATTAATTTGATTTATCTGTTTCAATACGGGTAGGGGATCAAAATCTAATCTTCCAAAACCTGTAGCTTTTACTTTAATACCTTTTTCTACCCAATAATATAAATCCTTTAATCCGTTTTGAGTTAATCCTAAGTGATCGATAGAGAAGCGTGGTACACTTTTAAGTACCGATTTAAGCGCTGATAGATCTTCATTTTTAATATATAGTTCGGTATGCCATCCGTATTCATCATATAATTCATTGGACATTTTTACCAAGTAGTCGATTTGTTCTGATCCACCTCGCATCAGATTAAATCTTACGGCTGCAATTCCATGGTTATTTAACCTTTTTAATTCTTCTCTTGGAAGGTTATGGGGAATATTCGCCACACCTACAAAATTTGATCCTAGTAGATTTAATGCATGGATTAAATACTCCTGGTCGAAAGCTTGAAATGATCCCGATACTACAGCACCTGATATTACAGGTAAATTGGAAGTAGCTTTTTGATAGTCGTTTACTAAAAATGTAGGAGGTAAATAGCCCTGATTAGGAATTAAAGGGAATTTCGGGTCAATTATATGAAAATGTGCGTCAAAGAGTTGCATAAGGTAATGGATTCTATCTACAATTTAGTAAATAAAAAATGATCAAAATATATAAAAAATAAGAATCCCCAATTTCACAGTTGGGGATTCTCATTAGTTGGTTTAATTATGTATTTTAATAACCAGTATGTTGCGTTAAATTTGGATTAACAGCAAGTTGTTGACTAGGGATTGGATAAAGCAATGTTTTAGGATCTGGATCTGCTTGCTTTTCTTGCCAAGCCAATAAAAATTTTCCAAAACGAATTAAATCTTGTCTTCTCCAACCTTCCCAATATAATTCTCGTGCACGTTCATCCAATAGTTGATCTAAATTTAGCGATGGAAAGGCAGTAACATTTCGGTTCAATCTTATCGAATTTACTAAGGTTAGGGCCTCGCCAGCACTTCCAGTGCCTCCACGTAAAATAGCTTCGGCTTGCATTAATAATACATCGGCGTATCGGAAAACTACCCAATCATTATTCCGTTGACCAGTTACGGCATAGTCAAATGCATATTTCATTGGTCGAATACCTGCGGTCTCTAAGGTCGCACCAGAGGTTCTAATCGTTACTTCTCTGGTAAAAGATAGGGGAGCAGTTGCAGGATTTCTCGCCATTAAAGGTTTGTTTGTTGTCCAATTGTATTGTTGTCCGGCAAAGAAACCTACATTCTGTCTATGGTAATTTTTGGTTTTATTGGAGGTTGTATCTGCTGCATAATTATAATAGATACCTCTGCGTTCATCTGCCGCATTAAATTTATCATAGTAATCGGAAAGCGTACACCATCCATTCCAACCACCAGGGTTTAAATTATAATGAGCAATGGTGTTCCAAGTACGATCGACATTTCCTCCACGTTCACCATTTTTATTAAATAAAGTATAGATATTTTCTGTGGATTTTACATCATTGTCAGGTGCAAAGTTGTCGAAATATTTACCTGCAGCTGAAACAGTATATTTTCCTGAACTCGTTATTTCTTTAGCAAGACTGATGACTTGATTCATATCTTCTGCTGCAAAACTTGGGGACTGTCTGTTTAAGAATGTTCCTTTATTTAAATAGACTTTCATCAGTAATGTTTTAGCAGCATTTCTATTGGCTACATATGCCTCTGATGGTCCATTGTTTGGCAAAGCATTCATGATTTCGTTTAGTTCTTTGACGATATAATCTATTGCCTCCTGCGCTGTTAAAACTTTTGGAGCTATTCTAAAATCAGCTAAGGATTCTCCTTCACGTATTGGAACTACGCCATATAGATCGAGCATATCAAACATCGCCAATGCACGGATAAAACGAGCTTCAGCAGCTTGCTGTGCGTTTGGATTGTAATTCAACACTATCGTTGCGTTATAGATCACCGTACCTAGGCTTACAAACGTGTTGTTCATATAACCATTATCGGCATTCCAGGTGTGCAAATGGATTGCACGGTGCATCCCATTGTCATCCCAGTCTCCACCTCGGGTGGGAGCCATGGCAGCATCTGTGGAAATTTCTTGCAATACCCATCGCTGTTCTTGTTGATAAGGTGTATTTAATGAATTATATGCCGTAATCAATAAACCTGCAGGATCCACATTCGTTGTTCCTTCCTGCAATTCCCCTTTGAAATTTTCTTCTAATTTGGTACAAGCACCTCCTAATAGAATACTACTTATGCAAAAAGTATATATGCTGTTTTTTAATTTCATCTGATTATTTTTTAAAATTATCAATCTGTTTTGCCTCGTTCACTTACTTTCTAAAGGGAAAAATTGATTCCTAAAAGAATGTTTCTGGAAGGAGGATAAGGCAAGTACTCGATACCTAATGAAGGAATACCATTCGTTGCACCATCGGTATTTACTTCTGGATCAAATCCTGTATACTTCGTGAAAATGAAAAGGTTTTGGCCTGTTAAAGAAACATTAAAGTTTTTTAAGGTATTTCCAATATTTCCTAGAGAATAACTTAAAGTCAAATTCGCTAATTTTAAATAGTCACCTTTTTCCAAATAACGAGTTGATGGAGCAGCTGAATTTGAAGTAGATTCCTTAACCGACGTATCAAAAAATTGAGAACCAATATTTCTAGAGGATAAATTACTGATACCTAATACCGTTGCTGCGGTGTTGTTAAATAAATAGTGACCCATCGCCCCATTAAAATTAGCACCTAAAGAATATTTCTTATATTTTATGTTGGTACTTATTCCCAACAAGGTCGTTGGATTTGGACTATTGGTATAAAACTTATTAATGGCAGGATCATTAGCACTACTGATACTTCCATCTAATCCTCGATACATACTCATTCCTGTCTGAGGATCAATTCCTTCATATTGTGCCAAGTACCATACGTTTAGTGGCTGACCATTGACCATACGTTGACCTAATACTCCTGAAAACCCTTGTCCACGTAATGCGCCTGTTTCATAATATCCCACCAACCCACTCACACTATTTTTTAAGAAAGTAACATTACCTGTTAAATCCCAATTCCAATCATTTTGATTGACTAGCACACCTGTTAAAGCAACTTCTACACCTTTATTGACAATTTCTCCATCTAAGTTTACCCAAATTCTACCTGCAGGAGCTGGTTGAGCTAAGGTTTGTTCAAATAATGCATCTGTCGTTTTCTTATTGAAATAATCAATGGATCCATAAACTCGATTTTGTAAGAAGGCGAAATCCAATCCAACATTAATCGTTGAGGAAGTTTCCCATTTCAAATCGTCATTTCCGTAATTCGCTTGGCTGATACTCTGATTTCCAAAGACTAATCGATTTAAGGAAGCACCTGATGGAAACTCTTGATTTCCAGTTTTTCCCCAACCTAACCTTAGTTTTAACTGATTAAATATTCCACTTGATTTTAAAAATTCCTCTTCATTCAGATTCCAAGCCAATGCTAAGGAAGGGAAGGTGGCATATTTGTTATTAGAACCAAATTTCGTAGAACCATCTCTTCTAAAAGTGGCAGTAAATAAATATTTGCTTAAATAATTGAATCCAGCTCTGACAAACATAGATTGCAATTGATTGGTCGGACTTTTATACGAGGAGATATCACGTGTCGATACTGTAGAATATTGTAAGTAATCAAAATAATCCAATCCTAAATACCTAAACCCTCCACCGAAAGTGATGTTGTTCTGGTAATTATAATCTAGATATTCATAACCAGCTAAGGCATTAATACTCAAATTTTCATTTAATTGCTTGTTGTAGGAGAGGGTATGGGTCATTTGTAAGTTCGTCTCTCCATTGTTTGAAATAAAGGCTTGTTCATTATTTACAGCAGAAGGATCAATCAATCCAGAACGATACATACCTTCCCGATTTCCCAATTGACGCATAGCGCTGTAAATGAATCGATATTCTAGATCATCCGTAATTTTATAATAGGGAGCAATATTCACGACAAAGGTATTCGTTGTAGCATAGTCCTTAAATGCCTCAATGCTTGTCAATGGATTTCGTGTTGTTGTACTCACGAAAGTTGGATTTCCTTGATCGTCGCGTATGGGTCTGGTTGGATTCCATAACAATGCTTGGGAAATAACATTTCCTTCAGAACCTACCATTGCATTAATAGGGGCATATTGATTGTTCAATTGAGTAAAAAACAAAGAGAAATCTAAACCTAGACGCTTATTTTCCAGAAAATTGAAATTGCCGGTAAAGTTTCCTGTGTATTTTTTAAGTTGAGAACCTATGATAATTCCCTGCTGATTCATATAACCGCCAGATAATCGATATTTACCATAATCGGCACCTCCAGATACATCTCCGTAATAATTTTGAGTGACTGCTTGCCGCGTAATTTCTTTAAAAGCATTGACATCACTTCCAAAATCTGAATCTGCTGCTTCATTTGGAGTATAGTATTTTAAAGCTTCCCGAAATTGGTTGGCATCAAGGATTTGTGGATACTCTCGCATACCCGATATCCCAGTGGAAGCGCCTATTTGTACTGTCGGAGCACCAGTACTTCCTTTTTTCGTACTAATGATGATGACACCATTGGCTCCTCTAGAACCATAAATGGCTGTTGCTGAAGCATCCTTTAATATATCCATACTGGCAATATCACTTGGATTCAAATAACTCAATGGATTACCACGGTCAGATGAAAATCCTCCACGTCCTGCTGGTAAGGGTGAATTCCCAGACATTGGAACTCCGTCCAATACAAATAATGGATTATTACTGGCACGGATGGAGGAGTTTCCTCGTATACGAACGGTGGCAGATCCACCAGGCTGTCCTGTGTTATTGATAACCATGACTCCAGGAGTTTTTCCTTGGATTAATTGATCTGGACTTGTTACAATTCCTTTGTTAAAGTTTCTGGCAGCAATAGTAACTAAAGATCCGGTTAAATCTTTTTTCCTGGCTGTTCCGTAACCAATGACTACGACTTCATCTAAGCCTTGATCGGAAGATGCAACTAATTGAATAGTTAAATCTGTTCCAACGATAGCCACTTCTTGTGTTTGAAATCCTATGTAAGTTACTTCTAATAGGGTAGCATTACCTGAAACTGAAATGGAGAATTTGCCATTTTCATCAGTAGAACTCGCGATATTGGTGCCTTTTACTTTCACAGTTGCTCCACTTAATGGGCTACCTGATTCGTCGGTTACAGTTCCTGTGACTGTCTTCTCTTGTGCTATCAATAGCATGGTAAAGAGGGAAAATATAGGCACTAGGAGATATTTAAAAATCAAAAATCTTTTCATGTAATTAATTTTTTGGTGATTAATTAGTTAATTAAGTATTGCTAAGCTTCATGCTTATTAGAAAGTTTTCTAGTTGCACTTATTCTAGTGAGTTGTACCAGAGTTGTTTAGTAATCTTAATTAAAAGAGGTTTTCCATTAATAGCTAATGGCCTCAAAGACGTAGGGTTTAAATGGTTCATGTTGTTTAGTTTAAATTCAAAATGGTATATAAAAATCTTTAATTATGATTTTTTTAATGAATCATATTGTCTCAATTTTGTATCATTTTGTTTCAAAATTTAGGGAATATGCTTTGAGGTATAAATTGATTAATTGATTTAATATTTTTTATTGTTAAATAATAATATTAAATTGGTTTAGCTGGGTTTGGTGATGCCAAACAAAAACTATAAACTTATTTTCTTATGATATCTCCAATTTTAAAAAAGGATTTAATTTCTTGTGCTGACTGGTGTAAGAATGAAAAAGTTGGTAACGCTCAAAATTTCAAGGTTCATGATAAAATTTCCATTCTGTTGTTTGGAATTGATTTAACTTATAGGTCGGTTATAGAAAATGAACTTTATCATGATTATCATTTAATATTTACGCAAGATATCATTCAAGCTCTTGATCATTTATTTGTACTTGACATCCAATTAGTCATGATTGATATCAATTGGAGTAATGTGGAATCTAGTTTATTTTCCAAATTTGTAAAATCTCATCCCGATTACAGTCATATCCCTGTTTTATGTTTTGTTGAATCATCAGAAATTGAGCTGAAAGTCTGTGGTTTAACGTGTGGCGCGGATATTCTTTTTGATTTACCTGCCCACAAAGATTACTTAAAGGTTCAAGTGAACAGTGTAATAAACAACCGTAATAAAGTTATTGAGCATGTATTGCACAGTGCTACTCCACATGAATTTGAAAACCAATCAAAGGATCAAATGCTATTTATGGATAAACTCTATGCCATCATAGAACGATTGTTATTAGATGAGAATTTGTCCGTCAATGCTTTAGCTGAAAAAATGAATATGAGTAGATCTACGCTATATAGAAAGATTCAAGATCATTCGAACCAAAGTTTAAATGCATTAATAAAAGAATTTAAATTCAAAAAGGCTACAAATCTACTTATTCAAAATAAATTCAGCATTGCTCAAGTGTCCTATATGTTAGGGTATTCTGTTCAATCAAACTTTTCTAGAGACTTCTTGAAAATAGTAGGAGTTAGGCCTAGTGCATTTCGAATGAAACTAGATGAATAAACAGCTCTTGAATGGATGGTAAGTTATAAGATTACATGAATAGTAAAAACTAAAAAAAAGCCTCATTTCTAATACGAAATGAGGCTTTTTTATGATATTACTTTAAATTGTTATCTCAAGGAATTAATATAAGCTGCAATTTTTAAACCATCAGCTTTAGATACTTGAGGCATAGGAGGCATTTCAGTCGCATAATCTGGCCAGTTCTCTGGTTTTGGATTATAGATTAACTGCAATATTTTCTCATTGGAATATTTTCTCTTAGCTATCTCTGTGAATGACGGACCAATTTGTTTTTTACTTACATTATGGCATGCCAAACAGGTATTACTAGTTAGTATTCCTTTAACTTCAGCGTAAGTAGGTGCTTTTGCGACAGGTTTACTCGTTTCTGCTTTTACTTCAGTCGCTTTGCTAACATTGCTTTTTTTATCTTTTGCTGCTTTAGCAGCAGCAGCTTTTTGTTCTTCTGCTAATGCTTTTTCTTTCGCTTTTTCTGCTTCCTCAGCTTCTTTTACTGAATTTCTAGTGCTTAAGGTATTCAAAGCTAGTTTTTCACCATTAGGAATTGAGTTTAAGGTATAGTAAGCAATAGGGTGCAACAATTCGTGGTTATTTTGTTTTTCACGAATTCCATCAATAGAGATGGTATGAATATAATATTCACGTAATCCGTCTACAACTAATCTAGCTTTTAATCCATCACTCGAAACTTTTACCCCTTTTATGGTTAAGGATTCTTTATTTACTGGAGGTGAGCCATATACTGGATGGTATTTATATATAAAGCTTTCAATACTGTATGAAGCTAAATCCTGAGCAGAATTGATATCCACAGGTTGCGTAAACTCGATTTCAAACCCATCAGGCATAGCTCTGACAGCCTTCATTTCGAAAGGTACTTTATTATTATATACAAGGCGTTCTAAACCCTCGTTTGCATCTCCTGCAGAACCCCAACCGCGATTAGTCTCCCCAACAAATAGAGATCCATCCAATCCCCAAGCCATTCTTAATACTCCTGAGCGGAAACCACTTCTAAACATAAAGGCAGCACCTTGTTCTACACCATTGACTGTTTCTAAGAATATACGAGAGATAATACTCATCCCTTGGTCTCCAACTAAGATTTGTCCTTCAAATGGACCAAATGTCCCTTGAGGAATTTTGACAGGTTCAGAATTGGAAACTCCAAGTATACCGTGTGGCAGCCAAACCGATGGTAATTTTAATTCAGGAAACTCAATTTTCATGTCATAAAGAGTCTTGAATTGTTCGTCAACTCTGTTTTCAGGTTTGATATAGCGGCCTTCCGGAGTTTTATCTCTGCGTTGATCTATTTTGGAGTAAAAGGTCTCCAATTGCAATTTTACCGGAGAATCACTTCTATTACTCCATGCTAAGGCTGCTGGATGTCCAAAGAAATCTCCTTTATTTACACTCCATAAACCTCCTGAACCCATCCAATCTCCTTGGTTTTCGGTATAGTATAACTGCCCATCGATTACATTGATACCTGCTGGAGAACGAACTCCTGCCGCCCATGGTTGTAATTTTCCATCTTCGGTAATATTCATGAACCAACCGCGCATAGGGACAGGACTGATCCCTCTCCACCATTCTTCACCTCCAAAACCAACATTTGCAGAAATGAAAAACGATCCATCTGCAGCGATTTTTGGCCCATAGCTGTATTCATGGTAATTACCACTTACTGGCCAAGCATAGATCGTTTCATAAACGTCCGCTTTCCCATCTTTATTTTTATCAATCAATTTGGTTAATTCACCACGTTGCGCTACATAGATTGCACCATCTTTATAAGCAATCCCTAAAACTTCATGTAGACCAGAGGCAAACTTCTTAAAATATGGAGTATTGCTGGTAGGATTCTCTACAATGAAAACATCTCCACGACGAGTAGATATCCCTAAATTGCCATTTGGTAAGGTAACTAAACCGCCAACCTCTAGTACTGGACCTTCTGGCATTCTTACTTTGTGTATCTTGAAAAAATCATCCTCTTTTGGTGATTCTTGTGCGATGGTTACTGTATTGCTGAAGCATAATGCTAGCATTGCTAGCATGCTAAATGTATTTTTCATAAATATCGATAATGCTCAATTAGAATAAAATGGAATAATTTAATGGTTTGTCTAAAAGAATAATCAATTCTTTGCCTTCCTTAGCGTCTCTTATAATTGGTTTTGAAGCCCCCTTTGCTAACTCTAGGTAATAGGAACCATCTATTAGATAAAGACCTTTAGAAATCTCATCAATCGTATTTGCATTCGCTAATAAATGATATAAATTGTTTACAGGTTTATCTAACGTTATAGACCTGCTTAAACTTTTGCCATTGTTGGTTACTTGAATAATATCGGTAACCCCTGTTCCATACATTTGATATTTAAATTGAGGTCTATCTTCTGCATCAAGTGTATAACCTTTCGATTTGAAGGATGCATTTGCAGTATCTGCAGGCCAAGTGGCTTGTGCATTTGCTAATTGTGCAATGGTTGGAACAGCATTTTTCACAAAAGAAGTAACAGCACCACGTGCTCGGGAGGTTGCATTACCACGTCCATGCCACATAGGTGTAGCATCTAAAAATTCACCATGCCAGGCATGAAGAATGATGCCATTGTCCATATCATAAGCATAATGTGTTTTTAATGGACTTCCAACCGAAATAGCATGTACTGCAATCTTGTTCGCACCATAATGGATAAAACTTCGAATATTGGTATTGGTAGGAGCATCTACATAAATAGGATCATCCCCACCATTATTTCTATTTCTTCCGTTCAAACGATCTTCAGGTAGCTTGCTGATTTTAATGTTTTTAAAAGCAACGGAACCGTGATCTCCTTGTAGGCGTAATGGACCTAATGTTTTTTCCTTATCTAAGGCTCCTGCAGTAGCTCCAAATAATTCTACATTTTCTTGTACTAATACGCCATTAAGCTCTACTGATAACATTCTTGCATTGGCAACTTTATTTCCTGAAGCATCAAATTGAGGAGCTTGAAAGGCAATTTTTATACGTTGCCAAAGGCCAGGAGCTTTACTTGCATTTTGACGAGGGGCATAGCCCGAACCATTGGGTTTTGAATCATCCCAACGCTCATAGATACCTCCATTATCGCCCGAAGTTGGGTGAAGAACTCCCCAAGAATCCAGTAGTTGAACTTCATAATTACCTTGCAAATAAATACCTGAATTGGAATGATTGGCCATCATATAATCCAATTCTAAAATGATATTGCCATGTAATTCTTTGGTGAGAAGATCAGCTCCTTTTTCTTTATTGGAAGTGCTATTTACTAAAATACCAGTTCCTTTACTAAGAATTAGTTGATTAACTTTTTTAGGATCTGAAAGAACTTTTTCAGCAACAGTCCAGGATTTACCAGGATTATTAAAAGCCGAAAGGTCATTGAGTTGAATTTCTGATTTATCTGTTAATTGTTGAGCGTAAATACCCGAAGTCCCAACTAGCCAAAATAAACCAATAGTCCCAAACTTTAAATAATTTAAATTCATGTTTAAAAATAGGTTAAAAAGCTAAAAATAGTAATTTTTAGCATTGCTAAAAGGATTATTTAACAAATTATTTTATTCTATTTAAAATATTACAATTTAAGTGGCTCTAGAGAGGTACCATGCAATTTCTTTTAAACCACATACTAACTTGTTATCTTGCAAACTTTTTAAATTTGAGTTTCTAAATAGATTAAAGGTCTGAGTAGGAGAGAAGTAGGCAGGAGCTTAATTACGAAGGAATTTGATAAAGGAATTAAAACAAAATAAAAAGGGCAACTCATGAAGCTGCCCTTTCCAATTTAGCGTAAATTCTTATTTTGTCTCTTTAGATTCAACGGTTTGAACTGGAACTAATTCATAAGTACGTGAAGGTTTATATTTCATTGTCCATAAGAATGGAAACAATACAAATATACCTCCGATAATAGCACCTACATCAGCTTGTTCATTACGTGATAAATTTGTCGTAAATGGCTCGTAACTTGCGTTTTAAAACTAAATTTAGATAATTATATATGATAAAAATTATAAAAACAGATTTGGGTTAAATCTATCTACCTTGCTATTCAAGACTCAATATTTCTTATTTGGGTCAA
This sequence comes from Sphingobacterium sp., assembly GCA_036781025.1. GTDB lineage: Bacteria > Bacteroidota > Bacteroidia > Sphingobacteriales > Sphingobacteriaceae > Sphingobacterium. The sequence goes on along the minus strand of DAIQBS010000019.1, from coordinate 3,011 downwards.
GCTCACCAGTACCTTGTAATTTTTAAAATTGCATTAAAAAAGGGTCTGGATTTCGATAATTTTTATCAATAACCAGAAGTAGTTCATGATCTGTATATTTGATACGAATATTAGAATTGGATATTTTTTCATTTTTTGGAATCACAACAGTGGCACCTTCATAACCTCCATGAGGTAATTTATCTAGTGCCTTTATTGCAGTTTCTAGATCCTCTTTCTTATCAAAATATAAACTTAACAATGTGTATTTTAACCTTGTAGATTTGCTTAAGGATGATTTTTTAAATATATCCGATTTACAATACCTTGTTAAATCATCAATTGTCGACTTAATTATACGATCATATAATTCTTTATTTTTTTCAAGATCTATTTTAATGTCTTTATCTTTAAACATTTCTAACTGGGCTTTATCAAATAGCAAATGTTTTGAATTGTCCTGAGCAACGATGCCTTGAACCGTTGAAGACAATATTATCCAAAGGATTACCAAGTTCTTCATTTTTTTATTTTTAAATTTTAAATCAGTTTTATTTCGCTATTAGTTAATGAGGATATTTTTTATCAAACTGGTTTTGATGCCTATTGATAAAAAATTGTCAATCTGCAAACAATGAGCACTACATTAGCATTGAAAATCTTGGTAGCATTTCAATGATTACCTTAAACTTTTTTATTCGCTTCAGTTGTTAAATAATTTCATTACAATCTAAATTTCCAAAAGAAAGAATCTTTAATCCAATTATTTAAGTTTGCTTCAAATAACTTTCATTTTTTTCCTACAAAAAGGTAAGACTAGTTCTTCATGAATTACTTGATATCCTATACTCAATATTTCTTATTAAGTTCAATCACTCCAGTGCCCTGTAATTTTTGAAATTGCTTTAAAAAAGGGTCTGTATTCATGTAATCTTTATCAAACACAAGAAGCAATTCATGATCGGTATATTTTATGAGGACATTAGAATTGGATATTTTTTCATTTTTTGGGATCACAACAGTGGCGCCTTCATAACCTCCATGAGGTAATTTATCTAGTGCATTTATTGCAGTTTCTAGATCCTCTTTCTTTTCAAAATATAAACTGAGCAATGTGTAACTTAAACTAGTACATTTCCTTGAGGAGGATTTTTTAAATATATCAGATTTACAATATTTTATTAAATCATCAATTCTCGATTTACTTATACGATCATATAGTTCTTTATTTTTTTCAAGATCTTTTTTGATGTCTATATCTTTAAACATTTCTAACTGGGCTTTATCAAATAGCAAATGTTTTGAATTGTCCTGATCAACCATAGTTTGAGTAGTTGAGGACAATATTATCCAAAGTATTATCAACTTCTTCATTTTAATTTTTTTAAATTTTAAGTAAATTTTAACGTTTATTTCGTTTAATCGGTTATTTTAATTAAGGCTGGTTTCGTGGCTTGTTGATAAATAATTGTCAGCTTTCCAGCATTAATAATATCATTAGGGTCTGATGAACCTGATAGTTCTTAAATACTATTTTTAAATCTTAAATAATCATTATGTGGGTTAACGATTGCAATACAACCTAAATTTCCACTATGACAATCATCTAAATTTTTTGGGCCAATATGTATAAGATAATTATCATAAATCCAATATGATCCAGAATTATCGTAAGAATTTGGAATCCAAGCCTGAACTTTTCTTGTATCAGCATTTGATTTTCCGACCACTCGTTCCGAATCTGTAGCAGAGTGCTTTTGTACACCAAAGCGAATTGCACTGAAGAAATGATAACTTTCTGTGCTGTTTTCAGATTCTTTGCCTGACACAATAATTTGATAAAGAGGCACTTCAAATTTTACACCAGTATTTTTATCGTATTTATATGGGTAACTATTTATATATTGGTATCCAGTGGTTATACCAGTTACTGTAATAATGACAGGTCTAATAGCGGATCCTTCCTCATAACCAGTGTTGGATCCTCCACCTCCTCCATCGCTACCTCCACCTCCAGAAGCACCGCCACCATTATTTCCATCATGTCTTATTCCATTTAACTCATCAAGAATTCTAAATATTGTATCTTCAATATCACAAAAATATTCGTAACAGTCATCTTCTTTTGGATATTCAATTCTAAAATTCACATTATCTTGCCAAAGTAGAATAAGATAATTAAAGTATTGTATTCCTGAACCATACTGTGACGGGTAACAACTTATTCCGTCCACAGTAAGAAATTCACCTTTTCCTCCCATAAGGAAAGTACTTCCACTATTTCCTAAAATATTTGCAACTTGTTGTGAAAAAAAAGGTGGTGGAATACAAGGTTTAATAAATATTTCTTCAATAGTATCTTTTTTAGCAATTTTGTTATTTACTTTACGCATTACTTTTCTAAATTCATTTAGAATTAATTCCCTAGAGATTTTATTTTCAAGCAAATGAAATACGCTATCCTTTTTGTTTGATATTATGTTTTTCCAATGCTCTAAATAAAAAGTTTTATTGTCAATATTCTTTTGTTTGATGATTTCGTTTTGAAATTGAATGCTGGCAGCACCAATTGGTTCATAAAGTGAAATTTTAGCTTTTAGTTTATTTTCTGATTGAAAAATAAAATTTGAATGGTTTATGGTAGAATCTATGTGTTCGATCCATATAGTACTCCTAGTAATTGCCCATTTTAACTCTAGCGATAACTGGTTGTAGTCAAACTTTTTCTCTTCAATTTCATAAATTACCGAATCTTTTTGACAGGAACTAAAAATATAAAAACAGATTAGAAAATAGAGTAATTTAGATGTTATACTTATTAACTTCATTTTTTTGGTTAAATTAGCTGTTTATAAAAGTAATAAAATTAAATTATAATAAAAAAAATATATCACTAATATTGTTTATATGAATAATTAACTTGTAGTTGAAGTTATGTTACCAGTTGCAAAGAGTCAAATTAAAAACTTGTATAACGGAGAAAAATTATTAGATATTTGTGTTTTGAAAAACACAGCAGATGCACGATTCAT
>DAIQBS010000018.1:0-63974 GCA_036781025.1 Sphingobacterium sp. | reverse complement strand
AGGTTCTCTTGGTTCAAAAACCTAGTTCAACCTCTAACTACTAACTACTAACTACTAACTACTACGCTAAGATCTTCCTTGCTTCTCCAACGTATCTTCTTCGAATTTTCTCGAATGATCTCCGAAGGAGATCCTATGAAGATACTAAGGAGATCCTCCAGTGAAGTGTTCAAACTCAATAGATTTTCAAAGCTATAAATCCAAAATATTCAGTTATCTTTGCGACTTATTTAAAATAGAACGCAACGTGATTAATGTAAATAACATAACGGTTTCTTTTGGAGGTACAACCTTATTTTCGGATGTTTCTTTTTCCATCAATGAGAACGATAAAATTGCTTTAATGGGTAAAAATGGGGCAGGGAAATCTACCTTATTGAAAATTATTGCAGGTGCAGGAAAACCAACTTCTGGTAATGTATCTGGGCCTAAAGATGCTGTAATTGCTTATTTACCTCAACATTTATTAACGCAAGATAACTTAACTGTATTTGAAGAAACTTCAAAAGCTTTCGGAGAAGTATATCAAATGCGGGATGAGTTGGAATCTTTAAACGAACAATTAACTGTTCGTACAGATTACGATTCAGACGATTATATGAAATTAATTGAGCGCGTTTCTGAATTAAGTGAAAAATTCTATTCCATCGAAGAAACAAATTACGATGCTGAAGTAGAAAAGGTTTTGAAAGGCCTAGGCTTTTTACGTTCTGATTTTACAAGACAAACATCTGAATTTTCAGGTGGTTGGAGAATGCGTATAGAATTGGCAAAAATTTTACTTAAAAAGCCTGATTTAATTCTATTGGATGAGCCTACCAATCACATGGATATCGAGAGTATACAATGGTTAGAGGATTTTTTGGTTAATTCTGCAAAAGCAGTTATTGTCATCTCGCACGACCGTGCCTTTGTAGATAATATTACCAATAGAACCATTGAGGTGACCATGGGTAGAATATATGATTACAAAGCCAAGTATTCTCATTATTTGGAATTGCGCAAAGATCGTCGTTTGCACCAATTGAAAGCTTATGAGGAACAACAGCGTTTTATCGCCGATAATCAAGAATTTATAGATCGTTTTAGAGGAACTTATTCTAAAACATTACAAGTTCAATCTCGGGTAAAAATGTTGGAGAAATTAGAAATTATCGAAATTGATGAGGTAGATACTTCGGCATTAAAACTCAAATTTCCACCGTCTCCACGTTCAGGAAATTATCCAGTGATTGTTGAAGAATTAAGCAAATCTTATGGAGACCATGTTGTTTTTCAAAAAGCGTCAATGGTCATTGAAAGAGGGGAGAAGGTCGCATTTGTCGGTAAGAATGGTGAAGGAAAATCAACTATGATCAAAGCCATCATGGGTGAAATAGAGTATGAAGGTTCCTTAAAAATTGGTCATAATGCTAAAATCGGATATTTTGCACAAAATCAAGCTTCTTTATTGGATGAAGATTTGACGGTATTTGAAACCATTGATCAGATTGCTGTGGGAGACGTTCGAGTAAAAATTAAAGATTTACTTGGTGCATTTATGTTTAGTGGGGATGATACCTTGAAAAAAGTAAAAGTTTTATCTGGAGGAGAGAAAACCAGGTTGGCCATGATCAAATTATTGTTAGAACCTGTTAATGTGCTTATTCTCGATGAACCGACCAACCATTTGGATATGAAAACGAAGGACATCATTAAAGAAGCCCTTCAAGATTTTGATGGAACATTAATACTGGTTTCCCATGATCGTGATTTCTTGGATGGCTTAGCACATAAAGTTTTTGAATTTGGAAATAAACGTGTACGTGAGCATTTCGAGGATATTAAAGGGTTTTTAGCTTATAAAAAGATGGATAATCTTAAAGAGATTGAGCAATAAACAGTAATTATTTACAGCTCAACAGCTGCTTGTTTAAACATAGACCTCAAGATTTAGAATGGTATTTTTAAATCTTGAGGTCTTTTTTAATTTATAACAGTTTAAAAATTTGAATTCATGATTATTGTAAATAAAAAAATGTATAAATTTGAATATTAAGACCTTATAGATTTTTTCTAGACACTAACTTATCAGCGTTACAAACCAATACTGAACAGTTTACTTTATGAATGTTCCGATCTCCAAAACCTTCAAGCGTAGTGCTAGAACAACTGTCTGGTACATTGTATTATTTATATTCACCTATTTCATCTTATTATTACTATCTATTATTTTGACGTTTCTTTGTCTTTATTATGGGGTTAAAATCATGCTAATCAGCTTCTTTGTTCCAAGCTTATTATTAGGTGTTGTAATGATTTTATTGGGATTGAGTATATTTTATTTTTTAATCAAATTCATATTTTCTAAAAATAATCGAAAAGAAAATTCATCCTTCGAAATAACAGCAGAAGATGAACCAGCATTATTTTCTTTAATAAACGCTGTGGCTGATGAAGTTAACACCTCTTACCTGAAAAAGTAGTCTTATCTCATGAGGTAAACGCTTGTGTATATTATGATACTTCAATTTGGAAAGTCTTTCTACCCATCCGAAAGAATCTGCAAATTGGAATCGGATTAATGAATACATTAACTCAACAAGAATTTAAAAGTGTATTAGCACATGAGTTTGGACATTTTTCTCAAAACAGCATGCAAACAGGACATTATGTATATCAGGTAAATAGAATACTCTATAATCTTCTGTATAAAAATAATTCCTTGACTGAAATTAATGTGAAATTAAAAAGAATGAATAAATGGATAGCCGCAGGATTAGATTTTGCCTTGTTTGTCATCATCGGTATCCAAAAAATTTTAGGCATTCTTTATCGACAAATTAATCTTTCCTATCATAAATTATCCAGAGAAATGGAATTTCATGCGGATAACATTGCTAGCCAAATTGCTGGATCTTCTGCATCATCAAAGGCATTAATGAGAATTCCTTTCGCAGCACATACCTTAGAACTGACTTTAGCTTTTTATGAGGAAAAGTTGAAAGATAATATCATCAGTAATAATTTATTTGAAGATCACCTTGCTTTACTAAATTATATAGCCAAAAGAAACGATTATCCGATTATTAATGGATTTCCAATGGTCAATATTTCAAATGTCAATAAGTATAATCGATCAAAAATAAATTTTGAAAACCCATGGGATACGCATCCGGATTTAAAAACCAGGGTGGAGGCGATCAATCAACTTGGTATCAAAACTGAAAACGAAGTAGAAAAACCTGCCATTTTACTCTTTAAAGATCCAAAATCACGACTAGAAACTTTTACTAAACAATTGTTTACTCCGTATCTTGCTACAGAATCTGCATCTATTTGGAATACGGATAAATTTATTGAATATTATCAAACACAAATTGAAAAGGACGATCTAAGTCCAATTTACAGAGGTTACTTTGATATTTGCAATCCATATTTAGAAAAACTGCCCGATGTTTCAATTGATGATAAAATAACTTCTTTATCCTTTCTATTCTCCGATGAAAGACAAGATGTATTGTATGCTTGGAATGGTTTGTTAATAGATCTTGGTATACTAAATTCCATACTGAATGGAGATTTGGAAATAAATACATTTACCTATGATCAAAAACTTTATCATCAATCAGACGTTCCGAAAATAAAAAAAGTCATAGAGGAAAATATGGAAAGGTTAGAACTATTGATGAAAATTCAAATGGAAGATATTTATAAATTTTTCCTTCAGCAAGCGGAATTAGCTGAACAAAAAGTAAAAATCAAAAAATTATATGAAGATTTTAAATTGAGCCAGGAGGAGTATTTATTTGATTTTGAAATTTATAGTAGAATGATGAAACAGATTGCTATATTTCAAATAGACTTTGAGGAACAAATTGATTTATCGGCCTTGTCGACATTTAAAAAAACGGAACAGTTGTTTAAAAATCGCTTGAATGTATTCCTTCAATTAAAATCTTTAAAAGAAAATACTTCGGTAAGTGTTTGGAATATGATGGAAGAATATATAAGTAATGAAATGCCTTATTATCACACTGACAAAGAAGGCTTTAATCAGGATAATGTAAACAAATTAATAACCTGTTTAATTCATTTTAACACCTTCATAGAAAAGTTATTCTATCAAAAGAAAAAGTATTTATTAGATTTTCAAAGCAATCTGATTAAACCGGTCGCATAATTCCATCGGATTTCAGTCTAAGTTAAAATTAAAAAAGGTAAGCAATTCGATAACAGTTGCTTACCCTTGAATTAATCCACCTAATAATTATTCTGCTTTGGTATTTAAATTTGTATCTGCAATAGCCGTAAGCTTTTCATCACAAGCTTTTTCTTCTTTGAGTGACTTCAATAGTAATTTCAAAGCTTCTTTGTGACCCAATACTTTAGCAAATGCTGCTAATGTACCGTAAGTTGCAATTTCATAATGTTCAACCTTCTGAGACGCAGCAATAATACCAGCATCTCGTACAGATCCAACTTCTGTTTCTTCCATAATTCCTTCACCTTCTTCCAGAAGGCCTGCCATAGCATCACATTTTACTGCCTCGGCTTTTACACCAATTGATTTAAAAGCTTCTTCCAAACGAGAAACATGTTCATTTGTTTCTGTTAGATGTTTTGTTAAAGCATCCTTAAGTTTTTTTGAAGTTGCATTCTTCTCCATCTTGGGAAGAGCCTTTATCAAAGCCTTTTCAGCCCAATAAATATCTTTTAAACCATCTTCAAATAAATCTTGTAAATTTTTGGCAGCATCTGCCTTCGCTTTTACTTTAGTTTCTTTAGTTGTTGCCATAATATTCAAAATTTTAACAGTTGAATGAATAACAAAAGGCAGAAAGAAATGTTTTTAAAAATAAATGCCTGTAAGGAATGTAAATTGAATTACGATAAAAATTAGCCACCTGAATGGGAGGAATATTTTATTTCTTTATTCTTTTGCTAAAAATGGAAAGTTCCGTTGGAATTAATCTCGGCCAGGCTGCTAATGTTTCTCTGATATACTGTTCACCTTTAGCTTCTCCAAGTAATTCAGCCATTTTCGATGCTTGAAGTTGCGTATGATCTAAAAATGATTTATTGGGTTCAGGAGGAGTATGGGTAGTTTTTTTTTGAGCTTTCATGACGAAAAAGATATGTTTCTATTCAAAAAAATAAAGTGTTAAACAGAAGTAATTAAATTTTATTAGAATTTAAAATCATTGACCCATGTAGTTTGTGTCAATAAACCATAAAAAAAAGTGGTAATAAGCTAAAAGCTATTACCACAATTTTAATAAACTTGCAAAAATGGAGTATTATGCAATGCGAACGTTAACCGCATTTAGTCCTTTTTTACCGCGCTCAACATCATAAGTAACTTCATCATTTTCTCTGATGTTGTCTCTTAATCCTGTAGAGTGAACGAAGATGTCTTCACCACCATCATTTGGTGTAATAAATCCAAAACCTTTAGTGTTGTTGAAGAATTTTACTTTTCCTTGTTGCATTTTGTATTGTAATTAAATAAAATATTGTAATCAGATTCAAATTCCTATTTGCACGTAACTTTTACGCTATTAGATGTTGTTGCTAAAAGTACGATTAATAGTGTTATGTTGTAAACAACAAATCTATTTCCTGATACTAATATTAAAAACAAAGTAGGAGCTGTAAATGCGAAACTAAAATGGATGAGTATACTTATCTGTTTCAGAAATGCGTTGGCAGAGCCTGATAGGTAGCAAAGGTATGATAAATATTTGATATCAACGATTTCTTTTTCAATATGTTTGCTTAAGTTCCTTTAAATAGTTAAAAAGTTTAAATTTACTTAATTTACTTATCTTATATTATCATTCCGTATAATCCTATAAATTCAGGTCATTAACTTAAATTATAATACCTTTTATTGCGGGGTAAAAAAATAATGTCTACTATTTTTGTAGATTATAATTTTGTTACTATATTTGTACCCGAATCAAGTACATCAACGAGTTAAATCGAATACACTTGTAAATTTTATTCACAACATTAAAGAAATTACTTTTAGTAAAATGAATTTAAGACTACTTAACAAAAATGCTATTGCCAACGTAGCTACCAAATCTTCCTCTCTAAAATGCTGGACCACAGCATTACGAATGTGTTGCTAAGCACATAATGCATTCAATGATGCTTATCATTGATATCTTTTTCATCCTAAATCAGGATAATAAACAATCTTCTTAACTTAAAATAAATTTTATGAGTCATAAAAGAATACTCTTGTGTTCTATACCTTTCTTATTGTTTTCACTTTTCTACATACCAAGCAATGCGCAAACAAAACCTATTGTCAATGCAACATTAGTAGGAACCATTCAAAACAAAATTACCAAAGAACCCATTGAAGGGGCAACTATTCAGCTGGATGCTGTGACGCATCAAGTTAAATCTGATGAACAAGGCGAGTTCAGTTTTGTGACTGGTCAAAAATTGCCTTTCAAAATAAAAGTAAGTCATCTCAGCTTCGAAACGTTAGAAATTATAGTCCGAGATAGTCCAACCATCATTGAACTAAACCCTATTGAAGAAACACTAGAAGAAATAGTGGTAACAGGGGTTGCACAAGGGATTAGTAGAAAAAAGCTATCCTTTGCCTTGACAAAAATTGATAATGAAGCCATCAACACCGTACCAGCATTAGATGCGTCCACCTCTTTACGTGGAAAAGTCGCTGGATTACGAATTAATCAAGCCGGTGGAAATGCCGGAGCTTCTGTTTACCTCCGCGGATCAAAATCTGTAACCGGAGAAATAGAACCCCTCATCGTTGTTGATGGATTTGTCACTGCATTACGCTTAACGGATATTAACCCTTCTGATATTGAAAGTATTGAAGTCGTAAAAGGTGCTGCAGCATCTGCCTTGTATGGTACACGTGGAGAAGGTGGGGTGATTCAGGTATTGACAAAAAACGGAAAGAATGAGGGAAAATTATCGATTACATTTGATAATGAATACGGGCAATCTAGTCTTTTATTATTACCACCTTTATCCAATCAACATCATTTCAAAGTAAATCCGGATGGATCATTCTTGTTGGTCGATGGAGCACGTGTAATTGATTATCAAGAGAACGGTTTTTCGGTTAATCTGCATCCTTATAAAAATGCGATAGATAACACGAAAAACTTATTGGGAAGCACAAATTATGTAACCAATACCCTTGCGTTCAGTACGAGTGGAGAACGATATAACATTTATTTATCTGCTCAAAATCAATACAAAGGAGGTATTTCACCTGTAGTCGCGGCAGATAAAAGACAAAATATCTTATTTAACCTTGGATATAAAGCATCCCCAAAGATTACGGCAGATTTATCGCTGCAGTATGGCCATTTTGACACGCCTTCCCAAGCCGTTTCTAGTCGATCAGAAGGTTTATTATATTCGACCTTATTGGTTGAACCTTTCATTAATTTAAGTGAAAAAGATGAACAGGGTAAATATGTTTACCTACCTCAAGGAAGTTTATTAGTAGGCCAACAATGGAGTAATCCGTTCTATCGATTAAATACACAGGAGTATCAATATTTAACCGATAACCTATTACTTGGTGGAAAAATTAAGTATCAAATCACTGATTTGTTTAGTGCTGAAGGAGCCTTATCGCTTCAAACTAAACAATTTTTTTCTGAGAATTATTACCCGAAAGGTTTCCAAACAATCGTTCCAGAAATTGAAATCAACAATGGTGACTACCAATTGACAACTAATAAGGGAAATAGCAAGAATGGACAATTTCAATTGAATTACAACCAAAGTTATGGGCAATTCAATTGGGGCTTAACCGCCAAATATGTTTATGAATCTGCCTTTCAAAGAGGTTTTGCAGGATCTGGAAGAAACCTGACGGCACCTGTGAAGGATCTTGGCGTTACTGAACCTGCCACTAGATCGCTGAGCTCATCCTGGGAGAAGACCGTAAATCATGGTTATTTTTTAAATGCTAAATTCTCTTGGGCAGATAAACTATTTATTGATGCTTTAGGTAGATTGGATCAGAGTTCTAGGTTTGGTAGAGATGTAGGAACAGCCTTCTTCCCAAGAATCTCCGCAGCTTACCGATTAGGCGAAGACCTTAAATTGGAACCTTTAAGTGAATTTAAATTACGGGTTGCCTATGGTCAAGCGGGAAGTTTACCTCCATTTGGTGCCAAGGATAGTCGTGTTCAAATTTCCAATACAGGAGGGGTTAGCTATACACAAAATGATAATACCGATCTAAAACGTGCTATTACAGAAGAAACTGAATTAGGTTTTGATGCGCTTTTATTTAACAGGTTAAACGTGCAATTTAATTATGCCTTTTCGAAAAGTACCAATGACTTTATTTCGGTACCGGCATTTGGACCTATTTCCGGATCTGCAAATATCTATGATAATTTAGGTGCCGTAAAATCGAATTCACTAGAATTAGAACTTAATGGAAAATTAATCGAAAAACATACTTTCACCTGGTCTACAGGTTTAACATTTAGCAAAGTTAGAAGTGAAATAACATCTTTAGGTAATGTACCTGAATTCACATACGGAGGTTATCGGAAATCAGTAGGGTCAAGCACAACTGCCATTTATGGATATAGCATATTTTCGGATTTGGGTCAATTACAAACGAATGAGAATGGATTTGTTACCAACGCAGGAGATGGAACCAAAAAAATAAGTGACTATGTAGTAAATGAATTCAACGTTGTTGTAGAGAAGTCGAAATTAGGTACAGCACAAGAATCCCCCGTTTTTTATAGCAATCCGGCATCAGGGAATGCTAAAATAATAGGGGAGGCGAACCCTGATTTTTTAGTAGGTCTTAGCAATACTTTCCATTACGCAGGATTTTCTTTATACAGCGTATTCGATTGGCAACAGGGTGGGGAAAAATTCAATGAAACAGCGCAATACCTTACTTATGTTTATCGCTCCAGATTTGCCGATGAAACTGCGCTAGCCGGAAAACCATTAAACTTTACTACTCAGGTCTTTAATGCTTCTCAGGTGACAGATTATTGGATTGAGAAAACAACCTTTCTTGCTTTAAGAGAATTGTCGTTGTCTTATCAAATACCTACAGAAAAACTTGGTATATCCAATGTGTTTAAAAGAGCGCAGTTTTCACTGATCGGAAGAAATCTATTTTTATGGACCAATTATCAAGGCGTAAATGTGGATGGTATAGGTCAAGATGGCTTTAATTATCCGTCTTATCGGGTAGTGTCGGGCAAATTAAGTATCAATTTTTAATAGAAAGCAAAACATGAGAACAATCATTATAGGGTACACTTTTTTCATCGCTATATTTTTAATATCCTGTGAATCCATAGGATTTGATGATCCATCAACCTTAACTAATCAAGAAGCTATTGATCAGATAAAAAGCTTAGGTTATGTGTTGACGACCAGCAGTGTGCAAACTACATTTAAAACTTCAACCAACAATGCAGGAGGCTCGCACTTTAGCTTATTGGCTGATCAATCGACCAATACCAATGGCAGCCAATCCTGGTGGGATTTTGCAAATGAGCCCCGATTGAGACTGAATAATAATTCAGCTTATCGTGGTAATGCAGCCTTAAGAGAGATTTATGGAAATTTCTATCAAGCCAATTTAGATGCAACCAAGGTTATTGATCTCGTTGAGAACCAAAAGATCAGCATATTTGACGATCAAGGTATTGATCGAACAAAAGATTGTTTAATCGCGGCTTATTTTGTTAAAGGAATTGCTCAGGGGCATATTGGAGTCATATTTGACCGAGGAATTATTGTCGATGATTTGACGATTACTACCCGCTCATTTCCAAATTCTTATAAAGACTTAATCAACAACGGAATTAAACATCTGGATAAAGCTCAAGTGCTCATTGAGGCTCATCCAAATCTAAAGTTTGATTTCTTAAAAGGGGTAGTTATCAGTAAATCCGATCTTAAATTATTGATTAATTCCTTATCCGCTAGAATATTATCCTCCCTTGCTCGTGATCAAGAGGAAGCTGATAAATTAGGTCAAGAATTTTGGAATAGGGTATATAATTATGCTAATCAGGGTTTCAGCAAAGACTTTACAATACCTACAGTAGTTGGTGGTTATTATAATGCCTTAGTTGATGTGTTAGAAACACCTTATTCCACAGCTTCTTATGTTCCTGTGGACATTAAAATCCCCTATCTAGCAGATAAAACGAAGAAAACACCAAATTTTTATCCCTTGAATAACAGCATTATTCTTGGACCTATAGAATCTGATGATGCCCGGTTTTACCAATATTTTACCTATAGCAGCAGTTTCGGAATATTGCTGGAAGCTAGAGGCAGGGGACTTTTTAGCAATTACATCAGATCCAGATGGATGCATCCAAAGCTTTCTACTTTAAATGTGGCTGGCGCTATAAATCCATATTTTTTAGCGGAGGAAAATCGTTTACTGAAAGCGGAAGCAAAATATTGGTTAAAGGATTATGTTGCTGCTGCTCAAGAGCTGAATGCAAGCAATTCGGCAAGGAAAAATCTAGGGAATTTACCGGATGTTGCCGCTAATGCTACAGCTTTAAAACAGGCATTGCACTATGAATATACCATAGAAATAGATGCCGCCGGAGGAACATTTGTTCCATTTACGTTCATGCGTAGGAATGATTTACTACAAGGTGGAACCCCAACGCAATTTCCCGTTCCTCAAGTTCAATTGGATTTAATTGGCGAAAAAACCTACACTTTTGGAGGTCTAGCGCATGCCGGTGAAAAAGGAATATTTGGAGAAGTAAGTACGGCTAAAAATCACGGTTGGAAACCTGCTGAGAACTAACTACTATAAATAGTAAAAAGGATTTAATCTTTAAAGGACACAAGTTAAATAATAGAAGATATGATAAAGAAAACAATATTAGCCAGCTTAATTTCTGTATTCGCTTTACAGTTATCAGCACAAGAATTAATACCATTACGTTTAACTGGTAAAATAAAACAGCATGAAGGCACTCAGATTTACCTGGAGAAATATGTGAACAAAGTATTCCATAAAATAGACTCCAGCGAGATTAAAAATGGGAAATTTCAATTCAATACCAAACTGGAATTACCGGAACTTTATGGTATACGTTTGGCCGAACAGCCGTATCCATTCCAAGTTTTCTTAGAGGAAGGAGATATTCAAATAGAAATCAGCAACACGGAAGGAAAACAAGTAGTTCAAGTTGTTGGTTCAAAAGCTCAAGATCGTTTCGATAGTTTTAAGAAAAGGTCTAGAGACTTAACAGCGGAAGCATTTATTAAAGAAGATCCGGCTTCCATTGTCTCTGCTTACGCGTTATTTAGAAATTATTCTTACGACTTATCTCCATCAGCCATTGAAACACATATATCTTGGCTAGCACCAACCTTGAGTAATAGCCAATATGTGAAAATCTTAAAGGATTTGGTAGCTAAACAGAAGGCTGTTCTTCCAGGAAACAAAGCTTTGGATTTTACCTCTACTGATCCAGAAGGAAATTCAGTTAAGTTTTCTGAATACTTGGGAAAAGGATATGTCTTATTGGATTTTTGGGCTTCCTGGTGTGTTCCTTGTCGTAAAGAAAATCCAAATATTGTGAAGGCTTTTGAAAAATATAAGGATAAAGGATTTACTGTTTTTGGAGTTTCCTTGGATATAAAGAAAGAAGATTGGATTGCTGGTATCAAAGAAGATGGATTAAACTGGCCTCAGGTCTCTGACTTGGCATTTTGGGATACCGAAGCGGCAGCTTTATATGGCGTTCGATTTATCCCTAGCAATTTGTTAATAGATCCTAATGGAATTATTATCGCTAGAAATATAAAAGCTGAGGAATTACAGAATAAACTTAAAGAAATCTACGGGTATTAATTACCTAATTGTTGATTGATAAAGAAGAAGCACAAGGTTTAGTAAATCCTTGTGCTTCTTCTTTATCGTACGATTGCTCGATAGCTTATTTTAAGCTCTGTTGATTGATCTATTTTTAACTAGGCTACTTTGGTTTTTTTACTCAATGAACTTAACCAGAAATATCCGCAAGCCCCACAAATAAGAGATCCTATTAATACGGCAAATTTTGCTTCTTCAATATAGATTGGATCAGAAAAGGAGAGCATGGAGATAAAAATGGACATCGTAAATCCTATACCTCCAAGTAAACCGACGCCAATCATGTGTTTCCAGTTTGCGTATTCAGGAAAATTGGCCATTTTTAGTTTTACGCAAAGGAAGGATGTGAAAAATATACCGATGGTTTTCCCGAAGAATAGACCTAAAATAATTCCTAAGCCCAAAGGCGTAGTAAGGCCTGTAATCATTTCTTGATGAATCGTGATGTTGGTGTTAACCAGAGCAAATAATGGAATGATAATAAAATTGACAGGATTGACTAACAGATGTTCCAGTTTCTCTAATGGAGATTCTTTATCATCGACTGTAGTTGGTAAGGTCATGGCTACTAAAACTCCAGCTATGGTAGCATGAATACCCGAATGATGAATAAAATACCAAATGAATACTCCAGGAATGATGTATGCTAAAATATTTTTTACCCCGAAATAGTTGAAAGCAATCAATAAGGCTAAGATAGCTCCTGAATACATCAAATAAGTGGTGTTCAGGTCAGAAGAATAAAAGATAGCAATCACTAAAATGGCTAATAAATCATCGACAATAGCCAATGCCGCCAAAAATATTTTAAGACTTGCTGGAACTTTATTTCCTAACAAAGTCATTATGGCTAATGCAAATGCAATATCTGTTGCCATCGGGATACCCCAACCATGCTGAGTAGGTTCATTTGAATTTATGACAATATAAATGATAGCAGGAACGATAGCTCCTCCAATAGCTGCTATGATGGGTAATGCTGCTTTCTTTGGAGATGATAATTCACCTTCTACTAACTCCCGTTTTATTTCAAGTCCGACTAATAGGAAAAATATAGCCATTAATCCATCATCAATCCATTGTTTTAAACTATATTTTAAATGGATAGATTCATTTTCAAAACCTAATGAGGTACTTAATAGTTGATTAAAGCCCGTTGATATTGGACTATTTGCAATAAGTAGTGAAATGATAACACAAACAAAAAGTAAGATTCCTCCAGAGGTATTGGAAGACAAAAATTTCTTAAAAACTGTCAAATTTATCAGTTTGTTCATAGCAATAAGGTAGTAGCAGTATAAATTATCAATATTCTAGTGAGGGGGTAAAGATAAGAATTTAGGGGGAGTAATCGAATTAATTAGCTAATAAACCCTAAATATCAGACTTAACAAGTAGAAAGAAATTTCATTTTAATATAAGAGGATGGGTTTATTTGCCCATCCTCTATATAGTTAATTTTTATAGCTAAACCATTTTATAAGTTCTTTAATACTTGCTTTTTTACCGTACATCAAAATACCAACCCGGTATATTCTTGCTGCAAACCATGTCGTTAGCAAGAACCCAGCTACTAATATTGAAAACGATAAAGCAATTTGCCAAATAGGGACTCCAAATGGAATTCTAACCAACATAGCAATAGGGGAAGTAAATGGTATAAAACTTAACCAAGTCGCGATACTTCCATGTGGGTCATTGATGAGCACACCAAATGATAGTACATAAGCAAGTAAAAGAGGGGTGGTAATCGGCATCGTAAATTGATTCGCTTCAGTTTCATTGTCTACAGCGGAACCTACAGCGGCAAACAACGCACTATACAACATATAACCACCTAAGAAAAATAAAAAGAAGCAAATTAATAGTTGCGGAATATCAACCGCATTCAGCATATTATCCAAATTGCTTAACATGGAAAGGTTTTCCATTTCCGAATTGGCATTCGTTGCAGATTGTGCTTCCAATTGTTGCTGCATGTCTTCTTTATTTAACATCAGCGATGAAGCCCCAGTTATTAAAGCAAAACTTAATATAATCCATAAAAGAAATTGGGTAATACCTACCAAGCCAATACCAATAATTTTTCCCATCATCAATTGAAATGGTTTTACGGAGGAAATTATGACTTCGACAATACGACTTGATTTCTCTTCAATAATACCACGCATAACTTGTGCTCCATAAAGGAAAAGTGATAAATAAATTAGAATGGAAAGTGCAATAGCAATTCCCATAGCTATTCTGGTGTCGCTGTCTTTAGCTTCTCCGGTGTCGGTAATTTCTTTGGCAGCAATACTTACAGTCGTGTTTATATTTTTAATTTTTTCCGGATCGATATTCAATTGCTTGTATTCGTGGTTCAACACAATAGCTTCAAGTTGGGATTGTATTTCATCTTGAATAGCAATATTAGGCTTACCAGATGATAGAAATTCTATTTTCTTACTCGTAAGAAAATCCTCTGGAATGATTAGTAAGCTCGTCTTCTCCGCAGATTCCTTTACAGTTTGTAATTGTTTCGCAAGTTCTTCGTTGGATTGGGTAAACGTGATCGTTTTGTTATTCTTTAAGGAGGAACCGATTTGCTTACTGTTGTCTAGAACATAGACTATGGCGTGGTTATCTTCAAAACTTTTTTTCGTCAAGAAAAAGACTCCAACATACATTCCGATGAAGAATAGAGGTACTAGAAATGTAGTCAATAAGAATGTTTTCTTTTTAACCCTACTTAAATATTCTCTTTGAATAATTAACAATATCTTATTCATTATTATGCAATTATAGTGTTAAAATTTATGGGTTACTTTGTCAATAAAAATATCATTCATGGATGGAATGATCTCGAATATTTGTTGTATTTCCATTTGAGGTAACAATTCATAGAGCACATCATTTAAGCTATAGGCTGAATTTATTTTTAATGTTATGCTAGCTGCATGATCTTGTTGATGTTTGATGATTTCCCACTTCGGAGATTGAATGTTCAGGTCGACGTTGGAATCCTTAGGAAGATATTCTATGGTATAGGTTTGATTTTTATATTGATTCTTGATGTCTTTGACAGAACCTTCTAGAATCAATTTAGCATGATTTATTAAAACGATGTAATCGCATAATGCTTCTACCGACTCCATACGGTGAGTAGAATAGATAATGGTAGCACCTTTACGGTTAAGTTCTAGAATTTCATCTTGAATAATTTGCGCATTGACAGGATCAAAACCAGAGAAAGGCTCATCGAGAATAATTAATTCTGGTTCGTGAATTACGGTAGCCACAAACTGCACTTTTTGTTGCATACCTTTACTGAGGTCCTCAACTTTCTTATCCCACCAGGACTCTATTTCCAACTTTTCAAACCAGTATCTCAGTTTTTCCTTCGCACTTTGCTTGGAAATCCCTTTCAACTGAGCCAAATAAATCATCTGTTCACCAATCTGCATCTTTTTATACAAACCGCGTTCTTCAGGGAGATAGCCAATTTTTGCGATGTGGTTAGGCGATAATATCTCACCGTTGAAATAGATTTCTCCAGAATCTGGTGCCGTGATTTGATTGATGATTCGAATTAAAGAGGTTTTTCCAGCACCATTTGGACCTAATAAACCAACAATCTTACCTTTTGGAATTTGAAAAGAGACATTATCTAAAGCCAAATGATTAGCATATCTTTTTACAATGTTTCTTATATCGAGCATATAGAAAATAATTAATGTTCTTGTAAATAATAATTCGTTCAGAAGTGTTCCGCCGTTCAACTAATATCAATAAAATTTTGGATAACCGCTTAAAAAATTTATTTATCGTAACTTTGCCCCATGATTATTAAACAGGCAGAATTTGTAAGTAGCAACACTGAAGTGAGTAAATTGCCCTTGGCAGATAAACCGGAGTATGCTTTCATAGGTCGTTCGAATGTTGGAAAATCTTCGCTGATTAATGCTATTACCGGTAGAAAAACATTAGCAAAGACTTCACAAAAACCTGGAAAGACGCAGCTTATCAATCATTTTATAATCAATAACAATTGGTATTTAGTAGACTTACCAGGTTATGGTTTCGCACAAACATCCAAAAAGAATAGGCAAGAATGGGAAAAATTTATTCGAGCTTATTTAAGATTAAGAGAAAATTTACAATGTGTTTTTGTTTTAATTGATAGTCGTCATGAACCTCAAAAAATAGATTTAGACTTTTGTTATTGGCTAGGTGAGGAGCAAATTCCTTTTCAACTACTGTTTACGAAAGCCGATAAACATTCTGCCGTGAAATCAGATCAGCACATTGCTAAGTTCCGCAAGGCTTTAAAGGTCTGGTTTGAAGAAATACCTCCGCACATATTGACATCCTCAGAAACAAAGTTAGGTTGTGAAAAGGTCTTGGAAACAATAGATACTATTAATCAAAACTTCATTTCTCCCATCGTTTAATTCATGAAGAAGTACATGTCTTTGGTGCTTTTTGCACATAGCATTTTTGCTTTACCTTTTGCTATTATCGGTTTTTTTCTAGCGATTAATTCGACCGAATATCATTTTCAATGGAAATTATTTTTATTGATGTTGCTCTGCATGGTTACAGCTCGAAATGCAGCAATGGCATTTAATCGGTATTTGGATCGAGATATTGATGCTAAAAATCCGAGAACAGCCATTCGCGATATCCCTGCCGGTCGAATCTCAGCCCAACAGGCTTTGATATTCACCATCATCAACTGTGTCATCTTTATGGTATCCTGCTATTTTATCAATAGCATGTGTTTAGCCTTATCTCCAGTAGCTTTATTTGTGATCTTGTTTTATTCACAGATGAAAAGAATCTCTCCGCTATGCCATTTGGTATTAGGCTTAGGCTTGGGATTAGCTCCGGTAGGTGCCTATTTGGCTGTTACAGGGTATTTTTCAGCGGTACCTATATTTTACGGCTTAGCCGTATTAACTTGGGTGAGCGGATTTGATATCATATATGCTCTTCAAGATGAAGAGTTCGATCGAGCTCATGGGTTAAAATCTATTCCAGCAAATTTTGGCGCTGTTAAAGCCTTAAGGATTTCCGAAATATTGCACGTATTATCATTTATATTCGTTTTGTTACCTATTTGGTTTATGCCAACAGGATTGTTCTATTATATAGGACTGGCTTGTTATGGTTTATTACTGATATATCAGCATAGAATTGTGAGCCCTACGGATTTATCTCGTGTAAATAGGGCCTTCATGACCACAAATGGAGTAGCATCAGTGGTTTTTGCCTTGTTTTATTTATTAGATATCCTGATTAAATTTTAAGGCTTATACCTACGTTTTTTAGCCTTTCTGATAAAAAATAATTTGCATTACATTTTGAAATCGTTTTCTTTGCAAAAATCAAAATAATAAATGGCGAAGAATTTATTGATAGTTGAGTCCCCGGCAAAAGCCAAAACCATAGAAGGATATTTAGGAAAAGATTTTTTAGTAAAATCAAGTTATGGCCACATTAGAGATCTTGTGAAAACTGATGATGCCATCGATACAGAAAATAAATTTACCCAAAAGTATGAAGTACCTTCCGATAAGAAAGCTGTCGTTTCGGAATTAAAAAAACTTGCTAAAGCTGCAGAAACAGTATGGTTAGCATCCGATGAGGACCGCGAGGGAGAAGCTATATCTTGGCACTTATTTGAAACATTGGGATTGAAAGATGCCAATACCAAGAGAATCGTATTTCACGAAATCACCAAACCCGCCATTTTAAAAGCCATTGAATCGCCACGTAAAATTGATTATAATTTAGTTAACGCTCAGCAAGCTAGAAGGGTATTAGACCGTTTAGTGGGTTTTGAATTATCGCCGGTATTATGGAAGAAGGTAAAGCCTTCCTTATCCGCTGGTCGTGTACAATCCGTTGCTGTTCGCTTAATTGTCGAAAGAGAACGTGATATCAATAAATTTCAAGCGGAAGCTGCTTTTAAAGTTGTTGCTTTATTTTCTACAGGAAAAGGTAAGGAACAAGTAAAAGCAGAACTACCGAAGCGTTTTTCAACATCAAAGGAAGCAGAATCTTTCTTAAACGATTGTTCAAAAGCGATTTTTGAAATTAAATCATTAGAAACAAAACCTTCCAAGCGTAGCCCTGCAGCACCTTTCACCACTTCCACATTACAACAGGAAGCCAGTCGTAAACTGGGTTTTTCAGTGGCAAGGACTATGCAAGTAGCGCAACGATTATATGAAGCTGGACGTATAACCTACATGCGTACCGACTCTGTAAACCTATCAGATACTGCATTACAAGCCGCAGAATCAGAAATTCTTCAAGCTTTCGGCTCCAAGTACCATAAACTTCGTCAGTTCCGTACAAAGAGCGCTGGTGCGCAAGAAGCACACGAAGCTATTCGCCCTACCTATTTCACCGAACACCGTATTGAAGGTGATAATTCTGAAAAAAGATTGTATGAATTGATTTGGAAGCGCGCTATTGCTTCTCAAATGAGTGAAGCTGAATTTGAAAAAACGGTTGCGAATATCGATATCAGTACCCGTTCGGAAGATTTTGTTGCTACTGGTGAGGTGATGAAATTTGATGGATTCCTGAAAGTGTATATGGAATCTACCGATGAAGATGTAGACGATCTGGATGATGAAAACGCAGATAATTCCTTACTTCCTCCTTTAACTAAAGGACAATTACTTACCGTAAAATCCATTCAAGCAACAGAAAGATTCTCCAGAGCTCCTGCTCGATATACGGAAGCTTCTTTGGTAAAGAAACTGGAAGAGCTTGGTATAGGTAGACCTTCCACTTATGCACCAACCATATCGACTATTCAAAATAGGGGATACGTGGTGAAGGAAGATCGTGATGGTAAAGAACGTGTATACCAACAATTGACGCTATCCAATGGAGAAATCCAACAAATAAATAAGACTGAAATTACCGGTGCTGAACGTAGTAAATTATTTCCTACGGATATCGGTGTTTTGGTAAATGACTTCTTAGTTCAACATTTCAAAGGGATCATTGATTACAATTTCACCGCAAAAGTGGAAAAGGAATTTGATGAAATCGCTCAAGGAATGAAGGAATGGACGGAAATGCTTAGTTCGTTCTATGGACCTTTCCATGCAGAAGTTCAAGATACCTTAGATAATGCAGATCGCGCATCTCATGAACGTGAGTTAGGTGTTCATCCTGAAAGTGGAAAGCCTATTTCTGTACGCGTAGGTAGATTTGGTCCACTGGTTCAAATAGGTGCTGCAGATGATGAGGAAAAACCTCAATTTGCTTCCCTACGTAAGGGTCAAATGATTGAGACAATTACTTTAGAGGAGGCATTAGAGCTTTTTAAACTTCCTAAGAAAATCGGAGAGTTTGAGGATAAAGAAATGACGGTGGCTATCGGTCGATTTGGCCCTTATATCCGTCATAACAGTAGTTTTTACTCCTTACCTAAAGGTGTAGATCCACTGGATGTGGAATCAGATCAAGCGATTGAAATTATAAAAGAAAAACGTCAAAAGGATATTGAAAAGATTATCCGTGTATTTGATGAAAACCCAGAGGCCAAGATTGAAAATGGTCGTTGGGGTCCATTTGTACGTTTTGGTAAACAAAATCTGAAAATCCCTAAAGGTACCGAAGTAGCAAACATCACTTACGAAGATGTTTTGAAATGGGCTGAGGCAGATAGTAAACCAGCTGCAACAAAAAAGGGTAGAACAACAAAAGCTAAAAAGTAATTCTATTTATGAAAAAGGATTTACCTTTAAATATTGTAGAAGACATATCAATAGCCATCGTGTTGGAAGCAGAGACTCCAGTTAATAAGGTTTGGAATGTATATTTAATCAATGAAAAGCCAAACCAACTAAAAAATGTAATGGTTTCTTCTAAAGGCTATGGTGAAAAAGATGGTAAGTCCGTAAAAACATCGATGCTGAGGCATTTTATCGGTGATATGGAACCATTTAGTGTACAGAAAATTGAAGCCATCGATGTTCAGGTATTTGGACTAACCAATGAATATTGGTTAAGTTTTTACATCGACGGAACGATATACGATAAAAAATACATATTTCTACCCGAAAGTATCGTGGATGAAAACTTAATCAAAGTTCCATTAGTCAATAAGCCAGGAGTTATGATAGGAGGAACGAGTTAATGGGAACGAAGAATATTGTTATAGCGATAGATGGATTTTCCTCTTGTGGTAAAAGTACGGTTGCCAAAGCCCTAGCAAAAAAGCTAAACTATGTATTTGTAGATAGTGGAGCCATGTACAGAGCCGTAACACTCTATTTTTTAAGAAATAACATCGCATTAAACGACGATCAAGCTATTGCTGAAGCATTAGAAAATATTCACATTGATTTCATTCCTAATACCGAAAAAACACAAATCTTATTAAACGGAGAAGATGTATCAGATGCCATCAGAACAATGGAAATTTCTGATCAGGTAAGTGAGGTTAGTGCGGTGAAGGCAGTACGGGTAGCGATGGTCCATCAACAACAACAATTAGGAAAAAAACGCAATATTGTTATGGATGGCAGAGATATTGGTACCACGGTATTTCCTAAGGCTGATCTCAAAATATTTATGACGGCTAGTCCGCAGATACGTGCTGAAAGACGCTACGCAGAATTAACTGCCAAAGGTGAGGAGGTGACTATGGAAGAAGTGAGAGACAATCTAGCTCATCGTGATCATATCGATAGCACCCGTACGGAAAGCCCCTTAAGGCAAGCTGAAGACGCTGTTGTACTAGACAACAGTGATTTAAATCAAGAAGAACAACTGCTATATGTGGAGAATTTAATTAAACAACGTATAACAGCTTAGCAAATTATAGCATACAAAAAAGACCTCTAATCGAGGTCTTTTTCGTTTATTTCAATTTATTGATTTCTTCCTGCTCTCTGAGTTTTTCTACATTATTTGCAGAACCGAATTCATCGGTCTTTTCTTGGAAAGCATTCAAAATCTCTAAAATGGCTGCTGAGTTATCTGCTGTGCGTTGGTAAATTTCCGGAATCTTAGATTCAATGTTTTTATCACCTAATTCAATATTATCAATCTCAACCTTCGCAATTTTCTCTAGAACCGCTTGCTGACTATGTCTAATATCTTCCAATTCTCTGGAAATCTTTTCCATGAGATCAAATTTCTTTAATTTATCCATAAAATATTATCATTAGTAACTATAGATATAACGAATAAGTAATAAAAATGTTTTATGTACTTATTCGTTATTGTGCTATGGTCATTTATAATGATGAATAAATGAAAGACAAATGATTAAGAAATACGACCTGGATAAACTTCTAAAGCCTTTTCAAGACAGGTTAATGCTTTCTTCAAATCCTCTTGATTCAATACATACGCTAAACGAACTTGGTTCGTCCCAACTTGCGGACTGGAATAAAATCCTGTAGCAGGAGCCATCATCACTGTTTCATTTTGGTAATCAAATTCTTCCAAAATCCATTGACAGAATTTATCTGCATTATCAATTGGTAATTGAGCTACTACATAGAAAGCTCCACCTGGTACAGGACAAAACACCCCATCGATGTTATTCAATCCATGGACCAAGGTATCTCTTCTTGCGGTATATTCTTTAGAAACTGCCTCAAAATAACTATCTGGAGTATCGACTGCAGCTTCACCAGCGATCTGACCTTCTAAGGAAGGACTTAGACGCGCTTGAGCAAACTTTAATGCCGTTTGGTACAATTGCTTATTCTTAGTGATGATACAGCCAATACGAGCTCCACAAGCTGAATAACGCTTAGATACCGTATCAAATACCACCACATTTTCCTCTAAACCTTCTAAATGCATAGGAGAGATAAACTCACGACCATCATAACAGAATTCACGATAAGCCTCATCCGAGAATAAATACAAATCGTATTTCAAACACAAGGCTCTTAAAGCTTCCATTTCTTCTCTAGAATACAAATATCCTGTAGGATTATTTGGATTACAAATGGCAATGGCTTTGGTTTTCTCCGTAATGACCTTTTCAAATTCTGCTATGGAAGGTAATGCGAATCCATTTTCAATGTAAGACATGATTGGCTTCACTACGATATCTGCAGAACAAGCAAAACCATTATAGTTGGCGTAGAAAGGTTCAGGAATGATAATTTCTTCTCCAGGATTTAAACAAGCCTGCATAGCAATCGTAATCGCTTCTGAGCCTCCATTGGTCACCAATATATCGGTAGCTTGGATGTTATAGTTTAATTTATTGTAATACTCAGCTAATTTATTTCTATAAGAAGCCGTACCTTCAGAAGGAGTATAAGCCCAAACTTTAAAATCAATGTTTTTAAGGGCATTTAACATCACTTCAGGTGTTTCTATATCAGGTTGTCCAATATTTAAATGATATATTTTCTTACCTGCTTTTTTAGCAGCATCAGCAAATGGAGTTAATTTTCTAATCGGTGAAGCAGGCATTGCATAGCCTTTTTTTGAAATCGTTGGCATTGTAAGTTATTTACTGTTTTTGATCGTCAAAATTACGTATAATATATAGCAAAGCAAAAAAACTACAAGCAAAGAAAAAGGCTATCCCGTTTAGAATAGCCTTATTATATTTAAAATAATCTTTTTGAAAATTAGATTATCTCGAGTTTCTGAATATTATTCTACAATACCTTTGATTGTTAATGTTTTAACAGGGGTTTTTGTATTTGATTTTACGATAAAAGATTTCGTGAAAGGCCCTGCTGTAGCCGCATTAAAAGTCACTTTAATTGATCCTGTATCACCAGGTTTCACAGGTGTCTTAGTGAATTCAGCTACGGAACATCCACAAGTTGGCTGAACTTCTGAAATGATGATTGGCTCATCACCAGCATTCGTGAACTTGTATTCATAGGTCGCTGGTTTATTTAAAGGAATCTTTCCGAAATCGTGGGTTTCCTTCTCAAATTTAAACTCAGCTGTCAATACAGTCATTGCTGTCAAGCTAATAAAAGCAATAAGCACTGCACATATACTTGTAATTTTTTTCATTGTTTCGTTGTTTATGTAAAACATCTAATCAAATCTAAGACCATTTTTCCAACTTCTTATCAAATTAGCGTTAGAAAAAACTTAATCACACAAGAATTTTACAATATAATTTAAATAATTCCTTCCTTTAGAATATCCTGTAGGTGAATAATTCCGGCATATTGATCATCATCCGTGACTATCAATTGGGATATGCTGTTTTGCCTCATGACATGTAATGCATTGACTGCTAGCTCCGAACGTTCAATTAATTTAGGATGAGCTGACATGATATCTATTGCTTTAAGTTGGCTAACATCTTCGTATTTCTCCAACATTCGGCGAATATCACCATCCGTAATAATTCCTAATATTTGTGCATCATCTAAAACCACCGTAGCCCCTAATCGAAAGGTGGTAATACTGATTAGTACATCGCGAATACCCGTATTCGGAGTAACGGTTGGCAAACCATGGTTGTCGGATAAATCCCCAACACGTAGATAAAGTTGCTTACCCAAAGCCCCACCAGGATGATATTTCGCAAAATCCTGATCCGAAAATTGACGTACAGATTGCAGACAAACTGCCAATGCATCACCCATTGCTAACTGCACTGTCGTGCTGGTCGTAGGAGCAAGGTTGTTCGGACAAGCTTCTCGAGTAATTGTCGTATCTAAAATATAATCCGCCTGTTCTGCCAAGTAAGAATTACTATTTCCAACAATGGCTACTAAGGTATTATTGGTTTGTTTTAAAAATGGAACTAAGACTTTTATTTCCGGAGTATTACCGCTTTTAGACAGGGCAATTATCAAATCATTTTTTTGAATGACACCCAAATCACCATGAATTGCATCCGCAGCATGCATAAAAATAGCTGGTGTTCCTGTGGAATTTAATGTTGCAACAATTTTTTGTGCAATGATGGCGCTCTTCCCAATTCCTGTAATAATTACCCTACCATTCAGATTTACAATGGCTTCCACCACTTGCACAAAGTCATCATTTATTTTTTCGGATAGGGCAAGTACGTTATTGGCTTCTAATTCGAATGTTTCCTTTGCGAGCTTTTTAATATCTATGTTGTTTTTCACGTTATCTTTGTGTAATTTTATTTATAATTTTTTAATAACAAACAGTACAAAAATACATTATTTAACACGTAATCTTTCTACGGTTAACATATCTATTTATTTGCATAGTCAATGGAAATAGAAAAATCACTATTCGATAATCTACAAGATTTCTTTGGATTTGATAATTTTAAGGGAGACCAAGAAGCTATCATCACCAATATTTTAAACAAAAAAGACACTTTCGTGATCATGCCGACAGGCGGGGGCAAATCGATATGTTACCAACTTCCAGCAATGATGAGTGAGGGTACAGCGATCGTCATTTCTCCATTAATTGCGCTGATGAAAAATCAGGTAGATCAATTACGCGCTTTCGGTGGAAGAGATAGTATTGCTCATTTCTTGAATTCATCCCTGACTAAAAACGAAATCGTTCGTGTGAAAGAGGATGTAACGAAAGGAAAAACCAAACTACTCTATGTCGCTCCTGAATCCTTAGCCAAGGAAGAAAATGTCAATTTCTTACGCAGTATCACTGTTTCTTTCGTAGCCGTTGATGAAGCCCATTGTATCTCAGAATGGGGTCATGACTTTAGGCCTGAATATAGAAAAATACGCCAAGTGATCAATGATATAGGCGATAACATACCTATCATCGCTCTAACCGCGACTGCAACTCCAAAAGTACAATCTGATATCCGCAAAAATCTTCAGATGAACAGCGCGACCTTGTTTAAATCTTCGTTCAACAGAACGAATTTATACTATGAGGTACGTCCAAAACAAGATGTCATCAAAGAGATTGTTCGTTTTATCAAAAGTAACTCGGGAAAAGCAGGTATCGTGTACTGTTTGAGTCGTAAAAAGGTAGAAGAGATTGCTGAAGTATTGAGCATCAATGGAATCAAATCCCTGCCTTATCACGCTGGTTTAGACGCAAAAACTCGCGCAGAAACTCAAGATAAATTCTTAATGGAAGAAATTGAGGTGATAGTAGCCACTATTGCCTTTGGAATGGGAATTGACAAACCCGATGTTCGATATGTTATTCACCACGACATTCCAAAATCTATGGAAGGTTACTACCAGGAAACTGGTCGTGCGGGACGTGATGGGGGTGAGGGCTATTGCTTAGCCTTCTATTCGGAGAAGGATGTTGAAAAATTAACCAAATTCATGAAGGATAAACCTGTTTCTGAAAAAGAAATAGGCACTCAAATCCTTAAAGAAGTGATAGACTATTCCGAATCTGCAGTATGTAGAAGAAAACAAATCCTACATTACTTCGGGGAGAAGTTTGACGACACCGGCTGTAATAACATGTGTGATAATTGCCGATCCAGCAAGACGTATTTCGAAGCGGAAGGTAATTTACTGAAAGTCTTGAATTTCATCAAAGAAGAGGGCAACAAATTTGATGATCAACACATTATGAATGTGATGATTGGTCAAAATAATCAACCTATATCTTCCTATAAACACGATACACATCCATTATTTGGTTCTGGAAAAGATTTAGGAATCAATTACTGGAATTCGTTAATCAGGCAAGCGGAACTAGCTGATTTTATCAAAAAAGATATCGATCATTATGGTTTATTGCAGCTTACCGAATCGGGTGTAAAATACATCAACAATCCTTACGGTATCCGCTTTATCTTAAACAAACCGATGGAATTAGGTAAAGTAGATCAATCAGAGGGTGCTGGTGCCGTAGCTGGTGCATTGGATACCGAACTGTTGAAAATGCTTAAAGATCTTAGGAAAAAGATTGCCAAGCAAAAATCACTACCTCCATTTGTCATATTTCAAGATCCTTCTTTAGATGAGATGTGTACCCATTATCCCATTACTGTGGAAGAATTAAAACAAATTCAGGGGGTAGGTTCAGGTAAAGCCATGAAGTTTGGTGCACCTTTCATCGAATTGATTAAGAAATATGTAGAAGATAATGAAATCGATAGGCCACAGGATTTAGTGGTAAAAAGCACCGCAAATAAATCTGCGTTGAAAGTTTCTATTATACAAAATATTGATCGAAAAATAAGTCTTGAAGACATCGCTTCTTCGAAGGGTATCAGTTATGAAGATATGCTGAAAGAAGTGGAGTCCATTGTCAATTCAGGCACAAAACTAAACATTGGTTATTTTGTGGATGAGATGATAGATCCAGATCGTCAGGATGAGGTTTACGATTATTTTAAAAGTGCCGAAAATGATAGCATCGATAGTGCCTTAGCAGAACTAGGTGAAGAAGATTATTCTTTCGAAGATATTCAGTTAATGCGTATCAAATTTATGTCAGAGCTCGGAAATTAATAAAGTTTTTATGATTAATACATTTTTGCCGTCTATCAAAAACGGCAACTCCAAGGCCTTCTTTTTAATGGCTGGCCCATGCGCAATTGAAGGGGAAGAAATAGCCTTACGCATTGCAGAACGAATTGTTACGATTACAGATAAATATCAAATCCCTTATATTTTTAAAGGTTCTTACCGCAAAGCCAATCGCTCTCGTGTAGACTCATTTACAGGGATTGGCGATGAAAAGGCATTGAAAATTTTAGAGAAAGTAGGGAAGACCTTTGGCGTTCCTACTGTTACCGATATCCACGAAAGTCATGAAGCAGCAATGGCCGCAGCTTATGTTGATGTATTGCAAATTCCTGCTTTCTTATGCAGACAAACGGAATTGTTAGTGGCTGCAGCAGAAACCGGTAAAGTGGTCAACATTAAAAAAGGACAATTTTTATCCGCTGAATCGATGAAATTTGCTGTCGATAAAGTAAAAGACTCTGGAAACGATAAAGTATTTTTAACAGACCGTGGTAATACTTTTGGTTATCAAGATTTGATTGTCGATTTCCGCGGCTTACCTGTCATGAAATCTTTTCAAGTTCCTACCATCATGGATTGTACCCACTCATTACAACAGCCAAACCAAGTATCTGGTGTAACAGGAGGGAAACCGGAACTTATCGAAACTATTGCTAAAGCAGCCATAGCTGTAGGTGCAGATGGTTTATTTATAGAAACTCATCCTGATCCGGCAAATGCAAAATCCGATGGCGCAAATATGCTACATCTTGATTTATTAGATGGTTTACTTGAAAAGCTAGTACGCATCCGCGAGGCTATTTTATAAGCAAATTGTATTTTACGAAAATGTGTATACATAAGAAAAGCGAGTAACTAACTCGCTTTTCTGTTTTATACCGTAGTATAAATGATAAAATAAACAAAATGTTATTCGAAATATTCTTTGATACGCTCAAAGAATGATTTTTCGCTTTTTCCTGGTTGAGGTTTAAAGTTGGCAGAACTTTTTAATTTTTCCAACAGCTCTTTTTCCTCCTTAGAAACGGTTTTCGGAGTCCAAACGTTTACATAAACCAATTGATCTCCTTTATGGTAAGAGTTAACCTCAGGTAAACCTTTTCCTTTTAACCGTAATATTTTTCCGCCTTGAGTTCCCGGATCTATTTTAATCTTCGCTTTACCATCGATGGTAGGTATTTCTACACTAGTCCCCAATGCAGCATCCGCAAAATTAATATACAGATCATAAATCACATTCACACCGTCACGTTTCAAGGTTTCATGCGCTATTTCTTCCACTAAGATGATTAAGTCTCCAGGAATACCACCTCGAGGTGCTGCATTTCCTTTTCCACTCATGGACAATTGCATGCCCTCGCTTACCCCAGCGGGAATGTTGATAGAAATCGTTTCTTCACCGCGTTCTAGACCTTCCCCTTTACAAGTAGTACATTTAGCAGTAATCTCAACACCTTCTCCATTACAAGTAGGACAGGTGCTGGTGGTCTGCATTTGACCTAATATGGTATTGGTAACACGTCTTACTGAACCGGAACCTCCACAGGTATTACAGGTATGTGTCGATCCTTTGGCTTTCGCTCCAGTACCAGAACAGGTGTTACAAACGATTTGCTTATTTACTTTTACCTTTTTCTCAACGCCATTGGCAATCTCTTCTAAGGTAAGTTTTACTTTAATTCTTAAATTGGTACCACGTGTAACCCTTCTGCCGCCAGAACGTCCACCTCCAGATCCTCCAAAGAAACTTTCAAAAGGATTTCCTCCTCCAAAAATATCCCCAAATTGACTGAAAATATCGTCCATATTCATTCCGCCGCCACCATAACCAGAAGCCGAATTACCAGCATGACCAAATTGATCGTACTTTCTACGTTTATCCGGGTTACTTAAGATCTCATAAGCTTCAGCAGCTTCTTTAAAGTTATCTTCTGCAGCCTTATCACCAGGGTTTTTATCGGGATGGTATTTGATGGCTAACTTGCGGTATGCTGATTTTATTTCAGCAGCGTCAGCTGATTTCGACACCCCAAGGACATCATAATAATCTCTCTTTGACATGATTTATATTTTATTGTCCTACGACTACTTTAGCAAATCGAATGACAGAATCATTTAATAGATAACCTTTTTCGATAACATCAATAACCTTATTTTTCAAATCGTCAGATGGTGCTGGAATAGAAGTAATGGCTTCCTGAAATTCAGCATCAAATGGCTGACCCAAGATTTGCATTTCTTTAACTCCTAATTGCTCCATGGTTTTCTTGAATTTATTGTTGACCAATTCAATTCCTTGCTTAATTGGATTTTCTTCTTCAAGATCTTTCATATGTGCTAAAGCACGATCAAAATCGTCTAATACTGGAAGCAATTTTACTATAACATCTTTCCCAGCAGATTGCATAAGATCTAATTTCTCTTTCGAAGTTCTTTTCTTATAATTATCAAATTCAGCAAATAAACGTGCATACTTATCATTTGCTTCGGTTAATTTTTGATTTAGAATATCCGCTTCCGTTGCTGAATTTTCTACATTTTCCTCAGCTTGATTTAATTCTTGGTCTTGAATATTTTCGTTTTCGTTCATCATCAGCAATAAAAATTTTTTACTTTTTGTAGTGGGAACAATATTTTTGCCAACATAAAAAAATCCGACATGCTGTCAGTTTATAAATAAAACAAAGGCAAAACTGTCGGATTCTAACTTCTTGTCAGTAATTAGATGCTTACATTGTCATGCAAGCCTCCATCCGCGGTGCGGAGAATACGTGCAGGCATATTTTTAATGATTTGGTAATCATGAGTAGCCATTAATACCGCTGTTCCAGAAGATGCAATATCTCGAAGTAATAAGACAATTTCTTCGGAAGTAGCTGGATCTAAGTTTCCGGTAGGCTCATCGGCCAAGATAATTTCAGGGTTATTCAACAAGGCTCTAGCTATAACCACACGTTGTTGCTCTCCACCTGAAAGCTCATGAGGCATTTTCTTAAGTTTTGAACGTAAACCCACTTTCTCAAGCACGTCTAGAATACGGTTTTCAATCAAACCTTTTTCTTTCCAGCCAGTTGCTCGCAAAGCAAACTCCAAATTCTTCTCTACAGTACGATCATTCAATAAATGAAAGTCTTGAAATACAATTCCTAATTTACGGCGTAAATAGGGCACATCATTCTCATGTAGTTTTTTTAAATCGAACCCCGCAACCATACCTTCACCATTGGCGATGTATAAATCACCATATATTATTTTCAACAAACTACTTTTCCCAGATCCTGATTGACCAATCAAATAGAGAAATTCACCTTGTGCGATATCTAAATTTACGTTAGAAAGTACCAAATGCTTCTGTTGGTAAATTTCTACGTTTTTTAACTTAATTACAGTACTTGCTTCTTTAATACTCATTATAAATCAATTTTCTTTATTTGACCAAAAGGCAGTTCTTTAACAATTTCCATGATATATGCTGCTTTGTCACCTAATCCTATTTTATCTAAAGATTTGTCGGGTCTATCTACTCGAAAATATGCCAATAGTGTAAATGCATCATCTCTTAATTGCACATAATCAGGAATTTTAGCGACACCTTTTACTTTTATTACATACATAGTGGAACAAAATTATCATTTTTTATGAATTCATAGTCATACAACGCTTTTATTTCCAAATTATTGGTTGTTTAATAAAAATGCTAGGGTATCTACTTGATCAGCGTAATCGTCCAATTTAGGATATTGACTTGCTCCAAATGGAAATACTTGAGCCTCACATATTAAATCCAGCGAACTAGTGACACATTGAATATCTTGTTGTTTCGAATTAATTTCTTCTAATAACCCATCTAAATCTTCATAATACTCATAATGCAATACAGCCAAAGGAGAGGTTAATGTAGCATCTTCTTTCAGCAATAAAAACCCATTATCGTAATGTTTATCCTTATTAATCAGATAAATAGATTTATTAAAATCGTAATTATTATTGTATTTGAAATGATTTTTTACCCAATGGAATTCCTCCATAGCATCATAAAAAACTGGAATCTCAAATCCTTTTGGAAAATATACTTTAGAAACAGAGCGACAGCCTAATCCAAAGTAATCAAAAATATCATGCCCTAATTGCTGCAATTCTTCTTTAGTCTCTTTTCCGGAAAGTATCGCAATGGAATTCCTATTCTTACGGATAATATGTGGTTTTTTACTAAAATAATGCTCGAAATATCTAGATGAGTTATTACTACCAGTAGCAATAATTAAATCATAATCTTGAAGTTTATCGACGATATGAAAATAATTTGAAAATTGAGGTTCTATCGAAACTAAGATTCCCAATACAGCTTGAGTTAACCCTGCGTCATCGGAGGATACTTTTATTTCTGCATGAAATCCAGCAATTAAAACCGATAGAATATCATGAAATCCTACCAATGGAATATTTCCTGCCAACACCAATCCCACCCGTTTTTCAGATTGTAAATCTGGAAAATCCAATAACCATTGGGTTAATGCTTCGTTATTTAAATTGTATGCAATAGCTTTCGCCTGTTGCAATACGTTTTGCTTTGTATACCATGGATTTCTATTGGCTACCGAATTCAAAAAAGGCGATTGAATAAAATCTTCACTCTTAAGGTAATCCCCTAATTTTGCGAAAGCTGAAATACGATCTTGTAATGTCAAAATGTTTCTATTTAGAATTAATCTGTATGAATTTTACTGTATATTTGCCATATCAAAGTAAATAACTACTAAACTTGTATACTTTTATTTTATTGTATGTATGTTAAGTACTAACTTTGGAAGCACAAAATTAGTTTAATATTTTATTGTAAGGACATAAATGGCAATTAAAATTACGGATGAATGTATAAATTGTGGGGCATGTGAACCGGAATGCCCAAACAATGCAATTTATGATGCAGGTGTTACTTGGAAGTTTTCTGAAGGAACTGCTTTAGATGGTATTATTGATTTCGGCGATGGAGTGACCTTAGATGCTAATGAATCGCAGGAAGCAGTATCCAATGAAGTATATTACATCGTTTCAGATAAATGTACAGAATGTGTAGGATTTCATGATGAACCTCAATGCGCAGCGGTATGTCCGGTAGATTGTTGTGTGGATGATGAAGATGTTCGTGAATCTCAAGAAGAATTATTAGCTAAAAAAGCATGGTTACATGCTGAATAATTGATTTTAGCTTAAATATCATAGTAAAATGGGCTGGTATGATTGATTCATGCTAGCCCTTTTTATTTTTCTATGATCTACAAGACTAAGCAACCTATCTGAATAACATGCCATCTCATAATTTGTTTAAAATCATATTATCCTGATATACTATTGCTTAATCATTTTTATATAAACTGATTAATTACGTATTAACCTTACTATTCTTAAGGCATATTCCAAATTTCCCTTTATACAAAACAAGCTCCTATATGGAAACACAGGAGTTCATCATTTTATGTTAATAGATCATAATTCAGATTTGTTATGGATCTTCCTAGGATCTTATTCGCAATTTTTCAATGAAGATCCGAACAATCTCCGAAGGAGATCCTAAGGAGAAGCGCTAAATTGGAAATCTAGAGATAAAAAATAGTCAAAATTAAAAAACATACTGTCACTAATTATTTTTCAATTGAAAAGAATGTGATTTTTATTAAATTGTTCGTCATAATCATATTTTTAACAAAATACTATCCCAGAAAACAAATAAAATATTATAAAAAACTGTAGTTAACAATTATAATATATATTAAACATGATTTTTTTATCAGTTTACATAACAAAATACACATATAATAGGACAAAATCTTAAAAACTTTTTAAAATAACTGCACTTACATTAAAAACAAACAACACAAACACACAATTATTAAAAAAACTCAAACAAAAACTTATAATGAATAAAAATTTTACAAAACTTTTCTAAAATATTCTCAAAAAACAAAACGATTGATTTTAGCTTAGTAATGAGTGATTAAGGAGTCCAATATATACACTAAGTATTCCTTGAATCTTCCTTAAACACATTATAAAGTAGTATTAAATTTGCTAAACTACTTTTAATTTCTATTTTTGTTCATCAAAAAAAGTTAAATCAGAATTTAATAACCCACATTAAACCGCATGTCAAAAAAAACAACGGGATACCTCATGCTATTCACCATAACAATAGCATTAATCATAACACTCCTTTATGAATTTAATTTAGTCGCTGTTCCTCCATCAGTTATGATTGCTGTACGTTGGGTAACAGCCGTAGTTTTGGTGTTAAATGCGTTTGTACGAAAAGGACTGACCACCTGGATATTAACCTGCATGGTATTGGGTATTTTTGTAGGGTTAGATTTCCCGAATGTAGCAAAAGCCTTGCAGCCATTAAGTCAGGCATTTATTAAATTGGTTAAAACCATAGTGGGACCAATCTTATTTGCAACCTTAGTAGTTGGTATCGCTGGCCATTCTGATTTGAAACAAGTTGGTCGTATGGCTTGGAAATCCATGTTGTATTTCTTTTTAGCCACAACATGTGCTATTTTCATTGGTTTAGCAGCTATAAATATTACGAAAGCAGGAGTAGGAATCGATATTGAGCACATGCCTCATGAGGAGCTTCCAAAAACCTCTATGGTCAATGAAAGTGATAAAAATGCTTTAGCACATATCGACGAGAGTGCTCATGGATTATTTAAATTTACTACCTTCATCAGAGATACCTTCCCAGAAAACATTGTCAAATCCGTATACGAAAATAAGGTATTGCAAATCGTGGTATTTGCAGTAATCTTTGGTATCGGACTCGCCATGGTCGAAGAGAAGAAACGCAAACCATTTGTTGATTTTGCAGAAAGTTTATCCGAAGCCATGTTTAAGTTCACCAACTTGGTGATGCTTTTTGCGCCAATAGGGGTTGGTGCTGCGATGGCGTATACAGTAGGACATCTGGGCGTTGATATTCTAAAAAACTTATTTATGCTCCTGGCTACACTTTATATGGCATTAATTTGTTTCCTTTTGTTTATCTTATTACCGGTAGCCTTATATTTGAAAGTACCTATCAAACAATTTGTTAATGCAATTAAAGAGCCGGTATCCATCGCATTTGCGACTACCAGTTCTGACGCAGCACTTCCAAAAGCAATGAGTGCTATGGAAAAATTTGGTGTACCTAGAAAAATTGTATCTTTTGTTATTCCTACAGGATATAGCTTTAATTTAGACGGGACTTCCTTATACTTATCCTTAGCTTCCATATTTGTAGCGCAGGCTGCTGGAATAAATTTGTCTTTTGGTCAACAATTAATGATTGCTTTCACCTTGATGATCACCTCAAAAGGTGTAGCTGCTGTTCCTAGAGCATCCTTAATTATCTTGATTGCTACAGCAGATCAATTTGGATTACCTGTATTCGTTATTGCAGCAATATTAGGAATTGATGAGTTAATGGACATGGCAAGAACATCAGTAAATGTTATTGGAAACTGTTTAGCAACTGTGGTAGTAGCTAAATGGGAAGGAGAGTTTGATGAAGCAGCACCATTCCGTGTTGATCCTGATCCAGACTCCATTGCGGAAATTCAAGAAATAATAGAAGAAGGTCCAGAAGGAGAAACAAGACATTAAATACACAAGATTTCATAAAAAAAAGAGATGTAAAACATCTCTTTTTTTTATGAATCACTCTTTTAGGATATAAATCCTTTTACATATTGTTTAGTAATCTCGTGTTTCGGATTCAACAAAATATCTTCTGATTTTCCAAATTCAACGATTTCACCATTATATAGAAACAAGATATAATCCGATACACGTCGAGCTTGCCTCAAAATATGAGTCACAAGAACAATGGTGTATTGTTGCTTTAAATCGATTAATAAATTTTCAATAATCTGCGTAGATAAGGGGTCTAGGGCAGATGTAGACTCATCACCTAGAATAATTTCTGGCTCTACAGCCAAGCCTCGTGCAAGACACAAACGTTGCTGTTGCCCTATGGATAATCTAGTTGCCGATGCGTCCAAACGATCTTTCACTTCTTCCCATAGGCCTACATTTTTCAATTGTTGTTCTACAATGGCATTGAGTTTTTTCTTATCTCTTTCTCCATGAATTTTAGGTCCATAGGAGATATTATCATAGATAGACATCGGAAGTGGAAAGGGCTTTTGAGAAAGTAATCCCATTTTTTTTCGAATATGAGTGACTTCCGCATGTTTGCCATAAATATCTTCACCATTCACCAACACAGAACCTTCTACAGTAACTTCCTTTGAATCATCCAACAATCTATTCAATGTCTTCAATAAGGTGGTTTTACCACATCCTGAAGGTCCTATGATAGAAGTAATACAGTTATTAGGAATATCTAAATTGATATTCTTCAATACTTGACGACCTTCAATATGTACATTAAGGTCTTTAATTTGGATATGAGGATAAGAATCGGTCACTATATCTTGTGTTTCTTTTGTTTCGACGCTAGGAAATGTGTACATAAAACGATAATTAAAATAATCAATGTAAGAATTAAGGCTGAAGCATAGGCACGGCCTTGAACTTCAGGAATGGGACTACTTAACTGGAAAAATATAGCCAGAGGAAGTGTAGCCGTAGGTTCATCCAGGTATTTGGGAATATTATCCGAAAATCCTGTGGTTAATAATACGCCGGCAACATCACCTATAGCTCTTCCAAATGCCAGCAAAATAGCGGTAAATAATCCCGGTTTAATATATTTAAGCATCACTAAAGATGACTCTAGTTTAGTAGCTCCTAATGAAGAAGTTACATGTTTCAAATCAATAGGTACCGTGCTGATTAACTCATCAATTGTACGAACCACAATGGGGATGGTTAATAACGTTATGGTAATAACGCCACCCATCAAGGAGGCTCGAATTCCAAACAACACCATGATACTAAATGCAATCGCACCATAGACAATGGATGGAATTCCATACAATACATCAAATATTAATTTGGAAGTTCTGGATACGAATGATCCACCTTTGATATATACATTAAGATAGATACTGATTGGAATACCGATGATGGTTGCTAATAAGATCGATAAACCCGCTAAGTATAAGGAACCTAAAATGGCATTCAAAATTCCACCTTCTTTTCCAATATAAAAACCACCTTGTGGTGTTTGTGTCACCATTTCCCAAGATAAATATGGAACACCCTTATATAAAATTGTACCTACGATTAAGAACAAAGACCCAGTAATGGTTATACCGGCCATTTGCATCAGTATTTTTGCTATTTTTTCTTTCCGAAGTCTTGATTGTATACTTGCCATTTAATGTTTCCCCTCCAATTTATTAAGTATTAATCTAGAAATCAGGTTAAAGCCGAATATGAGTACAAATAACAATAGGGCAGCAAACATCAGTGCCGAATCATATAATGGTATGGACATCATTTCACCAAAGTTATTGGCAATTAATGCCGGTATAGGATACCCTGCATCGAATATGGATTTTGGTATCTGAGGTATATTTCCGACCACCATTAATACAGCCACTGTTTCACCAAATGCCCGGGAGACTGCTAGCACAATAGCCGCAATAATACCAGGTTTTGCTTTTCTAAGCACCACATGCTGAATGGTTTCCCATTTTGTAGCACCTAATGAGAGCGATACTGATCTTAATTCCAATGGGATTGTTTGAATAACTTCCACCATAATACTCACCATAATAGGAAAGATCATCACGGCAAGCACAATACCCCCGGCTAGTACTGAATACCCGGAAGAATTGATTCCAAATAGGATGGAAGATAATTCTGATATGAGGGGTACCACAAATAAAACGCCCCAAACCCCGTACAATACTGGTGGAATTGCCGCTAAAACATTCATCAACGGTAAAACCGAATTACGTAAACGATCGGAAGCATATTCTACCAAATAAATAGATGCACCAAGACATAAAGGAACCGCTATAATAAGCGATAAGATGGTAACCCAAAGCGTACCTAAAATAAAGGGTAAGAAACCAAATTTCCCTTTCATGGGAGACCACACACTTTCGCTAAGAATTTCCCAGAGCGATATTTTACTCAATAAGGGATAAGCTTTAGCACTTAATCCAATGAATATGGAAACAATAACAGCTAGAATGAGTAACAATAAGCCAGCAGATACATTCTTGCTTACTGAATCCTTAATTAACCTGTAATTCACTTGCATTTAATTTTTCTAATTCTTTAATGATGGTTTCTTTATCTAATGGAACATACCCGTTTTCCAATAGGTAACTTTGTTCGGTATCGTTGAGTATAAATCGTATAAAATCCTTTAATAAATTGGATTGTTTATTGGATCGTATGACAAATGTTAAATCACGAGCAGGAGGAGAAGGGTAGACGTTTGTAGCAACGGCATGTGTCAAGGAATCCAAGTGCTCATAAAAAGCTTCATCGGCATCAATTTTACCGTTTTTATTTAAATCAATAGGAATAGCGACAATATTCTCGGAGGTTTTCTTGGTTTTCAAGTCAAACACATAATTCAGATTATTAAAACCAATCGCTTTAGGATTTTCTTTAATCGCCTGAGCAAGGCCTGGATCGCCAAAAATACCGATACCTTTTAGGTCTTCTTGATTGCCTCCGAAAAACTTCGCCCAAGTTTCTGCTGCTCCTGCAGCATCGGAACGTACATAAACTTCAATCGCTATATTTGAAAACCGTGAATCAATTTCATTCCAGTTTTTGAACTTACCTTCCAAAAATATTTGTTGAAGTTCCTCTTGAGTAAACCCTCTTTTTTTAATTAAATCAATATCCGGATGCTTGCTGTTGACGGTACCTATTACAGCGTCTTTAGCCACATGAATGGGTAAAGCACCCTTTTCCAATTCTTGAGGATGAAGATCACGAGATACCAGACCAATATCTACCATATCGGTAAGCACATCGGCAATACCTTTGCCTGCGCCACCAGCAGAAATATTAAAACGTAAATTAGGATTGGTTTTTTTATAATCTTCTGCCCATAATACCGCCAATGGGTATAAGGCAAAGGCTCCTGAAATGGATATAGATCCGGTATAACCGTTTTTCTCATCATAGGATTCTGAGACCTTTGGGGCACAAGATTGTAGTAAAAAACAAACTAAACAACTGATATATAAGAAATTACACTTCAAAACTCCGTTATAGCTAAAAATTTGAAAATTGAATACGCTACAAATATATACTAAATCAGTAGATTTTATGTATTTAATAGAATTATATTTTATACATTTGTGGAAATATTTTAGGAAATCCTAAAGTTTATTGGAGGGATATTGAAAAATTAATAATACTTAGAGTAGATATGCAAAGCTTTCGTACGGAATTAGAGAATCCAATCGTAGAAAAAGAGATTATAGAATTAGAAAAAAAGATTCGTAGCTTTCAATCAGGAGAAATACCAGAGGAGAAGTTTCGCTCGTTGAGATTGGCTAGGGGAGTATATGGACAACGTCAACCAGGAGTACAAATGGTCCGTATAAAATTACCATTTGGAAAAGTAACTTTCAAACAAATATTAAAAATAGCGGATATATCTGACGAATATGCCAGTCATAATTTACACTTAACTACGCGTCAAGATATTCAAATCCATTACGTGAGTTTAGATAAAACTCCGGAATTATGGGCTAAGCTTGCTGAGGATGACATCACCTTACGCGAAGCCTGTGGAAATACCGTAAGAAACGTTACGGCTTCTCCTACCTCTGGAATAGATCCGGAAGAACCGTTTGATGTTTCACCATACGCGCACGCCACCTTTACGTATTTTTTAAGAAATCCGATTTGTGCAGAAATGGGAAGAAAGATTAAAATATCTTTCTCATCATCAGATCGCGATACGGCATTCTCTTACATCCATGATTTTGGATTTATTCCTAAAGTTAAACAAGTAAATGGGGAAGAAGTTCGAGGCTTTAAGGTAATGCTAGGTGGGGGATTGGGTGCACAACCTATCCTTGCCAACGAAATCTTTGATTTCTTAGCTGAGGATGAAATCATCCCGTATATGGAAGCTACCTTACGTGTATTTGACCGTCATGGTGAACGAAATAACAGAAATAAGGCTCGTTTTAAATACCTGGTTCAGAAATTGGGATTAGAAGATGTTTTAAATTTGATAGAACAAGAGAAAACAGCATTAAAAAACCACATAGTCAAAGTAGATAGAACTAAAATAGATCAACCAGAGCCACCTACATCAACAGTTGAAGAAGTCCTTCCTGTAGATGAAATTGGTTTTGAAATATGGAAAGCAACCAATACATTCCCGCAAAAACAAGCTGGATATTTTGGTGTTTATGCCAATATTCAAACAGGTGATATTTCTACTGAAAAAGCACGTATACTAATCGCAGGCATCCGTGATCATGTAGCTGATGATATTCGCATCACACAAGATCAAAATTTGTTGTTTAAATTTGTTCGCAAAGAATCATTAGCACAAATATATAACACCTTATATCAATTAGGATTTGCTAAACCAGGGTACAACAGCACCGCTGATATCACCACTTGCCCAGGAACAGATACTTGTAATTTAGGTATTTCGAATTCGACAGAAATGGCGAGGGTATTGGAAAACTACATTCATGATTTCCATGCTGCATTTATTACCGAAGAAGATTTAAAAATTAAAATATCAGGCTGTATGAATTCTTGTGGACAGCACGGTCTTGCCCACATTGGATTTCATGGCAGTTCGGTGAAAGCCGGAGGACATGTAGTTCCTGCTGCGCAAGTGATGCTTGGTGGAGGAACAGTAGGAGATGGAAAAGGACGTGTAGCTGAACGTGTCATTAAGGTTCCTACAAAAAGGGTATTGCAGGTTGTTGATTTAATCCTTCAAGATTTTAAAACCAACAATCCAAATCAGCTTAATTTTCATGGGTATTACGATGAAAAAGGTAAAGATCATTTTTATCGTCTTTTAAAGCCCTTAGCAGATTTAACCAATCTTAGTAACGATGAGTTGATCGATTGGGGACATGAAGAGAGTTTTTCTACGGCGATTGGTGTTGGTGAGTGTGCAGGCGTTGTGATCGATTTAGTGGCTACCTTGATTTATGAAGCAGAAGAAAAATTAGCTTGGTCTCAGGAAGCATTGGATCAAGAACTTTATGCAGATGCTATTTATCACGCTTACAGTACCTTCGTTTGGACTGCCAAAGCTTTGTTATTAGATAAAGGTGTAAATGCGTCTACGCAATCGGCTGTAATTGCTGATTTTGATACACATTATGTAGCAGAAGGATTATTTGAATTTCCTGGTACATTCGCTGAACGCGTGCTACAAATCAATAAATATGAACCAAGTAAAGAATTCGCTGAAACATTCTTATTACAGGCTAAAGCTTTTTGTTTAGAAGCAAAGTCTCGTCGTGAAGAACTGAAATCAATCAGCATATCATAAAGGGAGGGGGAGAGAAATGATAAGTATTAAACCATTAGTTACGCTCGTAGGAGCTGGACCTGGAGATCCAGATTTAATTACCTTAAAAGGTATCAAAGCCATTCAAACCGCGGATGTCATTCTATATGATGCCCTTGTTAATGACGAAATTCTGGATTACGCAAAACCAGGTTGTACCAAAATTTACGTAGGTAAACGTGCAGAACGTTTGTCTACATCTCAAGATCATATCAATCAATTGTTAGTAGATTATGCCTTAACCCATGGACATGTTGTTCGTTTGAAAGGTGGCGATCCATTTGTATTTGGTCGTGGTGGTGAAGAATTAGATTTTGTTCGTCAATATGAAATTGAAACGGCCGTCATACCTGGAATATCCTCATCCGTAGGATTAACAGGGTTACAACAAATTCCATTAACCTACCGCGGTATTTCCGAATCCTTTTGGGTCATTACCGGATCAACTTCCGATGGTCGTATATCTGACGATTTGAAACATGCCGTTACAACCGATGCGACTGTGGTCGTGTTAATGGGTTTTTCTAAATTAAAGGAAATTGCTGCCCTATATCAAGCAAACGGTAAAGGAGAATTACCAATTGCTTTGATCCAAAACGGATCTCTTCCTAATGAAAAAATTGTATTAGGACGTATAGATAACATCATACAAAAAGCGGAAGAAACTTTAATAGGCGTACCTGCAATCATCGTATTGGGTGAAGTGGTGGCTAAACATCAAGCTTTCGAGCTATTGAAACCAGAATTACATTCTTTAGCAGTATAGTATGAATACCTTGTTCCCTATATATTTGAAACTGGATCAGCTTCATACCTTATTAGTTGGAGCTGGGGAAGTAGGTCTTGAAAAAATACAGGCACTTATAGGTAATTCACCGCAATCAAGAATAAGTGTTGTAGCTTTAGAAGTATCCGAAGAATTTCGTCAGTTTATTGCTGATAAACCTTTAGTGGATCTACAGCAAAGAGCGTTTCAAGAGTCTGATTTAAATGAAAAGCATTTGATCATTATGGCGACGAATAATCCTGTGTTTAACGAAGAGGTGAGGGGTTTAGCGGATCAGCGTCATATATTGTTAAACATTGCCGACAAACCTTCCCTTTGTGATTTTTATTTAGGATCGGTTGTTCAAAAAGGAAACCTGAAAATCGGAATTTCTACAAATGGAAAATCGCCAACAATAGCTAAAAGGATCAAAGAACTTTTAAATGAGCTACTTCCAGAAGAAATCGATGAAACTTTGAATCTGATGTCTACTTATAGAGATCAATTGAAAGGAGATTTAAAAGCAAAGATTAAAGCATTAAATGCACACACCGAAAATATAATACAATATGAATCAGATCGAGCACATTAAACAAAACCTTGCAGGTTTAGATGCGCCAGCTATTCTTGCGTATATAAATAAACATTTTGGAGAAACAGCCATCTTTTCCACTTCGTTTGGGATCGAAGATCAGGTCATCACACAAATGTTAGGTGAACTTCAGGGAAATATTAAGCTATTCACCTTAGACACGGGTAGATTATTTCCTGAAACCTACTATGTTTGGAATAGAACGTTAGATAAATATAAATTACCTATCCAAGCGTTTTATCCTCAGGCTACGGCAGTAGAAGAAATGGTCAGCAAAAAGGGGCCATCCAGTTTCTATGAATCGGTAGAAAACCGTAAAGA
Source organism: Sphingobacterium sp. (assembly GCA_036781025.1). Taxonomy (GTDB): domain Bacteria; phylum Bacteroidota; class Bacteroidia; order Sphingobacteriales; family Sphingobacteriaceae; genus Sphingobacterium. Next base: position 22,529 of record DAIQBS010000018.1, on the reverse strand, counting down.
ATGTTGTTTCATCCGAAAAATAGAGCCTTTAAAACGAGCAATAAAAGGTTATCAGGTTTGGATAACGGGAATTCGATCGGAACAATCCGATAATAGGGATCAAATGGATTTTATTGAGTGGGATGAAGTTAACCAAATTATTAAAATTCATCCGATTTTCCATTGGACCTTGAAAGAGGTAGAAAGCTATTTAAAAGCGAACTTCATACCTTATAATCCTTTGCACGATAAAGGATTTCCAAGTATAGGATGCCAACCATGCACAAGAGCCATACAGCCTGGAGATGATTTTAGAGCCGGTAGATGGTGGTGGGAGGATAAAAGTAAAAAAGAATGTGGATTGCATGTAACAACAAATTAAGATTGAAATTATAATGGATTATTTAGATCATTTAGAAGCAGAAGCTATATATATATTACGGGAGGTAGCAGGTCAATTTGAAAAACCAGCCTTGTTATTTTCCGGAGGGAAAGATTCTATTACGCTAGTTCATTTAGCGATTAAAGCGTTTAGACCAGGGAAATTTCCTTTTCCATTAGTGCACATCGATACGGGACATAACTTTCAAGAAACAATTGAATATCGGGATTGGTTGATTGAGCAAACTGGTGAGAAGTTAATTGTTGGACATGTGCAAGATAGTATTGATGCGGGTCGTGTCGTGGAGCAAAAAGGAAAGAATGCAAGTAGAAATGCTTTGCAGACGGTTACTTTATTAGATACAATAGAAAAGAATGGCTTTGATGCTTGTATCGGTGGAGCACGTCGGGATGAAGAAAAAGCGAGAGCGAAAGAACGTATTTTTTCGGTTAGGGATGAATTTGGACAATGGGATCCGAAACGCCAAAGACCAGAGCTCTGGAACATCTTCAATGGTAAGATTCAAAAAGGCGAAAATGTACGTGTTTTCCCTATATCGAATTGGACAGAATTAGATGTTTGGAATTACATCAAACGGGAAAATATCGCTTTACCTTCGATTTATTTCTCACACGAACGCGATGTGGTATTCAGAAATGGTCAATGGATGGCAGCGCATCCGGTATTGCAAATTGATGATCAGGATATTGTAGAACATAAATCTGTTCGCTTCAGAACTGTTGGCGACATGACTTGTACTGCGGCAGTAGATTCTGTAGCTGTGGAATTGGATGATATTATTGCAGAAATTAAGGCTTCAACGGTTAGTGAAAGAGGCGCTCGAATGGATGACAAGGTATCGGAAGCGGCCATGGAAGAACGCAAAAAACAAGGTTATTTCTAGCAATAGAACGTTTTAATTCACATGTCGAAAAACTCAATTTAGCACACACTCATGAACATCATAAAATTTATTACTGCAGGATCTGTTGACGATGGAAAATCTACTTTAATTGGTCGTTTACTTTACGATACGAATTCCATATTAGACGATCAGTTAGAAGCCATACAAAAAGCCAATCGTAAAAACGATGACGGAACGGTAGACTTAGCGATATTAACCGATGGCTTGAAAGCCGAACGTGAACAAGGTATTACGATCGATGTAGCTTATAAATATTTCCAAACAGAGAAAAGAAAATTCATTATAGCTGATGCACCTGGGCATATACAATACACCCGAAACATGGTGACCGGAGCATCCAATTCTGACTTGATTATTATTCTGGTGGATGCCAGAAAAGGGGTTATTGAGCAAACAAAACGCCATTCTTTTTTAGCTAAACTATTAGGCTTAAAGAAAGTATTGGTTTGTGTCAATAAAATGGACATGATGGATTATGAACTGGCTGTTTACGAAAATATAAAGGAAGATTATTTAAAATTGGCTAAGAATCTTGGTTTATCTGAGGTCGATTTTATCCCTGTATCTGCTTTAAAAGGCGATAATATCGTGAATAAATCAGAAAGAATGGACTGGTATCAAGGGCCAGCATTGTTAACTTATTTGGAAGAAGTTGAAATTCCTGAAACGATCAATAATGGCTGGAGATTCCCTGTTCAATGGGTTGTAAGACCACAAAGTACTGAATTACATGACTATAGAGGATACGCAGGAAGAGTACTAGGAGAGGGGCTGAAGGTAGGAGAAGAGGTTGTCATTTTGCCAGCAGGATATCGTTCATCGATTAAAGCCATAGAATTTAACCAGGAGCAATTTCCTGAAGCAGAAAATGGAAAATCGGTAATAGTTCATTTAAATGATGAAATCGATATTTCAAGAGGTGATTATATTGTTTCAGCAAACCATGCTGCCAAAACAGATAGAACCTTAGAAGCTAACTTAGCTTGGTTTGAAAATAAAGAATTGGATACCAATCAAATTTATTTATTACAGACGCATAGTAAAGTTTCTAAAATTAAAATTCCTGAAGTGTTGTATAAATACGATGTTCATAATCAAGAACACGTATACAATGAATCTGTTAAATTAAATGATATCGCCAGAGTAAGTTTGAAAGCTGCTGACGAAATCGTATACGATCCACAAACTGAATTTCCTGAAAATTCTAGAGGAATTATCATTGATCCAAGAACAAACTTAACAGTAGCCGCTGTTATTTTTCAAAGTGCATAATTTAATAAGATTACCCGAGTTAGGGTAGTCTTTTAATAAATCTATTTAACATAATATAAATTATTAAACATATTTATATTATGATTATATAAAGTGGAATGTAGATATTTTATGGATAATCAATTATAAGGAACTTCAAGAAACCATAAGCTTAGTCAACATTATTAAAACATTAAATAATATAACTTGCTATGATTGATAATATATAATTGAATTGTTATTTGATTTGGCTACCACTAAGGATATTTAGAAATTACGTTTTCCGTAATTTGAATTAAAAATTAGCTAAGTAAACAATTCTAAATCTTATCCAAAGAAATACGCTGATGTTCTTGACTGGATTTATACTGACTTGGAGTCATTCCAGTAATCTTTTTAAATTGCGCACTTAAGTGAGCAACACTTGAATAATGAAGTTTCTGAGCAATTTCATTTAAAGTTAATTCATTGTATCTGAGCAATTCTTTTGATTTTTCAACGCGTTGTTGAATCACATATTTTTCGATAGTTACTGCTTCAAGTTCAGAAAAAATTTGAGATATATAAGCGTAATCTAATCCTATGGAATCCTGAAGAATCTGAGACAGATTTATTTTCAAATCATCGTCTTGATGATGAATTAACTCAACAATCTTATTCTTAACTTTTTCTACAATTTTTTCTTTCTTATCCTTCAGCAATTCAAACCCTAAGTCCTTAAACTTTCCTGAAATTTCTTCTAATTGAAGATCAGTCAAGGTTCCTTCGATGTTCACCTCCCCTAGCCTTATCTCTTGAATCTTCAGTCCAAGCTGAATTAATTCTTGTTTTACAACCAGAATACAACGATCGCAGACCATGTTTTTAACCAAAAGTTTTGTAGTTAAAGGCATAAAATATTTCAAATAAGAAACCTAAACAAATTTATGAAATTAAAATATTTCTTATCAAATTATTAAAATTTTCAATATATTCAGTACTTAATTTGATAAAACTAAATAAAATTAAACCTCAATACATTTATATGAAATTACTAGGAAGATTATTTGGAATATTAGCCATAATTGGAATGTTATTAGGAATGATTCCATTATTAGGATGGTTCAATTGGTTAAATATACCTTTTGCTATATTAGGATTGGTTTTCTCCATATTAGGAAAATCAAAAGGTGGAATTATTATCTGTATAGTAGCGATATTTCTAGGTTTACTAAGGCTTATCATTGGCGGTGGAATAATTTAAACCTTCATAAATAATTAAAAATCCAATACCAGCTGATCTAGAGTTTAAAGAATTCATATTCAGCTAGTATTGGATTTTTTGTGACCTAAATGTCCACTAATATCTTGGCGGAGTAAATGTAGTTGGTACTTTTGAAGGTTTAGCCTTACCTGCAAGAATAATCCTTAAATCAATCATATCCGCAATCGTTTCATCCTTTGGAATAAACATTAAACCGTCTAAATCAGTTCCATTATCCGATCCCCAAGGATTTCTCATTACAAACATTGGTTCATAACCGTTTACTTGACTTTTAGGTGCATAAATAAACGTCCAAGCATGAGCAGTCACCGTTTTCGATTGACCAATCTTAATATCTCCCTTGTTAAAACCTCCGATAACAATTTTTCCTTCTGCTAAAGATACTTCTACCGCTCTTTTCAATTCTGCTGCTGTCAATCTTTCAGGCCAAAAAGCATAACTCTCCCCTTCTCCAGTAAATGCAGGGCTGGCGGTTTCACTACCGATTCCCTCAATAGTTTCCACCAATTTATACCTATCGATATATTTCATCAATGCTTTCTCCAAAATGGTAGCCCAGGTAGCCTGCCCTTTTTTACCGCTTACAGCCGCTAAACCAGTCTCGTTAATGGGGCTTAAAAATTTATTACTTACAGAAACATAGATTTCCTTCCCTGCCGGATCAAACATGCGTACTTTAAAACTACCATCCGAATTGCTGCTGATGATTGATTTTATATACTCAGGATTGATATAAGCTAAGGAAGCAAATACAGAAATGGCGGAGCAATCCCCCATACTTCGTTGGTTACAATCTGAAGGGCTTGGATTTCCAAAAGGATATAAGGTTACAGGAAATGCTTTTAAATCGAAATTGCCTACCATTCCCTTTGGTACAGTGGGTTCATTGTTCGGGTTTTCAAGCCAAACTTTATCATCGGCAGTCGTCGCTTTTAAGTATTCATAATGAATACCCATTGGGGTATTGAAAGATTTTGAATTTCCACCAGCATGTTGCATCAAATCGTCTATATTTCCATAATCGACCTCCTCTTCAGGGTTCTCAACCTGATTAGGAACAGACTCATCCTTGCTACAGGATGTTTGAATAAATAAGATAAAAAATGCTAATGCAAGTGCTTTAATTGAACAATTGATTCTTTTCATTAATTTAATTATAAGTTTTTTTGGTAGATGATTAATAATTTTCGAAACTAATAAAATATTTAATTTATTTAACAGCTAAAGACCACTTTTGTTAAATAATTAATTCAATTACACTATATTTATAAAAACTTTAATAAAAACGCAGATTATAAACGGCATAATTCAATTTTCTTAATAAATATACTTGCAGATATGAAACATTTTTTAACAATACTAGTCCTTCCTATCTTATTTATTGTAAATCCCAATTACAGTAAAGCTCAAAATTTAGAAGAATTATCGCATTCTATAGAAAAAATAACAAAAAAGTATCAAGCAAAAGTGGGGATTGCTATACATAATCAAAAATTTACAGATAGTTTAATCAATTTCCCTGAGGATCGCTTTCCTTTACAAAGTGTTTATAAATTTCATTTAGGAATTGCCGTACTTAATCAAGTAGATTTAGGAAAACTTACATTAGAACAAGTCATTTCTATACCAAAAGAAAGATTAAACAGCGATTTATACAGTCCAATAAAGGATCAATTTCCCGAAGGTGTAGACTTAACTATTGCGCAACTTATGCAATATAGCATCGCTGAAAGTGACAATATCGCTTGTGATCTATTATTTGAATTAGTTGGAGGTCCATTGGTGGTACAACAATACTTTGAAGAATTAGGTTATTACGATTTAAATATCAAATACACCGAAGAGGTTCAACAAGCCGAATGGGAATTACAATTTGAAAATTGGACTACCGTAGGATCCTGTAACCGGATTATTCATGATTATTTCAGCAATGATAAGCAATTATTAAGCCCCTCATCACATCAATTCTTATGGGATGTGATGCGATCAACAGTTACAGGAAAAGATAGATTGAAAGGAAAGTTACCTAAAAACACCATTGTTGCACATAAAACAGGATATTCTGGAAAAAATAAATCTACAGGGATAATCGCAGCGGTAAATGATGTGGGTATTATATTCTTACCTGATAATCGGTACTTCTACATATCAGTTTTTGTAACTGATTCCAAAGAAGAAGAACCTATCAATGCGAAAATAATTGCTGAAATAGCAGAAGCCGCTTATACCCACTTTAATAAACAGCCTAAAAATTAAAGCTGCCCTTCATAGATGGACAGCTTTTATGATGTATTTCATAGGTATTTATCAAAATGTGTGTCGAATATAAGAGAAATCATTTCCACTTTAAAAGCATCAAAGTTGAAAATTATTTAACAATTAATGATTTCTCACCAACAAAGTTCATATAATTAATTCAATCAATATAATAATATTGTTTCAGTTTTTGTTATTATTGTTTCATACTTCATTTTTATCTTTAATTAAAATGGCTCACTTAATTGATTTATTATCCATTCAAACCCCAGAGCATTTACAAAAGGGATATGAAAACCGACATCGTATTGATTGTGGAAACTTTGAAATCTATATTTTTGAGACTTTTCAATCCTCTACTAAAGTTCAAATCCGTTATGATGGATTAAGTATCTCCAGTATGATTCGAGGAAAGAAAATAATACATACTACTGAAGGTCATCATTTTGAATTTTTACCAGGCACGACCTTAATCTTACCCGAGGGGAAAACAATTTTTGCAGATTTTCCAAATGCAGATGCGAAAAATCCTGTTCAATGCGCTACTCTATTAATACCTCAAAAAACCATTCATAAAATATTGGCTTATTTGAATGAACAATACAGTAGCTCAAATACCACTTGGGAAATTGATTATCAAAATTTTCATTTCAATAACAATTCCGCATTAGTTCGCACCTTCAATGAACTTCTAATTCTTAACAAAGACCAAGCTCCAAGTCAGATTTTAAATGATTTATTACTAAAATCATTATTGGTCCGTTTGATGGAAGCGCAACAAGAACATCAGGAAGGTCTGAAACAATTGGGTGTAAATAACCAACTCTTGGTAATCAAAAAATACATTCAAGAAAATTTAGCTAAAAACATCCAAATCAAAGATTTATTAGAATTAGCCAATTGCAGTAAAAGCACCTTATACAGGTTATTCGAAACATGTTATAATAAAAGCCCAGGAGAGTATATTCTAGAAGAGCGTATGGCATTAGCCAAAAATTTACTATTAGGTCCGAACTCCAATATTTCACAGGTAGCCTATTTAAGTGGATTTTCCTCTGTCAGCTATTTCATTCGAATGTTCAAACAAATCCATCAATTCACCCCTGGAGATTTTATTAAGAAATTCAAGTATACCGAATAAAAAATGTCTTGATAAAACGTATTTATCAAGACATTTTTTAATTCATTCCGGAAAGTATTAATCCGTCAATTTACTGATATCCACAGTTGGTTTAGGTAAATTAAGTTTCTTAATTTCCGCTTTACATACATCAACCATTTCCTGCGTCATTTCATATTTATAACGACCATAATCATCATAAGTTAAGACAGCCACTTTGAAAAAACCATATTAATCAAAGAATTCCGTTAGATCCGTTTTTGCAATTTCGCAAGCCGTTTTAATAAAATTCAACTGATGCACAGCAGGATTACGATCATTATCCGAGCGATAGTTGGACATTCTTTTAAGGTTTTGCTTTCTAAACTCTTCAAATAAATCCGGATAGAAATTAGGGTTCTTACCTGTACCTTCAAAATACAATTGCAATTGCCAAAAAGGAACTAGTCTGTTAAATACATCTGGATCCTCCAAGTAGGATATTTTTTTGTTGATGATACTTTCCCTAGCCTTCGCGTAATTCCCTTGTTCAGAAATCCTGGTCTTATTGCCAAATGATCGGGTCACATATAAGGAAAACAAATTGTTACTTACCTCTCCTAGTCCTCCCCAATTAAACATTGGTCTTGTCTGATGCACATGTCCGACCTCATGACTGAATCCCCAACATGGATCTCCTTTAATAACGACAGCAGGATTAGTCACCATGCCCATGGCGTATCCCACTTTATCACCCATATAAGCTACCCCATCCCCATCACGAAACATGTAATAATTGTAATTCACACGAGCTAAAATTCTATTTTCAGGAACCTTATTATATTTTACTAATCCCATAATACGGTGCTGACGGTACACCAAAGAATCGTAATTATTGATTAATTCCAAACCTTTCCCAGCCGCATATTTCTTCAATGCTTCCACAGGATAAGCAATTTGAATATGCTTTCCTTTAGCATCCACAATCGGATAAACCGCTTTATTCAATAATTGATCCCAATCTTGATCAGTATGTTTACTGTTGTCGAAATAACCATTTTCAATACCTGTCAAGAAATGAACAGTAATAGGCTTTTCTTCTTTAGGTTGACTTGAAAAATAACTGATGTAGGCTAAGCTACCAAAGGATTCCAGATTAATGATGTTAGCACCATTTTTCAATATAAATTCTTGGCTTTCAATCCCCCATCCTTTTGGATCTTCGGTAGGTTTATCCGGGTTTGGAGCCTTCCTTAACCAATTCGGTATGATTAATTTCACTTCTTTACCAGCTTCAATCCCATCCACCATCACTATATGCTTTCCTAGAGGCAAATAAACCCCTGTCATGTTCTCATATTTGCTGTAGCCGCTACCAATAGATAAATCCGCTCCTAATTGCCAAGGTGAATAAATGGCATTATAAGTAGCATACGTATACTTTGGTTGATATTCTTTCGCAAATATTTTTTGTGCAAGAGCACGAATGCTGCTATCAGCTATTTTATTGATTTGCTTCTTCCCTATTCCTTTTTTTAATGAACGGGCTAATGGGTCTTCAAAAATGCTCAGTTGATCATAAACTTGTTGGTAATCTTTGGCTGATTGTCCGTACAGCGATGTAGCGCTAATTAAACTGACAATTAAAGCAATATTTCTTAAATTCATATATTTTGGTTATGTCTTTAGCCTAAAATACAATAATAATTGAATAGGTAAATTATAGCCAAACTGGCAATAGCCCCTCATAAAGCTTATAAGCAATTGCAATCGGTTGAGTAAAATTTTTATTTTGTTATAGCCCTACCAACTTACTATATGGAAGGACTACTTTCCTTTTTTACCAAACTGCCTAGGCATATACGTAAGTGAAAGCATATAATACTGTGTTAGTATATTTTTATATCCATTGGTAAACTCGGTGTCTGAATTATAAAAATAGAACCCTTTATTCTGTCTTAGTAAATCATAAGCAGCTATTTTTATCTCCAAATTATTCCCTTTATTCAATCGATAAGCAGCATTGGCATTCCAAATAAAGAAGTGATTATCTACCCGATTCGAAAAATTAGAGCGACTATTGAAATTGGTATTTAAGGTTAACTTTTTAGTGATTGAATACGCTCCACTGATTCCTGTATTCCAACTGGTTGAATTGAAGTTATTCGCTGCTGATTCACTACTTCTATCCTTTCTTTGATTTAAAAACAATTCATTCTTTAAACCTAATTGAAACTTATTTAAGACGGTATAATACAAATCAAGATTTCCGTTTAAAGATTGATTCATCATTTCTTGCCGCATATCATTGGTATATTGAAAGCGATTGCTCCAATTTCCATTTATTCGAAAATCAAAAGATAAGGTCTGCTCCTTAGCAACCAGATAGGGTTTTGACAGGGATAGATTAAAGTTGAATCGTTGTACAGGTTGATTTTGCTGGATGACGAAAAATTGCTGTTGATTATCCACATACGTGATACTGTCGATTAATGCATTTTGCTGTATAGTATAATTCGCATTATAATCGAATCGTAAGGCATATTGCTTTTCTTGGTTATAATATCCATACAACCTAAAAGAATGATGTCCATTCTTTTCTAAGGTTCCTGCGGCTCCAAAGTTACGGTATCCCGGATTGATATCATCATAGATCGGGGCAATGGTATTAAAATCAGGATATCCCTCATCATACCCATAACTAAAACTATAGTACGAATAATAAAGTCCCATTTTGCTATAGTTATAATTTAAACTTACCTGAGGTCTAAAGGTTTGGTAATTCTGAACCAGGTTACGATAATCTAAACTAGATACTTGTTCATTTCTAAAAAAGCGCATTCCCGCTTGTAAACTCAATCGCAATGAATAGTAATAACGTCCATTCAAATACACATTTTTCAAATTTTTACTGTATTCAAGATTTGGTTCATATTGAAAATTCTTACGATTTGAAATTTCAGACAAGAAATTATTACCTATGGTTTGTCCATTATTCAAATCTTGAACCACATTATTCACATCTTCATTATAATAAGAAACCATATTATTCAATGAAAAATCTCTATTCCTCATATTGAATACAGTATTTATCGATTGGTTCTTTATTAATTTATCATAATCTCTATTTTGAAGCTTGTTTAAGGTTGGATCTAGTAAATTGACAAAGTCTCCAGCTTTCATGGAGTTCTCCGAATTGGTAGATAAATTTCCTGCAAAGGTTAAATCGTAGGTGGTACGTTCCCAAAAATTCATATTACTCTTTCCATTAATGGCATATTCACCAGATTTTCCAGATAAGTTCAAATTTATACGGTATTGTAAGTTTTGTCTTAAAGACAATTCATTATTTAATACTTCATTGGTAGAGCGGTTATTTAAGTAATCAAATGCTGTAAATTGCGTCGATTGTCTTTCATTTTCTGCTCGTTCCATATCCAGGTTGAAGTTAGATGAAAACGAACGTTTTCCTTTATCCTGATTATTGGAGTTTTTTCCATTTCGATACACAAAATTTCCATTTTGAACTTTCCAGGTTCCTTCCATCATGGATTTACTCGTTCTATTGTTATCGTAATTATTATCCAGATTTACCAATTGCGTAAACGATTCATCCGTCTCCAAATCTTTATTCCATCGAGCAGTAACGTTACCTTGCAATATGTTTTTCTGCCAGGTATTATTATTACCTTCTATATCGTATTGGTATCTTGCACCTATTACATGCTGTTTTAATAATCCCTGTCTTAAAAAATCCGAATCAAAACTTGCATTTATTCCTACGCCTTTAAAAGTGGTATTGGCTAGCAACTGATCTATACTTGCCAAGTCTTTATTGACATTATTAACCGAATAGGCGGCAGTCATCTGTGTTTTCTTGTTACTGGCATTCATATTCATATGGCCCGCATAGCGATCCTTATTCCCCACTCCTGCAGCAATACTCCCAAAGTACATATACTCCATCCCTTCCTTTAACACCACATTCATTTCTAATTTCTTGGAATCCGGATCTCTTTCCTTTTCCTCTTGAGACCTACGGTCATACACTTGCAACTTATCTACTGCCTTTTTATCAATATTTTGAAGTGCTATGGCCATATCGTTTCCAAAGAAAGGTTTCCCATTCACTAATATCGTAGGAATCGGTCTTCCATTATAGGTTACTTCGCCATCACCCCAAACCACCATCCCAGGCAATTTATTCAGTAAATCCTCGACAACAGCATTTGAATCCAATTCAAAAGCATCGGCATTAAATTCGATGGTATCCCCATTCATACGAACGGGAGGTTTTAAATCAATGGCTTCAATTTCATTTGCCACCTGTTTCATATTTATTTTACCAAAATCCTTCTCCTCTTTCGCTTTCAACTGAAACTCTCTTCTCACTTTTTGAAATCCTTGCAAGGACAATTCCAGAATATATGGTTTTCCTACGCCCAGATCTTCGATAATAAATTTTCCATAACGATCTGTGAGCGTTACCTTATCCACAGATTTTTTACCTACTTCAAAAATGGAAATGGTTGCAGACTCTAAGGTATTATTATATGCAGAATCAATTAATATACCTTGAATTTTAGTTTGTGAAAATCCATAAAATACCCAGCCTAATAGCATGAATAGGATTAAAATAGGTTTAGTTGATTTCATTATTTCAGTTTGAAACGTACGAGAATGGGGTTGTTAAATTTTTCTAAATCCGCATATTCTTTTCGCATACTATGCCTTTCTTCTTCGCATTTACTTTTCGCTCTACGAATAGCATCTGGTAAAATAAAGGAATAGAGGTAATCATCCTGCACAAACATTTGATTGTTATCGTAAAAATTGAGGTAATCATTGGACTTATCAGGCAAAATTCGATGTAGTCCAAGAATATCTTTGGTATTAAAATTATAGGCTAGGCAATACCTGGATAAACCTCCACTTATTCGTAAAATTAAATTATCTCGATAGGGAAATGCATTTCCTATACCTAATATTTTTTCCCTGTTTTTATTCATGTAATTTCTGAAAGTATCATCCCACTTTCGAAATACCACATAATCTGCAGTATCGACGGTATTTTTAAAAGGAAAAAGAAATTGATGAATCTTTTTAATTCCAGTAGAATCTAATTCAAAGACTTTATAAGGTAAAGAGAAGGAAATAAATCCGAGGTTATCATTTATTTTGGTGATGGGACTGCCATTGTCAAAACTCATGGTTATGGTATCCCTTTTATCGTAATGCACGATAATACTATCATTCTTTTTTAAAGCAAAATTTCGAGTAGAGTCATTCCTACTACTAGAACTTAAAAAATAAAAATCATTCTTCCCTAAATTCAATACTCGATCAGCATTTCGTAATTCACTTTTAGAGGTTGTATCCAACACATTGCCATTTTTATCCAATGTAGCGCGGAAATTATTCATATACAACACATACTGGTTATTCTTAGCCTCGACAGAAAAAATCAAACGTCCTTTATTTAAAGGTTTATACCCCTCAATCTTATCGATTTTTTTTATTTGGTTACCTTGTTTATCAAAAATGAAAAAGAAACCGCCGGTATTATTTAATATGCCTATCCGATCTTCGATGACCACCGTTTGCAATATATAATCTATAACATCTCCTTTGTTTGTTTTCAAAGGAATGTATTCCAAATCGGTTAGATTCTCCGAAACAGTTCCTCCGCGAGTTTGTTCCAAAATGATTCTATTTTTTATTACAAGTATGCTCGTATCATGAATCAGTCGTTGACCCAGTGTTTGATTGTAAAAAAATAAAACTAAAAAAATGCTAAAGAATAGTATTCTCATAATTTTGAGTTAAGTATGAATTGGTAGTTTTTAGTATATACTTCAAAAGTATTAAAAGGTTTAATCTATTACTAAAATTTATAATTATTTAACAGTATTAACCTAAATAAGAAAATGAATGGCAACAGATTTAAATAATTCTAGAAATTGCATGAGAAATTTAGATTATAATTTATATGAAGTTGAAACTTCATTTATTGTATTTCAGAATACTCAAAAATAGGAAAGTCTTGAAAACTAATGTTTACTTACCGCCTTACTCCTCATAAATTTGAAAAGATGAATTTCCTTTCGCACTAAGTTTATACGAATCTAAATGATCGTGATCATTCTGTCTGAATTTAACACAAATGATTGAGTTTTGTATTATCCATTTTGACAGGAAAATAGCCTTCCTAATTAAAATTTACGCGAATTGTCCACCAATTGTCCACCGTCTCATATCATTAAAACAAGCAAGAAACCTATATATTTGAATCGTTGCTAACTATTAAGATAAGTGTGGTTTTAATAATCTTTTATTAGGATTTCCAATGATTTTTATTTGGTTCAGAGACTGTACAGACAATTTTATTTAGGAAGATGAATGACTTAATCAAAAATGTTCGTTTCCGTATGGTAAAAATCCATATTGATTGTTAATAATGCTACAAGTAAATTTTAAATTCTTACAAAAAGATATGTTAAGATGTATATTCCTATTTGCGATCCTATTCATACTAGGCTGTAAAGACAATAATATCCTACCAATTAATAAACATGAAGGCAAGCAAATTCGTTTCAACCTGAGTATCCTTAATAGTAATCAAAATCATATTTCAGGAAAAGGACTCGCTAGGAATATGACGAGTGAAAAGAAAGCCTTAACAGCTCCGATCAGCAAAAATGATTTTATGTCCCAATTTTCCATTGACGATAGTATTGGCGTATTTGCTGTACCTATGGGACAGCCCCTACAGAGCAGTAACAACCTGATCCACAACATAAAGATTACCTACAATGGATCTGAATGGCAAGGAGATTTAGTTTGGCCTGAAGGAGTAGCAAATTTAGACTTTTATGCCTATTACCCCTATAGCTCGACAATGAGTAATCCTACCAATTATCGTTTTACCGTTGAAGGAGACCAATCTGACATAAATGGTTTTTCAGCCTCCCATCTGATGTCCTCAAAACAGTTGGGCGTTGCTACAGGAGATATTGTGAACCTGAACTTTAACCACCTGCTAACTCTGGTTCAGATCGAAATCCCCAGCGTTTCTACTTCTGATCCAGACCTTTACGTAGATGAAAACATGCAGGTCATGCTCAATCGACTAAATGCAGCAGGTACATTTAACTTGGCAGCAAACACCTTTCAAACAGATGGCACCACATTCTCGGGCATCCGACCTTACCGCGTGGAAAGAACTAACCAAAATAATTATAAAAATACCTTTACCTACCGCGCTTTAATACCTGCACAGACCATCCTTGCAGATCAGCCCATTCTTATGCTGTCTCAAGGACTTAAAGTCAATATTATCAAGCAAAATAGCACACTGAATTTACTCGCTGGCCGAGCTTATCCAATTACTTTTTCAGAGTTCCCTAAACAGATGAGCACCAGCTTCATCAAAGGTGGAACTTTTTTAATGGGTAATCCGAATGAATCTTCCTCTTTACCTGAGGAGAGACCTTTACATTGGGTGAAATTAAAGGATTTCTACATGGGTAAATATGAAGTAACGATTGGGCAATATGTTGAATTTCTAAATGCTAACAAAGTAGAATCACTAGGGTCATATGCAATATTAAATAACCAAAATATATTTTCCATAAATCAAGACAACGTAAATTTATCCCCTGTTTATGATCCAACTTCCAACAAATGGAAGGTAAACCCTGGCTATGAAAATTATCCAATGACAATGACCTTGAAAACAGGAGCTACAGCTTATTGTGATTGGATTGGAGGTAAACTACCAACAGAAGCGCAATGGGAATATGCAGCACGTGCAGGTTCATCTACAACCTATTTCTTCGGAATGTCCAATGATCTAATTTCAAATTATGCCTGGCTATCATCTAATTCAGGCTTTATCATACATGAAGTCGGGTTAAAATTACCAAATGCCCTTGGATTATTTGATATCTATGGCAATGTGGAAGAACTAACGCGAGACCGCTATGCAAATTATACTCTAGCACCATATAACAGACAGTCTACTCAAGCTAATCCAATAGAAGATCCATGGGAAAATTCAGGCTTATATCACATCATTCGAGGGGGAAGTTTTGGAAATACAGATGCTAATTCATTTAAAAGAAGATTAAATCCAGAATACACAGCGAGTGCAACCTTGGGGTTTCGCGTTGTTTTTGAAAAGTAAATTAATTTGGCTCATTTTTATTTTCCTTTTTCATTAATAGATTGAGAATAGATTTGAAATAGTTTTAAATTTCAATCTACCATCTTTGAAATTTGATAGGAACTTCTTTGGATTTCATTCGGTCCCGAGCAGTTAAGTTCCGTTGAATCTCCAAAGGAGATCCGAAGGAGATCCTAATAATAGCAAAATCATACTAGGTTGTTTCTTTTGAAAAACACCTAAGGAGAAACAATAATCACAACATTACATTTTGCTCCAAATCATCTCCATTCAACCCACAAAAAAAGCTGCCAAGGCAGCTTAATATAGTTTAAACTATTTTTGAAATTACTACTTCAAAACAGATCTGTTCAGCACTTAGGAATTTAAAATTTTATCCAGCTGTCCTGATAGTTTTTGAAGTTCAGCACGATCTCCTCCTCCTACTTCTAAAGTCATCCATTCTCCTTTATAATTGATTTTACGAATGGTTTCCATCACCAATTTCCAATCAATATCCCCTTCAGTAAGTTCCACATTAAAACCTTTCCATAGCCCCTCATCATTCATCTTTTTACGGCTAAATTCTTTGACATGCAATTTTACAATTTTGCTGTTTAAAGTTTCCAACCAATGCTCTGGCCAACCATAACGAAGGATATTTCCAATATCAAAATACCAGCCGACCAAAGGATGATTAATTTCATCTAAGAATTTCTTCGCTTCTATCGGACTTAAGATAAAATTGTTCCATACATTTTCTAAACCAATTTTTACCCCTGTTTTTTCTACTTGCGGAATGATTTGTCTGATGGAAGCAATGGAATTTTTCCATGCAGTTTCGTAGGAAACTTTTTCATTGACTACTCCTGGAACAACAAGAACCGTATCTCCACCTAATTCTTTTGTTTCCTGAGCTGTTTTAACGATGGAATCGATACAAAATTTACGAATAGCAGGATCAGGATCAGACAAAGGTTTTCCCCAATGGTCTTTATTCACGAGACTTGGAATTTCGATACCCGACTTGGTTTTAGCATCCAATATTTCTTTTACTGTAAATTCTACTGGGCCATTCATCTCCACCCCATCAAAACCTAAGTCTTTGACTAATTTAAACTTATCTACCAAAGAAAGTTCTTCTTTAATCATATAGTAACTTAATGCTTTTTTGATTTTAGGAGCATATAAAGGAGTTGATTTCACATTCGCAAGGGCTGGTGAAGCAATACTAGCACCGGTTAAAACGGTGATTGCTTTTAAAAAATCTTTTCTTAACATGAATGAATTAGGTATGTGGTTTCGGATTTTATATTTGTTATTTAAATGTTATTTATTCATTAAGGGAAAATACAATAAATTTTTAAAATTTACAGCTCTATAACGATTTTGATACATGATGCACAAGATAATAGTCATTTCAGTTTTATTGCTTTTACGATTTCATCGAATTTTCGTAGGCAAATAATCCAGGAGTACCACCAGTATGAATGAATAAAGCTGGCTCCTTTCCATATTTTCCATTCTGAATATCTTGAACAAATCCGGTAAAAGCTTTACCAGTATATACTGGATCCAAAAGAATTCCTTCCGTTTTAGCTACTAATTTTATGCAAGCTAAAGTTTCAGGATTCAGTAAACCATATCCTTCACCAACATATTCATTGGATAGATGATTCTCATTTTCATGAATATTAGTTGTGCAGTTTAATTGATGAGCTACTTCATTGGCTAAGAAGTTAGTTTCACGCCATAAAGGTTCTCGCTCTGTCTGTACATTGTAAGCTTGAATATGTATCTGTTTATTCAAATAATGATATCCTGCCAGTAATCCGGCATGAGTACCACCAGATCCACTAGCTAAAGCTATATTGGAAAACGAAATCCCTAAGCACCTAGCTTGTTCTTCTAGCTCTATTGCTGCTCTAGCATATCCTAAACTTCCCAACATATTGGATCCGCCTACAGGTATGAAATACGGAATTTCGCCCTTAGCTTCCAACTCCTGAATTAAATTATGGATATAACTTGAAACCCGTTCATCATTTGGGATGCTATGAATATGGGCATCAAGGATGTGATTTAAGACCATATTTCCGTTGTTTAAATAGCTAGAGTGCTCATTATCGACACTTTTTTTAAGTACGAGGTCTATTTCTAAATTTGCTATTCTAGAGACAAAAGCAGTTAATCGGGCATGATTCGATTGCAAAGCACCTACTGTAATAATTCGAGTTGCCGATTTAGCTACAGCATCAGCCAATAGGAATTCTAATTTTCGGAGCTTATTCCCTCCCATCCCTATTCCATTGAGATCATCTCTTTTCATATAAATAGGATGATTCAACAATTTACTCAACCGTTTCAAGTGCTGTAAAGGACTATTAGTCTCCAATAAAGGATACCTGGAAAATCCTTTCGAATGAAGTACAGCGTCAAAATTTTTCAATAATTGCATTTCCGAAATTAAACAAATCATTTCTATATGTAAAAACACATATTATTGGCATATTAAACATATTTTTGTTAATATTGCTTTAGAAAAAATAAACTATTGTTAATAAATGTCCATAAATTTTAAGAATTTCGTTAAGCAGGTAAGCTTAAATAACCCCAATGAACCAGAATTTCTACAAGCGGTTACGGAAGTTGTAGAAGATTTAATTCCTTACATCAATGAACATCGACCAGATTTAATCGATCAACGTATTTTAGAACGAATGGTAGAACCCGAACGAGTGGTATCCTTTCGTGTAGCCTGGTTGGATGATAAAAACGAAATTCAAGTAAATAGAGGATATCGTGTTCAAATGAACTCAGCAATTGGTCCTTATAAAGGTGGATTGCGATTTGCTCCAGATGTCAACTTAAGTATTTTAAAGTTTTTGGCTTTTGAACAAGTTTTTAAGAACAGCTTGACTAGCTTACCAATTGGAGGAGGAAAAGGCGGTTCCAATTTTGACCCTAAGGGAAAATCAGATCAGGAAATCATGCGATTCTGCCAAAGCTTTATGACTGAATTACAAAGGCATATCGGATCAGAAACGGATGTCCCTGCTGGAGATATTGGTGTTGGTTCACGCGAAATAGGTTATTTATTTGGACAATATAAACGATTACAAAACAATTTTTCCGGAGTATTAACAGGAAAAGGTGTACAATGGGGAGGTTCATACATAAGACCTGAGGCAACCGGTTATGGCTTATTATACTTTGTACAATGTGTGTTGGATTACCATAATGATTCCATTGAAGGAAAAACGGTGAGCATATCTGGCGCAGGAAATGTAGCCTATTATGCTGCAGAAAAAGCAATCCAATTAGGTGCTAAAGTCATCACACTTTCCAATAGCCAAGGAACAATATACGATAAAGAAGGGTTTACCTTAGAAAAATTACAATTTATTGCAGGTTTAGGAAGAGATTTAGCCAAATATGCTAAGAAATACAACTCAGCCTCTTACCATGCTAAAGAAAATCCATGGCAATTTAAATGTGACATTGCATTACCATGTGCTACCCAAAATGAGATCTCAGAAGCAGACGCTAAACTGTTAATTAAAAATGGATGTAAAATTGTTGCTGAAGGAGCAAATATGCCTTCTACTGCAGAAGCAATTAAAGTATACCTTCAACATAAAATTCATTTTGGTCCTGGTAAAGCGGCCAACGCTGGTGGAGTTGCTGTTTCTGGATTAGAAATGTCGCAAAATGCAATCGGTCAACAATGGTCCTCTGAAAAAGTTGATCATCGTTTAAAATTAATTATGGAAAACATTCATAAGACCTGTGTTCGCTACGGTAAAGATAGCAATGGATTTGTCAACTATTTGAGAGGTGCCAATATTGGTGGTTTTATCAAAGTCGCAGAAGCCATCAAAGCTCAGGGCGTAGTATAATCAAGAGAATATTATTATTTTTGAAATTCCAAACCATACAGGTTTGGAATTTTTATTTATTGCGATATGCGTGTACTAGCAGAATTACCTCATCCAGATTGTAAAATTACTTTGTTTGGAATGAACCAGAAATACATTATCAAAATTGAACAAGGGACCTTAGAACAATCGTATAAATTAGCCGAAGCAGATGTCGTTGGAGGAGTAAATGGCGTTTTTGAATTATTGGATGAAGACTTTATAAAGGATGTTTTAAGCATATTTGAAAGTATGCGTGCTGGAATTATTAAAACTTACAATAAGTATCAATAAAAAATTTACATAAATAATGTAATATATTCAATATAAGTTAGTTATAAAATAAAAAAGCCATAAACAAAATTAAATTTTGTTTATGGCTTTTTTTATATCGTCATTTTATTATATAATTAAATTTAATATTTAAATAAAATCTATATTTCATTGATATTAAGTAAGTTATTATTTATCAAAAAATTTTATTTGGTTAACAATTCGGCCAAATATTGTATTCCTTCTGTAGCTTTATGAGGAATCTTAATAACCCTA
Organism: Sphingobacterium sp.; assembly: GCA_036781025.1. Lineage (GTDB taxonomy): Bacteria > Bacteroidota > Bacteroidia > Sphingobacteriales > Sphingobacteriaceae > Sphingobacterium. Next base: position 2,743 of record DAIQBS010000018.1, on the reverse strand, counting down.
TCTGATAATGAATATTGATCAGCATTAGGATCTATCAAAATAATTTTAGCGTCATACTTAACATCATACAAAAGATTCGCAGCCGGATACACTTGCAAAGAAGTACCGATAACGACCAAGGCATCAGCCTGACGCACGATAGACGAAGCCTCTTCCATTGCCGGTACTGCTTCTCCAAACCAAACAACATGAGGCCTTAAAGGTGAACCTAATTCACAATATTCATCCATGGATAAGGTGTCAGATTCCATATCATAAACTAACTTAGGGTTTATGGATGATTGTGCCTTTCTTATTTGCCCATGCAAGTGCAACACCTTTTTACTTCCTGCTCGCTCATGCAAATCATCTATGTTTTGAGTAATTATCTGTATATCGAAATCCTTTTCTAATTCTTTAAGCTTCAGATGCGCCAAATTAGGACTTGCAGCAATACAGTCTTTCCGTCGCTTATTATAAAATCGCTGCACCAATTCAGGATTTCTTTTCCAGGCCTCCGGAGTTGCTACATCTTCAATAGCATAACCTTCCCATAAACCATCCGTCCCTCGAAATGTAGGCAATCCACTTTCCGCAGAAATACCAGCACCTGTAAATACCACTATTTTTTTCATGTATCTAAATTACAGAATGAGCATAAATTCACGTTCAAAACCCATAAAAAAATCCGATTTCATGATGAAACCGGACTTCTTATTCCTAACCAATTCATTTTATTTTACAAAATAACGGTGTTCTACAATGGTTGTTTCTGGTTTTTTACCTTCTATGACTTCTTTGACAGCACAATGCCCAGTTACACCTCTATAAATTAAGGCACCACCTAAAGTCAAACCTGAAAAAGCAGTTAATGGACTTTTTAAGACCGATTTAACACCCATGGCAAAAATAAATCCACCTGCAACAACCGATAATATTCGTTCGGAGGACCCAACGTTTCCATCTTGACAGGCCTCATCCATTCGAGTTTTTAATTTATTCAATGCAAAGTTTAATAATCCACTCATAATACTGTTTGTTTACCTTTTTATTAAAACAATGTAGAATAGAAAATGTTTTTATGAACTAAATTCATAGCTCATTTATGTATAAATGTGTAAATTCACTTGATTTAAATATAAGCTATGTTAGTAAAAAAATATTCAGGAGAGCTTGTTCCCTTTGATGAAACAGCTTTAAGACGCTCATTGATGCGCTCTGGAGCATCGGAAGAAACAGTTAACCAAGTTTATGCTTCAATACAGAATAAATTATATGATGGAATAAGCACCAAAGAATTGTATGAATTAGCATTTGCATCGCTAAAAAACAAACGTAGTTCATACGCAGCACGATATAGTTTAAAAAGAGCCTTACGAGAATTAGGTCCTGAGGGATTCTATTTCGAAAAATGGGTTGCTCGTTTATTTCAAGAAGACGGCTATAATTCCATGACCGGACAAACCATTCAAGGGCATGCGGTGACGCATGAGATAGATGTGATTGCGCAACATAATAATGAATTACTTGCGGTAGAATGCAAATTCAGAAATGATGCTGACGCCAAAATATCAGTCACTACCCCTATGTATTTTAAATCTAGAGTGACAGATATTATGGATCTTACTTTTCGTTTTTTCAATAAGGAATTGAAATTTACGGATGGTTGGTTGGTCACCAATGCCTACTTTACGAGCGATTCCGTAAAATTTGGTGAATATTATAAAATGAATCTATTAAGCTGGGATTATCCGGCAGGAAATAGTCTAAAAAATAAAGTGGATAATAATGGAGAGTATCCTATCACCTGCTTAACTACAATTAGTCAACAGGATAAAGCCATGTTATTAAAAAATCAGTGTATTCTAGTTAAAGATCTATTACGTGATGAGGCATTATGTGACCGAATACAAATTACACGTGAAAAAAAACAGGCAGCTCTTCAAGAAGCAAAAGAATTAATCAATAGTCCATTAGAACATGAGTAATAAATTTGTCAGAGAGGAAATTAGTTTCCTCAAAGGTGCTCGGAATAGAATTATGGAGTTGAAATATATCATTGGGGTATTTTTTCAATTTCTTAAAGGATTTCGAACCTTACATTTCGTAGGGCCTTGCATTACTGTTTTTGGATCTGCACGCTTTAAGGAAGATCATCCCTATTATATCCAGACAAGGTCTTTATCAGCAGGTCTGGCTGATTTTGGTTACACCATCATGACAGGTGGTGGCCCGGGAATTATGGAGGCTGCAAATCGTGGTGCCAAAGATGTAGATGGTTATTCCGTAGGCTGTAACATCGTGTTACCTCACGAACAACATCACAATCCATATATGGATAAATTTGTCAATATAGAGTATTTCTTTGTCAGAAAGGAATTACTAAGAAAATATTCCTTCGCTTTTGTAATTATGCCTGGTGGTTTTGGCACTTTGGACGAATTTTATGAAACATTGACTTTAATTCAAACGAAGAAGATATCACAATTTCCTATCGTGGTGATGGGGCTTGACTACCACCAGAACTTAATCGAACATATCGAAATCATGATTCAGGAAAAAACCATCAGCCCCGAAGACCAACATTTATTGCTATTCACCGACGATATTCAAGAAGCTATAGAACATATTAATAAATATGCGGACAGCAATAAAATCGTTAAACTTAAGAAACAAAAACCAAATTGGATATTGGGTGAAAGGAAAGCGATTTGAGATATTAGTAGTTAGTAGTTAGTAGTTAGTAATGCGAATTAAGGGTTAA
>DAIQBS010000017.1:0-64854 GCA_036781025.1 Sphingobacterium sp. | reverse complement strand
AGCGTACTGAAGTACACACATTGATAATAAATCTTGTTTATCACGAACCGCATAATTGTCTTGCAGTTCTTTTATTTTTTCGTTTATAAGCTTAGCTGCGTAGCGAATTACTTCTTCCTCTTCCGTGTCTACACGCAATGGATAAACGCGATCAGCTATATTTATTTTTATGGAAATTTCTCCCATTTTATTGAGCTTTATAACATTGTAAATCTTTCATCAACCTCTCCTTTTCTATCTCAAAAGATTTATACATTTGTCGATTTCTCGCACAAAATCGTTAATTTTTTGTTTTGTGTCAAGTACTTTTTCATTTATAGCCTCTTTATCCAGATCCGAATTATCCAAAGTTTTTGCTACTGCCAATGCTTTCACATTCTCTTCCAGTTGCTTAACTTTTTCAGAACTCGTCTCAAATGCAACTTGCAAGGATTGAACTTCCAATTTCAATAAGTCATTTTCCTCTTGCAGTGCTTCACACAATTGAATTAAATTTTTCGTTTTCTCAACGATAATATTCATTTGGGAAGATAAAGACGCCATAGTATTTCGCAATTATTAAAAATAAGTTAACGTACCGAAGCACCTACTTCTTTCTCAAAGTTAATAATTAATTTTTGAATTATGCCATCAATTTGTTTATCTGTAAGCGTTTTTTCTTCATCCTGCAAGATAAAGCTCAATGCATAAGACTTTTTACCTACTGGCAATTTATCCCCTTTATACACGTCAAAAATCTGAATATCTTTCAATAATTTTCGTTCCGTACGATTTGCAATCAGGCGTAATTGTTCAAAAGTCACTGAATCAGAAAGCAATAAAGCTAAATCACGACGTACAGATGGAAATTTAGAAACCTCCTTATACGTAATTTTATTCTTCTTAATCACCTTCAATAACAAATCCCAATCAAATTGTGCGAAAAATACAGCACCAGATACATCGGTCTTTTTTAAATTATCTTTTGCAACAGAACCAAAGTTAACTAATACTTTTTCTCCCTTTTTATAACTTAAACCGAAATCAAAATAAGATCCTTCATACTCTTCAACACGAATTCCTTCCACATTCAACCTTCTAATGATCCCATCAACTACTGCTTTAATATCGTAAAAACTAACATCAGCCGATTTATTGTTCCATTGCTCCACATCCTTTTTACCAGCTATTGCAATAGAGAACAATTGCTTCTCTACATAACCACTTTCCAGCAATTGATAAGAACGACCGTATTCAAAAATTTTAAGATCAGCGCTTTTTCTTTTCTGATTGTACCCTACCGCTATCAACGATGAAAACAATAAATTCTGACGCATCACATCCAAATCCGAACTTAAAGGATTCAATAGCTTAACCGCTGTTTCTGGATTCTCCAAATACAAATCCTTAGTTAAGGAATTGGAAAGTATCTCACGGAAACCATTAGCGATAAGAAAATCAGCTACTTGATTTAATATCAACTCTTTATCAGGTTTTTCTGAAGTATTTAATGAGGCTTTGATCTGAGATTTTAATTCTATATTATTGTATCCATAGATCCGCAACACCTCTTCTACTACATCAATTTCACGAGTAACATCCACTTTATATGGGGGAACCAGCACATCAAATCCTTCTTCAGTTTCATTTTTGACAGCTATTCCTAAACCCAATATAATTTCTTTAATAGTCTCTTCAGGAATTGCTTTACCAATCACTCGTTGAACATTGCGGTAACTAACAGCAAATTCAAAAGGCGCAATTGGATTTGGATACTGATCAATAATGGAAGAGCTGATTTGACCTCCAGCAACCTCAGTAATCAACAATGCCGCTTTTTTCAATGCATCCACGGTAATATCCGGATTGGTTCCTCTTTCAAATCTAAACGAAGAGTCTGTTTTTAAGGCATGTCTTTTCGATGTTTTACGAACCGATACAGGATTAAAATAAGCCGATTCCAAAAAGATTTGTTTCGTTTCTTCGGTTACTCCCGAATAAGCTCCACCGAAAACTCCAGCTATACACATTGGTTTTTCCGCATCAGCAATAACTAAATCTTCTGCCGATAAAGTACGCTCAACCGTATCCAAAGTAACAAACTTCTCTCCCTCCTTTGCCTTACGAACAACAACCTGATTTCCAGCTATCTTATCCACATCAAACGCATGTAAAGGTTGACCTAAATCATGTAAAATATAATTCGTCACATCCACTACATTATTGATGCTACGAACACCTATCGCATTCAATTTCTCCTTTAACCAAGCTGGCGATTCACCTACTGTAATTCCAGAAATATTTAATCCAGAATATCGAGGAGCATCCTCTATAGCTAATACATTCACAACAGAACCTGTGGCATTTTCTTCGTTAAAACGAACAAGATCCAAAGGCTTTAAAGGAATCCTTAAGTAAGCAGCCAAATCTCGAGCCACTCCCAAATGTGAAGCAGCATCCGCTCTATTTGGTGTTAGTCCAATTTCAAAACAGTAATCATCTTCCATTTCGAAATAATCCTTAACCAAACTACCTACAACCGCATCAGCATCCAATTCTAAAATTCCTGCATGAGAGCTTCCCAACCCAATTTCATCTTCGCCACATAACATCCCTTCTGAAACTTCTCCACGGATTTTAGACTTGGTGATTTTAAATGGCTCTCCACTCGTTGGATAACAAGTTGTCCCTACCTGGGCAACGATCACTTTCAATCCTACTCGAACATTTGGAGCTCCACAAACAATATGTAATAACTCATCAGCTCCTACATTTACTGTAGTCACTTTTAGTTTATCTGCATTAGGATGTTGTTCACAAGTGATGACCTCACCTACTACCAATCCTGCCAAACCACCAGGAATACTTTGTTCTACTTCCAAAGATTCCACCTCTAATCCAATATCTGTTAAGATTAAAGATAATTCCTCTGGAGTTTTACTTATATCAATAAAATTTTTTAACCAATTATATGAAATTCTCATGCCTTCATTTTTTCAGAAAACAAAGATAGGATTTTGAGAGCGATTTCACAGGTATATTTGCATTCTATTTTATATTCAAAACTCCCAATTACCAGCTAAATTCAACCTGTACTCCATCCGGATTGTTTTCAAATTCCAGCAGATACGTTTTTGAATCAGCATGCCAATGCTTCACATCAAATACTTGTTGCCCATTCACCAAGACACTTTTTGGGCTTGCAGGCAATAATACGCGACTCACATTACTCGTTTCAATCGGGCTTTTTGCGAGATACGAAAACGAATTATTAGTTATCTTTTCGTTATAAGCACGACTAGAAGCCGCCAAAACCTGCGGTTTCTTCTTATCAGCAATTAGATCGATATTTAAAAAATAACCTTGAGTACCCGGTGCTATAAGTCTACTTTTATAGATTGGCAATTTAGGATCAAACAAATCTATCAGAGTTCCTTTTAAGGCATAAGAATCCGTAGAAACACTTTCATCTAATACTGCAGCTAACTCATAGACTCCTCTTCTCAAGTAAAAGTGATTCTTAAAAACTAGTTTTTCACCAAAGCTCGTATAGCTTTTTTGCACAGCATCTATTAATTTTTGACTAGCATTCGCCTTCAAAGCATATTCCTTGGGATCAGTTCTCAAAACCTTAACTTGTCCTTTTCCAAAGGTATAAACGCCTTCTTTTGCAGCAATAGGTAAACCCATCAATTGAAATAAGTGATCAGAAGGCGCTGCAAATTTATTTCCATTGGTATTCCACCATTCTAAAACCTGTTGAAATGGATCCGTATCCGTACCACTAAAAACTAAATGTCCGCCTTTTTTCACCCAGTTAGCAATATGTTCATGTGCTTTGGCATCTAAAGGTTTCATATTAGCATAAGTCATCAACAAAACTTTCGTTTCTTTCAAAGCTTCTGGATATCCTACATTCTCCAGGTGCACTGTTTTTACGGGCACCCCATATTTCAAAAAAGGAAGTACTTGTCCATAAAAATTAGCCAACTGAGGGTCATCATAACTCGCATGAACCGGAAAACGTTGAAACATCAATGAATTTGCCATCAACACAGATACACCAGCTGTTCCAGACAATTTATTTGTACTTGTCGGTATCGTGTTCAAACTATTGATCATCACTTGCATCTGTGTAGAATAATGCCGTGGTATTCGTTCTTTCTGATCACTATCTGCACTGGTTTTATACAATCCTTCGTAAATCCGTTCCGGCCAAGGCATCACTTCATAGTCAGCAATATTTGGATACAATAGCTGCGCGGTGAATGTAGCTTCGTAATTCTTCTTATAATCGACCCAATCTCTAGGCCTATCCTCGATCGGATCCGTAAGAAAAAACATTTTACGACCTGTTGGTGCAGTCATTGACTCCATCGAACCGTATTCCAAATAGGCTGTTTCAAACACCCGTTCTTTTTCCTGCCCATTATAATAATTAGGCTCGCGAGAAGTGCCTGTCCAAACTTGGGCGATATAACCATCTACTTCAGGTAAAGAAGCCAAACTAGCTTCAGGTGAAACAATTTGCCATTGCGAATAGTTCACTAAGGAATGTGTCGGAACATAACATTTCACATCCAGCCCCTTTGTTTTACCATAAGCTTTCGCATAACTGAACACTTCCTTTAAAGCTTTATAATACAAGGAATATTTTAGCTTATTCGATAAATACGTGTTTTCTGGCGACTCATGCTGAGGCTTCCAATCAAAACCATAGAAATTCTTCCACTCTTTTTTAAACGACTCACTATAGCCAGCTCTCGCCCAAAACTCAGGCTCCTCCATGAAAATGGCATCTATACCAGCATCTATAACTGGTTTTATATGCTTTTCTTTCAGATATTTGATGAAATTATCCGTTGGAACAATATAAGGAACCATATGACCATGCCAAATCGTATCCTGTTGTTGCGTTACCTAACCTTCATCCAAATGCCATTTACCATCCCATTCACCTGTAAAATAATCTTGATATTCACCCCAGGCAATACCCGTCATAAAATGAACGATATAGCCGCGATCTTTCCAAGATTTTACGCGCTCCGCAAAAGGTACTCGACGATTTTTATCCGATGGATTCCCTCCAATTCCATAAACCATAACAGCATCTGCCCGATTATCTATAGTAGGTCGCCATTCTCGAGAGGTTTGAAATGTGGCCTTAACAGGTTTAGCCTCTTGAGCCAGGGTATAATTATACATGGCCAATAAACAAGCTAATGAAATGGAGGATTTCAGATTATTCATGTTTTTTAGTTTATATGGTTGATTCGCCCATTCTAATATTAACCATGAAATGCTAGGCAATTCATTTGAAAACAATCAAAAGAAAGGGTGACTAAAATGATTTAGACAACTAAAAATAAAGAATATTATGCTTAAACACAAATCTTTCCATGCGAGAAAAACCTTTAAACAGGCGATGGAAAATCTTAGAAAATCAATTAAAATTCGACTAGTAGACCTTATACTATCGAATTAACTACGATGCCTAGCTATATTAGAAAAAGGTCTATGATATCGATGGGATTTGACATAAAACTTCTAAATGATGTTTTTCAATTCCAAAATATTGTTTTACAGATTTTAATTTAATCAATAGCTCTTCTTGTTTCTGGTTATTGATTGCTTTTTTTACTGCAACGATCATGACATTTTTAGGGGTATGCTGATCGGAAATAAATTGCATGACCTTAGTTTCATAACCAAAATACTCCAATATAAGCGCACGAATACTATCTGTCAACATTTCTGCGTGGCGTTCTAGAAAAATACCATGTTGAATCATAAAATCTAGGTCATTCTTGCTATTCATTCGTTCCAGCTCTCTACGTATTTGTTTATGACAACAAGGAGCAACCACGATTAAAGAGGCCTCATGCTGAATTCCTTTAAAAATAGCATCATCGGTAGCTGTATCACAGGCATGCAATGCAATAAGTACATCCAAATGATGTTTTGGACGATAATCCTCTATGGTTCCCTCCTGAAACTTCAAGGTATTAAACTTAGATTCTTGGGCTACCTGATTACAAAAGTCTACCAAATCTTTTCTAAACTCCACTCCAGTTACCTCCACATTCCTACCTAACACTCGCTTCAAATAATCATATAATGCAAAGGTAAGATACCCTTTCCCAGCTCCCATATCCACAATCTGCAATTGCTTATCTCCAGGCAAGCCTTGTAAAGGCTGCGCTAATAAATCAATATAATGGTTTATTTGCTTCCATTTATGCTGTGCATTTTTATACACCTCTCCCGCGGCATCTGTCAAGTTTAGCTTGTGCAGATAAGATTGCTTGCTATCCTTTAATTTTCGCTCTTTTTGTTTATCGTGTTGAAGGTCTATCAATTTTTCAGTAGAAGATTCTTTTTCATTGACGTGCCATTCTGCTTTTTTATTCATTTGCAATTGGCTTTCCCCAGATTGATAAAGGGCATGTACTGATCTAAAACCTTTAAATCCCACTAAGTTTTCCAATAAGGCTATAAAATCTACAACTGAATAATTCTTAGTAATATCTTTGGTTTTATATCGAAAAATCACAGAAACCATCAATTCTCTCTTAATCAAAGCCAGTTTTGCAATCACTTGCTTAAGATATACATCTGTCCCATGATAATTCCCTAAAGAAAGTTTAATAAGGCTTTGTTCTTGAATTTGCTTTTCTAACTGATGGATGAATTTTTCTTGAACTGACATATTTGAGATATTGTTCGGCAAAGATAATCAAGAAATTCAATTCTTATTTCCATTCATTATACAGCACAGGTATTTTTTTATTCGGATAATGACAAGAAATGAACAGTTTTTAAATTTTATAGACTTAACTTTGAATATGCATAATTCACAAGTTAAAGCCGTATTTTTTGATATCGATGGTACTTTATTAAGTTTTAAGACACATGAGGTCTCTCCCTCCAGTATTGAAGCCATTCGTCAATTACAAGCCAAAGGTATCAAAACCATTTTATCTACAGGAAGATCAATTAATAGTATAGATCATGTCAAATTCTTAGATTTTGATGGGTACATAACCTTCAATGGAGGATATTGTGTCACCAAGGATATGGAGATTCTTTACAGACAAACTATTGACAGCCAAGACATAGAATCCGTTTTAAACTACGCAAAAACCAATTCCTTGAGTTTTTCATTCATGTCTGAAAATGAAATTACGATCCATGACGTTACTCCGGAAATTGCGGGTATGTATGCTCACTTAAATTTACCTGTTCCCAAATTAGTCGATATGGACATTGTAGATACCAGCAGTATTTTGCAAACCAATATCTTTCTAGGACCGGATGAAGAACCTGAATTTATGAATCAGGTAATGCCAAATTCCTTAGCTTCTCGCTGGACACCTTTATTTGCTGATGTAAATCCCAAAGGTCAAAGTAAAAAAGTAGGAATCGACATTTTTTGTAAACATTTCGGTATCGATATTGCTCATACGATGGCCTTTGGAGATGGAGGTAATGATATCAGTATGTTAAACCATGTTCAAATTGGTGTAGCTATGGGAAATGCAAATCCAGAAGTGAAAGAAATTGCTAATTACATAACAGATGATGTTGATTCCGATGGAATCTGGAATGCATTGAAGTATTTTAACGTACTATAATTCTTAATCAACAAACATAACTTAAAACACAAAGGGGTCGATAATTTCAATCGCCCCCTTTGTGTTTTTATATAACGAGTAAAATCTAAACAATATCCGATTTAGCCACCAAATAACGTTCAGCTTCCAATGCTGCCATACATCCAGTACCAGCTGCTGTAATCGCTTGGCGATAAATATGATCCTGTACATCTCCACAAGCAAAAACACCTGGGATATTTGTCGCCGTACTATCAGCTTTGGTAATCAAATAACCGGTTTCGTCCATATCCAAAATACCTTGAAATAATTCGGTATTTGGCTTATGACCTATAGCTACAAAAAATCCTGTAACATCTAAATCTTTCGTTTCTTGCGTTTGATTATTTATTACACGAACGCCAGTAACCACTTGGCCATCTCCTAAGATTTCACTTGCTTCTGAATTATACAACACTTCAATATTAGCTGTATTCATCACACGATGAACCATAGCTTTGGAAGCTCTGAATTCATCACGACGAACTAACATATATACTTTTCTACATAATTTAGCTAAGTAAGTTGCTTCTTCTGCCGCTGTATCTCCAGCACCAACGATTGCCACATCCTGACCTTTAAAGAAAAATCCATCACATACCGCACAGGCAGATACACCAAAACCATTATACTTTTCTTCCGATTCCAAACCTAACCATTTTGCAGTAGCACCAGTTGCTATTATTACGGTTTCAGCTTCTACTGTTTTAATTCCATCAATCTCTACTTGATGAATTCCTCCATCTTTTGAAAAATTTACTTTGGTAGCATAACCGAAACGTACATCTGTACCGAATCGTTCTGCTTGCGCACGCAAATCTTCCATCATGATAGGCCCTGTAATCCCTTTAGGATATCCAGGAAAATTATCTACTTCAGTCGTTTGTGTCAATTGTCCTCCGGGTACTAAACCTGTATACATCACAGGCTTCATATCTGCCCGAGCCGCATAAATGGCTGCAGTATAGCCTGCAGGTCCAGATCCAATGATTAAACAGGAAACACGTTCCAACGCTTCTTCTTTTGATAACATCATATTATTGGTTCAATTATTTCTTAAATTTATCTTGTAAATCCTTCAACATATTTTCTGTAATAGGTTTACTGACCACTTCCCTCTTCTCCGCCGAAGGTTTAGCTTGTGAAGGTATTTTTTCTTGTGCCTGTTGTTTATGTTCTCTTTTTTTATTTCTATGCACATTCCATAAATTTTCCAACACTTTCTTTGTATATAATGGAAAATCTCCATTTTGCATCCAAGCATAATAACTTGGCTCTACATCAAAAACATCAACTACCTTTCTGCCTTTATGCTTACCAAAATTAATGGTTGGGTCGCCATCAGCATCATAAACTAATCGTCCTGCGAAATCCACAGGCTTACTCAAATTGGTAAATTCATGCAATGCCATCACATCATTGACCACGGGTTGAGAGACGACACCGTGTTTATCTTCATAATTCACGTTTTGATATTTACTCAATTGCGCTTTCAATACTTCATAAGTGGCACGTACATCCGCTTCAGCATGATGGGCATTATCTAAAGATTGATCACAATAAAATTTATAGGCCGCTTTCAATGTTCGCTGTTCCATTTGATGGAATATATTCTGCACATCGACAAACGCTCGCCCTTCCAGCGAAAATTCAACTCCAGCGCGTAAAAACTCCTCCATCAATACAGGCACATCAAACTTATTGGAATTGTATCCTGCCAAATCTGAATCAGCAATAAAATCGGCAATCTCTTGAGCTTTTACTTTAAAAGATGGTAAATCCTTTACATCCTCATCATAAATACCATGAAACATAGACGATTCTGCAGGAATTGGCATCTCAGGATTTACACGCAACGTTAAGGTTTCCTCTTTACCGCCTGGGGATACTTTTAAGATGGATATCTCAACAATCCGATCCAACGATACGTTCACTCCTGTCGTTTCTAAATCAAAGAATGCTAAAGGACGTTTAAGGTTTAACTCCATTTTTAAATCTATTACTAATTTTTTAAGTGTACAAAAATAGTAAATCTATTCGTCAGATTTAAAGACCTTTCCAAACAATAAATCCTAGTTAAGTAAAATTTTCAATATGTCGTATTTTTCGCTCTTAAACGAATGCTACTTCCTGTCTTTTGCTACCTCTAATAAAACAAAAAAAGCAGCCAAAAAGCTGCTTAAATGATATTTTTGAAAAGATATTAACCTAATACTTCTTTCAATCTACTGACTTGATGATCAACTAATTTCTGTAATGGTCCTGAAGCAATCATTTTCATCATCATATTTAATTCTGCTTCAATTACAAAAGTTGCTTGGGTAGCTTGTTCATTTTCTGACGCTAACTTCCAACGAAGAGTGATAGCAAAAGGCGCTTCTTCTGCAGGAACACAAACCAACTCTTTATCTTCAATACGTTCACTTATCTTTAAAGCTAATTTTGCCATGTTTTGAATCGTAAAACGAGCTTCATCAGCGGTTGATGACCAATTATAAATATTCTCTGGCATCAATTGTTCATGGTTATTCAAATCCGCTAAAAAAGTATAAACTTCATGTAAAGGCTTTTGAATGACGGTAGTATTTTGAATAGTTGTCATAACTTATTGTTCAGGATTCCAATTTGCTGGGTCTTGACGCCATTTCTCTAAAAACTCAATATCCGATTCCAAGATATAACTGTTGGAGGCTGCAACACGAATTAATGCATCATAATTGCACAAACTGTGTAATGCACATTTCGCTTCTTCAAAGTTCTTGCGAGCTTCATCTAAACCATAAGTAAAAATAGAAACTAATCCTACAACATTGCACCCTGCTTCACGTAATGCTTTTACAGCTATCAAACTACTTTTTCCAGTTGAAACCAAGTCTTCAATAACCACAACGCGTTGACCACTTACGACCTCACCCTCAATTAAGTTCTGTCTTCCATGATCTTTTGCACTGCTACGCACGTAAGAAAAAGGCAATCCTAAATCTTGAGCAACCAATACTCCTTGTGGTATACCTGCTGTAGCTACACCAGAAATCATATCGATAGAACCAAATTCCTCTTGAATGAGTTGAGAAAGTTTTTGTCTAATATACGTCCGTATCGCTGGATGAGATAATGTAACACGGTTATCACAATAAATTGGAGACTTCCAACCTGATGCCCATGTAAAAGGACTTTTAGGTTGTAATTTTATTGCTTTAATTTGCAATAAGGATTCAGCAACTTTTTGTTCAACCTCATTTAAATAATTCATGGCACAAATTTATAAAATTTATATGAACCAATCTCTGTTAATTTTGGCAGATTTTGCACCCCATATTAAAGAAAACGTTCAAACTATTGGTTTACAAGACATTGATTTGGAAAAACTTTTTGTTGAATCATCCCAGAAACCCGAAAAAACTATCTATTTATACATACAGCCAAACATTGAAAAAGTTTTTAAAACTATTTTTTCAGCCAACAAAGTGATTAAGGCAGCAGGTGGTTTAGTAAGAAATGGACATGGTCAATATTTATTTATTCATCGTTTAGGAAAATGGGATTTACCAAAAGGCAAAGTAGAAGAGGGTGAAAAAATGAAAGAAGCTGCCTTACGAGAGGTAGAAGAAGAATGTGGGATAAAAATTGATTATTTGGGTAAAAAGATAAAATCAACTTTTCATACCTATTACATGCGTAATAAATTTGTGTTAAAACAAACGAAATGGTACGAAATGGGTGTCAATAAATGCCCTAAATTAACCCCACAATTGGAAGAAGATATTGATCAAGCAGAATGGCTTGATGGTTCTGACATTAAGAAGGTCAAAGATAACACCTACCCCTTAATCCTAGATATTATCAATCACTTATAAAATACATGCGATAAAGAACCCATCAACATCATGGGTTCTTTATTGTTAACCCTCCTGTTTTTGTTTTCTAAACAGGATATATAAAAAAGTTACAATTCCTATCAAAAAGGGGTAGTATAAATATTGCATCACTTCTACAGGTGAAAGCAGTTCTTGTTGCTTATCCCTTAGCACTAAATTCGCTGCAGCTAAAGCTGCTAAAAGCTGTGCGCCATATGGAACTAGACCCTGAATAAAACAAGATACCGTATCTAATATACTAGCCACCCTAGGCCCACTCAATCCATTCTTATCTGAAATATCTTTTGCTATTGGACCTACTATGATGATGGTAATGGTATTGTTTGCAATGGCTAAATTCACTAAACTCACTAAGAAAGCTATTCCTAATTCGGCTTTTCTCTTAGAATTAACTCGTCTAGTAACTTGATTTAACAAATATTCAATACCTCCATTAGATCGTATGATTCCAACCACGCCCCCTATAATTAAACAAAGTACGCTCAACTCCAACATCCCTGCGAAACCAGAATTGATGGAACTAAGGACAGTTAAAAAATCAATAGAATGAGTTATTAAGCCTATTATAGTAGCACAAATTATCCCAATTCCTAATGTCCAAATCACATTCAAGCCCAATAATGCTAATACAAACACCAAGACATAAGGAACTATTTTGATTAAATCATAACTTCCCACTTCCATTGCATGTCCTGTCGAGACCAATTGCCATCCTAAAAACAAATAGATAAAAAACACCAATATAGCGACTGGCAAGACCATTTTAAAATTAACTTTAAACTTTTCCCGCATACCCACATGTTGCGTTCTAGTTGCGGCAATGGTCGTATCCGATATAAATGATAAATTATCGCCAAACATAGACCCCCCGATAACGGCAGCTAAAGCGATGGGCATCACATCTGGAATATGATCCTCTAATCCAACGGCAATTGGAGCCAAAGCAACAATGGTCCCTACTGAGGTGCCTAAAGAGGTAGAAATAAAACAGGCAACTAAAAATAAACCGGCTATTATAGCACCTGGAGATATATAAGTTAAAGAAAAATTAATCGTGGATGAAATTGCTCCTATATCTTTGGATAATTGCCCAAAAGCCCCTGCCAATAAAAATATGAGAATCATAATTAAAATATTCTCATCCCCTGCTCCTTTTGCAAAATTCGCTAACTTTTCGTTAAAACTAATCTTTGGGTATTGTGCAAAGGCAACAAATAACGACAATATAAAAACCAATAGAACAGGCAATGCATAAAAATCACCTAAACTATACGAGCCCACAAAATATACGACCACAAAAAATATTAATGGGAATAATGCCCAGAACTTACCTTTTACCATTTTACAAAATTAACTTCGAAACAAATTTAATGATAACAATTGGAAGTGATTTCCCTAAATATCAGTTTGAATATAGATACTTTATTAAATTAATAAATTTAACTTATTCCTAAATCTATAAAATTTAATCAGTTAATTAAAAATTATACATAACTTTAGTTCAATCACCAGTGCAAAAAAACATAAACATGAAAAGAACGCCTTTGACAACCTTAGTTCTACTATTAGTAGTGGCAGCTATTTTGTTATTTGCAACCACTTGTTTTGGCCTACAATAACAAGGAAAGAAAAGGGGCTCATGAAATGATATTTAATGAGCCCCTTTTTTATCGTCTAGAAAATCTGATTCAATTATTATTATATCTCTTTCTTATTTTCCCAATATTCAGCATTTTTAATCCCTATTTCTGTCGGATTAAATTCTGGATCTATAACACCTTGTTTCCTTTTACGTTTATAATCATTCCACACCTTCATCGCTGTTTTGCTTAACAACAAAATTGCGATTAAATTGGTCCAAGCCATCAATCCAACACCTATATCACCTATTGCCCAGGCGGTATCGGCTGTACGGATAGTACCAAAATATACCGTAATCAAGAATACAATTTTAAAAATCCAGCCAACAATGTTTCTATACTTAGGATTTTTTATCAAATACACAATATTCGTATCCGCATAATAGAAATAGGCCATAATCGTGGTAAATGCAAAGAAGAACAAGGCAATAGCCACAAAACCATTCCCTATTCCCGGAAAGTGGTGAGAAACCGCAGCTTGTGTAAATCCATTATAATCAAGTCCAGGGATATTCTCTTGAATGAATGTTGTCGCTTTTCCTGCCGCATCAACGGCAGTCACATTATACTTTCCAGTAAATAAAATCATTAATGCTGTTGCTGTACAAACAAATATGGTATCTACATAAACAGAAAATGCTTGAACTAATCCTTGTTGTGCTGGATGACTAACTTCAGCAGCTGAAGCTGCATGTGGAGCTGTACCTTGTCCTGCTTCATTGGAATAAATGCCTCGTTTCACGCCCCAGGAAATTGCCATACCAATAATACCTCCAAATGTTGCGTCTATACTAAAAGCACTCTTAAATATAAGTGAAAATACGGCTGGGATTTGCGTAAAATTCATCCCAATGATAATTAATGTCATTAATATATAGCCTCCTGCCATAAACGGAACTACAAATTCTGCAACGGATCCTAGACGTTTAACTCCTCCAAAAATAATGAGAACCAATAACACAACTATACCGATTCCTGTATAATTTGCAGGGATAGCAAAAGCATTTTGTATAGAAGAGGCTATGGCATTACTTTGTACTCCTGGCAATAATAATCCTGCACTAACAATCGTTAACACAGCAAATAATACCGCATACCATTTTACACCTAAACCCTTTTCTATATAGTAAGCCGGACCTCCACGAAATTCAGTTCCATCCTTTTTCTTATACAATTGACCTAACATTGCTTCTACAAAAGCAGAAGCAGAACCCAAAAAGGCAATTGCCCACATCCAGAACACAGCACCAGGACCACCATAAAAAATAGCGGTTGCTACTCCAATGATATTTCCTGTCCCTACGCGACCCGAAATTGCTAAGGCAAAAGCCTGAAATGAAGAAATTCCCTCATTCGACTTTTTCTTTGCAAACAACAATCGCAACATATCCTTAATATAGGTTACTTGCAAAAATCCTGTCCGAATCGAAAAATAAAGTCCTGTAAATAAACATAAATAGATGAAAACATCACTCCAAACGAGGTTGGAAAGGGTAGAAATAAAATTATTCATTTATCGGTTTTAAAGAGTTATTTAGCATTAATCATTTGTAAAGAAACTACTTTTTTTTAAAAAAAACCGAAATCAACAGCTTCTTTTTAACAATTTATTAATTCTCAACAACAAAATTATAGGGCAAACCTGTTTTATTTAGATCATTAAATTGAGTATTCCTGCTAAAAACTTCAATTCACAACTCTAACAACCCAAACTATCCATTAAAATCAAAGACGATTTTCAAATATTCCTATTCAATATCTACCCAACTGCATAATTTCCATCAAATACACCCAAATAATCCACATTAAAACTAACCAAAACAGCAAATAAAAAAGAATTACAGTAAAAAGCAACAATATGCAAACAGAAAACCACATTCTAAGTGATTTTAACTAACATCCACAACAAGTATCAAATAGAATAAAAGGGATCCCTCATGGATTAACTACATTCCGAGTAAATAGATTATACTTTCTAGACAATTTTCTTATGATATAATGATATTGTACAAATAATCGATCATACCATAGGGCAATCAACAATAATAGCACTGCTAAAAACAAGGTTTTTATATTGAAATGAAGGTACAAATACCCTCCTACTACACCACCTGTAAAAAAGGAACCTATGATTACTAGTTTTAAAGAAATTGCCTTTCTCAATTTCAATTTGTCTTCTGCTTCTCGATAGAAAATCAGTTGTGCTAACTCTATGCCTAAATCAGTAAATAAACCAGTAAGATGGGTAGTTCTAACCACTGATTTGGAAACTCTAGTCACCAATGCATTTTGAAGACCCATTGCAAATAATAAAAGACAGGCAATGAGTACCGAGAAATCTTTTATCAATGTTTCGGAGAAACCTACAAAAACCAAAATAACAATCTCTAATGTTATTGGGATAACATAAGAATACATGCGTTTAAATTTCGCAACTAATTCGACAATCAAACTAGAACAAAAAGCTCCAAGTAGAAAAAACAAAATATAATACAAATAAACCAATGCGGTATTATAATCTCTGAGGAAAAGTTCTTCTGAAAAATTTGCAAAATGACCTGTTACATTGGTGGTGAACACAGCCAATGAAAGAATACCTGAAATATTCACTAATCCAGCTACTGCAGATAATAATGAGGCCAACTTAAGATTGTGGACGTAAGAACGGCCTTTCCCTGTATGCCTGAACATTGGAATTTGATTTTTACAAAAATAAAATATTTCATACTGTTATTCTAGTTATTACATATTTTGTTATAGCTAAAATTGCAGATTAGAATATCAATGCTTAAATCAAATTTTCAATTTACCTCTCTCCCCATATTAACTCCTCTATTGGCATTTTACTTACCTTATTTAAATTTACTGATCATGAATAATAAGATAGATAGATTTAAATGTAGTTGAAACACTTAGGTAAAGCTTCAGCATTATTATCTATGTTGTCGTATATTAAGTCTATTGTAGTACAATGATGAGTAGTATACATGTAATGTATGAATCTTAAAATTCTTTTGGGGTTAGTGTCTATATGTTTTAGCACTCATTAACTATTACTAGAATTACCCCAAGTATGTTGGTCAGAACTGACAGATATAGAAATACAATCAAGTAAACTAGCCATTTTATTAACAATTAGAAATTAATCAAAAATAATTGTCAATAAATAATTAAGAACAAAATTTCTAAACAAAATCACGATTATTGATAATATTAGAATATATATAATAAAAAAATAATCAGGAGTCCATGGGTTTGAATAAAATAACACTCCCCATCCACTAATCAAAACAATTAAGCAATTAAGTAAAAAATAAATGCCACATTCTTTAACAAAAGTTAATTTAATGTATTTCGGCACAACGTATCGAATAAATAAATATGGAGTTTGATTGAAAAATAAAAATAAAATTGCATAAATTCCAAATCCACTAAACAAATAATTTAAATATTCTTTTTGGCTTGGATAATTTAAATCATAGGATGTATAGTTTTCGTAAATCAGATTTTTGCTATTAAGTGCTAAAATAATTAAAGGAATTAGTATGAAAATTACTAATAGACTTGCAACTAATTCTTTGAGAAAATTAAATTTATGGACAGTCATTCGAAAGAGAACTAAGGATTAATTTACTATGTATTTCTAATTATTTTATATATCTGTTTAGTCTAATGATTTTTGAGTTATAAATTATTGAATCATCACCGTTGTTATATTTATATTCTCCAACTTTTATTTGAAATTCTTAAACTTCAAAAGTTTCGGATACCAACCATTAAAGTTTTTCAATACAAAGCATTATTCTATTTATAACCAACTATTACTGGAGCTAATGCTGTAAAGTGAACAAATACTCCACATCACTAACTATTTTTTTCTAAAATAAAAAAAATAACATAAAATGAAATAATTTTAAGTAAGGATACAGTCATTAAAAATCTGTCTATTTCATAGATGATTATTTAATCTAATTTTTAAGCCACCTTATTTAAATAAAATTTGGCTAGAAAAATAATATTCCAAGTAGAACTGTGAGTTCCTCATTTTTAAAATAAACCTCTCGTACAAATGATATTTACATTTTAGCATTGTATTTATTACCCTTATTTTTTTAACTTATTCTTCACACGAATCCAACTTATATATTTTTTATTGAAAACATAACAATAATGTCCTTAGTATAAAGCATATTCTATTGCTTCCATCAACTTTTTATGTCAAGAATAAACTGTATCTTTGCGCCATGATTAATGTTTCTAATTTATCCCTTCGATTTGGCAAACGTATCCTTTTCGAAGATGTTAACTTAAAATTTACTACTGGAAATTGTTATGGTATTATTGGTGCTAATGGTGCTGGTAAGTCTACATTTCTAAAAATTATATCCGGTGAAGTTGATCCTACTTCAGGTTCTGTAGCTTTTACACCTGGGGAAAGAATGTCTGTATTAAAACAGAACCATTATGAATTTGATGAGTTCTCTGTTATCGAAACCGTGATGATGGGAAATCAAGAACTTTATAAGGTTATGAAGGAAAAAGACGAGATCTATATGAAGGAAGATTTCTCGGATGCAGACGGAGAGCGTGCAGGGGAATTAGAAAGTCTTTTTGCAGAAATGGACGGTTGGAATGCCGAAAATAATGCCGCCACCTTATTGAGTAATTTAGGTATTAAAGAAGCTTCCCATTATAAACAAGTTAAAGAATTAGATGGTAACGAAAAGGTAAGGGTATTATTAGCTCAAGCACTTTTTGGTAATCCAGACATTTTAATTCTCGATGAGCCTACCAATGATTTGGATATCAATACCATTGCATGGTTGGAAGATTTCTTAGCATCTTATGAAGCTATCGTATTGGTTGTATCTCACGACCGTCACTTCCTGGATGCCGTGTGTACGCACATTGTCGATATCGATTTTGGTAAAATGTCTATTTATACAGGTAACTATAGCTTCTGGTATGAGTCTTCTCAATTGGCATTAAAACAACGTTCGGACCAAAACAAGAAAATGGAAGATAAGGTTAAAGAACTACAGGAGTTCATCCGTAGGTTCTCAGCAAATGCTTCCAAGTCGAAACAAGCGACTTCTCGTAAGAAAGCCTTGGACAAAATCAATATTGAAGAAATTAAACCTTCCAACAGAAAATATCCAGCGATCATGTTCAACATGATGGATCGTGAACCTGGGGATCAAATCTTGAACGTGGAAGGACTAGGAAAAACGGTCAATGGAGAGGTGTATTTTAAGGATATCAGTTTCATGATTAATAAAGGCGATAAAATCGCTGTATTAGCAGAAAACAACTTAATTACGACTGCCTTCTATAATATTTTATGCGGAAGAGACCAGGATTTTAAAGGTGAATTCAAATGGGGAATTACCATTACTCCAGCGGATATGCCGATTGAAAACGCCAACTTTTTCGAAGGTAAAACAGACAATCTAATTGATTGGCTAAGGGATTATACCACTAAACCTGATGCAGACGAACAATTTATTCGTGGATTTTTAGGCAAAATGTTATTCTCAGGTGAAGAAGTACTAAAAAAATGTTCTGTACTTTCCGGAGGAGAAAAAATGCGTTGTATGTTTTCTCGCATGATGTTACAAGGTGCCAACTTCCTAATCTTTGATGAACCTACCAATCACCTGGATTTGGAATCCATCACGGCATTGAATAACGGAATGACTGATTTTAGAGGATCCATGTTATTTACATCCCGAGATCATGAATTAACTCAAACCGTTGCTAATCGAATTATTGAATTAACGCCAAAAGGTATTATCGATAAATTGATGAGCTATGATGAATATATTAAATCAGAGGCTGTTCAAGCGCAACGTGAAGCCATGTATAAATAATCTTTGACCGAACAGAAAGTCAAAAATAAAATATAGCAAGACCGTCAAGATCTATTCTTGACGGTTTTTTTTGTGCTATACATTTTAAACCCTAATCCTGCATCATTCTGAAACAAGCTAAGCTAAAGTGGTATTTTGAGTTATATTTTTAAAAGATTTATGTTAGTGATTATCTGCACTCTACAGGATCTCCTTCGGATCTCCTTTGGACCTTAGACGGATATGGTATGAAAAAATTCGATTAAGATCCGATGGAGATCCTGATGATTTGCAAAAAAATA
This sequence comes from Sphingobacterium sp., assembly GCA_036781025.1. GTDB lineage: Bacteria > Bacteroidota > Bacteroidia > Sphingobacteriales > Sphingobacteriaceae > Sphingobacterium. The sequence continues at coordinate 45,554 of DAIQBS010000017.1, read as the reverse complement.
TAAGGCAAGCCTTGTTGCCTACGTTGGAGAATTACATAAAGATGGAAAAAGGGGAAATTTTAAAATTTAAAAGGTTATTTACAAAAAAAGGCTAGTTCTACCTTTATATAATAAATAAAGTGGAACTAGCCTTCTAGGTCTGTATGATATAATATTAACGAATCCTACACTTTTGCTTCCAATTTTAGCAGTAATTTTCCTTTGACTACGGAAAAAGCATAATCCTTAGCTTCAGCATAAGAAATATCGTATTTCCTATATTCCGGATGTAAATCTGCTGGAAATTTATGTAATATTGCATCATAATATTCATCCAAGCTTTCTTGATTTGGTAATTCATAAGCAATACGAATTTGAAACCTTCTAATAATAGCAGGGTCAATAATTTGCACATGATTACTCGCTGCAATTAAGACACAGTCTTCTGGGAAATAATCAATTAATTGAATTAACGTATTCACTAATCGCCTCATCTCCCCTACATCTTGATCATCTTCTCCCCTAGACTTCGCTATTTGATCAAACTCATCCAAAAATAAAACAGCTTTATCTCGTACAGCACGGTCAAACACTTGTTTCAAATGTTGTGAAGTCTCACCAATTCTGGAATTAATTACATTGCTAAGATTTAATATGATCAAAGGTTTACCAAGCGTATTCGCAATAGCTTTTGCTGTGGTTGTTTTTCCGCATCCCGAAGCTCCAAATAACAGCAACTTATGGGTTACTGGTAAACCATATTGTTTAAGATCGTCCACATACAGATGTTCTTTAATCAATTGCTGAATCTGTTTCAGATTTTCAGCTGATAAAAAAACATCTTCCAACCTAATTTCTGATTTATCTTTTATTATTAAATCTTGAATATGCATGTTCAAATATAGCTTAGCTTTTGCTTCGCAAAGATAACTTTAATATAGGATAATCATAACCCAAACTATCCTTTTCCGTTCTTGAGGCTACTACAAAATGTTTGGCTAAATAAAAATGCCTAGCTTGCTCATTCTGCTCATTCACATCGACTTTAGTTACGCCTAGTTCATTTACAGCATAAGCCAAGAGCCGAGAGCCATAACCTTTACCTCGAGCTGAACCATCTACGAACAGCATTTCTAAACGATCTGATGCTATCGCCATAAATCCTTTAATGCCTTCATCCTCAATGACAAATAAATCAAGTTGGGGAAGGAACTCATTTGGGATGATTTCTTTCAATTTTAAAAAATAGTCCTGATCAAGAAAATGATGGGTCGCTAACACAGCAGAATCCCAAATTTCCATGATACGCTGATAATCATTTAAAGTATAGGAATAAATTTTCATCAGTATCTTTAAATATCTTTTCTATTATCACCAGAGTCGGTATCAATCAATTTATTATATGGATCAACCCCAACAAACGTTGGTTTTTGATCCAACAACAGTTTAATGGAATTATTGATTTTATTAATTCTCACTTTCTTCAGTAATATAGGTTGTTCTAACAGGTGTTTTCCTTCTTTCTTATCTTCAGCAAATACCCCTATTTCTATGATATCATTTAATGGCAATGATTTTAACGTTTTATCTTTTACTTGTTCTGATAAGGATAAAGAGTCTTGATCTGCAAAACTTTTTTTACCTTTTGCATCGCTTCTATATTTCGAAACCACAAAATTTAGGCTTACTTCAAATTTTCCAGCAGCTGTTTCTTTAACTGCTACATCTTGGACATAATTATCGTACAAGGTAATGGTTTCAAACATATCCTTAATGGCATAGGATAATGAATCCGGCACCTTGGTTTTCAATAGATCAACAAACTCAATAGCAGTGGTATAAGGAGGATTTTGAAAAGCCGTTTTTTGGATATACGATTTCAAAAAATCATTAAATTTATCCTCTCCCATCAATTCACTCATCGCATACATGACCATAGAACCTTTATTGTAATGGATATACGATTGCCCCTCATTGTACATTAATGCACTCTCACCTAAATGCTCAGAAGCACGACCTAATAAATAGGAATCTAAGGCCTCTTTCAAATACCGACGCATTTGATCCTTGCCATAGGTTTTTTCTAAAACTTTTAAAGAACTGTATTCTGCCAATGATTCGGAAAGCATAGTAGATCCCTGAACGTTTGCTCCAATAACTTGATGTGCCCACCATTGATGTGCAAATTCATGCGATACTACCGTGTAAGCATAATCCACCGCTTTTGGATCATCCTCATCTACTTTGGCTATGAATCCAATACCTTCAGAAAAAGGAACGGTATTCGCAAAAGCTTGGGCAAAAGTACCTTTGGTTCGAGGAAACTCGATGACGCGCATCTGTTTAAATTGGTATGGACTGTAATTTGGTTCATAGTAGTCCAAGGATTTTTTCATCGATGCCATCATCCGATCTAGATTGTAAGTATGACTTGGGTGATAATAAATTTCCAAACTCCTGCCCTTATAAGATTCTTTTTTTACTTCATATCGAGCCGACACAAAAGAATAGAAATTCAATATAGGTGCATCCATTTTATAATGAAAATATCGTTTTCCATCTTTGGACCATTCTTTCTGAAGATAACCTGGAGCAATAGCCGTTTGATCTGCAGCCGTACTCACGATAGCTTCAAAATCAATCCAATCGGCATCTTGAGAGATATACGTGTTTTTTAATTGGGTACTGTCTCTAGGATCAGGCATTCTAGTTTTGGCTGCAAGATCGTATTTTGCTCGTATCGTATTATTGTCTAATTCAAAAGCAGAGGAATATTTTAAAGTAGGAAACATAGAATTATCTATAAATGTTCCATTTCCCTTAACTGGGGATTGATCATACAAGAAATTATTCGGCTTATTCTGGATAGCATAATTGATTTTAATACTATCTCCAGGAAGTAAGCTTTTTTCCAAAGCAAACACTTTTACTTGTAGGTCTTTATCAGTCAACACTTCTTTTGCTATTTGAGAAAAACTAACTTCTGTTATTACTGATTCTGAAAGATTCATAAATAAGGTATCGATGGGATTAGCTGATTTATTTTTATAAATAAAATCACCATTGACTTGAAGCTGCCTCTTCAATGGATCTAAATCCACTTTGACGAAAACCTGAGTTAACCTAGGTTCTTGTAAAGATTCGTAACGTTTATATTTTTTTTCATATTGAACCCGTAAAAGCTCCCAATCTTGACTAGACCGGTAAGGCTCTGCAACATTATTTAGATAGTAAATTCCATAGCCTAAACCTAAAAATGCAACGACAAAGACAATTAGAGGCAAAACAATAGAAACATTCATTCGCTTAGCAGCAACCTTCAGGCGTTCTTTAACAGACACGACAATTCCTCTACGCCATAATAGCAGTGTGATAATAAAGAATACTCCAGCCAACAAAAACCAATAAAGTCTATAATAGAGGTAATGCCTTAAAGTGCCGTATCCATTCATGTCTGAATAATTATATCCTGGATCGGAATTCAGTAAAAATATATCCTGTTCAATACCAATCTTGGTCAGCAAGGGAGTGCCAATAAGAACAAACAAACCTAAAATAAAACCAACAAAATAGTTTTTGAAAAAACTGTTAATCAGCAAACTAAATAAGATCATATAGATCGCTTTAACAGAGCCTAAAACAAATAATTCGAATAGGTAATGTCCTATTTCCAGATCATAAAACCCATTATACAGTTGGTAAATCACCGCATTTAACAAACTTGTTGCAAACACCAATAACATCAATTTATACAAGGCTAACGCTTTGGATAATAAAAGAACCCAATCAGGTACAGCTGTCGCATCAACCAATAAATTAATATTACTCATTCGAGCACGTTGAATCAACATACCTGAAAAAAGCAAGATCATAATCTGCGAGAAAAACCCATATATACCTGAAGTAGCATTCAACATTTGCCAAGTTACTGGATAAGTCTTTGTGCCATATAATTCACCAGTCATATTGATGACGAGCAGTGTGAATAGGAAAGCAATAAATAATAGAATATAAAAGGTCCAATTACGGATTAAAAATTTAAAATCTACCTGAGACAATCTAAAACTCAATTTCAAATTATTCCAAAAGGAATAATTAATAGAAACTTGAGGTAAATTGATTCGAATGATATTTCCAAAATTGTTCTTGGAAACCGATTCACCTTTCTTATTATTTTTCCATTTAAATCCAGTTTGAGAAAAAGAAAAGGTATAATAAACGGCTCCTAAAATAAGGATGGCTACTGATGACCAGATCAATCGGTTATATAGCAACACTCCTTTAATAGGCAATAAATTCGTGTTTTGCTCTTCTATGCTCCAATACTTGGTATGGTACATGATGGCTTCAAATCCAAAAGGATCTAATAAAGCTACTAAATAGCGGTTATCTACATTTGCATTCGCGACATCCAACATGGTTTGAAGTAACATGAGGATAATAACAAAAACAAAGCCCACATAAATGCTTCTCGTAAAGGTGACCAAAGCGAAAATCATACTTCCGAACAATAAAAAATTGGGAATAATAGTCGCTAAAAATCCTTCTAAATAGGCTTGTAAATTATGAGGACCTAATAATTTGACATTTATACCTGGATAAAATTGAGCGGCAAAGAAACCAAAAGCACATAACAGGGCAATAAAGGTGACAATTAAAAAGGAACTGGAAAATTTTGCAGATAAGTAGGTAAATTTATTCAATGGATAAGAAAACAATACCTGGTGCACTTGATACATATAATCTCTCATGACCGAGGCGCCAATAATGGTTGGCAAGAGAAAATAAATAAGCGTAGAAAAGGAATTGAAAAAACCAGCAATGTTTATAGGGGCATTGATGTAAACTGGTGTATCCGTCGTAGTCGTAACCGCATCAAAAGCACCTAGACTGGATAATCCTGTGAAATAAGCCAAAGCAAAATAAATAGCACAATACACATAAAACACAGGTTGCTTCAACCAGCGTTTTATTTCAAAAGAAAAAATGGCACTAAACATGGATTTTTTCGGCTTTTAAGGCTACAAAATAAACATCCTCTAATATGGGCTTCGCTTCTGAAAACGTGTCATTAGGTTGAGTATCGTTCCAAACCCGAATATTTAAACTGTTATCCGGATTATAATTAGAGGATATAATGTTATGCATGGCATTTTCCTGTTCAAATCCAGCTCGGTCAATTCGTTTTGTCCATATCTTTCCAAGTAATTTCGCAGTTCCTTCTTGTGTAGTTCCTCGAAATAATACCTTTCCAGCATTCATAATGGCTAATTCATGGCACAGATCTCGCACATCATCCACAATATGTGTTGAAAATATGACTGTATGTTCTGCACCAATTTCACGTAATACATTCAAAAAACGATGTCTTTCTGCCGGATCTAAACCTGCTGTAGGTTCATCGACAATAATTAATTTAGGATTATTTAATAGCATTTGAGCAATTCCAAATCGTTGTTTCATCCCTCCTGAATAGCCACTTACACTATTTCTACGGAACGAACTTAAATTGGTAATTTCTAACACTTTATCTACGATTGTTCTACGTTCTTGTCTATTGGAAATACCTTTCAAATCAGCAAAGTAATTCAGTAAATCTTCAGCAGACATATTTGGATAGACTCCAAATTCTTGTGGTAAATAACCTAAGACTTTTCGAAGTTGATTTTTATCTTGAAGAACATTGATATCCCCAAAAGTGAGTTCACCAATATCTGGACTTTGTAAGGTGGCAATAGTGCGCATAAGCGAAGATTTCCCAGCTCCGTTTGGCCCTAATAAACCAAACATTCCAGGCCCTATGGTTAAATTGATTTGGTCTAATGCTTTAACACCGTTAGGATAGGTTTTACTGAGGTTACTGATTTTTAATTCCATAAACATTTAACATTTTACTTATATGTCGTCAAAAGAAAGAAATAGTAACAGTTGGAAATGAATTATTTCGATATTTAGGAAGGTATTAACGAAATAGAAAGCTTGATTAATATTTTTAGTCAGCTTTAAGCATAAAAAAAGCCGACTAATGCCGGCTCTTTAATATCATTCAACTGCTGTTATTTTTTATAGTATTTTAATGCTTCAGGTATCAAGGATTGCAATTGTGAAATTCTTCTGGCATCGCTTGGGTGGGTACTTAACCATTCAGGTGCTGAAGCACCAGTTTTTCCTTGAGCCATACGTTCCCAAAAAGCTACTGATTCACGCGGATCATATCCTGCCATAGCCATCAATATTAAACCCGCCTTATCTGCAGCCAATTCATCTTTCCTGGAGAAATTTAAGGATTGAACCTGATAACCAATTCCATAAAACTGGTTGATAATACCAATAGCTTTGCTATTGGACATGGCACCAGCGGCACCTAATACCTGCGCTCCCATTTGAGCTGCATAAGCATTGGACATTTGTGCGACAGAATGTTCTTCAATGGCATGTGCAATTTCATGACCCATTACTGTTGCTAATCCGGCATCGTTCTTTGCTACTGGTAAAATCCCTGTATATACAGCGACCTTACCACCTGGCATACACCAAGCATTTACATCGTCACTTTGAACCAAATTAAATTCCCAATTAAAATCAAATTGATCTGCTAAACCACGTTCTGCCAGGTATTTGTTGGCAGCCATGGCTATATTATTCCCAACACGTTTAATTTGGGTAGCAGCAGCAGTACCCGTAACCACTTTCGTATTTCCGGCAGATAAAAATTCTTTATACGCCAGGGCGGCTTGATCATTAATCTGCTTAGAATCTACTAATTTCAAGTATTTTCTTCCTGTGATCGCAGAAGTCGCGCAGGCTGCTAAAGTGGCCCCCATCAATAGCATCGCAGAATATTTAAAAATCCTTTTCATAAAAAATATCTTAATGTTTTTCCAATGTCTATATTCAATTCAGATACTAAACAAAACTTGTACCCAAAAGTTTAATTACTTCAAATATTATATAAAAATATCTATTCCAACTAATAAATTAAAAAGGCGAGATTATAAAAAACAGCAGATTATCCAGATTGTTTCCTTTTGAATAAATAAATCTTGGATTCATGCCCTTTCAAAAGCCTTTCAATATTTTTTTGATGCGTCACTAAAATCAATGCACAAATAGCTATACCATAAAGTAATATAGCGGGTACTGTAGTTTTAAAAATAAATGCAACACTGAAAGGAAAAGTAAAGCCCGCCATAATGGAGCTTAAAGAGACGTAATGGGTAACAAGGAGTATGAAGAGAAATACAGAGACGCACATTAATGCAGCAGGCCAATGAATAGCCAGCACCATACCAAATAAGGTCGCTACGCCTTTACCACCACGGAAGCCAGCGAAAATAGGAAAGAGATGTCCTAATACGGCAATAACACCTAATGCTAATTGAAAATTGACAAATTGGGGAGCATCATGATTCCCGATAACACTGCTATCGAGTAAGTAAGGTAAATTGGTCGCAGTCCAACCTTTTAAAATATCCACAAACATGACGATGATACCTGGTTTCTTTCCTAGTACCCGGAAAGTATTGGTAGCTCCAGCATTACCACTTCCATATTCGCGAACGTCAACACCATAAAATGCTTGGCCAAACCAAACAGCAGTAGGTATGGAACCAAAAACATAGGCTAATATGACAATGCCAACTAGGTAAATTGATATCATGTCCAACAATTTACTAAATTAGTTTTGCTTTTAAACTTAAATCTAAGCTTTTTACTGCATGAGTTAATGCTCCAACAGAAACATAGTCCACTCCTGCTTCGGCATAAGCTCGTATAGTTGATAAGGTAATTCCTCCAGAAGCTTCGGTAATTAAGCGACCATTGACTAATGAAACCGCTTCAGCCACTTGTTCTGGGGTAAAATTATCAAACATTACACGATCCACCGGAGCCAAAGCCAATACTTGATTTAATTCATCAAAATTTCGAACTTCTACTTCAATTGGAATAGACAAATGATGTTCTTTTTTATAGTTAAATGCTCGGGAAACTGCTGAAGTAATACCTCCGGCATAGTCCACATGATTATCTTTAATTAATATCATATCGTACAACCCAAAACGATGGTTTACTCCTCCTCCTATCTCTACTGCTCTTTTTTCAAGAAATCGTAATAATGGGGTTGTTTTTCTGGTATCTAAAACTTTTGTATTCGTTCCAGCAAGAGCTGCAACATAGTGAGAGGTTTGGGTAGCAATTCCAGACATTCGCTGCATGATATTCAACACTAAGCGTTCTCCTTTTAAAATATCGTGAATTTTACCACGAACACGGAACGCTATATCTCCATGTTTGACTGTAGCACCATCATGAAGCAATGTCTCCACAATCATTTGTACATCTAAATATTTAAATATTTCTACAGCAATTTCTACTCCAGCTAAAATTCCAGTATCCTTAACTAATAATTGTGCTTCACCTTGCTGCGCAACATCAATAGTAGATAAGGTAGTATAGTCCCCATCGCCAACATCTTCTGCCAGAGCCTCTTTAACGAAAAGTATAAGTTTTTCTTTGAATGATTTATCCATTTATCAACTTAAAATTAAGCGAAGATGAAGAAAAAATAGTTGAAATGAAAACTTCTGAGGATAATTTTGAACATTAATCAATCCTAAACTCCGTAATTTTTGGTTCACCATCAAGGATATTAAATTTAACAAATACCCGATAACCTTTTTGATTTGCTTTCAATTGGCAAACCATATAATAACTGTTATTACTCTTATTAGTACGTTGAATCAACTTTACTTCGGAAGTTTTATTGGAACGAAAAAAATCACTTAAGATCATTTCCCCTTGAAATTTAGAATAATGTCCGGCATCACTTTTTAGGGAAAGTGATAAATTGCTGTTAAAATATTTTGCGATGTCTTTCGCATGGCCACTTTTTAATGCTTCGAGGATTTCACTAGTTGGATCTAATTGAGCATAACTCAATTTTAATACAGATGATATTAAAATCAAGAAACTCAATAAACCAAATTTTCTCCAAATAAAACCCCACTCCATAACCATACCTGCTTTTATACCTTAACTATTATTTAAAAATTAACTGATAAGAATTGAATTATCATCTTTTCATATATCTAAAATTATGCCAATACCTACCGTAAAATAATGCAAGAATGGTTTAGCAGCAATTATATTGAATTTCATGAATATAAAGTATATTTGTGTAATGAGTTCTGAGCAAAAAAAAGTAGCATTATTAATCCTGGATGGATTAGGCTACGGAAAAGATGATAATTCAAATGCTGTTTTAGCTGCACAAACCCCTTTTTTAGATTATTTACTTGCAACCTATCCAAATTCCAAATTAGAAGCTTCGGGTGAGGCCGTAGGATTGCCTGCGGGACAAATGGGAAATTCGGAAGTTGGTCATATGAATTTAGGTGCTGGTCGTACCGTATATCAAGAATTAGGAAGAATCAATAAAGCTGCTCAAGAAGGAGCTTTTACGGTAGATCCAACCATTCAGGCGGCTTTCGATTATGCAAAATCGAATCAAAAAAACATTCATTTTATAGGTTTGGTTTCTGACGGAGGTGTTCACTCCCATATTAATCACTTGAAAGCTTTATGTGATGCCGCAAAAACAGCGGAATTAACAAATGATCAAGTTTTTATTCATGCCTTCTTAGATGGTCGTGATACGGATCCAAACGGGGGCTTAGGCTATATTCATTCACTTAATGAGCATTTAAAAACTTCTGTAGGTACGATAGCTTCGGCAATAGGACGTTACTATGCTATGGATAGAGATAATCGTTGGGAACGGGTTAAATTGGCTTATGATCTCTTAACAAAAGGAACGGGCACACCTATCACCGATTTAGAAGCAGCGATTGAACAATCTTATGCTGCAGAAGTAACCGATGAATTTTTTAAACCAGTGGTTTTAGTTGATGGACTAGGAAACCCTAAAGCGATAATTCAGGAAGGCGATGTAGTGATATGTTATAATTTCCGTACAGACCGTGGTCGCGAAATCACCATCGCATTAACGCAGCAAGCATTCCCGGAATACGATATGAAACCGCTTCCATTGTACTACATCACGATGACTTCGTACGATGAAACCTTCCAGAATGTAAAAGTTGTTTTTCATAAGGATAATTTGACGCAAACTTTAGGTGAAGCTCTTTTCTTACAAAATAAAACACAGGTTCGAATTGCCGAAACTGAAAAATACCCGCATGTAACCTTTTTCTTTTCAGGTGGACGTGAAGAAACTTTTGATGGTGAACGTCGTTTGTTAATACCATCACCAAAAGTGGCAACATATGATTTACAACCTGAAATGAGCGCACAAGGAATTACTGATGCTATCTGTGAAGATATGCAAGCAAATGGTCCTGATTTTATCTGTCTAAATTTTGCAAATCCAGATATGGTAGGTCATACAGGAGTTTTCGATGCAGTGGTAAAAGCGGTAGAAAAAGTAGACCAATGTACCAAACAAGTGGTAGAAACAGGATTAAACAACGGCTATTCATTCATTATTCTTGCAGACCATGGAAATTCCGAATATATGCTGAATGAAGATGGATCAGTCAACACCGCGCATACTACGAATTTAGTACCTTGTGTGTTAATAGATGATAATTTCAAACATATTAAGGATGGTAAATTGGGTGATATTGCTCCAACAGTATTAAAATTGATGGATTTAAATATTCCTATAGAAATGACTGGGGATGTATTGGTCTATTAATACATTAGCAAAAATAGGTCTAGCAGTTATTTTTATAAGTGCTTTGAATTTCTCTTGCCAAGATTCGAAGGAATCAACTGAACAAAAGCATGCGAATTCAACCTACTTTGATATCCCTCAATTCATTCAAGGGGAAATTGATAGTTTGAAGAAACTAAACCCCCAAATTGAAAAAACAGTCTTTAAAGATCAAGAGGAAGAAACAAAGAAATTAACTATTTCGGATTGGGATGCTGAATTTGCAAGTTTTAAGAACATCGATTTAAATAAACCGGCTTATGCAGGACAAATTGAAGTGGATACTATCGATCAAATAGTGGAGTACCATTTTCTAGATCCAAAGTCGGATTTATCATGTGTTCGAATAAAATTAGATAGTTTGGGTAATCCAAACATGATAAGTATTGAAAAACAGATTAAAAACAAACTTTATCAGACATCAGAATTTCTAGTTTATGAAAAAGGGAGTTTTTACTTGTTGGAAAAGAACCAAGATGTTCAAGTAATGGGAGAAAACTATTATAAAGTGCAAGGAAATTTCTAAGCATAGGTTATAGAAATAAAATAAAACAGGGAGTTTATTCATCATAAACTCCCTGTTTTTGTTTTTAGGTTGTTCTATTAATCCTCATAATGAATTAAGGAGAATACCTTATCAGAAAATCGAGATAAGCGTCCTACGCTATTTAAAAAATCCAAGCTAATGACAAAGCAATATGCCGCTACTACGCCTTGAAGTTTCTCAATTAATTTACTAGCTGCTACTACGGTTCCTCCAGTAGCTAATAGATCATCGTGAATTAACACTTTCGTTCCCGCAGGAAAAGCATCTTCATGAATCTCGATGGTGGCTTGACCATATTCTAACTTATAGGATTCTGAAATAGTGTGGTATGGCAATTTCCCTTGTTTTCTAATGGGAATAAATGGTTTATTTAATCGTTGTGCCAAAAGAAATCCGAATAAGAACCCCCTACTCTCTATACCTGCGATGACATCAAATTCCACGTCTTGAAGCTGCTCTACAAATTGCTCGATAGCCAAATTAACTAAGTCTGCATGTTGCAATAAGGGTGTAATATCTTTAAACACAATCCCTGGTGAAGGGAAATCCGGCACATCTCGTATTATGGCTTTTAGTTTTTCTTCCATCAATGTTATAAGCTAAAATCTAAATATGGCTCAATTTTAGTAAAAAAATCATCATCTAAAGAATGTATCTTTTTCAAATCCTCTATGGATTGAAAAGAACCGTGTTGATTGCGGTAAGCGACTATCAATTTGGCACGTTTATACTTGATGTAAGGATGTTTACCCAATTCGTCTGTACTGGATTGATTAATAATTATTTTTCGAAGATCATGTCCTTGAATTTGTAATTGAGGGGCTAAATGATCAATGAGTTCCGCAGGAATACCATACACCTCTTTTAACTGTTGAATGTTGTAAAAGCCTCCTAATGCCTCTCTAAAATTGATAATTCTTCTGGCATAGGCAGGTCCTATTCCATGAAGCGATTCAAATTGAAGAGAATCAGCCAGATTGATGTTGATGGCTAGAAGTTCTTTTGGCTTTATAGGATTGGAATGACTTGGTTTATAAATGTTTGGAATTTGGTTTGGGAGAGTTTCTGCTATTGAAACATAAGGGAGCAAGCGTTCTACCTCTTGTTTAGATAAGGAATAGATTTTAAACAAATCTTCCTTCTTGCGAAAACGTCCGCCTTTCTGGACATAATTTAAAATAACTTGAGCTTGCTTTTCGCTTATACCCAAGCGCATCCACTCTTGTTTTGTTAATATATTAGGATCAAAATAGAAATAAGAAATTGTTGTGGCTGGCTTAGTTCGAGTGGCTGAAGGACTAGAAATGCTTTCTGCATACTTTTGAACCGTATCTGATTCCCATTGAATTAATTCATAGGTTATGGGCTGTCTTTTTTGAAAAATTGGAATTAAGAAGCTTAGAAGTAAAAATACAAAAAGGAGAATCTGTAAGGCTATCAGTCCGGTACGCTCTCGCTGATTCAAGTTAAAATAGCTGAAAATACGACGCATCTTTTGGAATATTTTTCGTTCAAATAAGAATACTTATTTAAATTTGACATAAATTACTCATTATTGCAAGATGCATATCGTTCGTCCACCCTTACTATTTAAGTCAGTTTATTCTAAAGCTATTTGGCGGATAAAAAATCAAAAAAATAATATTTATTTAACCTTTGATGATGGCCCAATACCTGAAATCACCCATTGGGTATTAGACTGTTTAAGGGAATATGAAGTAAAAGCAACATTCTTTTGTGTGGGTGATAATGTCAGGAAATATCCAGAGATTTTTCAACGGATATTGGATGAAGGGCACGCGGTAGGAAATCATACCTTCAACCATTTGAAAGGTTGGAAGCAGCCGTTTGATGTTTATATCGAGAATATCGAAAAGTGTCAAGAACTGACAAATACTCCCCTTTTTAGACCTCCCTATGGGAAAATGTCTTATCCGCAATATAAAACTCTACATAGAAAATATCGTATCATCATGTGGGATGTATTGACAGGTGATTATGATGCTCGTATTTCGAAAGAGCAATGTTTGAAATATTGCATTGATTATACACGCAGTGGTAGTATTATCGTCTTTCATGATAACATCAAAGCGATTGAAAATCTTCAATATGCTTTGCCTAAAGCGTTGGAGTTTTTAAAGAATAAAGGATTTAATTTCCAACTCTTTTAATTCTACTGACTTTTATTCCTGCATCCAATTCTTCAGATTGATCTTGAATTTCTACAGAATATTCTTTTACGTTGCTGACAGAAAAATACCCTAATGCTCCATTACTGATGTTGCTAGTAGGATTGCCTGGTGATGCACTACCTGGATTGGTGGATTGATAATCTGACCAATATTTATGAACGTCCTTTGCTATCAAATGTCTTCTAATTTTTATCTGATCGCCCGAAATCAACGTTAAATCATTGCCTCCCAGCTGATGGGTAACATTCAACCCATCATTAAACTTATCAGAAAACACCGCATTGAATTTAAATGGTTGGTCATTGACAGACATAGTGTACAAATAATAATTAGGTACATTCGCTATATCGTGAAATTTCAGGTTTACAAAATAATAGGTCTCATTAAATATATTCTCTTTGGTTATTCCTAACGAATCAATTTCTACAAAGGATGGCATATTGGAAGTTGCGGTATAGACTTCATTCTCCACACTGACTTCTAAAGTGTAAGTATTCTGTTCGTTAAGAGTCATATTATTATGAATATAGCGACCATTTCCCGCTGAAATAAATGAATATACTCTTCCGTTATTTGTTCTAACCACAACATTTGCATCTTCAATAGCCTCGAAAGGTTTTCTCTCATCGAAATTGACAGTTCTTGTTACAAAAATTTCTTGTAATCGATTCGTATTTTTAAGATGAGCTTCAATAACAACTTTGGGATTGACAGCATTTAAATCTATTTCTATTTTCTCTTCACAAGCGGTAAAAATCAGGAACAGAATGGATAAAATTCCTATATATAATGATTTCATAGTCTTTTAAAATTTAAAATTCCAGGTGATGGATGGTATAATACCAAATAATGCGATTTTATAGGCTTCCGTAACATTGGGATTCTGTTCATTTTCTCTAAAATCTATGATGTAAGCATTCTTCCGATTATAGGCATTGTATAATCCAAATGACCAACTTGAATTGAATTGCTTATTTTGAATTTTAGGCTCATAGGTTGCAGATAAGTCTAATCGGTGGTACGCAGGCATACGATAACCGTTTCGCTCCGTATAATAGAACATCGTGGTCCCATCAACCTGATACTTCCCACTTGGGAAAGTAATGGCATTCCCCGTATTATAAACAAAGGTTGCCCCTAAACTCCAGCGTGGACTTACTTGATAAATACCTACTACAGATACATCATGTGTACGATCTTGTCTGGACGCATACCAGTTTCCGTCGTTAATCTCATCAAACTGTCGTTCACTTCGAGCTAAAGTATAACTCACCCAGCCATTCAACTTCCCTTTATTCTTTCTCAATAAAAATTCAACTCCGTATGCACGACCAATGCCATTTAACAAATCTCCTTCGAAATATTTATTGGCTTGCAAGTCTGCACCATTTCTAAAATCAATTTGATTGGCCATAAATTTATAATAGCTTTCTACTGAAAACTCATAACTATTATTAGAAAAATTTCTGAAATACCCTAAGGCTACCTGATCTGCGATTTGAGGTTTGATGTTTAAGCTGCTGACTACATATTGATCTGTTGGCAAACTTGATGTAGTGTTTGTTAACTGATGTAAGTTTTGAGCAATTCGATTAAAACTTGCTTTAATACTATGAGCAGGACTCATTAAATAGGCAAGTGAAAGTCTTGGTTCAATATTAAAATAATGTTTGATAATGGATCCATCATAGGTATTTTCGGATACAGCTTCACCATCCTGATCAAATTCATAGAATGTACCTGGACCTTGAACCATGAAATCATTCAACCTCAGGCCATAGATCATCGATAATTTTTCTGATGGTTTCCACTCATGAGAAACATAAGCAGCAGCCTCAATACCTTTTCTGTCATCAACGAAGATAGAATTCACCGCTGATTCCTCGTTTGCATTTAGGCTAGCAGGCTCTATATTTTGATTTAATACATTCACCCCGAATTTCAACGTGTGTTTATTGTTAGGGTAATAAGAAAAGTCTTGTTTTAAATTCCAATTTCTGATTTTGGAAGCTATAGTAAAGTCGGAATCATCATTATTTACGTTTACATTATAGGTGAAATCACTGTAAATCAATGTTGTATTACTAAATAATTGATTATTCAATACATGGTTCCATCGAACAGTAGCTGTTGCATTTCCCCAATCAAAACCAAATAAATCGGAATAACCTAAATCATCTTTCCCAAAATAACCTGATAAATACAACGTATTGCGGTCATTAATCTTATAATTCATTTTGGCATTCAGATCGTAAAAATAGAGTTTACTTTTGTTGACGGTCTCATCTTTAGAAAGCTTAAGAAACAGATCGGCATACGTTCTTCTCCCACTCAACATGAAAGAACTTTTATCTTTAACAATGGGACCTTCTAACTTTAATCTGGATGCTATAAGCCCTAAACCACCCTCAGCAGCAAACTTCTTATTATTACCATCCAACATACTGATATCCATAACCGAAGAAATTCTACCTCCAAACTGGGCTGGAATACCACCCTTGTATAGCGTAGCATCCTTTATGGCATCTGAATTAAATGTGGAAAAAAAACCTAATAAATGGGAAGAATTGTAAACAGTCGCTTCATCGAGCAAGATCAAATTTTGATCTCCTCCTCCTCCACGCACATAGAAGCTGGAGCTTCCTTCCCCTCCTGATGCAATACCCGGTAAAAGTTGAATGGTTTTCAAGATATCTTTTTCACCGAATATGACAGGTACGGATTTCAACTCTTCCATGGAGAAATTTAAGGTGCCCATTTGAGCTGATGTCACATTGTCATTTTCCTTCTTTCCAGTGATTACTACCTCTTCTATCACACTCGAACGAGAGTTCATCTCAAAAGACAGTTGTTGGTTTACATTCAAGGGAACTCTTTTGCTTACATCTTGATAACCTTGATAACTGATGTTTAACGTATAAGTACCGGCAGGTACGGTTAGCGAGTAGAATCCATAGTTATTGGTATAACTACTTATTTTTAATTCATCTACACGAATCACAGCCCCTATGAGTGTTTCTCCGGAATTAGCATCCTTGATGTATCCACTTAAGGTAACCCTATCTTGACTTAACCCCACATGGCATAGCACCATCAAAAGGAAAATAACACTTACTAATTTGCGCATAAATAGACTAGATTGCAACCTTAAAAAATACAACATCGTTAAAAATAAAAAAGCCATCCTGAAGAACAAAATGGCCTGTATAAATTTATTATTAAATTACAATAGCAAATATATTAATATTATTCATTAAAGCAAAAGAGCTGTAAATGAGCACCATTATTTACTCGATTTAGAAAAATAATCATTGAAAAATGCCATCTGATATAATATAGAGGTACTCCAATAGTCATAAGTATGCCCACCTGGCATGCTTAAATAACGATGTGGAATTTTTAAATAGCTTAACTCCTGATGCAGTTTTTCATTCACGCCATAAAAGAAGTCATCTACCCCACAATCTATAAAAATGGCCAAGGAATTCGGCTTAATTAAATAAGTCAAATGCATGACAGAATGATTGTCCCAAACCTCCTTGTTCTCGCTATACTCTCCTAATCTAGCTGCCATATCCCAATTATTAGGAAAAGGACGAATATCCACTCCACCAGCAGTACTACCAACAGCAGAAAATACATCTTGATTCTTAATCGCTAAGTACATGGCTCCATGACCTCCCATACTTAATCCAGTAATCCCCCTTTTCTTTCTATCCTTCGCTACTCCATAATTTTGTTCTATGTAGTTCACCAATTCCTTAGCTACGAAAGTTTCATATTGAAAATTTTTATCAATAGGAGAATCCCAATACCAGCTGCCATAACCACCATCAGGACAAACAACAACAATTTGATATTGATCTACCAAATTCTTAATTGCAGGTACTTTAGTAACCCAATCCGCATGACTCCCGGAATATCCATGTAATAAATATAAGGTTGGTAATGTTGAATTTATTGGCTTATCAGGTTGTATAACGACTGCTTTTACCCCTTTACTCATGGCTTTACTATGTACGGTTACTGTATCTACCTTTGCCGCATAAGAGAATTGCAATCCTAAAAACAATAAAATTAGGGTGATAATGTTTTTCATTAGTTTGATTTATGATTTAAGTTGTATTGATAAAGATAAGATTCTAGACCAAAAGGACGCTCACTTATTGTAAAAAAATGTTTTCCCTCAACATCAAATCCTATAGCTTCACCTTGGGGCTCAGATTGATAGCTAAGACGAACAAAAGGTTTAATCATTGCTTGAACAATCGTTTCATTATAACCTCTTTTCCAATAATATATATTTTCTAAATTCTTGACTAGAATTTGACTCCCATCACTTGCGATATCAGCCGCTGTCACAAAAGTAAATGGAAATTTAGCCATAGGTGTCAATGTATCGGTATCTTTATCCAGATTAAAAATATCCGAAAAATACAACGTACTTTGAAATTCTCTCTTGCTGATTACATAACATCCATGAGTCAGCGGATCAATAAACAGAGCCTCCGCATCTTTCGCTTTATCGTCGAATCTCAATGTTTTGACAACCATTTTATCTTTATTTAAATCTTGTTCTAGCCCATCCAACAAATCAAACTGCGGTTCTTCGAGCATATACAATTTAATATTTTTTCGCAGGCCACGATTATCTCCAATATCCGCTAACACAAGAAAAGATTTACCATGAATATTCATCCATGCAATATCTTCCATATCTACAGCAACAATACCCGATAAATTTAAGATTTTTAAGAGCTTTCCTTTTTGATCGATAAGAAAGATCCTAGCCTTATCTCCACTATCATTATGTACCCAATAACAATTTGGATGTGTTCTTGAGCTAATCAAACCAGATAATTCATTCAATTCAGGAGCCGTCACTTTCCCTAAGGCAATTCGAGGAACTGTCAGCATTTCCTGACCATACGTAAATTGAATAATGCAAAGGCTAAGTAATACTAGAAATATGTTAATCCGATGAACCATAATCAAATAAAAATCCTTCATTTTCTATTCAAATATACCTAGAAAATGAAGGATCTAATGTTAGTTTTTAAAACACTGATTATTAAAATAATAATCAGATTATATAAAGCATTTAGTTTCCTGTAAAAGCTGATAAAATAGCCGTTCTGTAGGTAGAATCCTTTTCCGTTAGTTCAAACGATTTTTTATACGTATCTAACACCCCAAACATTTCCGCTTCTTTACCAGAAGAATTATCAAAAAAGTATTTGAAAGAATAGGTGCTTGCCTTAGAAAGATCCACAGCATCTTTATTCGAAGAAAAAACTAATGGATTTAAGGTTTCAGTAGTCATTTTTTCAGACGTAGTAGTATTAAACAGTTCACCTAATCCTTTAACTAAATTATCAGAGACTTCCCCTAAAGAGCTGATACGAACACTTCCTTTGCGAAATCCAACCTCTCCATTCGGAGTACCATCTACATTCAGGCCAGGAACGATATTCTTCAATACCTCAACCTTTAAACCCACAGTATCTTCCTTATATTGAGACTTCGCCTCATAGATAACAGAAGAATCCGTTTGACTGGTTTCATTGATTTGAAAATACAGATGTACCTTATCAGTAGAAGTACTATTAGTCAACGAGACTAAAGAAGAAGCATTCTTGTCATCCGACTTCCCCTCTGATTGCTTTCCAGCTTGATTACAGGAACTTAACGAAAGTCCGATAGCCAATCCCAATAACATATTCAACTTTTTCATATGATCTATTTCCTTGTTAAACAATTTAAAAAATATAAAGTTTATTATTTTTTAATTAAGGCATTATACATAATTTCCACAGGATGATAGGATTTACGTGCTAAACCATCCTTAATTTGATGACGACAAGAAGTTCCTGATGCTGCGATTAATGTCGTTTCTTCTGTCTCTCGAATGCTAGGAAAAAGCACCAATTCAGCCACTTTTTGGGAAACTTCAAAATGTTCTTTCTCATATCCAAAAGATCCAGCCATCCCACAACATCCAGAAGGAATCACTTCAACCTCGTAATTCATTGGTAATGATAACAAAAGTTTGCTGTATTCCACCAGTTTAAATGCTTTTTGATAACAGTGACCATGAAGTTTAATAAGCTGCTTCTGCGCTGTAAATTGTTCCTGATGAATCCTTCCTGCTTCAATTTCCTTCACTAGGAATTCATCAATCATAAAAGTATTGCTTGCCAGCTCTTTAGCTTTCAGTTTAAGACCTTCATCAACGAGGTCTAAATACTCATCGCGAAAAGTTAAAATAGCCGAGGGCTCAATCCCAATAAGTGGAGTATTGGAAGATATAATTGAAGAAGCTTCCGAAACATTTTTTATGGCTATTTCCTTGGCTTTCTTCACAAAACCTTTCGACAAAAACGTACGTCCACTTTCACCTAGTTTGGGAACAAGCACTTCATACCCCAAAGCGGTCAATAATTTATAGGTTGTTTTACCGATTTCAGTATCGTTATAATCCGTAAACTCATCACTATATAAATAAACTTTACGCGAAGATGTTGTAGGCTGTTGTTTTCTAGCCCAAATTGAAAATGGAGTCCCCGCAACTTCTGGTAAAGAGCGCGCAGGTGCAAAACCAACAACAGATTTTATAATCGATGACGTAAAGGAATTTGTTGCGAAGAAATTATAAACAGGGGCAACTAAAGAACCTAATTTCTGAGATTGAGTAAAGTTTGCAATGAGCTTTGAACGGAAAGAACTGCCATTTGCATCGTAATAATGTTGTAAAAATTCTGCTTTCATTTTCGCAATATCCACACTGGATGGACATTCCGTTTTACATCCCTTACAACTTAAACACAAGTCCATCACTTCCTTTAGTTCCTCATGATCAAATTTATTTTGCTGTGTCGAATTGGTTAAAAATTGTCTCAGCATATTTGCACGTGCCCTGGTTGTATCCTTTTCATCCCTGGTTGCCATAAATGAAGGACACATTGTACCACCACTGATTTCCGAT
Source organism: Sphingobacterium sp. (assembly GCA_036781025.1). GTDB lineage: Bacteria > Bacteroidota > Bacteroidia > Sphingobacteriales > Sphingobacteriaceae > Sphingobacterium. Next base: position 25,116 of record DAIQBS010000017.1, on the reverse strand, counting down.
TTTCTACAATCTCCAGAACCTGAACATTTCTCCGCTAATCGAAGAATACTTTCGTCTTTTGTGAAGTCAAAGTATGTTTTTATCCCTTTTCCATCTTGAACCACATCATAACGTAATTGTGTATCCATAGGTGGAGTATCGACAATCTTTTTGGCGTTAAACACAGCATTAGGATCAAATATATGCTTGACTTCCAATAATAAATGATAAACCTTCTCTCCTAATACTTTACCTATAAACTCCCCCCTTAATCGTCCATCTCCATGTTCGCCACTTAAAGAACCATTATACTTCAACACCAAATCTGTGGTTTTTTCAAGCACCCTTCTAAATTGTTGACGGCCTTCTGTTGTCTTTAAATTGATGAAAGGTTCTATATGTAACTCGCCTGCGCCAGCATGCGCATAGTATGAAGCATGAATGTTTTCATCCAACAATAATTGTTGAACATCGCGAACATAATTAGGCAAGTCGATAGGTGAAACAGCACAATCTTCAATTAAATTTACTGGCTGACTATCCCCTGGTAAATTCCTTATCAATCCTAATCCCGCTTTTCTAACATCCCACACTAAATTGGTTTTAGCTACTCCAGTAATTAATGGATATGCATATCCTAATCCCAAAGTTTTCAACTCCTCTGTTAATTTAGTTGCTTTCTGCTGAATTTCTTCTGCCGTATTTGCCCTAAATTCAATAATTAAAAGTGCTTCAGGATCTCCTTCTATAAAAAAGCGATTATGTTGATACGTTGGATGGCCCTTTGTAAAATCTAAAATGTATTTATCCACCAACTCAGAAGCCTCTGGATTGTTACTTAAAGCAACAACATTACCATGCATACATTCCACCATATCTTTAAAATGAACACAGAGCAAGCCTATTTCACTAGGAGGAAGATCCATTAAATTTATTTTTGCTTCCGTAATGATACCCAAAGTACCTTCAGAACCAGCTAATAATTTACAAAAATTAAAGGGTTCAGATTGATCAAGCAAAACATCCAGGGCATATCCTGTATTTCTTCTAGTAATGTCTTTTTTAGGATATCCAGATTGGATAGCCGCAATATTTTCTTTATTGGTTATTAATTCATTGATAGCTCGATAGATCTCTCCTTCACGTCCGTGAGAGGATAGTTTTTGAAAATAAAGCTGTTCACTCAACGACTCAAAAACAACTTCTTCACCATTATCCAACAGCACTTGCGCACTAATTAAATTCTGACGTGTATCGCCCCAAACAATAGAATGTAAACCTGAGGAGTTATTTCCAATCATCCCTCCAATCATTGCCCGGCTAGCAGTGGAAGTCTCAGGCCCAAACATGAGGCCTAAAGGTTTCAAATAGGCATTTAAATCATCTCGAATGACTCCCGGCTCCACCCTAGCCCATTTTTCCGCTACATTAACTTCCAATATTTTATTGAAAAACCTAGAAATATCGACTACAATTCCATCTCCTACTACCTGACCAGCTAAGGAGGTTCCCGCTGTTCTTGGTATTAGGGTTACATGTTCATCCTGAGCAAATTGAATTAGACGCTTTAAATCATCTTTATGATGAGGAATACATACTGCTAATGGAATTTGCTGATAAACAGAGGCATCTGTAGCATATGCTAATCGCATAGTCTGATGTAAACTCAAATTTTCATCATAAAAAAAATCTCCTGATAGAGATTGAGCAAGTGCTTCTAGTTTTATTTTTACTGACACAATAAGATAGATTGATAAACAAACTTACACATTGTTTCACAAAAAATCAGCGAATAAACCTATTTAATATCCATTCTTAATAGTAAAAATTCCATTTATACTAAAAACCTTGTCACTTTTTACCAAATACAAGCACAGCAAACCCTCTGAATAAAATTCTAAATTCCAGTATAAATTTTGAATTTAATTCGGAATTGCCGATATTCGCAAACTATGGCAAAATTAGAATACTCCCTCGATCAGATTGACTTACAGATCTTAAGAATCATGCAAGATAACGCACGTACAAATAATGCAGATATTGCCCGTGAATTAGGTATGGCGCCATCTGCCATCTTAGAACGTGTAAAAAAACTTGAGCAAAAAGATGTAATCCTGCAATATAATGCACGAATCAATCCTGCAGCTTTAGATCAAAAAATGCTTTCCTTTATCTTCATTAAGACTCAAGATATTATCGGTGTTCAAAAAGTTGGCTTACTATTAGCCGAAATTCCTGATGTATTAGAGGTACACGACATTGCAGGGGAAGACGGTTATTTAATTAAGGTAAGAACCAATGATTCTGCAGGTCTTGTGGATTTAATGAGAAATACATTAAGTAAAATAGAAGGAATTATTTCTACCCGTACCACGATCGTTTTAGAAACAGTAAAAGAAGATAATAAATTAGTTATCCCGATTAAAGATTAAGGAATATATGGTTAAATCCGTAAAACCAGCTGTAGGAACCATCATTTTTGCTTATGTGGTGGTTTATATTGTTTGGGGTTCTACATTTTTCTTTATTGAAAAAGCATTACATGCTTTCTCACCTTTCGTGCTAGGTTCCATCCGATTTATCATTGCAGGAACCTTGCTAATGGCGTATTGTAAGATCAAAGGCTATACTTTGTATATTAAAAAAGCGGTAAAAGATGCAGCCATGGTTGGCTTCTTACTGCTTTTTATCGACATGGCGGCCATTATCTGGTCAGAACAATACATCTCCAGTGCCATAGTTTCCATACTTTCTGCTGCAACTGCCATTTGGTTTATTATTTTGGATAAACCCAAATGGAAAGAAAACTTCTCCTCCGTACCTACCCTTCTTGGATTAATCTTAGGTTTTATTGGTGTATTGATGTTATTTGCCGAGCAAATATTCTCGGCAGAAGCACAAACCGATCAAAATGAGAATAAACTCACGGCGATGATTGTACTGACATTAGGTACCATTGGTTGGACAGTAGGATCCTTATTATCCAAATACAGCAAAGAAAATATTAAAAAGAAAAATCAAGCTAAAGATCAGCATAAATCGCAAGAGGAAGACTTGCATGTCATGGTAAAAACAGCCTGGCAAATGGTTGTAGCTGGAATTGCTTTCACTACAGTAGCTTTATTAAATGGAGAATACAGCCGATTTGAGCCCCAATCTGTAGAACCAGAATATTGGGCCGCCATGATTTACCTTGCGTTAATGGGTTCTATTCTTGCTTTCAGTTGTTACATCTATTTATTGCAAGTAAGACCTGCAACTGAGGTCAGCACCTATGCCTATGTAAATCCGATTGTAGCACTTATTTTAGTTCATTTCTTTTCTGATCATATCGTTAGTAGAATGCAAATCATTGGTTTAGCTGTTGTGCTATTCAGTGTATTGTTAATGAATTGGAATTTATACGTCAATAGTTCCATGATTAAGAATTATAAGCGCAAACGCAAAATCCAAAAACTTCGAAATATGGCTCCTAAGAGTAGTATTCCTCGTATAGTAGAAGTTGCTGAATTTGGCAAAAAGAAATCGAAACAACCAAAATCAAATCAAGGTTTAAAAGGTCAAAATGAAGAGAATCCTATTCAATAACAATTCAAAGAATAGCATTTTTTCTTCTAATAAGACCTGCTAGCATAGAAAGTAAATTTAAAGCTATTTAAGTAAAAAAAAAACGGGTGAAGCCTAAGCTTCACCCGTTTGCATTTATGTATTCTACCCTAATTTTAATACCCTAATGCATCCACTTCTGCAAGATGCGTATACGCATGAGTGGAGAAATTATCCTTCAGATTCAATTTAATTTTCTTTAGATACTGAGGTTCAATATCAAAAGTTTGCATAGCATCATTAAACTGTTCCATCACTTGATTTTCGGCAAGCGTAATCCAGGTTGTTCCATCTTTTGAACCTAAGATATCAAAGGTTTTAAAGCCTGTTGAATTTCCCTGACGCTTAGTCAAACCTATTTTCGTCACATAAATCTCTCCAGCAAAATCTATCTCTGCCCAGTGAGGAAATTTAGGAGCGGCAGCATCATAAGGTGTATGCCAAAAAGTAGTCACATTACCATCGATAATCGCAGCAGGAACTCCTGTAGATTCTCCTGTATGGATAGATGATACCTTAGCTGACCATCCAGTTTTTGGATGTGATTTCTCAATGACTGCAGCAAAGTATAAAATGGTATTGCTACCCGGTCTAAACTTATACCCTATTTTATTATCCGCTTTCAAAGCCAGCATATACTGTTTCTCCAAATCGAAATCTGTAGGATTATACGTTAAGGTTAAGTAATCTGAAGCTGTACTTCCAGCCTTGATTACAGCAGCAGTTTTATCTATACTATAACTTCCTGCAGGAAATGGTAGAAAGGGCTCTAAACCTGATAATGAACGAATTCTATTCACACTATCCAAAGCCTCTTGATCCTGAGAAAAAGTAACCTCTATATCCTCTGCCGGATATCCTACTCCCCCATAATTTACTCGAAAAGCATCCTTACGCTCTTCCACTTGCGGAAACAACAGTAAATCTTGCACCCCATTCGCTGCCTTTTGCACCGAAAGCCAAGCCTGATCTCTGGTATCATTATTTTGTTCGTAGCTTGGCACATCTTGTTTACATGAATACAAGCTGCACAAGCCCAAACAAATAGCTATTATTGATTGATTGATTTTTTTCATAACGTCTTACTGATTAATATCCAGGAATCTGAACCAATTGTTTATTACGATCTAATTCCATTTGATGCCAAGGCATGAAGTAGTTTTTATCGTTCCATAATGCCCGATTAACAGCTACTACGCGTTTATGATACGATGGATCGCTCAATGATGAACCTTTAGAAGTGTCCATTCCTGTAATGGTACCACCTTGTCTATACCCATCCTGATCAGCCACTTTCCATCTGCGTACATCGAAATAACGTTTTCCTTCAAAACATAGTTCTACCCTTCTTTCCATACGGATTTCCTCACGAACTCGAGCTTGGGACAATCCAGAAGCTAAAGCTGGAAGACCTGCTCTGGTTCTCACCTTATTCAAATAAATCAACACATCTGCATGATTTGGTTGAGATTCATTCAATGCTTCCGCATAGTTCAAATACAATTCCGACAAACGAATCAACATCGCCGCTCTATTGGTTACCGTCGATGGATTAAATCCATAACCCGGATGTAAATTTTTTCTAGCGGTATACCCCGTTTTAGGCCAGTCGCGCGGAGCACCGTTCTTACCAGAGTTCCCAGAAGCATAGAATTCTACTCTCGTCATTCCAGCCTTAGCAACACCAGGAATGATCGACCCATTGAAAGTGATATAGGCATAGAAACGTGGCTCTCTTTTCGTATACATGGTATTGGTTCCCGACACATAATACTTGTTCGTGGTACTGGTATAGGTATTTTCATTGTAACTGGAACTTTGACTAATGGTCAATCCATCATCCATGCGGAAATCATCCACCAATTCCTGAACAGCAGCCAAACCATTATATGGTGTACCTACGACAGCACGAGGAGCTGCATGGCGTTCCCATTGCTCTCTTGATGTACTTGGACGAATCCAAACACCTTCCTTTTGATAACCATCCCAAAACACATCCCTCACCGAGTTGAAAGCTGTTTCAAAATCATCAGCACCCGCTTTTATATACAAGGCTTTACCATTAGATTCTGCCAAATCAATCGCCGCTTTTGCTTGCGTTGCTGCCTTTGCCCATTTAGAAGCATCATAAGTTGGATTAATCAACTGTTTTCCATCCAGATTTCTCCAGTTAGACATATCCGTATTGCCATTATACAATGGACTTGCATGAAATAAGGTAATCTCTGATTTCACCGCTTCAGCTACCATTCGGTTGATTCTTCCAAGCTGTGTTCCATCAGGTGTCGTAGTGCCTACTTGATAATGTTCAGCAGGTAAGTCAACGATCGCCTCGTCAATTAGACCCAACACAAATTCTACACATTCATCCCAAGAACTGCGAGGAATTTGGTAATTATTTGCAGCAGCTTCATCCACATTCATCGGCATAATGACAATTGGGCCATGCATTTTCATCACCGACCAATAATAATAAGCCCTTAAGAAACGAGCTTCCGCTTTATATTGTTTGACAAGAGTCGGCCCATTTTCTGCTAACAACAACTCCTCACACTTATCCACATTGTCGATAAAAATCTGACACTGCCTGATTTTATTGTAAAAAGTCACATACGAAGTGGTTACGTTATCCGCAGACAGAGCTCCTGAATTTTGAGCAAATTCTTGCCAATTGGAAATATCCATTTCATCCGATATCGCAGACCAATAAAAATCATAAGGTTGATTCCAGATATCCGGAATTGGAGAATATAGTCCTCCCCAATAATTCTCCGTTTGCGCACGATTGGAGAAAATCGTCTCTATATTCAATAGATTATCGGGTTGCGCATCAAAAAATTTATCACTACAACCTGTGAAAGAAAAGGTCGAAGCAGTCAATAGAAGCGCTAGATTTATACTTTTATAGTTAAATTTCATCACTAATCTTATTTAAAATTAAGCCTTAAGCCAACATTATACACTCTGGTAATTGGATAAACCACTCCTCGACCATCTCCAATTTCCGGATCCCAAAAATCCCATTTCGATACCGTGAACAAATTGTTTCCATTCACATACAAACGAAGTTTTGCCAATCCCAAACGATTTAACCAGCCTTTATCTGTAAAATTATACCCAAATTCAGCTTGTTTTAAACGAATGTAATCGGAGCGTTTTGTCCACCAAGTACTTCCATAATAGTTCGTTGTTACTGTTTCATTGGTAGATAAACGTGGATATAAGGTTTCCGCATCCGGGTTTTCTGGATTCCAACGATCTAACACATTGGTATACATATTCCCATAAGTTGCTCCCTGAGAGAATGGCGTTACGGCGAAACCACTCGAATAATTTAAATCCACTAAGCCTGCTCCTTGAAAAAACAAACTCATATCAAACCCTTTAAATCCTCCACCTAAGGTTAATCCGTAAGTGATTAAAGGTGTAGAACCATAACCAATAGCAGTTTGATCGTTGGAATTGATAATCCCATCACCATTCAAATCTTTATAACGAATATCCCCTACACGAACATCACCCGCTTGAGTTGCAGAATTAGCAATCTCTTCGTCTGTTTTGAATAAACCTTGGTCGATATAGCCAAAGCGCTGTGAAATGCGATGACCTTCGCGATCTAAATAAGGAAATGCCCATGGTGGTAAATTATCCCTCACCACCTTATTAGAGTTGTAATTCATGGTACCACGTGCCATAAAAAAGCCATTCGCCAATTGCTTATTATATTCCAAGGTCAAATCAATTCCTTTGTTAGCGGTCTCTCCAATATTACGATATGGCACATTTCCTGAATTATATCCTGATACATAAGGAATATCCAGTCCGCGCATCAACACCCCTTCCCGGTCTTCTTTGAATAGCTCAGCAATAAATTGTAATTCATTATTGAAGAAGTTTATTTCAAACCCGATGTTGTGACGATAGGAAGTTTCCCAGGTTACATCTCCTCGTAACAAGGACTCAACATAGCCTGTATATCCACGTTGTGAACCAGGTAAACCAAAATTATAACCTCCTCCTGATTGCGAATAGCGCGTTAAAAATAAGAAACGCTCATTGGTATTGGAGTTTCCTGAGGTTCCGTACGAGTACCGCAATTTCAAATGACTTATCGTTTCCTTCAACGGTTGAAAGAATGTTTCATTAGAAACCACCCATCCTAAACCCAAGGATGCAAATAATCCAAAACGATTATCCGGAGTAAAGTTGTCCGATCCTGAATAAGAGAAATTCGTCTCAAATAAGTATCTGGTATTATAACCATAGGTAGCACGTCCTACAGTAGTTCTTGCGCGATAAGGAATTGCCTTAGTATAATTATCAACTCCTGATGCTGCATCCGAAAAATCACTTTGATTCACTAACAACAAACCCGACACCTCATGTAAGCCAAATGTACGTGCATAATTCAAAGAGGCCTCTGTATATAAACGACGGGTAGATGACCTACCCATTCCAAAACTTAAATCAGGAGATCCTGTTTCTGTATTGGTAAGAATCAATTTGCCTTCTGCATCTCTACCTTCTGCAAAATAAGAAGGAAGATTTCTACTTCTCATTAAGATGGATTGTACCGTGGCATCGAAGGCAAATAAACCACTAGCGCTTAGACCTTCTGTTAAGAATCCCAATTGTTGGGTAACACGTAAATTGGAACGAACGGTATTATCGTAACGATTATTAATTCCTGACTGTGTTAAGGCTTTGTAAGGATTCTCCGTTGCACCTTTTACAAATGGCCACTCTCCAGAAGAATATTGAACAGGAATCACATGCGGTGAAGACTGTGAAGCTAAAGCAAAAATATTATCTCGACCACGTGCGGGTTCATTATAATTTTTTAAAAATCCATTAATACCAAAATCAATTTTAGTATTTGGGGTAACATTCACAGTTAAATTACTGGTAAAATTAAAACGATCTTCTTTTAATGCTGAATTATAGTTCTCAATATCAGCTGTCTTAAATTGACCGGTTTCATTGTAATATCCTAATGATAAGTAGTATTGCGCAATATCTGCTCCTCCTGTAATATTTAAATTTGCCCGATTGTTGGTGGCGTGATTATTAAACAATTCTTTATACCAATCTACATTGGGGTATAAATCTGGATCTTCCCCACTGCGATGTTTCTCAATCGTTTCCGGAGAATAAAATGCGTTCTTTCCGCGCATAGTTAATCCCTCATTAAACAATTCCATAAATGTAGGGCCGTCTATAAATTTCGGCAAATAGGTAAATCCCGTAATACCTTGCTGCCCCTCAGCAGAAATTTGAGGTTTTCCAGCTTTTCCTTTTCGTGTAACGATGATAATTACTCCATTTGCTCCACGAGTACCGTAAACCGCAGTGGCAGTAGCATCTTTAAGGATAGTAAAGCTTTCGATATCCTCCGGATCGATATTATTAATATCACGATCAGGCACTCCATCCACAATCAATAATGGAGATTGAGGTGAACTAGCAAAAGTGGCTACCCCACGTACAAATAAATTAGCCCCTCCACTTCCTGGACCTCCACTACGTTGTGTCGCTACAACACCTGCCAAACGCCCCGCAATGGCTGTTGACAAATTGGATACCGGCGTTTTAAGCTCCTCTCTTTTGATGGTGGCTTGAGAACCTACATTACTGGCTTTTTTCTGTGTACCGAAGCCCACAACAACAATTTCATCAATTCCAGCCAAATCCTCCTCTAAGGTGACGGAAAGATCTTTCTGACCTTCACTCACCGTGATTTCCTGTGTTACGAATCCAACAAGCTTAAACGTCAGTACGGAATTATTGGGAACATCAGCAACGAAGCGACCATTCATATCAGTGGATGTAATCGCTTTAGTTTGTCCTTTGAGGGAGACTGTAACTCCTGGTAAAACATTACCTGCAGCATCTTTAACTGTTCCTGTAAAAACACTTTGCTGCAAATAAGCAATGTCGATCGCATTTGAAACTGTTGTGTGATTATGAAAAGCAGCATTTGCCCCTAGCGGGTACATCTGACTTAACAATAAAGCAACAACGGATGCTCGACCATAATGCGGAAAATGCTTGACAGCAGTAACCCATGGTTTGTTAATTGGTTTACTTTTTTTCATCTGTATAATTAGTGGTTATTTGATTATATCCGTAATTATACAGAGTAAAATTTAAATAAAAGACTGCAATCGTTTGCGTAATTTTAACAAATATTTAACCCTATATTAAAAATAAACACTTTTTAACCACACTATTAGCTCCATTTTATGGAATGCAATCGTATGTTTAAACAAATCTTTAATTATTTTATATAGATTTGATAAAAAACACAATTTGTAACACATTCTATCAATATTACCTCAAAAAATCCTCTGTTTAACCAACTAATTAACAAAACAACACGACAACTACACATCTAGATTATAAATTAATTTACCGTTAAACAATAAATTTCTTAGATTTTCTACCCAACTTCAAACATCAACCACCTAAAGGAAAATCATTTTTTTTGAAATTTTTAATAAAAAGACAACGAATATGTAATGAACTAATTAGAACAATATTTCCTATGAATATAAAGAAAACAACCCTACCAATACTTATTTGGAAGGGTTATTATCAAGATGATGATCAAGAGATCAATCTAAAGTAAGTTCTGTATAATTAGAAGCCTATGGTTTGTCCATGATGGATAACAGCATTTTTCTTCACAACCACTATCCCATCGCAGATGGTATATTCTGGAAAATCTCCATCAGGCAAATGTGTTCCTCCTTTAATACGAACATCATTTCCAATCCGACAATTCTTATCCAAAATCGCATTTTCAATATAACAACGCTCACCCACTCCAATCGGAGGTGGTTGTTGCGTATTCGTGAGTTCCACTACTTCGTTCAATTCTTCATAATAATCTGTACCCATCATATACACCTTCTTGATGACCGACCCGCTACCGATTCTAGAACGAATACCTATGACAGATTGCTGTATCTTTTCTGCCAATAAAATACATCCATCGGCTATAATGGTATTGTTTAAAGTAGTACCCGACACTTTTGACGGAGGTAACATACGAGCTCTGGTATACACAGTTTCACCAAATAAATTGAAAGCAGGAATATCTTCAGTTAATCCAATATTTGCTTCAAAGAAAGATGAAATCGTACCAATATCAGTCCAGTAGTCGTCAAATTGATAACTCAGCACTTTACAGTTATTAATCGCATCTGGAATGATTTCCTTCCCAAAATCCATCCCTTTATTTTCCGCCAGCAAACGACGCATTACTCCTTTGGTAAACACATAAATACCCATGGAAGCCAAGTAATTACGACCTTGCTTTTGCAAATCTTCTGGCACCTCAGAAGTCCACTCCAGTAATAAATCCTTGGAGGGTTTTTCAATAAATGAAACCACTTCATTATCTTCATTAGATTTCAAAATCCCAAAACCTGTAGCCTCTTTCGCGGAAACAGGAATCGTTGCAATTGTTATTTCGCCGCCATTTTTGACATGAAAATCTACCATCGCTGAGTAATCCATTTGATAAAGTTGGTCACCAGATAGAATAAGCACATATTCATAATCTACATTTATCAGATTTTTTTGTGTGCGTCGAACCGCATCAGCAGTCCCTTCAAACCAGGAGTCCCCTTCACTAGTTTGTTCTGCAGCAAGAATATCCACAAATCCCTTACTGAATATGGAAAAATTATAAGAATTTTTGATGTGCTTATTCAACGATGCTGAATTAAATTGTGTAAGCACGAAAATCTTATTATATCCCGAATTCAAGCAATTGGAAATCGGAATATCCACCAACCTATATTTTCCAGCAATGGGAACAGCGGGTTTTGAACGCTGATCGGTAAGCGGATAAAGACGTGTACCTCTACCGCCGCCTAGTACAATGGAAACAACTTTATGCGCCATATCATTTAAGTAATTGATTATATAACTCGATGTATTTACTTGCCGATCGATCCCAGGAAAAATCCAATTCCATCGCTCTCCGCCTTAATAATTTTAAAATTTCATTATTCATGCATGCCCCAATCGCCCGATCAATGGCTATTGCTGCCTCTCGAGCATCCAAATCTTCAAAGACAAAACCGTATCCATCTTCCGACAAATCAACGACGGTATCCTTTAAGCCTCCAATACCTCTAACCACAGGAACAGTTCCATATTTCAAGGCATAAAGTTGATTCAATCCACAAGGCTCTACTCTAGAAGGCATTAACAACATGTCAGATGCCGCATATACCCGATGAGCCAATTGTTCATGATAACCAAAATATACCGCCAGATGCTTTTGATATTTTTCTTTCAATTGACTTATCTGCTCTTGAATAAACGCATCTCCCGAACCTAAAATAAATATATTGACTTGACCATCGTGTTGATCAAAAACGAGATTGACGATTTCTTCCAATAAATCAGCACCTTTTTCCGCAGCAAAACGACCTATATAACTGATTAAAGGCAAAGCTGGATCTAATTGATATTCCTTCGATAAAGCCAACTTGTTCCGATATTTACCATCTTCCACCGATTCTTTCCCATAATTTGCCTCAATCATCGTGTCAATTGCCGGATCCCAGTACGCGACATCAATACCATTGACTATTCCACTACCCTTTTTGCGTTCATCATAAAATAGATGTTGCAATCCATTGGCGTCTTGAAACAATTCGGTCAAATAGCCCTCAGACACGGTCGTGTAAGCATCGCAACATTTAATTGCTGCCGCTAATGGGTTAATCATTCCGTCCCAATCAAGCAAACCCCATTTCCATGTATCAAAGCTTGGAAGAATGATGCCCTTATTCCAATTCATCCAGCCTTGATATTGACCGTTATGCACAGTAAAAACCGTTTTTACCTCAGAAAAAAGCTTGAATTCGGTACTATGCTTGGTCAAAAAAGGAATTAAGCCTACATGATGATCATGACAGTGAATGAGGTCAGGATGAATATTATTTTCTTTTAAAAAATGCAAACTTGCATGTTGAAAGGCAATCCATTGTTCCGCTTCATCGGGATAGCAATATATTTCTTCCCGATCCAACAAGCCATTTATTCTAATCAAGTACAATGGAAATCCTAGAACATCGTTTTTCTCTTTCAATACTTCATAGGACAATAGTTTTGAACCTTGATAAAATTCACTTTGAGCAATCGAATCAAATTCTTGCTCCTGCGTGAATTTACGATCATAGTAGGGCATGATTAACGAAGCATCAACACCCAAATTCCTCAAATATTTAGGCAATGCCCCGACCACATCCGCTAAGCCACCAACTTTGGCCACTGGAAAACATTCTACACTTAAATGGATTACTTTCATGATCTTAACTTTCTTTTATAAACTAAACCACTTAATGGAGGAAGATCCAATACAATAGATTGCGATTGATTCATCCAATGTGTTGCCTCTGCTTGCACGGTATTTTTTGTAATGACACCACTTCCATGAAACGAACGGTCATCCGAATTTAAAAGCAATTCCCATTGATCCAAATGTGGAACACCTACCCTAAAACTGGTTCGAACAATTGGTGTCAAATTCAACACAATTAACAAATCATTCTCAGGATCATGACCTCTTCTTACATAGACAAATACACTGTTTTGATGATCGTTATTATCTATCCAAAAAAATCCTTCAGGACTAAACGCCTTTTCATACAAGGCTGGATAACCTTTATACAGTTTATTTAATTCCTTTACTAGTTTCTGAATCCCAGCATGGGGTTTGTATTGTAGTAAATGCCAGTCCAATGATTGGTTAACGTTCCACTCCGAAGTTTGACCAAATTCTCCTCCCATGAAGAGCAATTTTGTCCCACTAAAGGTGTACATGTAAAAAAACAAAGCACGCAGATTCGCAAACTTTTGCCATTCATCTCCTGGCATTTTATAAATCAAAGATTGCTTTCCATACACCACTTCATCATGTGATAAAGGCAGCATAAAATTTTCGGTAAAAGCATATACGGTTGCAAAAGTTAACTTCTGATGGTGATAACTTCGGTTAATTGGATCTTCTTTAAAATAGGCCAACGTATCGTGCATCCAACCCATCATCCACTTCATCCCGAAACCTAAACCATTCTGAAAGGTTGCACGGCTGACCCCCGGCCAGGAAGTAGATTCCTCTGCGATGGTCTGCACTTGCGGAAAATACTTGGAAATACCTTCATTTAGTTCTTTTAGAAAGGCTACTGCTTCCAAATTCTCATTCCCTCCAAATTCATTTGGCTCCCATTCTCCATGATTTCTGGAATAATCCAAGTACAACATCGATGCTACAGCATCCACGCGTAACCCATCAATGTGGTAACGCTCTAACCAAAAAAAAGCATTGCTGATTAAGAATGATTTCACTTCATTCCTACCATAATTAAAAATATAGGATTTCCAATCTGGATGATATCCTTTTTTTGGATCGGCATGTTCATATAAATGAGTACCATCAAATTGATAAAGTCCATGGCTATCTCCTGGAAAATGGGATGGTACCCAATCCAGAATGACACCTATCTGATGCTTATGGAGTTCATCGATTAAATACATGAACTCTTGAGGTCCCCCATAACGGGAACTGGTTGCAAAAAAACCTGTAATTTGATATCCCCAAGATGGGTAATATGGGTGTTCCATGACTGGCATGAATTCTACGTGCGTAAAACCCATTTCTTTCACGTAAGGAATTAAGCGCTCCGCAATTTCTTGATAGCTTAAAAAGCGGTCTGGAAATTCTGAATTGCGCATCCATGATCCTAAATGCATTTCATATACGGAGAATGGTCTATCCAACGCATTGGTTTCCCGACGATTAAACATCCATTCAGAATCTTCCCATGCATACCAAGTACTTGATACAATCGAAGCTGTATTGGGTGGTATTTCCGCCATCAAAGCAAATGGATCAGCTTTTTCCAACAGCTCTCCACTATTCGTTTTAATTTTATACTTATAAACCTCCCCATTTTCAAGTCCTGGAATAAACCCTTCCCAAATACCACTACTGTCCCAACGAACATGCAAGACATGGGAATGGGGATTCCAACCATTAAAATTTCCTATAACGGATACTTGAGCAGCATTAGGTGCCCATACCGCAAAATAAACTCCTTTTTTTCCTTCTACTATCAGTTCATGAGCACCAAATTTCTCATACAATTTATAATGCCTTCCCGATCTAAACAAAGAGACATCAAAATCTGATAATAAGGAGTATACCTCTACGGGATTTGTCATATATAGATTTATTAATCCGCTAATTATTGAATAAGCACTTTCTTAAAATCTTGCTCTACAGACACGTAATTTAATCCTTCAGCATCCTGTTGGACAGTCAGTTTTCTACCGTCTACGGTGATTTGATTAACTTCAAAAGGTAAGCCTACTAGGTACAGATGAAACTCATTAAAATGTGGGGTATATAAACCATGTTCACCTTGTACAATCGACAGTGACGATGCTTGGCAATCCATCATCAGGTGTTTTTCGGCATATACTTCTTGTTCATAAGCAAATGTTTCCCCATGGTCTACATAGACGTACGTTTCATGTTGTCCTGGAGCATAATATAAGGTCAGTTTAAGGGAGTCTAATTTACGTTCACCAGTAAATTGCATAATTGGAAATTCAGGAATTAAACTTCCTCCGCGAACGAATATAGGCATCTCATCCAATGGGGTATCGATGGTATGCTCCTTCCCTCCAACATAGGCTTGTTTATTAAAATAATAATACCACAAACCTTCAGGAAGATAAACAATTTTGTTTACTTGACCTGGATGCAGTACCGGAGACACCAAGATATGATGACCAAAAGCAAATTCTTCTTCTCGCTGTAAATTCTTACTTATATGTTGTTCCAATAAAGCGATTGGTCTCAATATAGGTTCGCCATATTTATGTTGCAACCAAAATGTACTGTAGATATATGGTAAAAGCTGATACCTTAACTCAATAAACTTCTTACAAATCGCTTCCCATTCAGGTCCAAAACTCCAAGGTTCTCGGTCCCTGGTATCCCCTGCGGAATGCACCCTCATAAATGGAGAAAACACGCCGAACTGCATCCATCTAGTGTAAAGCTCACCATCCGGCTCACCAGTAAAACCACCGATATCTGTACCACAGAAAGACAATCCAGAAACGGATAGCCGCTGTAATTGTAATGTACCTATTCTTAAATGTTCCCAGGTAGCCACATTGTCCCCAGTCCATACCGAGGAATAGCGTTGTGTACCCGCATAAGCAGCACGAGTAATGGTAAATGGTCGCTTATTTTTATACAATTTTTTTAAACCATCGTAAGTGGCCCGAACCATTTGCATGCCATAAATATTGTGTGCTTTACGGTGAGAACCTCGATGCCCATCAAATTGATGACGAACATCATCAGGAAAAGTACCTCGACCGAATACGGCAGGTTCGTTCATATCATTCCAAAATCCAGCAACGCCATCTTCTACTAGTCCTTTATACAAGGTTCCCCACCATTGACGAACTTCTGGATTGGTATAATCTGGAAATTGGCAACGTCCAGGCCATACAAATCCTTCCATAAAATAATCATCACCACGTCGACAGAAATAATTGTTTTCTTGACCCTGTTTAAACACCCAGTAATTATCATCCACTTTAATTCCCGGATCGATCATCACCACGGTTTTAAAACCATTTGCCTGTAAATCAGCAATCATTTTCTTTGGATCAGGAAAATAGCGTTTATTCCAGGTAAAACAACGATAACCATCCATATAATCGATATCCAAATACAAGGCATCACAAGGAATTTCACGTTTTCTAAATTCATAAGCGACTTCACGTACTTTGTTTTCCGGATAATAGCTCCAACGGCATTGGTGGTAACCGATAGCCCAAAGTGGTGGCATGTAATGTGTTCCTGTCAAACGATGATATCGCTTCACAACGTCCATCAATTGTGGACCATGAATATAATAATATTGCAACTCACCGCCTTCAGACCAAAAACTGGTTTGAGTTGGATTTTCTGCTGCAAAATCAAAATAAGTTTTAAACGTATTATCGAAGAAAATGCCATAAGCTTTTCCTTCCGTTACACCTAAATAAAAAGGTATGGTCTTATATAAAGGATCTTGATTGAAAGCATAGGAATAGGTATCGGAGTTCCAATTCTTCACTCTCCTACCTCTCAAATTTAAGTTAGAGGCTTTATCCCCTAGTCCAAAAAAGACTTCATCTTCTTTTGCTTCTTTAGAACAATACACATAATAACCTCCAAAATCAGGATTCTCTTCCCAGTGCATGGCTGCAGAATCCGAATTGATTTGTTGATCTTCTTGTTCTCCAAAAGAGATGAAGAAATTAGATTTCTTAACAAAGCAGGTAACCGCACTGGTTTTTACCAAATAATATTCTTCATTCTCCAACACTTCGCAATGCACATAGAACTCCGTCTTAGAACTGATGGCATAAGAAAAATCAGCCAAAAAAACGCCCTCAGGCGCTAAACGAACACGAATAATTTCTTCGGTGAACACCTTCACTTCCACTTTCGATCGTCCATCGCTAAAGTAAAAGGCATTTCCATCTTGAACATATCCCCGCACAGCACTCAGAAATTGCTTTTCTATTCGTGGTAAATCTAGTACCGGATTATTGACATGTTGTATTCCGTCTTCTAAGGTATCGGTATGTGGTAAAAGGTCGTTTGCAAAATCTTCCTTCTTTGTAGTATCAGCCATATTTATAAAATCATGATTAGTAATGGACAAGTCTAATTGTCGTTTTAAATTACAATATATTTTGTACAATTCCATAAGGAATAGAAAATTCTTAACCTTAAAACCAAATATTTTTCAAACAACGCTAATCGACCAAAAAACCATGTTTAAACAGGAAAAAGAAATGACCTTATAATTATTTAAAATTTCTTATTTTTGTATTCCTTTTTAAAATCTAGCCCCAGTAAGGCTAGAGGGAATAAAAACATCATGTTTATAATATGAAATTATCACAATTCAACTTCAATCTTCCTGAATCATTACTAGCATCAGAACCATCTGAACAAAGAGATGAATCACGTTTAATGGTATTACATCGTGAAACTGGTAAAATAGAGCATAAAATCTTTAAGGACGTACTGGATTATTTTGATGATAAGGATGTCATGATTCTGAACAACACCAAGGTTTTCCCGGCACGTATGTATGGAAATAAAGAAAAAACTGGTGCTACAATCGAAGTTTTCTTGTTAAGAGAATTAAATAAAGAATTACGCTTATGGGATGTATTGGTTGATCCTGCCCGTAAAATCCGCGTTGGTAATAAATTATACTTTGGAGATGATGATTTATTAGTTGCTGAGGTAGTTGATAATACAACTTCCCGTGGACGTACTATCCGTTTCCTTTTTGATGGTACTGATGAAGAATTTCGCAAAAACATCGAAATATTAGGTGAAACACCACTTCCAAAATACATCAAAAGAAAAGCTACTCCAGAAGATAAATTCCGTTACCAAACGATTTACGCAAAAAATGAAGGTGCTGTTGCAGCTCCTACTGCCGGATTGCATTTCTCAAGAGAATTGATGAAACGCCTGGAGTTAAAAGGAGTTGATTTTGCTGAGGTTACCTTACACGTAGGTTTAGGAACTTTCCGTACCGTAGAGGTGGAAGATTTAACCAAACACAAAATGGACTCGGAGCAGTTCATAATTTCTGAGGAAGCTGCTCGTACCGTCAATAAAGGTATTGATGCCAAGCGTAAAATCTGTGCCGTTGGAACGACTTCCATGCGTGCAATTGAATCATCTGTTTCCGCAGACAAACATTTAAAAGCTGCAAACGATTGGACAAGTAAATTTATTTACCCTCCTTACGATTTCAGTATTGCAAATTCCATGATTACCAACTTCCACACCCCTCAATCTACTTTATTAGTTATGATTGCTGCATTCGCAGGTTATGAAAATACCATGAATGCGTATGAAGTTGCTGTAAAAGAAAAATACCGCTTCTATAGCTACGGTGATGCAATGTTAATTATATAAGGCATCCCAAAAAATTATAAAAAAACAGGTTTGTATGATCATAAATACAAACCTGTTTTTTTTATACACTAATTTTACCTTATTATCCCCCTCTTAGCCTCCTTCTTTTATAAACACATAATCCTGCTAAAATAACCTATCCACTTCTTATAAATAGGAAGAGCATATTCATGTTGCAATGCAATCCTTTTTATCGCAGTATTGTTGATTTTTTTAAGGATCACTATCGGATCTCCTTCGAAAATTTTGGGTGTTAATCCGATGAAGATCCGAAGGAGATGCGTATGTGATCCTTGAAAATGTAAAATCTGACTTGAAAAACACCGTTGGAAATTCCTGTAATTTTAATGCCTAATTGAAGAAGAATCTTAAAGCAAAAGTGCTTTAGCCTACTTCATGCTAATAATTTGGGAAAAGCCAATTCAACAGCAAGAAATATTCCTTATTTTTGGCGAATTCAAAATAAATCCAACATTTCAACAATCTTGTGTAAATTATAAGGAACTATGAAGAAAAATTTCGTCATTATTGTCGCAGCAGGAACGGGCACTCGTTTAGGTGGAAATCTGCCTAAACAATACCAGTTATTAGCAAACAAGCCAATTCTGATGCAAACTATTTTGAAATTTTTGGCAGCAAAAGTTGAAACGGAAATTATCGTGGTGATTGCTCAAGAAATGGAAGAATTTTGGAAGGGATTATGCCAAGAGTTTGGCTTTGATTACCCCATACATACATGTATAGGTGGAAAAAGTCGTTTTCAAAGCGTAAAAAATGCCTTAACTTATATCCAAGGACATTTCCAACTTGATAACGACACAAAAATCGCCGTTCATGATGCTGCACGTCCCTTACTTTCTACTGAACTGATAGACAAAATTTTTGCCACTTGCGATTCGAATAAGCCTGCGGTAATTCCTGCAATATCGAGCAGTAACTCCATTCGAATAGGTTCGGCAGATACAAGCCGTGCAATTGATCGAAATGAAGTATGGCAAATTCAAACCCCACAAACCTTTATAGGAGAGCTATTAATAGAGGCATATAAGCAAGAAGAGGATGTAATATTCACCGATGATGCATCGGTGGTAGAGAAAATGAGCAATAATATCTACCTATTTCCAGGTGAAAACCATAACCTTAAAATCACCTATGAAGAAGATTTAATTATTGCTCATTATTTATTTAATAAGTTTAGTTAAGCATTTCCTCGGATAATTCTTAACAATACGACAATGATAGCAATCACTAACAAGATGTGAATAATACCACCTGTCGCGAATCCTCCAAAGAAACTGATTGCCCAAATTATGACTAAAATTACAGCGATCAAATACAGAATATTTCCCATAATAGATAAAATTTTAATTAAACAATTATTAATAATTAACTTGTTGATTCTAAAATGTTCAACAAACCAGCTTTAAAATTGTTTTAAAACGCCAAATAATTTTATTTAATATCGATAACGAGTTGATCATAAGCCACAAAAACATCTTTAGGCAACCAGGATTGTATATCCTGATGCAATCCAAAACGATGGCTGATATGGGTTAAGTAGGTTTGTTTGGCTCCTACTCGCTGAGCCACTTCAATCGCTTCATCCATCGTCAGATGCGAGATGTGTGGTTCCTTTTGTAGGGCATTTAATACCAAAACTTGAACTCCTTCCAACATCTTCCTAGACTCTTCGGAGATTGTTTTGGCATCCGTGATATAGGCGAAGTCATCAATTCTGAACCCCAAGACAGGCATTTTATAATGCATCACCTCAATCGGTAAGAGCTGCTTATCGTATAGTTCAAATGGAATACCTGGAAAAACTTCTTCCAGTTCTAACTGTGGGACACCGGGATATTTATGGGCAGAAAAGGCATAGTAAAATTCATTTCTCAAAGCATCATGGGTAGCACGGGTAGAATAAATGGGTATAGACTGCTGCTGTTGATAGTTGAATGCTCGCACATCATCCAAACCAGCTACATGATCTTTATGAGAATGCGTCATCAGAACAGCGTCTAATCGGTCAACCTGTTGTCGTAACATTTGGTATCGGAAATCAGGACCTGTATCAATAACGATGGTATAGCCATTATATTCCAGTAATATGGATGACCTCAACCGTTTATCTTTGCTATCCGTTGATGAGCAAACCGGGCAATGGCAAGCAATTACCGGAACCCCCTGAGATGTACCTGTACCTAGAAATGTTACTTTCAAATTGATAATTTTATTTGTTTAATCTGTTGATAAAAAGATCGCAGTTTCTCTGGAATTAATGTTTCATCTACAGGTAGGGTCTGAAGGATTTGGATTAAGGATTGTACTTTCATATCCACCGTAGAAAATTTATTGATGACGATAACTTTGGAATCCAGTAAGGTACATGCGCCAGTTCGAAAAGAACCCTTTTCAAATCGCAGACGATATCCTAATTCTTTAAATATCACCTCCAACTTATCTAAACTAGTTTGTGTTAAAGCTACCATAATGTATTTACGCCCAATTTAATGAAGGCAAAGTAATTAAACAAATGATTGTGCATTTTTATGCAACACACAACTGCTGATATATTGAACAATAAACCCTGTGCCATAAGCAATTAATTGTGTATATGCCGCTATTAAAGCTAAACCAGCAACTACAACACTCTTTGTTTTCCATAACGCGTGTACAAACAATAAAACGCTATATAAACCAATAATGAAAACAGCAAGACCAATTAAACAGGAAACAAGAGCTATTTGTCCTAAACTGATTATTTGAACCAATAATAAGAGGAATAAGCTGAGCAAACCAAGAACAAATACCGAAGGCATGGCATGTACTGCTTTCAACTCCTGCGGATATCGTTGATAGATATCTATTCTACCTTTACCAAAATTATAGGTCTGTTTAAAAAATTGACGGAAACTTGTTCTACGTTTATGATACACAAAAGCCTCATTAATAAGACCTACGCTAAACCCTTGATTGATCATCCGGATACTGAATTCCATATCCTCTGAACGTCGAGATAGTTTAAAACCCTGTGTTTCTTCCCAAACTTTTCGAGAAATCCCCATATTGAAGCTTCTTGGATGAAATTGTCCTATGTGTTTTTTGTTACCTCTGATTCCTCCCGTAGTGAAAGGACTAGTCATGGAATAAGAAATGGCCTTTTGGATAGGCGTAAAAGAATCGTGCGCAGCATCTGGGCCACCAAAAGCATCAAAATGATTTAAAGATAAACCTTGTTGAACCTGGAGTAGATAATCTGTAGGAACAATGATATCGGAATCAAATACGATAAAAAAATCACCTTTGGCTCGTTCAAAACCATAATTCCTAGCGAATCCCTGTCCTTCATTCTCCTTAAAGAAATACTGAACATCCAATTGCCCTTTATACTCGTTTACAATAGATTCAGCAGTTAGTGATGAACCATCTTCCACGATAATAATTTCAAATTTC
Source organism: Sphingobacterium sp. (assembly GCA_036781025.1). Classification (GTDB taxonomy): domain Bacteria; phylum Bacteroidota; class Bacteroidia; order Sphingobacteriales; family Sphingobacteriaceae; genus Sphingobacterium. Next base: position 3,041 of record DAIQBS010000017.1, on the reverse strand, counting down.
TTGTAAATCTGAAGCAACATGGAGTCCAACAACTCCTTGATTTCAACTGGACGATTATATAAAGGAATAATGATGGAAAAAAACATATGTTAAATAACCTGATCGATGTGATATTTATTTCTATCTGTTCCATTTCTTGAGATTAATTCTGCGATAAATCCCGTTAAAAACAATTGAAAACCTATCACTATAGCCAATAAGGATAAGAAAAATAAAGGTTGATCGGTTACATTTCTATAGGGAGTACCATTGGCAATACTCATCAATTTATCATAAATTAGATAGATGGTAATAAAGAAACCAAGTAGAAAACTTAGCACACCCAAAGGTCCGAAAAAGTGCATGGGTCTTTTGGCAAATTTACCTACGAAAAAGATGGACATCAAATCCAAAAATCCTTTAATAAATCGACCTGGTCCAAATTTAGTCGTACCGTATTTTCTAGGAAAATGTTGTACAACCTGTTCCTGAATATAGTTAAAACCAGCCCATTTCGCTAGTACAGGAATATAGCGATGCATCTCTCCATATACCTCCACACTTTTCACCACATCCTTTTTATAAGCCTTTAATCCGCAATTGAAATCATGTAAGTTATCAATGCCCGACATCTTTCGAGTTACTGAATTAAACAATTTGGTAGGTATGGTCTTGGATAAGGGATCATAACGTTTCTTTTTCCAACCAGAAACCAAATCAGCTCCTTGGTTTTTAATTCGATCATACAATTCAGGAATTTCATCCGGACTATCTTGCAAATCTGCATCCATTGTAATGACAACATCACCTTGAGCGGCTGCAAATCCAACATTTAATGCGGCAGATTTACCGTAATTTCGTCTAAACCGAATACCAGAAATATGTTCGTTTTGAGTCTTTAAGGATTGAATAACTTTCCAAGAGGAATCTTTACTCCCATCATCCACTAATATGATTTCATAAGTAAATTGATTGGCATCCATCACACGAGCTATCCAGGCACATAACTCGGGAAGAGATTCTTCCTCATTGTATAAGGGTATAACGACTGAAATATCCATAATTAATAAAAAAACAAAGGTATCAATTTTAACTGATACCTTTTATTATATCTTTAATGATTAAGCTTAAGTTTGATGAGTTATTTGATTATCATCCTCGGGAAATGCGGGGTCTGCCGCAGGGACTTTATAAAAAACGGGTTTTTCCTTTTTGAAGATCGCTGCAAATACTAGAGCAACTACAAAATACAATAGAAAATACACCATTAAACCCTTGATTTGCTGACCAATAGTCAAATTAGCTAAGTCTTCTTTTTGCTGTTCAATCTCTGCAATTTTAGCATCTATTTGTTCATCATTAACACCTGTAGATTCCAATAATTCGATGGTTAAATTCATCGTATTATCTATAGATTCCTCTTGCAGATTAGGCATGACTTGATTGATTACTATCGTCCCGATGGTACTGATCACAGCATTTATAGCAAACATGATAAATATGGTCTTCAATGCAGTAGAAAAAGACCAATATCCACCGATCGCCTTACGTAGAGCAATGGTAAAGAATACGGCAACCGCAATAAACAAGACATAATTGATTGCCCCAGCAAGGATAGCTGATGTGAACAAGCCTGTCGCTGTTTTGGTGATGTATAAAGATATTATTGAGGTAATAACCGAAATAATCCCTAAAAGAATACCGAAAATGATGGTCTTTTTTAACACATTCGGAGTTTCCATGGTTTCCAGACTCATAGACTATTTATTAAATTGAACAATTAACTGATAAAGAGCCAAAGATAAGGATTTATTTGTTGCTGAATTGGCATATTCATCCAACTGCTCTTGATTAGGTTGAGGTTCTAAGAAGAAGGACATTAATGGATAGAATAACTCTTGCAACTCATCTTGTTCCGACAATCCATTAGCTACTTGAGCAATTTGTTCGTAATTACTCTCCATTAACAATTGGTTAGCAATGACTACTTCATAGATTTCATATTCATCCTGAAATTCATCTTCTTCTACCAATAAAAATTCTTTTAAGAAATCCTCTAATGATGGCTCTACCTCATCATCTGCACATTCTCTCAAATACAATAAGACATTTAATAGCTCCGAACCACGATCAATAGTTTCTTCTTCAATAGCTTCCCATTCTTCAGAATCTAAATAATCCTCTTCTAATTTTTGAACATCTTCGGCGAAGAAATTGATCATTAACAAGTCGAAATAATGTTCTCTTAATTCTTCGAAACGTTGATGATCATCGAATAATTCATCCAATTGTACCACTTTACCCATAAACGTGTCCTCTGCATCAAAAATGCGGTATAGGGATTCTTGAATTAAGGCAGCGTCTATATTTTCATTGGCAGCATACGCCTTCAAACTGGCGTCTAATGCTCTTTTTACTTTAGCATCCATAGTTTATTTATTAATGATGACTTGATTGTTATTGATACAAAGAACGACCTGACCGGTAAGTTCTTGATTGAATAATGGGGAGTTTGAAGATTTTGACTGATTGGACTTCGCATTAAATACCCATTTTTTCTGGGTATTAAATAACACTAAATTTGCGGGTTGTCCTTCTTCAATTTTCGGAATTGGTAGATTTACAATTTTTCTTGGTGTAACTGCTAGTTTTTCAACGATTAGTTCTGGTGAAAGTCCAGCTTTCAATAGTAAAGGAAGGACAGTTTGCAAACCTATAATTCCGTTTTTGGCGATTTGAAATTCCACATTCTTATATTCAATTTCATGTGGAGTATGTTGAGATACTACGGCATCGATCACACCATCTTTTAAACCTTTCAATAAAGCCTTTACATCTTTTTTTGTACGCAAAGGAGGGTTCACTTTATAATGACTATCAAAGGATGTCACCGCCTCATCGGTATAATAAAGATTATGTGCTGCAACATCACAAGTTACTTGTATACCTTTAGCTTTTGCTTTTTTAATTAAATCGACGGATTCTTCGGTGGAAATGGTGTTGAAGTGGATTCTGGAGTCATTATATTCCGCCAGAAATAAATCCCTGGAAACCATAATGGA
>DAIQBS010000016.1:0-69081 GCA_036781025.1 Sphingobacterium sp. | reverse complement strand
TACCTGATAACCTTCTGGTAAATCTCTTAATGCTACCAGAACATTATCTTTTGGATGTATTTGTAAAAAAGCATTTTTCATGTCTTCTGTCCTGTTTATAATTCAAATATTTGTTTCATCATCACCCACTTTTCACCAGCTTGAGCACCTGGAATGGCTTGTTGATATTTCCACATCAATTGTTCCCAGACCTGTACCTTTGGATTTGCTGCATCCATGGCATCTTTTCTTTCAAAGCTAAAGCTTTCATCTACTTCCATAATCATAAATAACCGATTACCAAAACGATATATATCCATCAATGTAATTCCTGCATCGGTTATGGATTGCTTTATATCTGCTGATACACGTTGATGATGCGCATCATATTCGGCGATCATATTTGGATCATCGACTAAGTCTAAGGCTAATGCATATCTTATCATGGCATTCAATTTTAATGGTTTACAGGATTATTGATTGGAGACTTTTTATTGTAGATAGCAAAAAGCACAACAACTAAAAAGCAAAGAAGAACAACGTAATATCCATGTTGCATATTGCCAGTTAGATCCGAAATATATCCCAACAGTGGTGGAAATACGGCTCCGCCTACAATGGACATGATGATTAGACTGGATGCAGATTTGGTATCTGCTCCCGTATCTTGAATACCGATGGCAAAGATGGTAGGAAACATAATGGACATAAAAAAAGCGATTGCAATCATGCTATACAAGGTAATCATTCCTTCACCTAAAATAGACAAAACAGTTAAAAAACAACAGATTATGGCGTATATCAAGAGTAGTTTCACAGGCAAGATATAACGCATTAAGAAGGTTCCAAAGAAACGACCAATCATGTAAACAAGCCCAGCAATGGCGGCATAATCTTTCGCCTCAAAGGCAGTAATTCCTGCAACTTCAGTTGCAAAAACGATCATAAAACTCAATACGCAGATTTGTGCTCCGATATAGAAAAATTGCGCTACCACTGCCCATACCACATTTTTATGCTTGAATGCATGAAAAAATCCAGTAGAGGATTCTTCTTCATCCTTTACCTCCGGAAGCTTCGTAAATAAAAATAAAACCGCTGCTAAGAGAATAACACAGCCTAAAACGATGTACGGACCTTTTACGATAGCTGTTTCTGCTTGAATATAAGCCAATCGATTCACTTCTGATAATGCAGCTACTTCCTCATGGCTAAGTGGTGGTTTTGCTAGGATAATATACCCTCCTAACCATGGTGCTAAAAATGCAGCTAATCCATTAAAAGATTGCGCGAAATTTAATCGCTGAGCTGCTTTGGACGGATCACCCAAAACTGTGATATAAGGATTGGCGGCAGTTTCTATAATCGTAATTCCACAGGCGAGAATAAAAAGTGCAGACAAAAAGAACAGGTAACTCATGGTATTCGCTGCCGGAACAAATAAAAAACACCCTAAGGCAAAGACTACTAGCCCGATTAAGATCCCTGTTTTATAGCCGTATTTCTTTAAGATCATCCCTCCTGGAATAGCCATAATGAAATAGGCGACAAATACGGCAGAATCAATTAAGGAGGCCTGCAAATGTGTTAAACTGAATGCACTTCGAAGGTGAGAAATTAAAATTGGATCAAGGTTGTGAATGAATCCCCAAAAAAAGAATAAGGAGGTAATTAAAATAATAGCTACGGTGTTATTGACTTTACTCATACATATAGTTTCATAATGGAATATCGAAATAATGGAATATTTCATGGATTTGATTGAAGTATATTACCAACTTTATAAATTATTTTAACATAATACCTCGCAAAACCTTAAAATAATAGAATAAATTTGTTAGCGATGATCATAAAACAATTAGCTGTACCAAAAACAGATAACCAAAGTTTTCAAATACGTCGGGATTACATCCCCAGACATCAGTCTGTATGGCATTATCATGAAGAATTGGAGCTGGTGCATATTTTTAAGGGCTCAGGGACATTATTTCTAGGCGATTGCATCAAACCCTTCGAATCGGGAGACACCGTGCTTATAGGCCCTCAAATTCCACATTATTGGCTTTTTGATAATTACCCATACAACTTAGCAGAATCTAGCATTGATTGTTTGGTTATACACTTTCTAAAAGATTTTAATATTCCACATATCTTTCATGCCCCAGAATTCAAACATTTGAAAGATGTATTGGACAAGGCTGCAAGGGGGGCATTTTTAAGCCATCAATTTGATAACCTGAGCACTAAATACCTGGGAAATATTGATCAACGTTCAGGTATATTAAAATTTAGTTTATTACTTCAATTTCTCGACGGCATGCGTGAATTGCCGATAGAATTACTGACTAGCGAGAATTATGCGCGATTAAACCATACTGAAGACCAGTTTAGAATGAATAGCTTGATGGAATATATCCGGTTAAATTTTAAACAAAAAATCAAATTAGAAGATTTAGCGCATATTGCTGGATTGACTGAAAATTCCTTCTGTCGGTATTTTAAACAAAGAACCGGAAAAACACCTATCCAATTCATCACCGAAATAAGAATTAGCCATGCTTGTTTTCAATTACGAAATAGTCAGTCTTCGTTAAAAGAAATCTGTTACGATAGTGGTTTTAATAATTTTGTGAGTTTTCATAAATTATTCAAATTACACACCGGAGAAACTCCAAATACCTACAAAAACAACTTAAAAATAAAATGAGGCCATTAGTTTTAGCACTAATAGCCTCGTTTTACGGTTAGATTGTATTAACCTTCTTTTTTAGTTTCGACCGGTTTTTTACTAGTCTTGAATGGATCTCTAGGTCTTTTATTTCCATAAGATCCCATAATAATTTTACCTCTGCGCGATTTTTTATCTCCTTTTCCCATAATGCGTATTCTATGTTTATTGATATAAAAAAATATTGTTCGGATAGGCAATTTAATGATAAATATTTAAATATCAAACAGTTCCTAAATTCAGCTAACAGAAAAGCTAACGAATAAGCATAAAAAAAACAGGTCAACTCTTAAAGTTGACCTGTTTTGTTGACCCCAAATAAGGTTGATCCTATCCTCTACTGTTATAGTTTGGAGCTTCTTTGGTAATTTGAATATTGTGTGGATGTGACTCTCTCAAGCCAGCTCCAGTAATACGAACAAATTTTGCTTCTTGTAATTTTTCAATACTTGCAGCTCCACAATAACCCATGGAAGCACGCAACCCTCCGATGTATTGGTATACCACTTCTGCTAAGGTACCTTTATAAGGAACACGTCCTACAATTCCCTCAGGAACTAATTTTTTGATATCCTCTTCTACATCCTGGAAATAACGATCTTTAGATCCTTTTTCCATCGCTTCCACTGAACCCATACCACGGTAAGATTTGAATTTTCTACCTTCTAATAAGATGGTTTCGCCAGGTGCTTCTTCTACACCTGCAAATAAAGAACCAGCCATAACCGTATGAGCACCAGCAGCTATAGCTTTCGCAATATCTCCTGTTTGCTTAATACCACCATCCGCAATTAATGGAACTCCTGTTCCTTTCAATGCTTTAGCTACTTCGTAAACGGCGTACAACTGAGGAACGCCAACTCCTGCTATAATACGAGTGGTACAGATGGAACCCGGACCAATACCAACTTTCACCGCATCTGCCCCAGCATCTGCCAACATCTTCGCTGCATCTCCTGTAGCAATGTTACCAACGATAACTTGCAAGTCTGGATAGGCTGCTTTTACTTCTTTCAATTTATTGATAACGCCTAATGAATGCCCATGAGCAGTATCAATGGTAACTACATCCACTCCTGCTTTTACTAAAGCTTCCACACGATCCAAAGTATCATGTGTAACGCCTACAGCAGCGCCTACTAGCAAACGACCGTGTTCGTCTTTTGCTGCGTTCGGGTAATGTTTATATTTCTGAATGTCTTTGAAGGTAATTAAGCCTTTTAATTTACCATTGGTATCAACGACAGGAAGTTTTTCAATTTTATGATTTTGCAGAATTTCTTCTGCTTTGATTAAATCTGTTCCTTCAGGAGCAACAACCAGATTGGTTTTAGTCATCAGCTCGCTGATTGGTCTTGACATATCTTTTTGGAAACGAAGATCACGATTCGTCACGATACCAACCAATTGAGCATTCAGATTTATCACAGGAATTCCACCTATTTTATGCTCTTTCATGATTTGGAATGCATCTCCTACAGTCGCACCTTCTAACAAGGTAACTGGATCTTGGATCATTCCACTTTCAGAGCGCTTCACTTTACGTACTTCTGCAGCTTGTTCAGCTATGGTCATGTTTTTATGTAACATACCAATACCTCCAGCCTGCGCAATAGCAATAGCTAATTCAGCACCAGTAACGGTGTCCATTGCTGCTGACACTAAAGGGATATTTAATTTGATTTTTTTTGTAAGAAAGGTGCTTGTATCCACATCACGAGGTAATATTTCGGAATAAGCGGGGATTAATAAGACGTCATCGTAAGTGAGGCCTTCTTGTACAAATTTGTTTGGATCTAATTGCATAGCAAATAATAATGGGGTTTTCTATTTGCCAGGCAAATTTAAGGTTTATTAGTTTTCCAACCAAATATTTAAAACGTTTAAACAAATTTAATGACAAAAAAATTATAAAGAATCAATTTTTGGCAAACTATTTGCTTTGATAGAACCAAATAACCGAATAATTATTAACATAATAATAACGGTGCTTTAATGGAAAACAATAAATTAATTCACATGAAAAAATTATTTTTATCTCTATTTGCAGTATCAGCATTAACTTTCGCTGCTTCAGAAGTTCAGGCTCAAACTCCTTACAAATCAGCGTTAGGTATTGTTTTTGATGGCTACGATGGTTCAAACGTAGGTATTCAATATAAAACTGCCTTGACTACTACTTCAGCTTTACAATTACAAGCATCATTCCGTAACCACTGGGTATCTTTTGGTGGTGACTGGCAATATGAAAAAGCTATCCCTAATGCTGATGGATTAGCATGGTATGCAGGTGTAGGTGCTCAAGTTGGTATTTGGAGTTATGATGGAAATTCAGAAACTTTCTTCGGAATTCGCCCTCAAGTAGGTTTAGAATACAAAATCCCTACTATTCCTATCGCTATGCACTTAGATTATAAACCATATTTAGGTTTAAATAACGATACTGGTTTTGATGGTGGTGGTTTCACATTCGGTGTAAAATTCGTATTGAAATAAGCCAAGCATAACATTTTATAAAAAAGACCTGAAGTTTTCAGGTCTTTTTTATTTATATAGAATGGAATCCCCCTACTCTATTTTTCTTTTAGTCAAATGATTAAAAACAAACTTTCCCTTTCAACCTAAGAGGTGAATATTCGATTAAAAAATTGTTTTTAGAACTTACATTTACCTTTTTAATCCAAAAATTCCAAGCAGAACCAAGAGTGGCATTTATCTAAATCTTAAGTCCTTTAATTTTAATAAAATTAGAATAACAATTTTTTATACATTATGTTTTGTTATTTATTTTCATTATGTATTTTTTTTATACCTTTGCGGTTCTTGGTAAAATATTATTAAGCTTAAAAAACAGAAAAAAAACCATAATTTATTACGATTAGACAATGAGTAAAGGGCTGATTAAATTTTTGGTGATAGTGGTTTCCCTAGCGTGCCTCTACTCCTTATCATTCACTTTTGTAACACGTAAAGTTGAAAATGATGCAGCAGCATATGCGAATGGCGATATGGCGAAAGAAAAAGCTTATCTGGATTCCATTGCAAGCGAGAATGTGTACAACCTAGGAATTGCAAAATTCACTTACCGCGAAGCTAAAGCAAATGAAATCGCTTTAGGACTTGATTTAAAAGGTGGAATGAACGTAACCATGGAAATTTCCTTGGATGAGTTGATTTCTAACTTAGCTAACAATCCTAAAGATGCTAATTTCAACAAAGCATTAACTACTGCGATTCAAAAAAGCAAAACAACCAACACTTCTTTAATAGATTTGTTCATCAACGAATACAAAGCTACAGGTGCTGGAACTCCTATTGCATCGTTCTTCGCTACGAAAGATAATTCTTCAGCTATCCAAGCTACTAGTTCTGAAAGTGCTGTAAAAAGCTTCCTACAACAAGAAGCAGACAACGCTATTCAAAACTCGTATAAAGTATTACGTACTCGTATCGATAAATTTGGTGTAGCTTCTCCAAACATTCAAATTCAACAAGGTACTAACCGTATCTTAATTGAATTACCTGGTGTAAACGACCAAGAGCGTGTTCGTAAATTATTGCAAGGATCTGCAAAATTAGAGTTTTACGAAACGTACAACAACGTTCAAATCTATTCTTTATTAGAAAATATCAATAATATTTTAGCTACTACTTTAAAATCAGCTCCTGCAACTGCAGTAAAAGATTCTACAGATCAAACAGTAGCTACTACAGATACTACCAAAAAAGAAGAAAACTTATTAGCTAATCTAGGTGCAAACCAAGGGGCTGCAGACTCTAATGCGAAAGCTGAAATAGCTGCAGCAGCGAATGCTCCTCTTTTCGCGGTATTATCTCCTGCAGCAGCTCCAGGTCCAAATGGACAGTTCCAATTGATTCCTGGTCCAATGGTGGGTCAAGCGCATTTGAAAGATACAGCAAAAGTTAACGCTTACTTAGCTCGTCCTGAAGTTAAATCTATTATCCCAAGCAATTTAAAATTATTGTGGGCGGTTAAACCTGATAACCAAACTAAAGATCTTTTAACACTATATGCAATCAAAACTACAGGTGCTGAAAACACATCCGTATTAACCGGTGATGTGATTATTGATGCGCGTGCTGGTTCAGATCCACAAACCAATAGCCCTATCGTATCCATGGATATGAATGCGGAAGGTGCAAACCAATGGCGTCGTATTACAGCTAGAGCTGCACAAAATAAAGATGCTATTGCGATTGTGTTAGATAATGTGGTATACTCTGCTCCTAGTGTAAGTGGTGAAATCCCTAATGGTAGCTCTCAAATCTCTGGAAACTTTACATTTGATGATACTAAAGATTTAGCGAATGTATTAAAAGCAGGTCGTTTACCAACAACTGCTAAAATCGTTGAAGAAGCTATTGTAGGTCCATCATTAGGTCAAGTTGCTATCGATTCAGGTGTAAATTCTGCTGTATTCAGTATCATCGTTGTTATGGCATTCATGATTGCTTATTACAACCGTGCTGGTATTGCAGCGAATATTGCAGTTATATTCAACGTATTCTTCTTAATGGGGGTATTAGCCTCCTTAAATGCGGTATTAACCTTGCCTGGTATTGCCGGTATCGTATTGACTATGGGTACTGCCGTAGATGCCAACGTGCTTATCTACGAGCGTATGCGTGAAGAGATGAGTTTAGGTAAATCCATGCGTAAAGTGGTTGAAGACGGTTATAAACATGCAATGCCTTCCATCCTTGACTCCCAAATTACCACGTTTTTAGTAGGTTTAATCTTATTCTTTACAGGTAGTGGTCCTATTCAAGGTTTCGCAACTACGTTGATGATTGGTATTGTTACATCTTTATTTACTGCAATCTTCATCACTCGTTTGATTTTTGAATACATGTTGGATAAAGACATTAAAATATCTGTTTCTTTCCCATGGTCTAATAACACGTTAAAGAATGCAAACTTTGCATTTATCAAGAAAAGAAAATTAGCTTATACCATTTCATTAATTGCAATCGGTATTTCTATTGCATCCATTGTGATTAAAGGATTCTCTTATGGAGTCGATTTCCAAGGTGGACGTACCTATACTGTACGTTATGATCAACCTGTAAATCCAGAGGATATCCGTCAAAATCTAGATGATGTATTTGGTACTACCACAGAAGTAAAAACTTTTGGAAATGAAAGCCAATTAAAAATCACTACCTCTTACCATATTGAAGAAACAAGTGATGAGGCAGATAATGAAGTTTTAGCTAAATTGAATGAAGGACTTTCAAAAACTCAAGGTAGCAAATACGAAATCCTTTCTCAACAAAAAGTAGGACCAACTATTGCAAGTGATATTAGAGATCGTGCAGTTTATGCCTCTATCCTATCTATCCTTGTTATTGCAGCGTATATTTTAGTTCGTTTCCACAAATGGCAGTATTCTGCTGGAGCGGCCATTGCTACAATCCATGATGCGATTATCCTATTAGGTTTATTCTCTATCTTGGATGGTATCGTGCCATTCTCCTTAGATATTGACCAACACTTTGTGGCTGCTATTCTTACAGTATTAGGTTACTCCGTAAATGATACGGTGGTTGTATTCGATAGGTTACGTGAGTATTTGAAAAAACCAAATGCGCATAAAGAAGATATCGGTGTAACAATTACTAACGCAATCAACTCGACGTTAAGTCGAACCGTGATTACATCGTTAACAGTAATCTTCGTATTAGCCGTATTATTTATCTTCGGTGGTGAAGTTATCCGTGGGTTCTCATTCGCTATCTTAATTGGTATCGTTGTAGCAACTTATTCTTCCATCTTCTTAGCAGCTCCTGCTATCTATGATTTAAGTGGTGGAAAACACTTAGCTGCTGATCCTTCAACAGAAGAGAAAAAACAAGCAAAAGTAGTAACTCCTTAATTCAAGGAAATTACCCTATAAAATCAAAAGCCTCGATCTAAGATCGAGGCTTTTGATTTTATAAACTATCCTATTAAAACTGCGGAATCTTTAACAACTTCCCTTTTTTAAGTGCCGATTGGTGAGCTATAATTCCTGGCACACTAAGATTTAAACTTACATCCAACCAAGGTTTTTTATTTTCAAGAATACAACCAATAAAATCATGGGTCAATTGACCATGAGAACCTCCATGACCTCCAGCTGGAACAGTTCCTGGTAATACCGGTCTTTGAACATCAGGCAATGATTTCAAATGCCCAGCATATTTCCCAGCTCGGGAATAAGATCCCAATTCACCTCTCAACCTTCCCTCTTCAGCAAAAGGACCTTGCGTATCGTTTGTATACATCATTCTGGATATGGCACCATCAGCAGTTTTAAAGATTGCCACTTCCGTACCAAATCTATTTTTATACTTATTCTTACCATCTTTCAAATAAGGCAAATGACTCACCCTACCAAAACAGGAAACCTCCGTATATGCACCATTCGTAACAGCCAGGTGATATGCCGTAGCATGGGTCAAATAATACATGGGAGGCATGCCATCCCTCCATCCCAAATAGGAAGGAATACCAACAGGTTTATAATGAAAATATTCACCCTCTGAATACACTATTTTGCCAAAACCTCCAGCATCGTAAATCTTTTTCATAGCGTATAAGTCCTCTCGATAACAAGATGTTTCAAACATCATATACACTTTTTTACTCTTCTCCACAGCTTCCTTCAATTCATAAGCCTCTTCCACCCGATCAAAAACCGCTGGAACAGCCACAGCAACATGCTTTCCATGGTTTAAAGCAAGAATGGCGTGGCGAGCATGATTAGGAGCATCCGTAGCAATAAATATGGCTTCAATCTGATCATCTTTAACCATTTCTTCCAAAGAAGCATACTTTTTAGAACAGTTTATATGTTTGGCTAATGCATTACAACGATCAGGAATAATATCGCTCACGGCTACGATCTCTACATTCGGATGATCCTGAAAGCCAAAATCAGCTGAAAATTTTGAAAATCCGTACCCTACTAATCCAACTTTAACTTTTCGATCTCCCCAATGTTCATAAGTCAATTCTTTAATTCCAGTACGCGCATGAGCAAAGGAAAGATTATTAAATACAGGTAAGGAAAGTGTCCCCAATCCCAGTTGTTGTAAAAATTTTCTTCTAGATGACATGTGATATCGTGGTTTTATTATCCAAATACAGGCTTCCCCATATTGGACAGGTTCTTATATTAATGTTCTAATTTTTTCAATTGAATTAAAAAGTTTTTGTCAACAACTAAACTATTCAAATCATAAGGATAACCCTTGAACCCAATTATCTCCCATTAAAACTATTTTAATCATTTAATCCCACAATCCTTAGCCCAAGAGTTTACTACGAAACTCAGAAGGAGTTAGTTTGGTGAATTTTTTAAAGTTTTTATTAAAAGAAGTGAAATTATTGAAACCAGCTAAAAAAGCAATATTGGCAATATCTTGCGATTCATTCATCAATAACTCGCAAGCGTATCCAATTCTTATCTCATTCACAAAATTGGAAAAGGTTTTATTGGTTTTTTGTTTAAAATATTTACAAAATGCCGGAGGCGTCATGAATGCAATAGCAGAAACCTCTTCTAAAGTAATTTTATTAGTAAAATTTTCCATCACGAACTTATAGATCTTATTAATCTTCTCGATATGATCGGCTTTATCCGTATAAGAATAAAATGAAGAACTTAAGTAGGTGTAATCCGGAATAGATGCCAGCTCTTGCAATATTTGCAACATCAGTATCAAACTATCGATTCCAGGGTTTGCTTCTATTAAATCCTGCATCAACTTCTCAATTTTCAGTTGATGCTCTCCTGACACTTTAATTCCACGCCTCAAATGCATAAATAAAGATTTCACAGGGGCATATTCTACCGTATTAAATACCTGTTGATCCAACCAAACAGGCATAAAATAAACTACTATTGCATGGATGGATTGATCACTGTTGATGATATGGTGTTTTGGCTCCGTATAACTAGCATGAGGCATAAAAGGAGGAAGAATAGTCAAATCCAAATCCCCAAAATGATGAATAGAATCCCCAACAATCTGACGACCATGTCCCTTTTTAATCAAAGCAATTTCATAGGCATTATGAAAATGCAATTGATCACTTAAAAACTCCTCTTGAATTTCCTTCACATGGATTCCATTTTTCAATAATGATTGTACATCAAATAAAGAAGGTTTCATAGGCTTATGGACGGTTGTTTATCGCTTTCAAATGAGCTATTATGAAGTACGACAAAAGATAAGAAATTAACAAATTCTAAATTAAATAATACTGCTCAAATGGCAATTATAACAGCTTCTTTACTATCAGCTTCAAAAATTGAAATCAATTACCTCGGACATTTGATAAAATCCACATGAAACGATGGAATAATGATGGAAACATTTGTAGCAATTTAACTTAAAAATGATAGTTTAAATGTCAAGTTCTGTAATAATGGATTTATCCAACAGGCTTAATCTTTATTTTTTAGTATTTTTGACTATATAATTGCATAATATGAGAACAAAATACGTTATTCCATTCCTTGGATTATTTTTGGCTAGTACAGCAATCAGTTGTAATAATCAAGAAAAGAAAACAGAAGGCAGTAGCCAAACGGAAGCTTCCAACACCGACCCTCACGCAGGACATGACCATGCTGCCGGTGAAGCGCATACAGAGGCTGCACAAACTCCGCCCACTGTAAAAGCAGCTGCATTATCTATCCCAGAATTCACTTTTTTCAAAGTAAAATCGGGAATAAAATTTAGCAAAATGGATATCCCAACGGGCAAGAATACGGTATTTGTATTGTTTGACCCATCTTGCAACCATTGCCAACATGAAGCAACTGATTTAGGAAAGAATTACGATAAAATCAAAAATGTTAATGTATTATATGTTTCGATGAACGATCCGGCTTTAATGGTGAGTTTCTTTCAGAATTTCGGAAAAGAGTTGGAAGGAAAATCGAATATAGAAATGCTTTACGACCGCAACCAAGAATTTGTACAACGTTTCCATATCCCAAAAATGTTTCCTGCAAATTATGTGTATGGACCAGATGGTAACTTAAGAACATATTGGGAAGGTGAAAAAAATATCAATGAAGTAATTGCTGCATTCAATCAATGATGAATATTGCGATCAATGGTTTTGGCCGCATCGGAAGACATACCCTACGAAATTTACGTTTACGTCAGTTAACGAATGTTGAGGTCGTAGCAATAAATGACTTAGCCGATGCCGCTACCCTAGCCCATCTTTTTAAATACGATTCAGTACATGGTCCCTATCCTGGGGAAGTCAGCCATGATGAAAATCATTTATACATCGATGGGCAATCCATCTTAATCTGCAATCAAAAGAATCCCGCAGAGCTACCTTGGAAAGAATTAGCTATTGATATAGTGGTAGAATCTACAGGTCTATTTACCAAAAAAGAACAGGCAGAAAAACATTTAACTGCCGGTGCAAAACAGGTCATTATCTCTGCACCATCTCCCGACAAAGAAATCCCTACCATTGTATTAGGTATCAATGACCATGATTTTGATTATAATACCCCCATCTTTTCCAATGCATCTTGTACCACAAACAATGTCGCTCCATTAATAAAGATTCTCGATGAAAATTGGGGAATCCAAGATGGTTATATTACCACTGTGCATTCGATGACTGGAGATCAAAACCTACATGATGCGCCACATCGGGATTTAAGAAGGTCTAGAGCGGCATCTGCCTCCATTATTCCTACAACAACAGGAGCTGCCAAAGCCATCACCAATGTATTCAAACATTTAGAAGGCAAATTGGGAGGTGCAGGTATACGCGTACCTGTACTCAATGGTTCATTAACTGACTTTACTTGCACCTTGGCAAAAAAAACCAGTGTAGAAGAAATCAATCAAAAATTTAAAGAAGCTGCAGAAGGAAATTTAAAGAAGGTACTTTATTATACAGAGGACCCTATCGTATCTGTTGATATCATCAACAACCCCTACTCCTGCGTTTTTGATTCTGATTTAACCAGTATAGTCGGTGGTTTAGTGAAAGTCGTAGGTTGGTACGATAATGAATTTGGCTATTCCAATCGATTAGTTGATTTGCTTCAAATTCGCTCCGAACAATGATCAGGTTCATTACCGTCCAAGATACCCTAGCATTAAGGTCTCAGGTGTTGCAATCTGGCAAATCGGAACATCTTTGTATCAACCCAGAAGATTTAAAGCCAGACAGCTTTCATTTGGGCTATTACGATGAGCAAAATCTATTAATCTGTGTATTAACCTGTCAACAGACCAATCACCCGAAACTCCCTCACACAGGCTATCGTTTACGAGGCATGGCAACCCATCCCGATGCCCGCCGAAAAGGATATGCCAAAGCATTACTCGAAGCAGCTATTAGCCACCTTAAAACGCAGCTACATGCAGATTATTTATGGTTTAATGCCCGTGCTGTAGCATACCCATTTTATGAGCAATTAGGCTTTGAATACATGTCTGATGAGTTTGAGATGCCAGGCATAGGATTGCATAAGGAAATGTTTATGCAATTTTAGGTCACCTTATAAATCCGATAATCTTTTTCCTTCCTGATGTAATTTTCTAGCTTGTTTAGATTCTCCAACAACTTGGTTACGGTAAATACTATGCTGCCCACTGATATAATAAGCAACCACGCAAGAGATAGCCACAAATACGCCACATTCCATTCCAAACAATTCTATCGCCATTAAGCAACAAGCTATGGGCGTATTGGTAGCTCCTGCAAATACCGAAACAAACCCCATTCCTGCTAACAAGCCCATAGGCAATGGAATGATTAAGCCCAAGGCATTGCCTAAGGTAGCTCCAATAAAAAATAAGGGAGTTACCTCACCACCTTTAAAACCCATTGCTAAGGTGATTATGGTCAATACAGCCTTGATTAAAAAATCGTAAGCAGGCAATTGCTCCTCAAAGGAGGCAACAATAGTCGGAATTCCTAGACCAATATATTTTGTGGTTCCTAAGACCAGAACCAGGCCCACAATCAATATTCCTCCGATAAAAGGCCTCAAGGGTGGAAAAGCTATTTTCGCTTTAACTAATTTCCCAAGTTTAAAAATCCCTATACTAAAAAAGCGCGCACATAAACCAAAACAAAGGCCAGCAATAATAACATAAAATACAGTAAAAAATCCCATTTCGGGAATCACATCGATATGATAATGCGTATGTGGAATCTGCCAATAATCAACCACCAAATCGGAAAAGACAGCCGTTAATATAGCAGGAAATAAGGCTAGGTAATTGATTTTACCGACACGATAAAATTCTAGCGCAAAGAAAGCTCCTGCCAAGGGCGTTCCAAAGACAGAACCAAATCCTCCAGCAACCGCAGCAATAAGTAATGCTTTTCGATCCTGAGCTTGGAGCTTCAATGGAGCAGTCAACTGATCCGCCATAGAACCAGCCATTTGCAAAGCCGTACCCTCTCGACCAGCAGAACCTCCAAACAAATGGGTTAAGATGGTTCCCAAATACACCAAAATCCCCATCCGAATCGGAATTACTTTCTTTGGTGCATTGATATTATCAATGATCAAATTATTTCCAGCTTCCACATCTTTGCCGAAATAATGGTACAATAAGCCTACAGCTAATCCCGCCAAGGGTAGAAATGCAATAATTAAGGGATGTAGTTCTCGATAATCCGTCACCCACTGCAAGGAATACAAGAAACCTGCTGAGGCTGTTCCTATAGCGAAACTGATCAGCAAACTAATACTTATCCATTTCAAGAAATATGGAACTGTGGGATAATTTCTACGTATTATTCGAAGGGTAATCCCCATTCGACGGAATGGATTAGTTTTATTTTTGCTGGCCATATATCACCTGAATAACATACCTATTTGTTATTAAACCAGGTGTCATCAGCCATCACAAGCGGTTGGGTAAGGAAGAACACCATTTCCTTGATTGATCAGCGTTAAAAATATAAAATTTATTGTAATCCTTCAAATACCCCTAAACCAAATAAGGCAAAATCATATTTCACAGGATCCATTGGGTCAAAATCCTTTAAACTTTCGGTCAATTCCACAGCGGTTTTCCAATTCACTTTATCAGATTGAATTAATCCAAATTTGCGACCTACCCTTTCTACATGGATATCGCATGGACAAATGAGGTCACTAGGCTTAATTTTATTCCATATTCCAAAGTCAACTCCCCGATCATCCGTTCTCACCATCCAACGCATAAACATATTCAATCTTTTACAAGTGGATTTCTGAAGTGGAGAGCTAACATGCTTTTTGGTCCTTAAAGGAAAATCCGCCAAGGAAAAAAAATAGGCTTTAAAATTATTGAAAGCACTTTCCATGCTTGTAAATTTCCCTGAATCTGAAATTAAAAAAGCATCTTCTAAAGAGCCAAAACGTTGATAATGGTAGTTAAAAAAAGAAATAAAATACAATAAGTCCGTATCATTAAAAGTACGATGCTTAAAACCTAATAGCTGTTTCAGATCCTGATCTTGATGATTCAATATAAACTCATGTGGTGTACCATCCATGCGTTGTATCAACTCATTGCATTTATTGATAATAGTTTTACGCTGTCCCCAAGCTAATATACTAGCAAAAAAGCCCATGATCTCTATATCTTGCTTCTTAGTAAATTGGTGAGGAATACAAATAGGGTCATGAGGGATAAAATCCGGTTGGTTGTATTCCTCATATTTTTTATCAAGAAAATCTTTGATTGATAGATCCATACCGCAAACATAAAAAAAGCAACCGAAGTTGCTTTGATATCTTTTATTAAGAATTAATAGCTTTCCAAATGAGGTCTTTCAATGGAAGGATATTTTTACCAGCAATGGAAGAAATAAACAAGTATGGAATTCCTTCCGGCACTTGTTCTGCCATTTCCCTTTCCAATTGCTCATCCAACATATCTGATTTAGTTATCGCTAATAATTTTGGTTTATCTAATAACTCTGGATTATAAGCCGTCAACTCGTTCAACAAAATCTCATATTCTTCAGCGATTGTCCTATCAGTATCCGCAGGAACCATGAATAATAAGACCGAATTTCTTTCGATATGACGGAGAAAACGATGCCCCAAACCTTTACCTTCCGAAGCACCTTCAATAATCCCTGGAATATCAGCCATCACAAAGGATTTATTATCACGGTAACTTACAATTCCTAAATTAGGTACGATGGTTGTAAACGGATAATCTGCAATTTCAGGTTTTGCAGCAGATAAAACAGATAATAAAGTTGATTTTCCTGCATTAGGAAATCCTACCAATCCGACATCCGCTAATACTTTCAATTCTAAAATCACCCATTCCTCTTTACCAGGCAAGCCAGGTTGAGCAAAACGCGGCGTTTGTACAGTTGACGATTTAAAATGCCAATTCCCTAATCCACCTTTTCCACCAGGAGTCACTATTTTTGTTTGGCCGTCTTCGGTTATTTCAAATAGCACCTCTCCAGTTTCAGCATCTTTGGCTACAGTACCTAGCGGTACTTCCAAAATCTCATCCTTGCCTGTTGCTCCGGTTCTTAAGGCACTACCACCAGATTCTCCATTTTCAGCAATAATATGCTTTCTATATTTTAAATGCAGCAGTGTCCAGTGTTGGGAAGAACCTTTCAGGATAATATGACCGCCTCTACCTCCATCACCACCGTCAGGACCTCCTTTTGCAGTATGTTTATCGCGGTGCAAATGGGCTGATCCAGCACCACCATGCCCTGAACGGCAACATACTTTTACATAATCAACAAAATTAGACCCTTGCGCCATATTTCCTTTAGTTCTATTTCTACTTATTAATAACGATCGATAACCGCGCTTAAATCTGCAAAAATTGCTTCAATATCGCCGATACCATTTACTTTACTTAATTTCCCTTGACTCTCGTAATATGGTAATACATGTATAGTTTTACCAAAGTACTCCTCAATTCTTTTTTTCAATTTATCTGCGGCATCGTCTGCACGTCCAGAAATTTCTTGACGTTTAGCAATACGCTGAGTTAGTTCTTGTTCATCAACATCCAAAGCAATAACGCCTGTAATCCCTGAATTGTTCGACTCCAAAAAAGTATCTAAAGCTTCCGCTTGAGCTACCGTTCTTGGAAAGCCATCAAAAATAAAGCCTTTGGCTTCCTTATTATTTTGGATCTCCTCCTCTAACATGGCAATGGTAATCGAATCCGGAACTAAATTTCCATCAGCGATAATCTGACTAACTTGTTTACCTAATTCCGTTTGATTACTAATATGCGAACGGAATATATCGCCAGTTGAAATATGGTGAAGACCATACTTTTCAATTAATTTAGCGGACTGAGTGCCCTTTCCTGCTCCTGGAGGCCCGAATAATACAAGGTTTAGCATAATTTGAGTATTTTTATTGTTGATGATAAAAAACAAAAGCCTAATCTCTTACAAGATTAGGCTCATTTATGTGCGCTCAAAGGGAGTCGAACCCCTAACCTTCTGATCCGTAGTCAGATGCTCTATCCAATTAAGCTATGAGCGCGATAACCAATACTAATACGACTGACGCCCTTTCTGTTTTGGTGATGCAAATATAAGGAAATATTAGTCTCAGAAAAATTTTTTTTTCAATTCTACCATTTAAGACCGCCTATATTCTCAAATTTCATCAACACTAATCTTCCCCTATCATGTCACTTAAATTTGCGCTTACTATGAAATGAGAATAATTTGATTAAGGATAATTTAGAAATTTTTATTGGCCGAATTACGTGAAAAAAATATCGAAAATGACTATTATAAGCTCAAATTCTAATTCTTATTTAATTTCATTAATTCTAAAGGGAATGAATCAAATATAACCGACTGAAACATAAAAAAGTGTGCGCTCAAAGGGAGTCGAACCCCTAACCTTCTGATCCGTAGTCAGATGCTCTATCCAATTAAGCTATGAGCGCGGCAACCAATACTATACGACTGACGCCCTTTCTGTTTTGGTGATGCAAATATAAGGAAATAATATCCTCAGCAAAATTTTTTTTTAATTTTAAAACCAATTGCTTTCAGCGTCAATGACTTATTTTTCCCCTTTTCGTTTACGGGAATTAATTTTTTAAAGGAAGTTATTGTGGCTGTGTTTATAAAAGAAAGTGCGCTCAAAGGGAGTCGAACCCCTAACCTTCTGATCCGTAGTCAGATGCTCTATCCAATTAAGCTATGAGCGCATACGTTAAAGAACTAGTATTCTTTTCAGTGGCGCAAATATCGTGACTTTTTTAATCATTAACAATGATTTTCGGAAATTTTCAATAAAAACAAACAATATTTTGCTTACTGTATTGATATCTATATATTTAAATTATGGCAGAGAGAATAATAAAGAGCAGTAAAATTCGAATTGGCGATATTAGCATCGCTTATCACATCAAAAAAGCGACAGAAAATCCAAATAAAACCATTATTTTTCTTCATGGATTCCCGTTCAATAAGAATATGTGGAAAGATCAATTAGAGAGTTTGGAGGATGATATCACCGGTATCGCTTTAGATATTCGAGGCCATGGCAATAGTACCAAAGGACATGGATTTTTCTCAATCGATGTTTTTGCCAAAGATCTTGGAGTTTTTATGCGAAAAATGGAAATAGAGCAAGCTGTTCTATGTGGTATTTCGATGGGAGGTTATATTGCTTTGAGGGCCTTTCAACTGTTCTCAGATCGTATTAGTGGTTTAATCTTATGCGATACGCACAGCAAGGCCGACGATAATCAAGGTAAGCAAAAGCGATTTGATGGCATTCAAGCTGTTTTACAACATGGAAGGAGACCTTATGCTATAGGTTTCGTGGCCAACGTATTTGGTTCCATAGCATTAAATCATAATCCTGAGGCTGTTGAATTAATAAAAAGTAGTATCCGAAGAAATAGCATTTCATCCATTTGCGCCACCCTATTAGCTTTAGCATCCAGAACAGATTGTACAGAAAGTTTAGCGGATATTCAGGTTCCTACATTAATCATTCGAGGCAAGGAAGATAAGATTACGCCAGCAGCGTTGATGGAAGAAATGGCTGAAGCAATTCCTCAGTCAAAATACATGGAATTTGAAGAATGCGGCCATTTGCCAAATTTAGAAAACCCTTCCTTATTCAATTTGCAAATGAATAAATTTTTGAACAGCATTTCTTAGTTAAATGCTGTTGCTTTCAGTCATTTATTAAGTTGATTTGGCTTGTTTTTTATTGGGAGCCTTTGGGATTAATTGTTCAGTCATGAATGCTCCTGCTTCAATTAATGAAGAGGCCTTATCATAATCCCATATACCAGCAATGTTATGAGGTATGTCCAACAAATAATCGGGCTTCCACAATTCAGCACTCATTTGAGATAATCTTCTTCGCATCAAATAATAGGCTTCTTGCAAAACACCCAAAGAATTGAGGCCTTTATCAAAGGCTAAGGGACCAAAGTTTGGATCTGGTGTACCATCCAAATTTACGGCGATTATGATGTTTCTGCGTTTCCTTTTGACGTAATTTATAGGCAAGGGGTTTATAACTCCACCATCTACTAAATAAGACTTTTCAGATTCTATACTGGTAAAAACTGCCGGAATGGCAATAGAAGCACGAATAGCCTTATACATACTCCCCTTCTCAAACAATACATCACATTCATTTTTTAAGTCTGTCGCAATTATCCGTAGCGGTATACGCAAATCTTCTATATTTCTATCGGGGAAAATATCTTTTAAACTATCAAAAACGCGCTCGCCCTTGAGTAAACCAAATTTTGGATTCGTAAAATCCATTAATCGAAAAACCTGCCGTTTTGTGATGGATCTCATCCATTCTTCCAAAGCATCCAAGCGATTCTCTACATAAGCAGCACCTATTAAGGATCCAATAGAACATCCTACCACTTCATCAATTTCATATCCCAATTCTTCTAATTTTCTAATGACTCCAATTTGCACCAATCCACGGGCACCTCCACTTCCTAATACTAAGGAAACTTTGCGTTTACTTTTGATAAAGTTCATGACTAAAGATAAAACTATTTTTCAACCTGCTCAAATGTCATTTTTCAGTCTAAAAATTAAATAGATGTTGACACATGCATATATCATTGTTAATTTTGCTAACACTGTTAACAAAGAAGTAAAACATGGGAGTATCAGAACGCAAATTAAGACAACAACAAGCATTGAAGAGTCAAATTATAGCCTGTTCAAGAACTATTGTTAACGAAGAAGGATGGTCATCACTTTCGATTCGTAAAATAGCAGATGCAATTGAATATTCGGTTCCCGTGATCTACAAACACTTCGAGAATAAAGAGGCCATTATTGCCTATTTTGTGAATGAAGGTTTTGACATATTGCTTCAAAAGATCCAAACGGAAATAAATAGTGTAATTCGTACAAGCGATAAAGTTCATGTCTTGGCAAAAGCCTATCATGAATTTGCTATTACACATCCTAAGCATTACGAGGTCATGTTTGGGGTAGGAATTCCAACATGTGCACATGCACAATCTAATGAAACGATCAAAAATTTATCCGAATTATTTTTTAGTCTGATTGCAGACCTGGTGAAAGAAAGCGGAAAAAGCGATGTAGATGAACATATTAAATTCAAGACACTTTGGTCCATCCTACACGGGGTTATTGCGTTTGAACTATTGGCGTTGGATAAAAAAAATGATAAATGTCCTATACTAGTTTTAGAAGATGCTGTAGATGGTTTTATAACATCCATTTTAAAATAAAATAATAATATAATACATAAAAGAATAAATTACATGAGATTACTAGAAGATTTACAATGGCGATACGCTACAAAAAAAATGAATGGTACTAGCGTAGATCAAGAGAAAATTGACCAAATTATTGAAGCAGCACGTTTAGCGCCAACCTCTTCAGGACTTCAACCTTTTCGTGTCATAGAAATTAGTAGTGCTGAATTAAAAGCACAAATACTTCCTATCGCATTCGGTCAGTCTCAGATAGTAGATAGCTCTCATTTATTGGTGTTTGCTGCCTATGATGAGTACAGCCCTGAGCGTATAGAAAATACGTTCAAACAACAAGAAGTAGAAAGAAACTTACCAGAAGGTTTTGCCAATGACTATAAAAACATGTTAATTAACAGCTTTGGTAGTAAAACTAAAGCAGAACATTTTGATCATGCCGCACGTCAAGCCTATATTGGATTTGGATTAGCCATAGCAGCTGCAGCAGAGTTAAAAGTTGATAGCACACCTATGGAGGGTTTTAACAATAGTCAATTGGATGAGCTTTTAGGTTTAACAGTTTTAGGTTTGCGTTCAGTAACTATATTAGCTTTAGGGAATAGAGATGAAAACCAAGATTGGTTAGTGAATTTAAAGAAAGTTAGGGTATCAAAAGATGATTTCGTTATTAATTTGAACTAGCAAAACATAAAATTAAATGTATGAAAGGGGCTTTATAAAAAGCCCTTTTTTTATACACAATGAAATAAGGACGTATTAACCAAGGAAACACTTACTAACATAATTAGAAGTTTTATATAAAGATCAAACAGATTGGAATAGCATAATTCTTTCAAAAACTTAGCGGGTGAAGGGTTAATTTAATAACTTACCGTATCGAAACACGTAAAATGGAAACATCAAAAGAGAAAATGATGGCTGAGATTCCTTTTCTCGATCAGGGAGGAGAATTATTTCAAGAACGTCAGCATGCTAAAAAAATTTTATACCAGTACAATCAGTTAGATCCTACACGAATAAAAGCAAGAAACCAATTGCTAAAAAGTTTATTCGGAAATACGGGCAATAAATTTTTCATTGAACCGCCTTTTCGATGCGATTATGGTTATAACATATCAATAGGAGATAATTTCTATGCTAATTACAATTTATGCATTTTAGATGGTGCAAGCGTAACTATAGGAAATGATGTGATGCTAGGTCCGAACGTAAGCATCTTTACTGCAGGTCATCCCATAGACCCAGAATTAAGAGCCGAAGGTTGGGAATTTTCATTAGCCATTACTATTCATGATAAGGTGTGGATAGGCGGAAATACAGTGCTAAATCCAGGGGTTACTATAGGAGAAAACTCCGTAATTGGGTCTGGATCAGTTGTAACCAAAGATATACCTGCAAATGTAATAGCTGCAGGAAATCCCTGTAAAGTTATTCGTTCAATTTCAGAAAAAGACAAATTATATTTTTACAAGGACAGAGCATATCCTGCTATCTAGGGTCTATAAACAAAATACCTGAGACGGGGAGTCTCAGGTATTTACCAAACCAATTATTAACCTAAATTATGAAATTATGAATTTACTATAAAAACGAATGTTTCAAATTATTATTATGTGTAAGTGAATAAATTATAAATTATTTAATATGGAGAACTAAATGACCAATTAAATTTCTAATTCAGCCATTCGTTATTTCCAAAACAAAAAATTAATAGGAATGCAATTTATCCATCTCCCAAAAGAATTATTTCCAACACGGCAAATTAAGCTATTGTACTGAGACAACTATTCATAAGGAGTAATTAATTAAAATCAAACAAGTTAGTTGGATTTGCTATAAAAATAAAATACCTGAAGCGGAGAACTCCAGGTATTTACCAAACCAATTATTAACCTAAATATTTCTATTTATCTAGATATTAACATAACGAAGATAATATTAATTTATTATTATTCCTTTATTAAAAATTAAATTTTTCTTAAAAAAACAAAAAACACCCTGAAATCACTAATTATTGCCCGAAATAACATCCACAACTTTATCACTGATTTTGGTGATATCTGATTTCAATCCAACCATCATGGTCAATACATGTACAGGGTTTCCCTGTAATTTTTGGAACTTATGAATATACCCCACTTCGAATCCAAGAAAAAAACCTTTGAATTTATAATCTGATCCCAGACCAACTTTAATAGCTGGAGCAAGACTGTATTTATAGGATAAATCTACCTGTTCTAAAAGCTCATTTTGATCGGCTCTAGGCTCTACGGTTAATGCGGCAGCAGGACCAATATAACTATACGTATTTAACCGATGCCATTGTTTACGAATCCCTCCTGCTAAGCTTAGTAAATAAATGGAAGCACGTCCATTCTTTAACATACGATCATATTCGGTATCATCCTCCAATTGATCATAGCTAAAGCTCATCATATATAAAGTGGGTAATAAATAATATTTAGGGTTTTTTAGAGAAATATCTAATCCCATACTTCCAGTAAAAGGTTTAGTATTCAATACATTTTTAGTTTTTCCCAAAGGCAATGCTAAACCTGTACCTCCAAAATAATAAACCTTACGAAAATGCAAGGTGTCTGCTCCCCTTTGTGCATGGCATAACTGAACAGTGCCAATCCAAAAGATACAGTAGGCTAATAGCTTCATAAAACATTGTTTTATTATCAAACAATAAAAAGCTAAAAAATGTTTTACTTAGTTATCGTATCGCTTAGATATAGGATTTAGCTTGTGGTCCTTGATTAAATAATAGATCAATAGCACTCAAATCAGCTATAAAACCGTGTTTATCTTCAAATACCTGATAATATGTTGGGGGATTAATGAGCAAAGAAGATTTTTTGGGGTGTAT
This sequence comes from Sphingobacterium sp., assembly GCA_036781025.1. GTDB lineage: Bacteria > Bacteroidota > Bacteroidia > Sphingobacteriales > Sphingobacteriaceae > Sphingobacterium. The sequence continues at coordinate 45,754 of DAIQBS010000016.1, read as the reverse complement.
ACTAGTTCTGTAGTCCACTAAATCTTCGGGAAGCTCTTCATAGGATTCTGTAAAAAGGATATTCTTCTCCAGCTTCAATAATTTCAACAATAACTGCAATTGCTGTACATGAAAGTCAAATAGAAACGTTTCCTTTCTTTCGTAAAAAGGCCTAAAATCATCTTCATAATATTCAAAATAGGCCGATCTCCTATAGGCCGTTTGAATGCTCATCCAATGTAATCGTTGCCAGGGTTCATCATAATTAATTCGAATATCTTTCATAGGAACCCGATCCTTTTTACCATGTATGATGGGAATTATCAGATCTAACACACCATTTGCAGTAGCAATTTGAGTTCTTGTGCGAAAAGTTTGTTTTGGGAAGTGTTCATATTTTTCCAAAACAACCGAATCAGCATTTAAAAGTTGTTTAAAATAGCTCAAGTTGGGAAGATAGCAAGCTGGTAAAATTAAATCTGGTGCCATAATCAAAATATTCGCATTAAATGTTCGCAAAAATAACTTTATTTAGGGATATTTGTCAAGAACTTTGAAATAAGGATGAAGGAAAAACTTGTCTATGGATTTTTATTTACAGTTTCGCTTCTCCCTTTTTGGTGCCTCTATCTATTATCAGATTTCTTATTTATCTTCATATATTATGTTATTGGTTACAGAAAACGGGTGGTATTCGAAAACTTACGAAATGCGTTTCCAGAGAAAAATGAACAGGAGATTAAATTAATTGCTCGGAAATTTTTTCGATATTTTCCGGATTTATTAGTTGAATCTGTAAAAATGGCAAGTATTTCAAAAAAAGAAGTACTTAAAAGATTTGAATTAGAAAATGAAGAAGAGGTACAACGGCATTTTGAAGCTCAGAAATCAGTTATTGGAGTGGCGGCCCATTATGGGAATTGGGAATTAGCCATACATCGCTTAGCTTTAATGACGGAGAGACCTAGACTAGTCATCTATAAACCATTAAATAATAAAATTTTCAATAAAATACACAATCGAATAAGGACAAGGTTTGGATCAACTATGGTTCCCATGAAACAGATACTAAGGCATATCATTAAATTGAAAAGTGTACCTCATATGAGTGTATTTGTTGCGGATCAAACCCCTACCTACCAAGATTCGGATTATTTTATGGAGTTTTTGAATCAAGAAACATTGGTGTATACAGGTACTGAACGAATAGCACGATTAACAAAAAATCCAGTTGTTTTTTGTGAAATTCGACGCAAAGAAAAAAGGGGATATTATTCCTGTAAATTCAGCACCTTAGTGGAAAATCCGGATGATTATCCTGAGCATGAGATTACCCATATTCACAATAAATTTACGGAAGAAATAATTCGTAAAGAACCAACCTATTGGTTATGGTCACATCGTCGCTGGAAACGAAAAAGGAGAAAATAATGATGAATTACCCAAAGGTTGCTGTTGTCATACTAAATTGGAATGGCCGATTTTTCTTAGAAAAATTCTTGCCTTCGGTATTTAATAGCAGCTATAAAAATATAGAATTTGTATTAGGAGATAATGGATCTACCGATGATTCATTGACCTATGTACAATCAAACTACCCTACCATTACTATCCTTAAAAACAAAGAAAATTTGGGATTTGCTGGGGGTTATAATGAAATATTAAAACAAGTAAATGCTGACTATTACGTCTTATTAAATTCAGACGTAGAGGTCACAGATGGCTGGATAGAACCTGTCATAACATTGATGGAAACAAGAGAACAACTCGCTGCCTGTCAGCCAAAGATTTTATCCTACCATGCGAAGGATAAATTTGAGCATGCTGGAGCAGCAGGTGGCTTTATAGATTGTTATGGTTTTCCATTTTGCAGAGGCAGAATCTTAGATCAAACCGAACAAGATAAGGGTCAATACAAAGATGCTATTGAGGTATTTTGGGCTTCAGGAGCAGCCTTATTTATAAAAGCTTCCGCTTGGGAAGAGGTGGGCGGTTTTGATGCTGATTTTTTTGCGCATTTTGAAGAGATTGATTTATGTTGGCGATTGAAACGCTTAGGTTATCAAATCGGCTATTGTCCAGACTCCACGGTTTATCATGTTGGGGGTGGAACATTAAAGACCAGCAATCCTCAAAAAACGTATCTTAATTTCAGGAACAATTTGTTAATGTTACAAAAAAACCTGGCCTTTTCTACGGCTTTATGGGTCATATCCATTCGTTTGTGGCTAGACTTATTTGCATTAATTAAGTTTATATCTGATGGACAGTTCAAAGATGCTTGGGCAATCAGTCGTGGACATCAATATTTTTTCAAAAACTTTTTTAAAACAGCAAAAAAAAGATCGAAACAAGTATTGGTTGAAAACAAAAAAGGTCAATATAGAAAATCTATCATTTGGGATTATTACGTGAATAAAATCCATAAATTCTCCTCATTAAATGAAAAATATTTTCATTAACAACAATAGCACTGAATAATCAGTAATTAGGATCATTAAAAAAATATTTTTAGGTTTCAATTTTTGGAGAATAAGTTTCATTTTATTGGTCTGAGGGTATAATATTTTGTATTTTCGTGGACTATGTCATTAGAGATTCAAGCGAAAATACAGGCTTTAACAAAAGAACTTAACGAATATAATTACCAATATTATGTTTTAGCAGAATCGCTAATTTCAGATTTCGATTTTGATCAAAAACTTAAAGAACTGGAGGCATTAGAAGCTCAATATCCAGCATTTAGAGATCCCAACTCCCCCACACTCAAAGTAGGAGGAGATATTACGAGCAAATTTCAGACGGTAAGACATCGTTGGCCAATGATGTCTCTAGGAAACACGTATAACGAGCAGGAATTAAAAGATTTTGACCAACGTGTTCAAAAAGCGTTAGGTCATCCTGTAGAATATGTTGTTGAGTTGAAATTTGATGGATTATCCATATCGATAACTTATGAAAATGGTGTTCTTCAACGAGCGGTGACACGTGGAGATGGTATTCAGGGTGATGATGTTACCAATAATGTAAAAACAATACGTAGTATTCCTCATCAATTAAAAAGAGGAAATTATCCTGATCAATTCGAAATTCGAGGAGAAATATTTATGCATAAGTCAGCTTTCTTACGTTTAAATAAAGAGCGTGAAGAAAATGAAGAACAGACATATGCTAATCCGCGGAATTTTGCATCAGGAACTATCAAACTGCAAGATTCATCGGAAGTTGCCAAAAGACCATTGGATTGTTTTCTATATTTCCTGTATGCAGAAAATCGGAATAAATTATTTGATAACCATTGGCAAAGTATCGAAGCTGTAAAAAACTGGGGCTTTCATGTTTGTGAACATAGTAGAAAATGTGAATCCATTGAAGAGGTGCTGGAATTTATTCAATATTGGGATATAGCAAGGCATCAGCTCTCTTATGAGATCGATGGAATCGTCATAAAAGTTAATGATTTTGCCCAACAGGAGGAATTAGGATTTACAGCGAAATCTCCGAGATGGGCGATTTCTTACAAATACAAGGCTGAACAGGCGGAAACAATATTAAAGAGTATCAGTTATCAGGTAGGTCGTACCGGTGCAGTAACACCTGTAGCCAATCTAGCTCCCGTTTTATTAGCTGGAACTACTGTAAAACGAGCATCATTACACAATGCCAATGAAATTGCTCGATTAGACTTGCATGAAGGAGATCATGTATTTGTAGAAAAGGGAGGGGAAATTATCCCTAAAATCATCGCTGCAAATACGGAAAAACGTTTAGCTCATGCGAGACCTTTTGAATACCCTACCCAATGTCCAGAATGTGGACATACCTTAGTCCGAGAAGAAGGAGAAGCGGTACATTATTGCCCCAATGAGCATGGTTGTAAACCTCAAATTGTAGGTAAGTTACAACATTTTATTGGGCGTAAAATGATGGATATACAGGGATTGGGTGATGAAACAATCGAAGCATTGTATAAAAATGGATTAATAGCTAAAATTTCAGATATATATCGCTTAAATGATCATTTGGAATCATTAGGTAAACTGGAACGCTTTGGTCAGAAATCCATTGATAATATGTTATCCGGTATTGAACAATCTAAACAAAAGCCATTTGAAAAAGTGCTATTTTCTTTAGGTATTCGCCATATTGGTGAAACAGTTGCTAAAAAGTTAGCCCAACATTTTAAAACAATTGATGCCATCAAAGCGGCTAGTGCAGACGAAATATTAGCTGTACAAGATATAGGTATTCGAATAGCAGAAAGTATTCATGACTTTTTGCACGTTCCAGAACATTGGAATGAGATTGAACATTTGAAGTCATTAGGTCTTCAATTTGAAATCGAAGAGAAGGAACAACAATTAGCTGGCAATAGTTTAGTGGGGAAAACCTTTTTAATATCAGGGGTATTTTCAGGCTATTCCAGAGAAGAATTAACCGTATTAATCGAATCCCATGGAGGGAAGATGATTAGCAGCATATCCGCTAAATTGAATTATTTAGTAGCAGGAGATAAAATGGGGCCTTCCAAATTAGCTAAAGCTGAAAAGCTTCAGGTACCCATTATATCTGAGGAGGATTTGTTAACAATGATTAATCAATAATAAGCATATAAAATCAAACAAGATGAATGAGCTTCAAGGAGCAGGTGTAGCATTAGTAACACCATTTAATGCCGACGGAACAATAGATTTCGACACGTTAGGCAAACTGATCGATTATCAGATCGCAGGAGGAATAGATTACTTAGTATCTTTGGGTACTACTGGAGAAACTGCAACCCTTAGCGCTGATGAACGAAAGCAAGTCTGGGCATTTACTTCGAAGCACGTCAACAAACGGATACCTTTGGTTGCTGGAATTGGTGGAAACCATACGTTAGAAATTGTGGAACAGCTAAAGGAATTTGACGTATTGGATTTTATAGCCATATTATCTGTATCTCCATATTATAATAAGCCAACGCAAGAAGGTATTTATCAGCATTATAAAGCAATTGCTGAAGCTTCTAAGCTACCTATTATCCTCTATAATGTACCGGGAAGGACAGGTAGCAACATGAGTCCGGCAACTACTATTCGATTGGCTAATGATTTTAAAAACATCGTAGCTACAAAAGAAGCCTCCGGAAGCTTTGCGCAGTTTAGTGAAATTTTAAGGGATAAGCCGAAGGACTTTTTATTAATTTCAGGGGATGACCCTATTACCTTACCAATGATGGCTATGGGAGCAGCAGGATTGATTTCGGTAGTGGGCAACGCCTACCCTACTAAAGTTGCAGCTTTAACCCATTTATGTCATGAAGGTAATTTTGTAGAAGCTCGTAAAATTCATGAGGAACTTTTACATATTATTGATTTATGTTTTGTAGAAGGTAATCCTGCTGGAGTAAAATGTATCCTTGAACAAAAAGGTTTTGGACAGGATGTTGTCCGATTACCTTTAGTAGCTGTAAGTGATAAAACGAAATCGGCTATACAAGCAGAAATGAAAAATTTGTAATATTATTTACATGCTATTAATCGCTTAAACCTGAAAAGTTTAAGCGATTTTTTTATGAAATTATTTTTTCCAATTTCAGCTTAATCCTAAAGCTTTTTTTAGCTAAAACGCTACATTATAGGATCTTCAACTATTTTAGGTATTCTTTTTGCTTAATAACCATAAAAATATATTTATGAAATCCACTGACCATGTTCCTTCAAAAGGCACTTCATCATTTCGCAAATTTCTAAATTGGTTTATTCTTATCGTTTTTCTAGCGACGGCTGGGTTCGTTTATGGAAAATATTATTTTGTATTTGGTGATGGTGTGAAATCCGGTGTTTTAAACTACGCCGTTAAAAAAGGGAATATATTTAAAACCTATGAGGGGAAATTAATACAAGATGGCATTCGTACACCTCAAGCAGGTTCAGGATTGACAAGTAATGAATTTGAGTTTTCCATTGAAGACAAAGCCATTTATGATAGTTTGTCCAGAAACAGTGGTAAGCATTTTGACTTGCAATACAAAGAATATCATGGCGTATTACCATGGCGTGGAAATACACGTTACATCGTTGATAAAATCAAAGCAATCCGAGAATCAAACAATCCGAGATTTTAAAACTTAACAACTGAATATCCTATAAATGGATTTGCTTAGCTGGATTTTGAGCTGATTTATGCTAGCTCCAAGGAATATAATTTATAAAAATCTTTGCAAAAATGATTTTCGAAACCTATATTTGCAAAGTACTTCGATAGTGGTACACTAATCAACACCTTCTCTTTTAGATGGGTCTTGATTTATAAAGAAGTGGCGAGAGACTGGCTCCATGACCCACTGGCAACCTTCAATAGGTATTGAAAAGGTGCCAAATCCTGTCCGAGGCAATAAAGCTTAGGAGCATATAAATGAAATAGACTATGACATCAACATTCTCAAAATCTCATTTATTGTGTGCAGTTGAAAAGTCAACTTGTATTAGCAATACCTTTATTTTAAATCTTCAAAGCTTCATTTGCCGAATGCGATAGTCGTCTGTATTTCTAAGATTTCACAGGATCTAGCCTGTAAAATATAGATGTACCTCAATGACGGCCTGATATCAACATGTACTAGGATCAAACGAACAAGAATTAAAACTAATTAAACTAACAATAAAATGGCAAACAACCTAAAATTCGAAACCTTACAAATTCATGCTGGTCAAGAAGTTGACCCTACGACTGGCTCTAGAGCATTACCTATATACCAAACTTCATCTTACGTATTTGAGAATGCTGAACACGGAGCTAACTTATTTGCTTTAAAGCAATTTGGCAATATCTATACAAGGATCATGAATCCTACGACGGATGTATTTGAGAAACGTATAGCGGCTTTGGAGGGTGGTGTAGCAGCATTAGCTGTAGCATCAGGACAAGCAGCACAATTTATAGCTTTAAATAACATTTTAGAATCGGGTGACAATTTTGTTTCAGGAGCAAATTTATATGGAGGAACCTACAACCAATTTAAAGTTGCCTTCAAACGTCTTGGGATTGAAGCGAGGTTTGCAGAAGATACCGATGCTGATAAAATCGAATCTTTGATTGATGAAAATACTAAAGCAATTTATTTGGAAACCATAGGAAATCCAAGCTATAACATTCCAGATTTTGAAAAAATTGCTGCAGTAGCTAAAAAACATGATTTACCAGTAATCGTAGATAATACTTTTGGAGCAGGTGGTTACCTATTCAAGCCATTGGAACATGGAGCCAATGTTGTAGTAGAATCTGCAACAAAATGGATTGGTGGGCACGGCACCAGTATTGGTGGAGTAATTATTGATGGAGGAAATTACAATTGGGGAAATGGAAAATTCAAACAATTCTCTGAACCATCTGAGGGGTATCATGGATTAGTATTCTCGGAAGTATTTGGTGAAAATGGTCCTTTTGGAAATATTCAATTTGCCATCCGCGCACGTGTAGAAGGATTACGTGACTTCGGCCCTGCCCTTTCTCCTTTTAATTCGTTCCTATTAGTTCAAGGATTAGAAACCTTATCACTACGTGTTCAAAGACATGTGGATAATGCATTAGAAATAGCACAATGGTTGGATGCTCATCCACAAGTTGAAAAAGTGAGTTATCCAGGATTGAAAAATCATCCTTATCACCAAAATGCTCAAAAATATTTGAAAAATGGATACGGTGGGGTTTTATCCTTCACTGTAAAAGGTGGTGAAGATAAAGCAAATGAATTTATAGATTCATTGGAATTAATAAGCCATTTAGCTAATGTTGGGGATGCAAAATCATTAATTATTCATCCGGCAGCGACTACACACCAACAATTAAGTAATGAAGAACAGCAAAAAGCTGGTGTATTCCCTGGACAATTAAGACTTTCTGTAGGTATTGAGCATATCGATGATATCAAAGCCGATTTACAGCAAGCTTTTGACAAAATCAAATAAGGTGGGGGAAAACCCTTGTTTGATTTGTGGGATGAAAGATAAAAGATAAAGAATGAGTTTAGCCATATTCGAGTACGATCAAGACTTTCAATTAGAAAGCGGAAAGAAACTTAAAAACCTTCAAATAGCTTACCATACCTATGGTAGGCTAAATGAAGATAAATCCAATGTTATTTGGGTTTGCCACGCCTTGACAGCCAATTCAGATGTATTTGATTGGTGGCCAGGTTTGTTTGGTCCAGAGGAATTATTTAATGATCAGGAATATTTTATTATTTGTGCCAATGTATTGGGTTCTCATTATGGAAGCACCAATCCTTTGTCGATAGATCCGTCGACCAATGAGCCATATTATTTAGATTTTCCTCAATTCACGATAAGAGATATTGTTCAAGCACATCAACTTTTGGCAGATCACTTATCAATATTTGAAATTAATACGCTTATAGGTGGATCACTTGGCGGACAACAAGTATTAGAGTGGGCAGCTGCCAAAACAATAAAAATTCATAACCTCATTGCGATTGGAACAAATGCCTTTTTCTCACCATGGGGCATTGCCTTTAATGAAAGTCAACGATTAGCGTTAACAGCAGATCCAAGTTTTTATGAACGCAAGCCTGATGCAGGTGCCAGAGGATTAAAAGCTGCAAGAAGTATCGCTTTACTATCCTATAGAACGTATAATGCTTATTGTGCTACGCAAGTTGAATCTGATCATGAAAAAACAGATCATTACAAGGCTTCATCTTACCAGGATTATCAAGGAGATAAGTTGGTAAAAAGATTCAATGCGTTAAGTTATTGGTATTTAACCAAAGCCATGGATAGCCATCATTTAGGTAGAAATCGCATGGCAGTGGAAGAAGTATTACATCAACTTAAAGACATCAATACCTTAGTGATTGGGATACCTTCGGATGTGCTATTTCCACCTCAAGAACAAGAGTTTATCGCTAAGCATATTCCCAACGCTGAATACTATGAATTACATTCATTCTTTGGGCATGATGGATTCTTAATTGAAACCAAAGTATTAACTCAAGTTTTAGGAGCCTTTTTAGAGAAACATAAAAGCAAAACAGCAAATCAATTAAATTTAATACAGTAAAATGAGCAAAAAACTTACCATCGGTATGTTCGGTTTTGGGGTTGTAGGGCAAGGGTTGTATGATATTATTAAAACGAAGCATTTAAATTTAGAAATCAAAAAGTTCGTCATAAAAAATGCAGATAAGAAAAGAACCTTACCGACAGAATTATTTACGACGGATCCTGATGCGATATTAAATGATCCAGAAATAAATACAGTTGTTGAATTGATAGATGATGCCGATGCGGCCTTTGAAATAACAAAAAGAGCTTTAAGTTCAGGTAAGAATGTTGTTTCTGCTAACAAAAAAATGATTGCAACACATTTAGAAGAGCTAACAGAAATTCAACAAGAACATGGTACTTCTCTACTATATGAGGGTGCTGTTTGCGGTAGTATTCCGATCATTCGTAATCTTGAAGAATATTACGACAATGAATTATTACATTCTGTAAGCGGAATTTTCAATGGATCGTCCAATTATATACTTTCCAAAATATTTAATGAAAACCAAAGCTATTCCGATGCTTTAAAAAAAGCACAAGAATTGGGGTTCGCTGAAACAGATCCTACGTTGGATGTGGGTGGATATGACCCTAAATACAAATTGGCAATCGTAGCTTCTCATGCTTACGGTGTATACATTGATCCGGAATTGATATTGAATTTAGGAATAGATACGCTTGGAGATGCCGACATTCGCTATGCAAGGGAGAAAAATTACAAAATCAAACTCATTCCTTTGGCCAAAGAAGTGGATCAAAACCATGTTGTTTTATATGTTTTGCCTAAGTTCATTTCCAATAATAACATTTTGTACAATGTAGAAAATGAAAACAACGGAGTATTGGTAAAAGCAGCATTTGCAGATGAACAATTCTTCTACGGTAAAGGCGCCGGAGGTCATCCTACTGGTTCGGCTGTATTATCAGATATTGCAGCTTTACGCTATGATTACAAATACGAATATAAAAAGCACCTGGAAAGTAAAGAGCTTTCTTATAGCACAGACTACCAGTTGAAGGTATATTTCAGGTATGAAGATGAGGATCTATTAGAAAACATCAGTTTTGATAGCATATCAGAAAGATTTTATAGTGAAGACCATAAGTATGTGATAGGTTATATCAATCTTGAAGAGATAATAGCTAAAAGAGATTTAATCCATCAACAAGGAAATTTCCTTGCAGAAATATTGTAAAAATTTATATTGAGATAAACGAAGCAGGAATAGGAAGACTATTCCTGCTTTTTTATTTTAATTCAATGGAATTAGACGCTGAAAAATAGCGTTAACAAAGCAGTTAATTTTTTGTTGGAAGCGTGCAAATCATCCGTTATAGATATTTTGATAAATCAAAATTACAGTTTAATCGATTGTATAGGAAATATTACAATAAATAGGGGTTTTTAGAAATAAATTTTAATATAAAAAAAATATGACATGATTTTTGATAGATAAATATTGTATATTTAAAAATAAACTTAAAAAAATTTATAAGAGTCATGAAAAAAATGTGTGTGTTCGGAGCACTTAATTTGGTATCTATTATTTTGTTTGCGCAAGATAGTTCCACTGCTGATACGCACGAGAGGTCTTCATTAGGTTATTTAATCATTGGAGTTCTCGTCCTAATTGTAGTGATATTTATGTTATATAGTCGACAGAAAAGAAAATATAACGATTAGATTATAAAAAACATCATAAAAAAATGGGTTGAATTTTTATTCAACCCATTTTTTTATATTTAAAAGAGATTAAACTAGTCCCTTTTCAAACCGAACTTTTCCATTTTACTATATAAATGACTACGTTGAATATCTAAATCATCAGCTGTTTTAGAGACATTCCAATTGTTTTTATCTAATTTATATTTAATGAATTCGCATTCTGAATAATCTTTAAAATCTTGAAAAGAACTGAATTGTTCCATATCTACCCCATTGGTAGGTTTGGTTTGCATGGATATACTCGCCGTAACAGGACCTCCTGGATTAGCAAAAGTAAAAACATCCGTATCCGTAATTTTCTTATCACATAGAATAATCAATCGCTCCACCATATTTCTAAGTTCACGAATATTACCTGTCCAAGGTAAAGATTGCAAAGCTTTCATACCTTCAGCAGTGATAGATTTAACAGGGATGCTGTATTCTGCACAAATTTCTTCACAAAAAGAAGTTGCTATGGTTGGAATATCGTCTTTTCGCTCCGTCAAAGAAGGGACATGAATAAGAATAACACTTAATCGATGGTACAAATCCATTCTGAAGTTACCATCTTCGATTTCTTTTAATAAGTCTTTATTGGTAGCTGCAATAACACGAACATTCACATCGATTTCCTTCTCACCTCCTACTCGAGTAATTTTATTTTCCTGCAGGGCACGTAAAACTTTAGCCTGAGCAGACAAACTCATATCTCCAATCTCATCTAAGAATAAAGTTCCATTATTGGCTTGTTCAAATTTTCCAATTCGCTGTTTTACAGCAGAAGTAAAGGATCCTTTTTCATGACCAAATAATTCAGACTCAATTAGTTCAGATGGGATAGCAGCACAGTTCACCTCTACTAAGGGAGAACCTGATCTTGAGGATTTTTCATGAAGCCATCGGGCAACTAATTCTTTTCCGGAACCATTAGCACCTGTAATCAGCACACGTGCTTCCGTCGGAGCAACCTTATCGATGGTATCTTTAATTAGGTTAATGCCTGAAGAAGCTCCTAAGATTTCTTTTGTTTTAGAAATTTTTCTTTTTAAAACTTTCGTTTCCTTAACTAAGGATCCTTTTTCTAACGCATTTCGAACGGTGATTAATAAACGATTTAAGTCTAGCGGCTTTTCTAAAAAATCGAAAGCGCCTTTCCTTGCAGCTTCAACTGCTGTTTCGATGGTACCATGACCTGAGATCATGATAAATGGAATATCACAAAATTCTTTGGCAGCCGTTAAGACTTCCATCCCATCCATCTTGTTCATTTTAATATCACAAAGAACAAGATCTATCTTTTCTTTTTGAAGAATTTTGAGACCATCTTCACCATTATCTACATCGAAAACTTTGTAGTCTTCATATTCTAAGATATCCCGTAGTGAACTACGTATAGGACGTTCATCATCAATGATTAAAACTGTGGTCATATTTTTATAAAATCCTTTATTACTTAGGTAAAAAATAAAAAGAAGCAAACCTTGTAAGCCGGGTTCTGTATCCAAAAAGGATTTCTATCATTTATCTAGGTTTATGTTCGCACATAAACTCCATCAACCTACCCATTACGACTACTCAAGAGTAAAAAACGAGCCGCCTTCTAATATCGTAACCTATTTGGTCTTTCAACACACGAGGTTTACCGCAAATTATGTCACCATAACCTACCGTGAGCTCTTACCTCACATTTTCACCCTTACCATTTGCATGGCGGTATATTTTCTGTGGCACTTTCTGTCTACCATAAATGGCATCCTTCCCGTTAGGAAGCGTGTTGCTCTATGTTGCCCGGACTTTCCTCTTCTAAATTAATTTAGCAGCGATAGAACCAGTTTGCTTCAATACGGTACAAAACTACAAAATTTTATGAAGTAATTGTTTTAACAAAAATTTTATGTAGCTGTCAAAAAGTAGATTAAATTATGAAGTAAAAAAATTATTAATAACACCTAAAAATAAGTCTAAACAACATATGTTGAAACAAATTATAAGTAAACAAGAATTACTTATAATTCATATACTGAAAATTCTAACTCAAAATCCTAAACATACCTTTTAAATGTTTTCCCAGCTTTGATTGAAACAGCTGAAATAGGCAACCGAAATTCAAAAAAGCTTGAAGTTGCTATTTCAACAGTCTCATTTTTTTAATGAATTCCTAAATAAGCATTCTAAACATATCATTAACAGTTTATTGACAATAAAATAATTACATCTCTAATGTAAAAGCCCTTACTTTTACAAAAGATTTATAAAAATAATTACGTTAAAAATTCTTCTAATAAAAAATGAAAACACCTCGAAGAGAACAAAAGGAAATGAAATGCGAATCGATTAACCCTTACCGTAAAGAGTTAATTTGAACATAAATAGAGGAACATAATTTGATAGAAATCAATTAAAAGATCTGTCACTTATTATACTTTTTTAACAAACTATAGTAACAAATTCATAAAACTTACGTTTTAATATCAGGTAATTAGTATACTCAACAAATATGATTTACAATTTACAATCTACAATAGCTCAAAAAGAGGCTTTACAATCTTTAAACAAAAAATACAGTTCCTATTTGGCTGGAGAGGGAAAATGGCTCATTGGAGGTTTTGAATCTTTAATCCATGTGGAGAAAAGCATCCGCCTAGATGAAAGCAATGTAACCGTAAAAAAAGAAATCTTCATGATGCTTCCCGTTGAAATTAGAGAGGAAATTTCAAAAATTATTCCTATCGATTAATATTTCAGGGATTCAATTAGAGAAATAGCAGCGTTACTCAACATTTTTTAGCACAACAATTTCATAAAAGATTATCCTTTGGACCAATTGAAGGTCTTTTAAAATTCAGATCAGACTCTAGGAATCCCTTCATTTAAAGCATAAAAAAAAGCATCGAATTTTCGATGCTTTCCTATGTTAATACAGGTCGTCCTATTGGTAACCTAATAATTTCATGACCTGTTTAGAATTTTGCTCTTCACCAAAAACCTCGTAATTGAAAGTTTCATCTCTATTTCTACGAATCAACACATGTTTAGGAGATGGCAATAAGCAATGGTGAATACCACCATAACCACTCAAGACTTCTTGATAAGCACCAGTATGGAAGAAACCTAAATACTGCACCTTTCTAGTCTTCGGCATGAACACCGAGTTCATATGTGCTTCTTGGTTGTAATAATCCTGACCATCGCAAGTAATACCACCTAAATTCACTCGTTCGTATTCAGAGTCCCAATTGTTGATAGGCAATAAAATATATTTTTGATTTAAAGCCCAAACATCCGGTAAATTCGTAATGAAAGACCCATCCAACATCAACCATTTTTCGCGGTCATTTTGTTGTTTACGTCCTAAGACTTTATAAAGTATACCAGAAGCTTCTGCTACGGTATATTTTCCAAACTCGGTTATGATATCTGGTTCTACGACCTCATGATGCGCGCAAATCTGTTTGATACGATTGACAATTTCATTCACCATATATTCGTAATCAAAATCATGAACCAAAGAATCTTTAAACGGCATACCGCCACCGATATCCAAGGTATCTAAATCCGGATTAATTTTTTTGAACTTACAATATAGGGTAACATATTTCTCCAATTCATTCCAGTAATATGGGGTGTCTGAAATACCTGAATTGATAAAAAAGTGAAGGAGTTTAACTTTAAAGTTAGGATTATCGACAATCTTGCTATTATAAAAATCGATTACGTCTTCCAAACGAATTCCTAAACGGGAAGTATAAAATTGAGAATCAGGTTGCTCTTCCGCTGCAATTCGAATACCTAAATTACATGGTTCTGTAAGCTCAACTTCATCATCGTACATATTGAATTCCTCTTTATTATCCAACACTGGAATAATATTATGGTATCCATCGTGCAACATATCGACGATATATTGTTTATACTGGTATGTTTTAAATCCATTACAAATAACTGTGATATCCTTCGTTACTTTTCCTTGTCTTTCCAAGGCATCTATCATAGGCATATCAAATGCAGATGAAGTTTCTAAGTGAATATCATTTTTTAAAGCTTCCTCCACAATATGTTTAAAATGCGAAGATTTTGTACAATAACAGTATTTATAAGAACCACGGTAATTGTATTTCAACATAGCAGTTTGAAATAAAATTTTGGCCTGTTGGATCTTTTTACTGATGATGGGTAGGTACGTAAAACGTAGTGGCGTACCATACGTCTCGATCATCTCCATCAAATTTAAATCGTGGAAGTACAATTCGTCATCGATAATATCAAATCCGTCTTGGGGAAATCCAACACTTAAGTCAAGAAATTCCTGATAGCTCTGCATTTTTTCTTATTTTTGGCAAAGATATGCTTTCATAATGAATACATAAATAATATACGTGTTATTTTTTAATCTCATTATCAGAAAGTTAAAAATATTACGAAATATTTACATGGCAAAATCTATCCAAGCACTGCTTATTGACAAGACAGTGGAAGCAGTAAAAGCATTATATAGTTCAGAAATTCCAGCATCTCAACTCTCCTTACAAGAGACTAGAAAAGAGTTTGAGGGTCAAATAACCTTAGTGGTATTCCCAATAACTCGCTTTTCTAAGAAATCTCCTGAAGTAACAGCCACAGAAATTGGAGCTTTTTTAAAGGAAGAGATTTCTTCTATAGTTTCTTTTAACGTCATCAAAGGTTTTCTAAACTTGAGTTTATCCGATGAGTATTGGATAAATCTATTAAATGAAAACATATTAGCAGATAGTTTTGGCAAGTTTCCGGCAAATGGCAAGAAGTTAATGGTCGAATATTCATCGCCAAATACCAATAAACCACTTCACTTAGGGCATATTCGCAATAACTTGTTAGGATATTCCGTAGCTGAAATATTGAAAGCTTATGGTTATGATATCATCAAGGCGAATTTAGTAAACGACCGCGGTATCCATATTTGTAAGTCTATGTTGGCTTGGCAAAAATTTGGAAACGGGGAAACGCCTAGCTCATCCAGTTTAAAAGGTGATCATTTAGTTGGAAAGTATTATGTCATTTTTGATAAAGAATATAAAAAACAAATAGACGAGTTAAAAGCTACTGGGCAATCTGAAGAAGAAGCAAAGAAAAATGCTCCTTTAATTAAGGAAGCGCAGGGAATGCTACAAAAATGGGAGGCCAATGACGAAGATGTTATCGCTCTTTGGAAAACAATGAATGGTTGGGTCTATGAAGGTTTTGAAAAAACTTACAGACAACTAGGAGTTGATTTTGATAAATTCTACTATGAATCGGACACCTACCTGTTAGGAAAAGATATCATTCAAGAAGGTTTGGAGAAAAATGTATTCTTCAAAAAAGAGGATAATTCAGTTTGGATTGATCTTACGGATGAAGGATTGGATGAAAAATTAGTTTTAAGAGGAGACGGCACTTCAGTATATATAACACAAGATTTAGGTACTGCACAGTTGAAGTATGATGAATTTCATATGAATGAATCCATCTACGTTGTAGGAAACGAGCAAGATTACCATTTCAAAGTCTTATTTGCGATCTTAAAGAAGCTAGGTAAAGAATGGGCGAATGGTTTATTTCATTTATCCTACGGCATGGTTGATTTACCATCAGGAAAGATGAAATCGCGTGAAGGAACGGTGGTAGATGCCGATGATTTAATGTCGGAAATGGTCGATACTGCACAAGCGAGAACTGAGGAATTAGGTAAAACAGAAGGTTTTACGGAAGAGGAAAAATCTACTCTATATACAACCATCGGTATGGGGGCTTTAAAGTATTTTCTTTTGAAAGTAGATCCTAAAAAGCGTTTGTTATTTGACCCAAATGAGTCTGTTGATTTTCAAGGCCATACAGGACCTTTTATCCAATACACCCATGCGCGTATCAAATCTGTTCTTCGTAAAGCGAATTACGATGGCACTTCAATCAAAAGTCCATCAAGCATTTCTTCCTATGAGCGTGATTTAATTCAATGTTTATCCAATTACCCTTCAGTATTAGAAGCTTCCGCGAAAGAATTTAGCCCTGCTCAGTTAGCAAATTACGCATATGAGGTTGCTAAATTGTATAATAAGTTCTATCATGAAGAAACCATCCTTAAAGCAGAGGATGAAGATGTGAAAGCCTTTAGGTTGCAATTATCTGCCTCAGCATCTAAAATTATAGCAGAATCCATGCGTCTATTAGGTATTCAAGTACCAGAGCAAATGTAATATGAAGAAATTTAAAGTAGGTCTTATTGGTTTTTCCATAGGAGGACATGTCTTTCATGCTCCATTCATTCATGAAAACCCAAATTTATTACTCTATAAAGTAAGCGCAAGAAAACCTGATCAGCAAAAGATGTTGTCAGAACGGTATCCTGAGGCCATCTCGGTTTCTTCGGCTGAAGAAATCATTCAAGATCCAGCTGTAGATATCGTTGTAATAGCCACTTCCAACGATGTGCACTATTCGTTTGCGAAATCTGCTTTGGAAGCAGGAAAACATGTGGTGGTGGAGAAACCATTCACCAATTATTCCTGGGAAGCCGATGAACTTATCGGACTAGCAAAAAGCAAAGGATTGTTATTGTCGGTTCATCATAATGCACGGTTTCATGCAGATTTTAAAACAGTGAAATCTATCATTGCTTCGGGAAGACTAGGCCGTGTGGTAAACTATGAAGCACGGTACGATCGCTTCCGAAACTTCCTTCGTCCAGGAGCTTGGCGTGAAGAAAATTTGCCGGGTTCAGGAATTCATTATGATTTAGGGGCTCATTTAATTGATCAAGCATTACAAACTTTTGGACATCCACAAGCTGTATTCGCAGACTTACGTGTTCAACGTGATGATGCCAAAGCCATAGATGATTTTGAATTTATTTTAACTTACCCGGGATTAAAAGTTTCTCTGAAAGGGCAAATGCTTGCGAAAATACCTACAGCACGATATGCTGTATACGGTACAAATGGAAGCTTTGTGAAATGGGGTGTAGATCCGCAGGAAGAATTATTGCGACAAGGTGTAAAACCTTCCGATATACAAGATTGGGGACAAGAACAGGAAGAATATTTTGGACAATTAGCCATCATTGAAAATGGTATAGATGTAGAAGAGCGAATTGAAAGTGAAGT
Organism: Sphingobacterium sp.; assembly: GCA_036781025.1. Classification (GTDB taxonomy): domain Bacteria; phylum Bacteroidota; class Bacteroidia; order Sphingobacteriales; family Sphingobacteriaceae; genus Sphingobacterium. The sequence goes on along the minus strand of DAIQBS010000016.1, from coordinate 27,899 downwards.
TGGTGCAGGACAGGATTTCTATAAGAATATCGTCAACACTCTACTTTCCGAAGAAGAATTATTTGTCAAACCAGAGCAAGCAAGAGATGTGATTCGTATTCTAGAATTGGCTGAATTGTCCTGGAAAGAGCAACGGACTATTTCATTAGCAGGTGAACTAATATCCTAATGAAGCAGTATGATGCAATAATAATTGGTGCAGGAGCCTGCGGATTAATGTGTGCAGCTCAAGCAGGCTTATTAGGTAAGAAAACATTGCTACTGGAACGAAATGATAAACCAGGTGCAAAAATCTTAATATCCGGTGGTGGACGTTGTAATTACACGAACCTACACACTTCTAAAGATAATTTCGTATCTGAAAACCCTCAATTTCTAAATGCTATTTTTTCACAGTGGACTGTTGAAGATAGCATCAATTTCTTTGAAAACTTCGGAGGAATTCATGGTGAAGAAAAAACATTAGGTCAACTTTTCCCTTCAACTAATAAAGCCAAAGATATTGTTGCAACATTCACCAAGCTATTGTATGAAACAAAACAAGACCTTTGGTTAAACTCGGAGGTTAAGGATATCAATCAAGTAAAAGATGGTTTTGAACTAATCGTGAACAAAGAAAACAAGGAACTTAGCATATTTTGCAAAAAAGTAGTTTTAGCCTCAGGTGGATTACCCGTAGCAAAATTAGGTGCTTCTGACTTTGCTTTGAAAACAGGGCGTAAATTTGGCTTATCGATTGTTCCCACTGCACCAGCATTAGTACCATTGACGATTACTGGAAAGGATGCCGACTGGTATGCTTCCTTAGCAGGAAATTCCGTATTTGCCAAGGTGTATAATGATAAAATCCAATTTGAAGAAAATATATTATTTACGCATTGGGGCCTTAGTGGTCCAGCAATCTTACAAATCTCTTCTTATTGGCGACCAGGAGAAATATTTACCATTGATTTATTGCCTAATCACTCTCTTGAAAAATTAATCCAACAAGAGCGGAACGATGGTGGTAAGCGAACAGTTGGCCAATTACTTCATATTTATTTCAGTAAGAAATTGGTCGAATCTTTCGGTAAATACCTTCCTCTCGATATAAAAATAGCCTCATTAAGCAAGGTAGATGCGAAGAACATCATCAGTACTATCCATCAATTTAAAGTGAAGCCAGCAGGAGATAAAGGCTATGATAAAGCGGAAGTGATGAGAGGTGGTGTCTCCACTCAAGAGCTTAATACAAAAACATTAGAAGCGAAACGAGTTTCAGGTCTTTATATTGGAGGTGAAGCTGTTGATATTACCGGATGGCTTGGAGGCTATAACTTCCAATGGGCATGGGCGGCTGGATATGCCATAGCTCAAGATCTATAAGTTGCTCTCCTCCTCTTTCTAAGCTACATTCTTTCACAAATTTTACTTTCAGCTTACTGTCTTTCTTTAATATTTGCAGTTATTTGCAGCTACTATCATGAAAAGAATTCTCAAGACCATTATGTATATTTTAATAGCTATCATCATTCTAATCATTGGTTTTATCTATTTCTTAGGCAAAAGCGATCAAGTAGGTACCCTGGCAAGTGGAGAACGTCTGAAAAGAATGGAATCCAGTAAAACATTTAAAGCTTCGGTTTTTGAGAATATAGAAAATACGCCGTCTTTAAAAGAAGGGGTTTCTCAAACAGCAGTTCTAAAAACATTCTTCTTTGGAAAGGAGAAAAACAATGTTCCTAAAAACCCCTTACCAGTAATTCAAACCGACTTAAAGAATTTAGATCCAAATGAAGATTTAATCGTTTGGTTTGGACATTCCTCCTATTACATACAAATTGAAGGTAAAAGAATTTTAGTAGATCCTGTGTTTAGTAAATATGCATCTCCTGTTCCTGTTGGGATTAAAGCTTTTCCTATGACCTACGAATACCAAGCAGCAGACCTACCTCCTATCGATTTGTTGATTATTACCCACGATCATTGGGATCATTTAGATTATCCAACATTTCAGAAAATAAAAAACACTACAAAAGCAGTAGTTACTAGTTTAGGGGTTGGATCACATTTGGAAAAATGGGGATATCCAGCAAAACAGATTCATGAGTTATACTGGGGAGAAGATGTTATTCTAGAAGGAATTCAGTTTAGGGCCACCCCTGCCAGGCATTTTTCGGGTAGATGGTTTAAACGAAATACAAGCTTATGGTCCTCATTCATCTTATCATCTAGCGATTACAAATTATTTTTAGGGGGTGATTCCGGATATGGAAAACATTTCAAGGAAATAGGTGAACAATATGGCCCATTTGACTTAGCCATATTGGAAAATGGCCAATATAATGAGTTATGGAAATACATTCACCTAATGCCAGAAGAAGCTATTCAAGCGGCAGAAGACTTAAAAGCTTCCAAAGTTATGCCTGTACATAATTCTAAATTCCCATTAGCCAATCACAACTGGGATGAGCCTCTTATAAGAATAAGCCAAGAAGCCAAAAGGAAAAACAGTACCCTATGGACTCCTCAAATTGGTCAAATAACCTACTTAAATAAGCCAAATCAATTCAAAGAATGGTGGAAAGACATTAATTAAGCTGTATTTGATTATTAATAAATTCACAAAATTCATTTTTTTTCTGTGACCAACATTATTTGGATATTGCACCAATCCATCCTTTAATCAATTTTTAGTTGGTCTTTTTGGTCAATAGCATTCCATGGTTGTATTGCAATGATTTTATATCGTTAAATACCATTATTCCATCAATTTCTTTCACCTCCCCAAATCCCTCAATTAGACCATTAGGTACTATTCCGAAAACAATTTCCCTAGTTGAACTTTGCCCTTCGGAATTAAAAGTATACTTCCCCCGTAAAATTGAATCTTGTACCACAGCTCTGAATACACCTGAGTTCCTGTCCTTTTCATAAAATGCATAATCCAATGAACCAATCAAAGAATCACCTTTAGCGTTCAATTCCAATCGAATACTATCTCGCCCTTTATGGTATTCATAAACACCTTCTAAATCAGCCACATTCGATTCTTGTTGACTTCCTTGCTCTGGAGCATGATTACATGCAAAAAAGCTGATAATAGTAAAACCTAAGATTCCAAACTTCATATTCCAATCAATTATTTATAATGAATAAACGCTCTTTTTCCAAACAAAAGTACAAGTACTGCCTTACAATCCATTCCTTAAGCACAATATTAATCGTAACTTTACTACATGAACATATTAACGAATTCATTTGAAAATGCACATCAAAGTGCACCTTTCTCCCAAATAAAAAACGAAGATTTTATCCCTGCATTTGATGCTGCCATTGAATCAACCAAAGAAGAAATTGACAGCATTGTGAATAATCCTGAGCAAGCGAACTTTCAAAATACGATAGCAGCTCTTTCTTTCTCTGGATTAACATTAGATCGTATTTCCAATATTTTCTTCAATTTACAATCCGCAGAAACAAATGATGAAATCGATCAGATTGCACAGGTTGTAGCTCCGAAGTTAGCGGAATTAAGTAATGACATCACACTTAATTTTGACTTGTTTAAAAAGATCAAGGAAGTTTATAATCAAAAGGATTCCTTGAATTTAACAACCGAAGAGCTGACTCTATTAACTAAATATTACAAAGATTTTGTAAGAAATGGTGCATTGTTAGATGACCAGAAAAAAGAGGATTTACGAAAAATAGACAGCGAACTCTCCACTTTAAAACTCAGCTTCGGCGAACATGTACTTGCCGACAACAACGCCTATCAATTACATATTACGAACAAGGAAGATCTCAAAGGACTTCCTGAGGGAACGATAGAAGCTGCCCATGAACTTGCTAAACGGGATAATAAAGAGGGCTGGATATTCACACTAGACTATCCGAGTTATATCCCATTCGTTACCTATGCAGAAAACAGGAACTTAAGAAAAGAAATTACATTAGCAGCGGGAAGAAAAGCCTATCAAAACAATGAAAACAACAATGAAGAGATTGTTTTAAAAATAGTGAACCTACGTTATCAACGTGCACAATTATTAGGCTATGCCACACATGCTGATTTTGTTTTAGAAGAACGTATGGCTCAAAACCCTACCGAGGTCAAATCCTTTCTTAACAACCTCTTAGAAAAAGCAAAACCAGCTGCGTTAAAAGAATTTGAAGAACTATCGGCCTTTGCTAAGGAGTTGGATGGTATAGAACAATTAGAAAAATGGGATGGAACCTATTATGCTGAAAAGTTAAAACAAAAGAAATTCAATTTAGATGATGAAAAATTAAAACCCTATTTCAAATTAGAACATGTCTTAAAAGGGGCTTTTGAAATTGCGAATAAATTATTCGGACTAAACTTTAAAGAAGTTCAAAACATCGATAAATACCATCCTGACATCCAAACCTATGAAGTTTGGGATAATGCTAATGAGTTTGTAGCATTATTCTATGCAGACTTTTTCCCGAGAAAAGGTAAGCGCAATGGAGCTTGGATGACCTCCTTCAAATCTCAGTATATCTTAAATAATGTAAATGATAGACCGCATGTTTCTATTGTTTGCAATTTTACACCTGCAACAGCTACCAAACCATCCTTACTTACCTTTAATGAAGTCACAACTTTATTCCATGAGTTTGGACATGCCTTGCATGGTATGCTTGCAAATACTCAATACCCTACCCTATCAGGTACTTCGGTATTTTGGGATTTCGTGGAATTACCGAGTCAAATTATGGAAAACTGGTGTTATGAAGAAGAAGCATTAACCTTGTTTGCACGACATTATGAAACGAATGAAGTCATTCCCATGGAGTACATCAAGAAAATCAAAGAAAGTGCTTCTTTCTTGGAAGGTATGGCAACCCTTCGTCAAATCAGTTTTGGATTGTTAGATATGGGATGGCACGGCCAAAACCCTAAAGATATCAAGCAAATTAAACCCTTCGAAGTGGAACAATTTGCAGCAACTGCCATCTATCCAGATGTCTTGGATAATGCGATGAGCCCATCCTTCTCCCATATTTTCAATGGTGGTTATTCTTCTGGTTACTATAGTTATAAATGGGCCGAGGTATTGGATGCTGATGCTTTTGAATATTTTTTGGAGGAAGGAATCTTTAATCCGGTAGTTGCTACGAAATTTAAGGAATACATACTTTCAAAAGGTGGTACAGAACACCCAATGAAATTATATAAAGAATTTAGAGGTAAAGAACCTGCTGTTGAACCTTTATTAAGACGTGCAGGCCTATTAATAGACTAATTTCTAAAATAATACGCAAAAAAAAAGGTGTCCATCGACACCTTTTTTTGCTTTAATACCAATTCTTATTTCAAATTGTCGCGATATATTTTCGCTTTCTTAACTTCTGTTTGAATATCCTTACGAGAAGCATCATATGTTAACACTTTCTCATAATCAGCAACCGCTTTGTTATAAGCATCTGTCGCGGAAACCTTGTTATAATTTCCTGCGCCTGATGTACCCAATAATATACCTAAATCACGGTAAGCTACAGCACGGTTTTGGTATAATTTTGCATCATTAGCATTGATAGCTAAGGCTTTGGTATAATCTGCAATAGCCGACTTCAAAAGTCCTTCACGTTCTACTGGAGTAATTTTAGATTCACGATTTACTGCAAGATTATTATTTGCTTTCGCTTTATAATAATATGCAGAAACATTCTTCGCGTCTAAACTGATTACTTTAGTGAAATTGGATATGGACTTTTTAAACTCTCCATTTTGGAATTGAGAATAACCCAATAAATATACCACGTCTGGATCATTTCCAGAATTCGGTATTGCTTTTTCAAATTGCGCTGCTGCTGTTTTAAAATCTCCATCTAATAAAGCTTTCTCACCTGCACGCACATTTGGATCACTATGTTGTTGCTTTTGTTGTGCATGAGCTCCTACAGTAACCAAAGCCAAGGCAACAGTTGCTAATCCAATTTTTACCGCCTTCATCTGCGAATTAAAATAATTTAAATTCATATCCAATTATTATATAGTTTTCTTGTTAAAATTTCTACACTACATGTATTAGAGTAAAAATCTGTTAAATAGTTTAAGAACACAATCATTAGTTATAAACATTTCCACAATTTTTGAGTTATAACTTATAAAAATGATTTTATCTTTGATGTCATTACCATCAATGTTAACTGACGATTTAACAGCACCGTCTGTATAATAGCATAAATAATACCAAAATATTAGCTTGGCATTTCCCTTGCAATAATACAGTTTACAAAATAATAACATAAAATTAGCCTAACATCTGACAAGATGTCGGCAACTCTGATAAAAATACATATGAGCAAATTTGATGCATTCAATTTTAATCAAACATTACCTATCATAAATGAAGAAACCGAATTTTTTCCTTTGTTGAGTCAACAAGACGAGGATGAAATGCGGAATGCTGAAATTCCTGAAAGTCTTCCAATCCTTCCTTTACGTAATACGGTCTTATTCCCTGGGGTAGTGATCCCAATCACTGTGGGTCGTGATAAATCTATTAAATTGATTAAAGACGCCTATAAAGGCGATCGTAGTATAGCTGTTGTATCTCAAAAAGATATGAATGTAGAAGATCCTACTTTTGAACAATTACATAAAGTAGGTACAGTGGCACATATCATCAAGATATTGCAAATGCCGGATGGCAATACTACCGTCATCATACAAGGAAAACAAAGAATTCGATTGAAAGAATTGATTCAATCGGATCCTTATTTAATTGCAAGTATCGAACGATTCCCTGAAGACAAACCTAAAACGAGTAGTAAAGAGTTTAAGGCATTAATCTTCTCTGTCAAAGAATTAGCCCTGCAAATTATACAGCTTTCTCCTAATCTTCCTAGTGAAGCGGGAATTGCTATTAAAAATATTGAAAGTCCAACTTTCCTTGTCAATTTCATTTCCTCCAATCTTTCTTTAGAATTAGAACAGAAGCAAGAGTTATTGGAAACAAAAGATTTTGTAAAAAGAGCCAAACAGCTTTTAGAACATTTGACTACGGAAATTCAAATGTTGGAATTGAAAAACCAAATTCAAAACAAAGTTCGTGTGGATTTGGACAAGCAACAACGTGATTACTTCCTTAGCCAACAATTAAAAACCATACAAGAAGAGTTGGGTGGCAGCACACCTGATTTGGAAGTGGAGGAATTAAAAAAACGAGCTAAATCAAAAAAATGGTCAGAGGTTGTAGCCAAACATTTTCAAAAAGAAATTGAAAAATTAGCAAGGATTAATCCTGCTGCTGCAGATTATTCTGTTCAATTGAATTATTTAGAACTGTTACTCGATTTACCGTGGGGTGAATACAGTAAAGATAATTTTGATTTACATCGTGCCGAAAAGGTATTAAATAAAGACCATTACGGATTAGACAAAGTAAAACAACGCATTATTGAGTATTTGGCTGTGTTGAAATTAAAAAACAACATGAAAGCGCCAATTCTATGTTTGGTAGGCCCTCCGGGTGTCGGAAAAACATCTTTAGGTAAATCCATTGCCAGAGCCTTAGGCCGTAAATACACGCGTATGGCCTTAGGTGGTATTCGTGATGAAGCAGAAATCAGAGGGCATCGTAAAACCTATATAGGTGCTATGCCTGGACGTATCATCCAATCGCTTAAAAAAGCTGGAACTTCAAACCCTGTCTTTGTTTTGGATGAAATCGACAAAATAGGTTCTGATTTCAAAGGCGATCCTTCTTCAGCCTTGTTAGAAGTACTGGATCCCGAGCAAAACACCAATTTCTATGATCATTATGTAGAAATGGAATATGACCTCTCTAAGGTTATGTTTATTGCTACCGCAAATTCCCTGAGTGGAATACAACCGGCTTTATTAGATCGTATGGAAATCATTGAAGTCAACGGATATACCATTGAAGAGAAAATTGAAATTGCGAAAAAACATCTTTTGCCTAAACAACGCGAAATGCATGGAATACAAGCAAAAGATTTAAACTTAAAACCCAAGCTCATCGAAAAGATTATCGAGGAATATACTCGTGAATCTGGGGTTCGTGGTTTAGAGAAAAAGATTGGCTCAGTTGTTCGTGGTATAGCCACTAGAATCGTAATGGAAAAACCTTATGATCCTAGCTTAACCGCCGATGAAATCGAACAAATATTAGGAGCCCCGATCTTCGATAAAGATTTATATGAGAATAATGATATAGCTGGTGTTGTTACAGGCTTAGCCTGGACATCCGTAGGTGGAGATATTTTATTCATTGAGTCTAGCCTAAGTCCTGGCAAAGGAAAATTAAGCCTTACTGGTAATCTAGGTGATGTCATGAAGGAATCCGCAGCGATAGCTATGGCTTACCTAAGATCGCATGCTGAAGATTTTGGTATTGACTATAAAGTCTTCGATACTTGGGATGTAAATATCCACGTACCAGCAGGTGCAACTCCTAAAGATGGTCCTTCAGCAGGTATAACGATGTTGACTGCCTTAACTTCCCTATTTACGCAACGTAAGGTGAAACAAAAGTTAGCTATGACCGGTGAAATTACCTTACGTGGTAAGGTGCTTCCTGTTGGTGGAATCAAAGAAAAAATTCTTGCAGCGAAAAGAGCAAATATCAAAGAGATAATCCTTTGTAAAACAAACCAAAAGGATATTTTAGAAATCAAGGAAGATTACATCAAGGATTTAACCTTTCATTATGTGACAGACATGAAGGAAGTTGTTAAACTAGCCTTGATGACAGATAAAGTGAATAATCCTAAAAATTTAATCAAGGAAAATTAACAAATTATCATATTTACAATAATTATAGGATCAAACTATCGATAATGGTTTGATCCTTTTTTTTTGTTAAGGATTTTTGATAAAAATACCTAACATTAGGTATTTGTTATTAATTGAATATCAAGTATATTAGTCCCTGAATTTGTGAAATTCTATTTTCACAAACCATTAACCTTTGAAGACAATATGATTTTAGTAAACCAAGTAATTGCAAATAGTGCTTATAGTATAGTTGTAGATCAAAGTCGTATGTAATTTCAAAATTTTTAATATGCCCACCCAAAATGTTTAGTAAATAAATAATCATTCCACTAAGACTGGTCTTTATCCCAAATAAAGGCCAGTTTTTCTTTCCTTAAAATTAATAAGTGTTTTTTTAAAACAAATTAAGCGCTACATTTGCAGCAATGTCTTCCGTTCCAACAATTACTCCATTTTTCAAGAGACTTATCAATTCTCCACTTATTATCTATATAGCGAGATGTCTTATCGGCTTTATTATAGGTTATTTACTGTATAGAAATTACAAAGAATTGGAAATATTTTGGGCTTTATTATCCATCATTCTAGTCATCTCTCCTGAAGAAAAAGATTCCAAAAGATTATCTATTGAACGATTCAAATCAAATTTTGTTGGTTCATCTGTAGCTATGGCTTGTGTATGGCTACTTCCGAACAGCGTATTTTCCATTATGGCAGGCATAATCATTACAATTATTTTATGCCGTGCATTCAAAATATTAAATATGGCGCGAGTTGCCATTGTTGCATTACTCATTATCATGATTGAGCCTCACCATACCCAACTCACTTATACCCCTATTTATCGTGCACTATCCGTTGCTATTGGATGTTTTATCGGATTATCCATTGTAATTATTACCTCCGTTCTGCTTCAATACCTCAAGAATAAATACAAAATATTCCAAGAATAGCTTTTTCAGCTCCTTGTATAATACTTTTCCAATGATATACTACATTTAAAACTAGTTTAGCCATATATTTCCTTATTTTTGTTACAATGATTGAATTATATACAGACGGAGCATCTAGCGGAAATCCTGGTCCTGGTGGTTATGGCACTATCCTTAGAGCAATATATCAAGGCGCAAACCCGGAATATCAAGGTAAATTAATAGAAAAAGAGTTTTCCGGAGGGTTTAGAAAAACGACCAACAATCGAATGGAATTACTAGCTGTAATTATTGGTCTAGAAGCGCTAAAAAATATCAATCAACAAGTCACCATCTTTTCCGATTCTAAATATGTCATCGATGCAATCGATAAAAAATGGGTACATGGATGGATTAAGAAAGGATTTGCCGGAAAAAAGAATAAGGATCTTTGGATGAGATTAATGAATTCATATAAATTACATCAAGTCAAATTAGTTTGGGTAAAAGGTCATGCAGGACATCCATTAAACGAACGTTGTGACCAACTTGCTGTATTGGCTTCGAAAGATAAAGCAAACTGGAAAATAGACACTGTATTTGAAGTGGAAGCTCAAAATGGTTTAAATATCTAAATCATCATTTAGCATTTCAGATCCTTCCGAATCAATTTGAAAGCTTTCCTAAATAAGCATTAGGAATATGTTCAATCACATCACTTGCTATTAAGCTTGCCTCCCCATATCGCTTAGCAGCATAATCTCCTGCCAAACCGTGCAAATAAACAGCCGCAATGGCACTATCGATACTGCTATAGCCCTGCGCTCTAAAACTGACTAACACCCCTGTCAACACATCCCCCGTACCTCCTGTCGCCATACCGGCATTTCCTGAGGAATTATAAAAACGCATTCCATCTGAATTGACAATCACTGTATGTGCTCCCTTAATAATCAAGACTAGTTCATATTGCTTTGCAAATTCACTTGCTTTAGTTAACTTTTCTGCATCAGAATCCCACTTTCCTATCAATCTACTTAACTCTTTAGGGTGAGGTGAAAAAATACTCCCTTTAGGAATATAGGTTAAATATGCTGGATGCAAAGACAATATATTCAGGGCATCTGCATCAAACACGAGGCTATGGGATGATTTTAATGTACTGAGCCAATTCAAAAAGCCTTTAATCGTTCGATCTTCAGTTCCTAATCCTATCCCTACAGCTATTGCTTGAAATCGATCTGGAATTGTAAAATCTTGAATGAAATGTTCAGCCGAATCAAGCAGCACCATGGCTTCTGGAACTGCAGTTTGCAATATATCATACCCACAACGAGGGATAATACTTGTTACCAGACCGCATCCAGTTCTCAAAGCTGCCTTCGAACACATAAGTACTGCTCCTATCTTTCCCAAGCTACCACCTACAATGCCTACATGTCCAAATGTACCCTTGTGGGAATATTTAGACCTTGGTTTCAACATTTTCCGCACCAGTTCATCTGTTATGAAAAACACATTAGATTCCGTCTCTTCAATTGCTTTTTCATTTAATTGTATATCTAGTACCGTGCAATTCCCGACATAGGTCTCATAGTCTGGAACAAGAAGCGATTCCTTAGGGAATTGAAAGGTTAGCGTTTCATCTGCTTCCACCAGAAGCGTTAGGGACTCAATACTCAAACTAGCTGTAAGGCCTGAAGGTAAATCTATGGAGACAACCGTTCCTTGATAATCATTGATCTGTTGTACGATTGGTCTCCAGATTTCATCCAATGGATTAGTTAAGCCATATCCAAACAGGCAATCTATAATATATCCATTAGGAAGTAGCTGCAATTGATCATTTAAATCAATTTTTTTTATACTTTCTAACTTTTCTTGGTTCAATAGATTATCTGTCGAATATTTATCCGATTCAATTAAAAACACATCTACACTTGCTCCTGCCGCTTTAAGCATTCGGGCTATTGCCAATCCGTCTCCACCATTATTTCCTTTCCCACAAATGACATACATTGGTTTTATAAGTAAATCGCTGTGATGGCTTAGTAAGTATTCAACAACTTGTGCAGATGCACGTTCCATTAAATCCCAGGAAGTTATACCTTCGATTTCAATGCTACGTCGATCAATTTCCTGCAATTGCTTGGCATTAAATATTTTCATGAATCATGGATTGGTTATCAACGGATATGTGTTATAGATTCTCTTTAAAGATACAAAAAAGACCTCCCAACCCATTCATTTGATTAAATTCAGACCAATGAATACGTATAACTATTTCATCCAGGATAAACTATAAATGAAATTCAATGAAGATTAGCAATCTTACAAATACGATCTATTTCTTCTAAAGGTTTTTAATATTCGATTTCAATTAAAGATTTCAGTGGAATTAAAATACCATGTTTGATTTGGATATATTTATCCGTTAACGACCAAACTGTAGTCTCTATCCTTTTAGGTCCATCTTCTGTGTTAAATACTATATCTGTCTTTGATTTAAATTCATTACCCAAACGCAACGCGTTCTGCAATTTTGTGATGAATTTTACTGAGTTATCTAAATCGGCGGGAATAAACTTAAATTTATTGACGTCTTCTTTTTGAATTAAAGTTCCAATCATTGTTTTAATCGTTTATAAGGTAACGTTAATTTAAGGATTTATATATATTTTGTCAAGATTTTATAGGAGAATATTAAATTAGTTACATTCGCATTAAAATTGGACGAAGCATGGGATATTTTGAAAAAGAGTGGAAATTAAATTTTACACAATGTTATTCAAATGGAAAGATAAAGTTTAGTGAACTCAACAATATTTTACAAGTAACCGCAAGTGAGCATGCTGAACGAATAGGCTTTGGATATAAGGACATGTGGAGAGTTCGACAATCATGGGTGCTGAGCAGAATGTTAATCGAGGTGGATGCATTACCTGCATATACACAAGATATAAAGATCAGAACCTGGATTCAAGATTTCACAGGAAGTAAAAGTACACGCAATTTTGAACTGATTTATAATGATCGAGTCATTATACGAGCGACGAGTCTTTGGGCTGTTTTTAATACCAAAACAAGAAAAGCTGATGATCTAGCATTAAGTACAGACCATTTATTATTGTTTCCCGAAAAGTCCAGTACCATTGGACATCTGTCTAAATTAGAATCAAATATTCCTTTTGAACCCATCGGATTTCATCAAGTTAAATTATCAGATCTCGACATTGTAAATCATGCTAATAACGTTAAATACATGGAATGGTGTTTTGATGCGATGGACGCTCAAGAGGTGATGAGTGGATCAATCCAATCTTTGGAGATGAATTATTTGAAGGAATTAAAATACCATGATAAAGTTGAAATTGGAAAATATCAACTTCAAGAAGATGCTAATTTATACAGTATTCAGAAGGAACAACGTATACATTTTTTAATGTTGATCAAAAGAAAAATCAATTAAATTTGCAGATTTCAGACGAAAGTTAACTGTATAAAAATGGGGCTGTATTGCATACAGCCCCATTTCTTTTTGATAGATTAGCTTAAAGCGCCCAAGCCTTATCACCTTTCTGATATGGGTAATTACCGTCAAATTTCCCAGGAATTTTCACATAGCGCAATGCTTTGGTCATTCCCAGTTCTGACGTGAAAAATCCAGTCAGGGTCAATTGCTTAAACAGATTAAAGAAGTGATTCGGATCTTCCTCTTTTTTGTTTTTCTGGTATTCTTTCGCTTCTTTATCGTAATTATTGACAAACTGAAGTTTCTCTTCTGGACTTAATTCTAGAAAACCTTTACTAAATTCTTTCTTAGCACGAGCTTCCAAACCGTTAAAACCATCTAAAAATACCTTCTGATCCTTCTCATCATAACAATCGCGGATCATAATTGGAATAAACTCTCCTACACCAGCTTCTTTAGCTCCTGGAGTAGCTGTCTTAGGTAATATAGCTTCTGCCAACTCACCTAAAACGTTGGTAGCTTCACTTTCGAAAAGGGCAGCTACATCTTTAGTCGCCGGTCTAGTACAACCTTCTAAAAATAAGTTTGCACCAACTACTGTACCTCCGACGATAAAAGCTACACGCCTTAATGCTTCTCTTCTATTCATTATAAAATAAATTATAAAGTATAATTAATTCCCCATCCTTCTGGGTATTCACGTTTGATAAATTGATTCACAATATCAAAGTTAGTAACTTTCATGTTTTTGTTATCCCAAATCAATTTCAAGTTACGACCAGGATATTGTCCGTCCACTTTCAAATCAGCACCGCGAATAGCTAAGTTAGCCATCAATAATGCCTCTGTTAATGGTCCAGAAATCTCGAATGGAGCACTCACTTCTTTTTTACCATATCCAGCTATACAAGCCTCAACCCACTGTGCATAGTGTCCACCAGCGCCATTTTGTACACGTGCATATTTCTGAGCTACTTGCTCTTTACGTGTCGTAGGAAGTAAACGTGCATTATCACCGTAAGTATCTGCCAAAATTTTACCTTTAGTACCTACCATCAAAATACCGTTTCCACCATCTCCAAAACGTTCATTTGGACCTAACTCCTCCGGACGTGCTGGTTGAATACCACCGTCCATCCAGTGTAAGGTTACAGGACCTTGGGTTCTTGCTGCTTTCGGGAAAGTCATCGTTGCATGGCTTGATGGAGGACAGCTCTCAGGGAAATATCCACGTTTAAACTCATCAACATATACAGAACCTACAGAAGCTTGAACATCTTGTACGTATGATAAACCCAATACACTGAAAGGTACTTCCAATAGGTGACAACCCATATCACCTAATGCACCAGTTCCATAATCCCACCAACCTCTCCAGTTGAAAGGAACTAATTTATCTACGAAATCTTTTCTTGGCGCTGTTCCTAACCATAATTCCCAATCTAACTCCTTAGGAATTGCCGCTTTTTGAGTAGGCCATTGAATACCTTGAGGCCAAACCGGACGATCTGTCCAACAGTAAACGGTATGTACATCACCAATTAAACCAGCATCGTACCACTCTCTAGCTAAACGAGGACCATCATTTGATGCTCCTTGGTTACCCATTTGCGTCACTACTTTATATTTTTTAGCGGCATGAGTTAATACCCTAGCTTCCCAAACATCGTGTGCTAATGGTTTTTGAACATACACGTGTTTACCTAATTGCATCGCTGCTAAAGCATGAATAGCGTGGTTATGATCTGGACCGGAAACGGAAACAGCATCAATATGTTTAGCTTCTTTATCCAACAATTCGCGGTAATCACGGTAATATTTAGCTTTTGGAAAACGCTTTACAGAATTTGCTGCGCGACGATCATCCACATCACATAAGAAAGCAATATCTGCTTTTCCACTTTTGTGGAACTCATTGATGTCACTTTCCCCTTTACCACCTACACCGATACCTGCTACTACGAGCTTATCACTAGGAGCGGTAAATCCATTACCCCCCAATACATGTCTTGGAACAATACTAAATCCAGCAGCTGCAATTGCCGAATTTTTTAAGAATTCTCTTCTCGAATTTGATTTATTCATTTTTATTGGTTTAGATTTTATAAATTTCCCTTTTTAAGTTCACTCACAGCAAAATCTACAGCTCTAGCAGTTAATGCCATATAGGTTAAGGAAGGGTTTACACAACCTCCAGAAGTCATACTTGCCCCATCTGTAACAAATACATTCTTCGCATCCCAAACCTGATTATGTTTATTTAACACCGATGTTTTTGGATCATGCCCCATTCTTGCGGTACCCATTTCATGAATACCCATACCAAAGTGATAGCCACTATCATAGGTATGAACATCTTTTACTCCGATAGATTCCAACATTTCTTTCATCTCCTCGGTCATGTCTTTACGCATTTTGTGCTCATTATCCTTAATTTCCATATCCATTGCTAAAATAGGCAGACCCCATTTATCTTTATTTTCTTTATCTAAGAAAATACGGTTTTCATGATATGGAAGAATTTCTCCAAATGCGGTAAATCCTACTCCCCAGTTGCCTGGCTCGCACATCGCATCTTTCCAAGCTCCACCTACGGACATTTCAGCAATCTCTCCAGACCATCGACCACGACTTCCAGATCCCTGATAGCCAAATCCACGTACATAATCGCGTTGCTTCGTGTCGCCAGGAACATTCACAAAGCGCGGTACATATAAGCCAGTCGGCCTTCTGCCAAAGGTGTACTTATCTTCATAACCTTCTACACGTCCCCCAGCTCCTAAACGGAAATGATGATCCATCGCGTTATGCCCTAGTTCACCACTGCTACTTCCCAATCCACCTTCCCAGACATCGGTAGCCGAATTCATCAATACCCAAGTCGAATTGAAGGCAGAAGCACATACAAAAACTATTTTCGCATAGAATTCATACGTTTTGTTAGTTTCTGCATCAATGATTTCAACTCCTTTCGCTTTCTGCGTATCCTTATCGTATATTATTTTTGTAACTATAGAAAATGGTCTTAACGTAAGATTACCTGTTTTCATTGCCGGAGGTAATGTTGAAGATTGCGTGCTAAAATAAGCCCCAAAGTTACAACCCAACCAACATTGATTCTGATATTGACAATTTACACGACCATGATGAGGTTTTGTGATATTGGCTGTACGTCCCATAATGAAATGACGATTACCACCATACTGTTTTTTCAAACGCTCAGCAAGATCTTTTTCCACAATATTAAAATCCATTGCCGGTAAAAAATCCCCATCAGGTAATACCGCCAAACCATCACGGTTTCCAGAGATTCCTGCCCATTTTTCAGCGTAGCTATACCACGGTGCAATTTCTGCATATCGAATCGGCCAATCTACTCCATGTCCATCTTTTAGATTAGCCTCAAAATCCAAATCCCCTAATCGGTAACTTTGTCTTCCCCACATTAGCGAACGCCCACCTACATGATAACCCCTATACCAGTCAAATCGCTTTACTTCCGTATAAGGACTTTCTTTTTCATTTACCCAAAAATCCAGGTTTTTTTCATTCAAGGGATAATCCCGTTTCAACACAGGATAATCGGCTTCCATCTGCTTGGTCCGGCCACCTCGGTGTTCATATTCCCAGGTGTCCTTCAAAGCATGATAATCCTTGACATGCTCAACGTTTCGACCGCGCTCAAGCATGATTGTTTTCAGACCCTTTTCAGTCAACTCCTTCGCTGCCCATCCCCCACTGATTCCAGATCCTATAACAATAGCATCATAAACATTATTCTCTACCATTATAGTTTATATTTAAATAGTTTTCGCTTGTTCTTGCACATCCTCTTTTTTAAAGAAGATTCCAAAGATTACAAATACGGCAAAGGCAATTCCTGCAGGAACAACCCACACTTTATTCCATAATAAAGCCGTATCTGTACCTACTGCTGCTTTATAAAAATCAAATACATATCCAGCAACTAAAAAACCAATAAGTTGACCAACCCCATAGGTCGCCAAGGTTATTAATCCCTGAGCAGCACTTTTGTTTTGTGGCCCAGCCTTCGAATCGGTGTATATTTGTCCAGATACAAAAAAGAAATCATAACATATTCCGTGTAAAGCAATACCTAAAATCAACATAAATGTCAACTCACCGGCATCTCCATACGCAAATAGTAAATAACGAATAACCCAAGCCAACATACCTACCAGAATGGTATATTTAAATCCAAATCTGGTAAAAAAGATAGGTAATAACAGTAGACATAAGGCTTCAGAAATTTGTCCAATGGTCATTTTACCTGTCGCATTCTCTAAACCTGTAGCTGTCAAGAATGGATTCGCGTATTGATAGTAAAACGCTAAAGGAATACATATTAATATAGAGCAGATAAAAAATACTAGAAAATTTCTGTCTTTCAGGAGTTTCATCGCATCTAAACCCAAGATTTTGGAAACACTTTCTTTCTCTCCTTTAATTGCAGGACTTGTAGGAGGAGTTTTAGGTAAAAAGAAACTTAACAATCCCAATACAACAGATGCTCCTGCCGACATTAAAAAAGTATTGCGTAATAAACCTTCTTTAATACCTGCCTCACTATCCCATTTGAATAAATAACTTATCGACAATCCGGCAACGATCCAGCCAATGGTTCCCCATATTCGAATTAAGGAAAATTCCTTTTCTGGGTTCTTCATCTGACGGAATGAAACAGAATTGGCTAATGAAAGTGTTGGCATATATAAAATCATATAGCCCAAAACATAAGGAAAGAAATTCGCTACAGAATCACTGCTGTAGAGTTGGTACATCAAGACAGCACCTACTAAATGTAATACACCTAAGATTTTTTCAGCATTAAAATAGCGGTCTGCAATCATCCCGATAATAAACGGTGCGACAATTGCTCCCCAAGATTGAGTAGAAAAGATGTTAGACATCTCTATACCCGAGGCATTTAAGGTATTACCTAAGTAAGTACCTAGCGTTACAAACCATGAGCCCCAGATGAAAAACTCTAGGAACATCATGAAAGAAAGTTTAATCTTTATAGATGAAGACATTATTTAAGGTTTATTTACAGTATTATTTTAAAGATAAATATAATAATTAAATTCAATACAGTATATCGAATTTGTTTCAAAAACTAAAAGCGTTTAGCCTTAGAAAGAATCAACTTCTCTATATGCCTTCACTAACTTCTGTTCGCCCTCTTTACCAGATGCGGACATCCCATGTTCCATACCAACTATGCCTTTATAGCCCTTCTCATACAACCACTTAAATAAGTTTTTATAATTGATCTCTCCGGTTGTAGGTTCTCTTCTTCCTGGATTATCCCCCACTTGAACATAACCAATCTCGCTCCAACATAAATCCATTAAAGGGATTAAATTACCTTCATTTTTTTGTTGATGGTATACATCGTATAAAATTTTGCACGAAGGACTATTCACTGCTTTACATATCTCATAAGTCTGATCCGTAAAACGTAAAAACAAATCCGGTGTATCACTTAAAGGTTCCAAAACCATCGTGATTCCATGTGGTTCAAAAATCTCCGCTCCTCTTCTCAAGCCTTCTACCACATTTGCTGTTTGAACCCCGATCGGTAAATGACGTACATAGTCACCAGGTACCACCGTTACCCATTTTGCATTACAACGCTTTGCAATTTCTACCGAATCCCGGCATCCTTTCGTGAATATATCAATAAATTCTTTCTTACCAGCGGCTAATGAATTGGCACCATTGCCTCCTTTAGGAACCACAAATACCCCCATTCGCATACCTAATTTCGCTAATAAATCACCGATTTGCTTTTGCTCCTCGACAGAACGACCAGGCATACCATTATCTTCAATACTACGAAAACCAAGTTCATGGTAATATTTTATTTCATCTAAAAAGCTTTTTCCAGCTGTTGCACTAAACATACCTTGATGTGGTGCATAGTCTAATTTAAAAGGTTGGTTTAATTGATTATCCATTTCAGATTTTTTTTCATTGGTATTTGCGCTCAAACCAGTGGCAAATAAGGATGATCCAACAAGCATGGAGCTGTTTTTTATAAAATCAGATCTTTTCATTTAGGGATTATTTATAATGTATTGTTTATGATTCGTAAATATTTTTTAAATCCATTGGAATAGGCTTCTTTGATTTCCAATCCATCCATATAGATTAAATAAATATCCATTTTATTTTTTTTATTCGCAAATGCGATTGCCTCCATCGGCTTCATCGCCATGATGACATTATCATAACCATCGGCATCTATTGCCAAATCGCTAATGACTGTCGCTGAAATAATCGTTGATTTCAATGGATACCCCGTGTTGGGATCCATATGATGAGAAAATTTATAATTTCCTACGGTCCTAAATTTTTCATAACTACCCGAGGTCGTGATGGATTTATTTTTTAGACCAACTACGTAATTAGAACCTACACTTAAGGTATCCGGACGGGCAATTAGCACCCGGAACTCTTCATTATTCGGTTTTAACCCACAAGTACGTATCTCACCACCTACTTCAATAAGAAAACTTTTTACCCCTTGCTCTACAAGGTATTCGTATAAAACATCCACCGTATAACCTTGTGCTATTCCATTTAAATCAAGTTGTACATGCGGATTTTTCTTGATGAGTTTATTTCCTTTTAATTTTAACTTATCCATCCCTACAAACCGCAACGTCTCACGTACCAAAGCACTGTCAGGAAAGCTACTAATCTTCTCTGGGCCGAATCCCCATAAAGAGACCAAAGGTTTTACTGTAACATCAAAATTGCCTTTGGATTCTTTATAAAATTTAAAAGATTTTTTCAGCACCTTCTTCATGTGAGGATCCAAAACCATGGAGCTTTCCTTTAATTGATTGAATCTAATGATTTTGGAATCAGCCTTGTACAAAGACATCGACTCATCAATCACTTGAAAAATACTATCTATTTTAATTTTGGAAATTCTATCAAAAGGATGATAATAAGTAACTTGATAACTGGTTCCTTGGGCCTCACCAAAAATTTCGAACCTCTTTAAACTAGAAATTGGTTGCTGACCATTAGCCAAGCAACCAATTATTAGAAATAGGATCGTATTAAAATACTTGATCACTATTAAATATATTTTGCTACATCGTGACCAGGAATAGCCACAGGATAGAAACCATCTGCATTAGGCAATACTTTTGGTTTAGCATCCCACGATAACACTTCTGGCATTAAATCTATAGTGGATTTCATCGCACGATCCCAAGAGATAACTTCTCCAGTATAACATGCGATACGACCAATGATTCCAGTTAATGAGCTATAAGCACCATACTCTGCATTATCAAATTTATATTCACCTTTAGCGATCGCTTCAAATAACTCTTTATGTTCTTGTTGGTAAGGATTAGGATTTCCTTTAGGGTCATGACGGTAAATCTCTTTACCTTTCGCATCCCAAAGAATTCCTTGTCCATTTGCAGAAACATAAGCTCTACCTTTTGTCGCTTGGAATTGCTCGTCAACACGATTTGGAATTCCTTCAAAATGTCTACATTGACTGTACACTACAGAACCATCATCATAAGTCATTTCCAATGCGAAGTTATCGTAAATCTCTCCGTATTCTTTTCCTGTACGATGCGCTCTGGAACCTGTACCTTGTATAGAAACAGGATACTTGCCTTTAACCCAGTTTGCAATATCGATATTGTGTACGTGTTGTTCTACGATATGATCACCACATAACCAGTTGAAATAATACCAGTTACGCATTTGATACTCCATTTCTGTTTGACCTGGTTTACGCGGTCTTACCCACACACCACCACTATTCCAGTATACTTGTCCGGATACCACATCACCTATTAAACCATCGTGGATACGTTTGATAGTTTCACGATAATTTGTTTGGTAACGGCGTTGTAATCCTACAACAACATTTAATTTCTTTTGCTTAGCAATTTCTGCTGCTGCTAAAACACGACGAACACCAGGGATATCTGCTGCAACAGCTTTCTCCATAAACACATGTTTACCTTGCTTCACAGCTTCTTCAAAATGCGCAGGTCTAAATCCTGGAGGCGTAGTTAATAAAACAACGTCTGCATCTTTAATAGCGGCTTTATAGCCTTCGAATCCTACATACTTACGACTGTCAGGAACATTGATTTTATCGCCAAATTTTTCCTTTAAGCTAGTATAAGTCGAATCCAAATTGTCTTTAAAAGCGTCACACATGGCCACCAACTGAATATTTTGACCTGAATTTAGTGCATCAAATGCTGCACCTGTACCACGGCCACCACATCCAATTAAAGCAATTTTAATCACATCAGTTCCTGCTGCAAAAACCTGACCTACAGAGCTGCCTGCTAATGCTGCAGCCCCTACCACAGCGCTGGAAGATTTGATAAAATCTCTACGTTTTATACTTTCCATCTATTTAGATTTATTTTTGAGTTTTATAATTATTGTTTTTCAGTTAAAAGTCTTTTATCGGAGCTTTATCATAATATTTCATGATCTCCTCATGACTTGGAGGAGTCACTGGTCTTACTAAACGCATCCCTACAAAAGGAGCTTCTGGAAACCACCAGTTAGATTTTGGAATCTGTGGATCCAATTGTTTCCAAAAAGGATCAGATGCTCCACGAGCAGCTGATCTTAAATCTTCCGCTGCACTATCGTATGATCCTCCTCGAACCACATGCGCATATAATTTACTAGGAACATTTACTGGGTTATTCGCAACTTTACCGTCAAATTGTTTATAATAATCTTCTTGGTATTGATCGTAAGTCCATTCACCCACATTACCTAATATATCAAATAAACCCCAAGGATTGGCTTTCTTAGTTCCTACTTTGGTGGTTTTACCATTTCCTGATTCTTTATAAACAGCATATTCGCCTAACTGAGCAGCATCATCTCCAAAAAAGTATTCCGTTGTACTGCCAGCACGACATGCATATTCCCATTCAGCTTCTGTTGGTAAACGATAGAAAACTCCAGTGCGTGCATACAACCATTTACAAAACTGAATCGCATTGTAATGTGTCATCGCCAAAGCAGGTTGACCGTCTTTTCCAAATCCAAAAGTCATATCTAAATAGGGTTTGGTCGGCCTGGTCACCGCATCAACAGCTGCAGGAACCTTGCCGTCTGTAGATTTAGTTACCTCAAAATCTTTATATAAAAATGGTTCGAATAAATTCCAAGTCACTTCATAGGTACCCATCCAAAATGGATCAATCTTTACTTGGTGCACTGGTTTCTCATCAGCTTTTGCCGATTTTGCACTCCCCATCTTAAATTCACCTCCTGGAATTGCTTCCATGGTAAATTCTAAATTCGTCCCATCAATTTTTTGGGTATAACGCTCGTGTTTTGTTTGCGCGTTACTCATTTGCATTCCTGCCAACAAAGCGAAGAATAAAATTCGTTTCATATATGCCTATTTACGACTATTAAATTATTAAATTATGAATATAACTTAGTTTACTTTGCAATAAAGATAAAAATTATAGCAGAATATTCAATAACATTTCGGTTACAGAAGGACTATTTTCAAAATTTCATACCAAAGATAACTTGAAATCAAACTTAATGGAATACTTAAACCGATTGCGCTATTTCCAAGTTTATTATTCAATTTGAATTGATCGATGACAATACTGGTCGAAACTAAAGTAGGCATCGCCATTTCAAAGACAGATACCGTATAAATATGATCCGTTCCTTTCCACAATACAGCTATAATTGTCACCAGTAATGGAGCTATCAACAATTTATAACTTATGGCATAAGCTAAATTGGGTATTTCCTTTTTTACAATCCCAAAATTCAACTGCAAGCCAATTGAAAATAAGGCTATCGGAGATACCGTAGAAGATATCATTTTGAAAAAAGGCTCCAATGCTGATAAATCGATGGATCTTCCCAATGTCAACGCCAACACACATCCTACAAAAGGAGGAAAGGTAACAACCCTTTTTAAAATAAAAGGTATATGGATGGATTGCTGACTATTTAAGCTACCTTTCATTCCTATAATAACCCCGATAGTTGACAAAAGAAAGAAGGTCATCTGATCAGCAACTATCCCATAAGGCAAATACTCTACTCCGTAATAAGCAGTAATTAAAGGAAAGCCCACAAAAGAAGTATTGCTAAATCCTCCAACCAACATCAAGGTGTGTTTAGATCGTCTAGATAATGACAATAAGTTTCCCAATACTTGAAAAAAGGCAATTGATCCCAATAATACCACTATTGGACAAAGGAGGGTAAAGAGCAACCCAATATCCCATTTTAAGGTCGGTAAATAACTAAAAGATAAGGCTGGTAAACCAAAATATAAGACCCAAGCATTTAAAGCCTTGTATCCGTCTTTTGCTACCCAATTCAATCTTCTAGCAGTAACTCCCGCAATCAGACAAAAAATAATTAAAATAAAATTCGACACAGTTTATCAGTATAGGCAGCTTATAGTTTATGAAAGCTTTAAAATTCAGGGCTAAATATATTACTTATTTTATGAATCTAACCATAAGTCAACTGCATAATAGATGATTTTAATCTAGCAACCTTTACTTCATATCTTATGTGGTACATGTTATTAAAAAATTTAAGCTTCAAACAGCACTTGGTTAATATTTACCAGCAAATTGAAAAAAAAATATAAAAACTACTATCCTTATTTTTAATTAATCTAAATAAATATATATTTGTAAAGTTTTTTAATCAGAAACTAATTCAATAACGCTAAAATTTGAAATAAACCCTATGCAAGTTAAATACGCAAAACGTTGGTTCCATTGGCATAAATGGACGAGCTTAATTTGTACCCTATTCATGTTATTGCTATGCATTACTGGTTTACCTTTAATATTCAGTGAAGAAATAGAACATTTGACTTTAGCCATTCCTCATGATGCAGAAACTGATAAACATAAGAAAACGCAAGATGAACTGATTAAAATAGCTGAAGCATCCAATCCGGGCAAACATGTTCGATATGCCTATTGGGACTACGAGGAACATCCAAACCAGGTTTTATTTGATCTTACCGAAAAACCTGACGATGATTTTGAGAACAGTAGCTATTTTTTATACAGTGAAAACTCTGGAAAAGTACTCATAGAACCCAAAAATGAGGGCTTTATGTATATCATGCTGAAATTGCATACCGATATGTTTGTAGGCATTCCTGGTAAACTATTTTTAGGCATTATGGGGATATTATTGTTAATATCCATCCTTTCAGGGATTGTACTTTATGGGCCAATTATGAAAAATTTTGAATTTGGCATGGTTCGCAAGTACAAGTCCAAAAGATTAAAATGGCTAGACAGCCATAACCTCATTGGAATCGTCACAACAGCTTGGCTCTTTGTAGTCGGATTTACAGGCGTTATCAATACCCTCTCCGATGTCGTAGTCGGTTTATGGCAACAAGGGCAACTAGCCGATATGACAGCACCCTATAAAAACGCTTCCCCCATTCAAGGTGAATTGAGCTCAATCGATCAAGCTATTCAAACCGCTTCAGAGCATGTACCAGATATGAACGTAGTCTTGGTGGCCTTTCCAGGAACCATATTCAGCAGCAAACATCATTATGCTGTTTTTATGAAAGGGAATACGGAACTGACTGCTCGTTTGTTAATGCCCGTATTAATTGATGCTGAAACTGGTGAATTAACGGATGCCAGGCCGATGCCTTGGTATGTCAACGCTTTATTTTTGTCCCAACCTTTACATTTTGAAGATTATGGAGGTCTTCCCCTTAAAATAATCTGGGCACTTTTTGATATTGCATCTATCATTATCCTCATAACAGGTCTTTACTTATGGTATCAACGTAGAAAGGCCAAAATCCAATTTATTCCTAAACAAAAACTACAACATGAAGAGATCATCCATTCTTAAGCTCTGGGGAATGCCCCTTGCTCTGGCTATCTTATCCATTTTTGGACTTGTTATCGCGCTTGTTGGATCCTCCATCTACTGGGACATTGGGAGTTGGATCAGCTTATCTGTCCCACTAATCTTGATCATTTACTATTATTATTTTAACCGTCATTAACAAATGAAAAATTACCTCATAGCGACAGCCCTATTGGCAAGCATTTCGGCTCAAGCTCAACAACAAAAAACAGATTTATCCGATACGTTAAAAACACAGAACATTGATGAAGTATTCATCAATAAATACATCAAGAAAGATTCTGAATACACGAATAAAATGCCGCTGAAAGCCATTGAAAATTCTCAAGTATACTCTTCTATCGATAAGATATTTTTTGAAAACCAACAGCTTTTCACTTTAGATGAGGGCTTTAGAAATATTACTGGTTTACAAAAAATGTGGAATCCTACTCACCGTTCAGGCGATGGTGGTTCATTTTTCAATTTAAGAGGATTCATTGTTAGCAAACCTTTACGTAATGGATTAGTAGCACCTAATAGCACAACTTTAGATGCTGTAAATATGGAGAAGTTTGAAGTACTTAAAGGTCCTTCAGCTACCTTATACGGGAGTAGCTTTGGTTCTTATGGTGGAATCATGAATATAGTGACCAAAGTTCCTTTGGACAGCTTGTTTGCGAATGTCAGTGTGTCTGGAGGAAGTTTTAATTTTTTGAGAGCACAGACAGATATCAATACTCCCTTAACCAAAAATAAAAACTTATTGTTCCGTCTAAATGCGGCCTATACAACAGAAGGTACTTTCCAAAAAACAAATGCTAAAAATCGCTATGTAGCCATAACTCCTTCCTTATTGTTTAAAGCTAATGATAAGTTGACTTTTGGTTTGGATTATGAAGGTTTCCTAACCAAGGCCTTACCCGAACAATTGTTTTTTTACCTCTCCCCTTCACTTGGAGCGGATAACTTAAAGGATTTATACAACAAAACAGGACTAAACTATAAGCAATCCTATATCGGAGACGGACTGCATACCGACGCCTACGTACATAATGTATTTGCAAAAGCTGACTACCAAATCAACGCAAACATCAAATCTTCCACTAATATTGGTTATTCATACAGCGGATCAAATGGTTCCAATCCTTACTTTTATTTAGGCACGAAAGGCTCAATGTCTGGAAATGTTAATGAGACGGAACTGGGAGTCATCCGTGCAGATCAATCCACAGAAGATGCCTGGAATAAGAATTTTCAAATTCAACAAAACTTGAACTTTGATTACCAATTTGGAGAAATGAGAAATAGAACTGTTGCAGGATTCGACTTCAATAAATTTGACGATAATTCTCGATTTATTTTTGCTCAAGTGGATTGGGTACCTTTTAATCAGGCGAACTATGGCGATTACAACGCTCAACGTATCCAAGATATATACCATGAATTAAAAAATCGACCTAATTACGATTTTGATCAAAACAATAGATGGAACAGTATTACACAAAAAAACATTTACAGTGGATATGTTTCCAATGTGTTTAGCCCACTATCATCCATCCATTTAATGACTGCTCTTCGCTATGAAAACATCGATTTCAAAGGTGGAAAAATTGGTGCTAATGATGCAAAACCTTATAAGCAATCGGCATGGTCTCCAAAAGTAGGTGTCGTAATGGAACTTTTAAAAGATAAATTTTCTGTCTTTGGAAATTACCAAAATAGCTTCAAAAGCAATGGATATTTCATTGCTGACGCTAGTGGAAACTTGACTTTATCTGATCCAGAAACTGCAAACCAGTTAGAAGGAGGATTTAAAGCAGTACTGTTTGCTGATCGCCTGAGTGCCAATGTTAATTACTACAACATTGATGTTAAAAACACCATCTTGAATTCTGGGGAAACTGTGCCTAATACCTCCATCGCTATCCAAAATCAAACTGGAAAATTGAGAAGTAAAGGTATTGAACTGGAAATTAATGCTTATTTGGTCAAAGGTTTTTCTTTAATTGGAGGTATCAGTTATAACGATAGTAAGTTTTTAGTGGCTGATGCATCTGTTCAAGGCAGGAGGCCAAATATTGCAACTTCTCCTTGGTTAGTGAATTTCTATGCTAGCTACTTGTTCTTAGATGGTAAAGTTAAAGGTTTAGGCTTTGGTGTAGGTGGAAATTATGCAAGCGATAATAACATTGTAAATTCATTCAATCCAACAACCAAAGTGGAAAGCTTATTTACTTTAAATAAGTATTTTGTAATGAATGCGAACGTTTTCTACGAAACTAAAAAGTACAAAATCGGATTCAAAATGGATAACTTCACGAATCAACAATATTGGGTAGGTTACACCACCGCAAATCCTCAAAAATCACGTAATGCTGTTGCTAGTATTACGTATAAATTCTAACATATCTGTTTAGTTTATCTAGTAGCTCGTGGGTTAGGTGTTATTTCGCCTAACCCATTTTTTATGTTACTACTCTCCTAGCTCAACGATTCAACTCCTTCTTTAAAAATCACCTTCTTACCTCACTATTGGGATTAAATTTCATTTTTTAATTGCTATTTCAAATAGCGATTTACTTGAATTGGTTTATAAATATGTTGGCAATTTGTTGAATCTGTTATGGATTTCTTTTGGATCTCCTTCGGAATTTTCCAAGCAAATTCCGAGTAATCTCCGATGAAGATCCGAAGGAGATGCAGTGTAGAGGAATTTCATGTACTTCATCAGGCGAAGCCTGAAAATGACAAGCGAAGCCTGACCTAGGTCAAACGTCCTTGCGATGAGGCACGAAGAAGCAATCTCATTAGCATGGTTCGGAGATCGCTTCGCAGACTCGCGATG
>DAIQBS010000015.1:0-73727 GCA_036781025.1 Sphingobacterium sp. | reverse complement strand
ATTTAAATTCTGAAGTATTATTACCTAAACCTTCAGAGACTGTTTTGGTAGATATAACTTCTAGGCCACCTAATAATTTAAACACTCCCTGAATACCTAAGCCTCCCCCCCGCCTATATGACACTTTCCGCGGATCCATTATCAATAAATATATTGTCTACTTAATCTAGTATAGTACCTGGATATCTAATAATTTCGCCTGCTGCAACAATCTCTGGCTGAAAAGTAACCATACCACTATATGATAAACCATCTCCCACTCCGTTCATTTATTTTCCAGTCTGCTTCAATACGGACTTGGCTATATAAAAATGGGTTTCACGGCTCGTTCACTCTGAAAAATTAATCATATTCAAATTAAGATCAATGTATTATATTACACTTTTTCTATACGGATTTGTGTAATCAAAATTTTCATTTTCGAAGATATCTTCAAGACTATCTATTCCAAACTCCTTTTTAAAAACTACTTCTTCTTTCGTAATCGGAATTAACCAATAAAAATGAATTGTTTTATTTTCAATATTAAGTATTTCTAAATTTGGACCATCAAGATAAGGTAATGAGATCAGTCCATATAAGCATAACGATTTTGGCTTCCAAGACCTACCAAAATTTACAGTATGCCATAAATCAAGTTTTTTACCGAATTTATGAAAATGTGCAACTACAGTAAGCAATTCGACCATAAACTCATCTCTTTCATTGGAAAAAATGTGAAGTTCAACTGGTTTTTTATTTGAACTATTAGCCATGCCACAAGTTGCATAAGTCCACATCATTCTCGATTT
This sequence comes from Sphingobacterium sp., assembly GCA_036781025.1. GTDB lineage: Bacteria > Bacteroidota > Bacteroidia > Sphingobacteriales > Sphingobacteriaceae > Sphingobacterium. The sequence goes on along the minus strand of DAIQBS010000015.1, from coordinate 72,936 downwards.
TTGAGGTGGAAATTCCAAGATCAAAAAATCTTCTCCTAACTCTTTAATTGCTCCATCATCCCACCTTAGACATCTATAATCTCTTCCCCAAACTGAAATATAATGTGATATTATTTGACTTTTATTATAAATATCTTGTTCCATCATAAATCATATTTCTTTTTTTCTCTCGAATAGCGGGAAGTTTATATTTCTTGTTTAATTGAATCTTTTTTGAGTTGTGATTTCATACGACTACATAATATTTCCTTACCAATTCTGGATCGTGATCAACAACTCCATCAGGTTGTTCTTCTTTCTCTTTACAAACTGACCTTTTAGGAATATTTCCATAATGCTTTCTTCTATTGTATGCTTCGGTCGGTTTATCAGTTCTTTAGAGAAATTTCCTGTTATCTTTTAATTAATGCAGCCCACCTTGATTGTTAAAACGAATTTGATTATTAAAAGTAATTAATATTTTTCGAGATGTTACAAAGTTTGAAAATACAATTTCACAATATAAATAATAATAATAATTAAAATTACGTCATATTTTAACTCCTATTGAGCTAATAACTAAGTATTTACGATTAATTTTAGACTTTAGATTTTTGTTAAATTAAAAAATGTAGATAATCGGCTGTCTGTATTAATCCATTTTTACGAAAGTTCTTAAAAACCTCATATTCGTTCCAATCAGGTCTCTTTTTAAATAACACTAAATTTCTAAAAGCTTCAACAGCCAATTCATGATTTAAATCTGCCACCTTACTATTTATCATCTATAGGTAAATAAATTGTTTTATATTTTTAAAAAAAATTACCATATCCTAAATATTATATAATATTTTTTACCATAATGCTATCAACCGATAAAATTCAATTCGGCAAACAAAATTATCGTTTTCGATAAGCACCGTAAAAAATCACAGGTAATACCGTAAACGATAATATCAAGCAAATCATAAGACCACCTACAATCATGATGGCTAGGGGTTTCTGAATTTCAGAGCCCATTCCTGTAGACAATGCCGCAGGTAATAAACCTAGTGAACCCATTAAAGCGATCATAACGATAGAACGAATTCTACTTTTCACCCCTGTAATAATGGCCTGAACGAGCGGTTGATTCTTGATATTCTCCTTCATTACGGCAATTAAGATAATACCATTGATGGTGTTTACCCCAAAGAGAATGATGAGTCCAATACCTGCCGAAATACCGAAAATAGTATTCGTTATCCATAATGATAAAAATCCTCCAATAAAGGCAAAAGGAATGGTCACCGCTGCAATAGCTGTATCCTTCATATTTCCGAAATTACTGTACAACAACAGTAAAATTAAGATTAGCGAGATTGGTATTACAGTCATTAATTGTTTAGAGGCACGTTCCTTACTTTCAAACTCTCCTGCCCATTCCATATGGTTTTCTTTCGGGAGTTGCACTTCTTTCGACACCACTTCTTTCGCTTCGGAAATGGTACTTCCTAAATCGCGACCGTCTATACTAAAGCCCACACCAATATATCTACTGTTACCCTCACGATAAATAAAAGCTGGTCCCGTTTGGTAACCAATACTTGCAATTTCTTGTAAGGGAACACTCCTTCCATTGCTGGTTGGGATTAAAATATTCCCGATTTTCTCAGGCGAATTTCTGTAATCTTCTTCAAATCGCAGGATGATATCGAACTGACGGTCCTTTTCATAAAATTTAGAGGCTGCTTGACCACCCACGGTCATAGCAATTACCGCTTGTACATCGGACGTTACTACGCCATATTTTGCCATTTTATTATCATGTAATTGAATGCGCAATTCGGGTAAACCAATATTTTTATACACATTGATATCAGTAATACCATCCACTTTCTTAATTGCATTAGCTACCTTATTTGCATATCTTTCTAAATCGTATAAATCCTCCCCAAAGATTTTAATCACCAAAGAACTTTTCACACCCGCAACATACTCCTCTACGTTATCTTGAATAGGTTGAGAGAAACCGAAATTAATCCCTGGAAACTGCTCTAACTTCTGACGCATTTCTTGAATAATTTCGTCCTTGGTAATAGGTCTTTCCCACTCATCGGCATCCTTGAGTTGAATATTAAATTCAATATTAAAGAATCCGGTTGGGTCGGTCCCATCATTCGGACGACCTGTTTGAGTTAAGATAAAATCTATCTCATTACAATCCTTTTGAAGCAATTGCTTCATTTCTTTGGTTAACTTAGTTGATTCTTTAAGATTCACACTGTTTGGTAAAGTCGCTCTTACATAAATAGCACCTTCGTTCAATTGAGGTAAAAACTCCGATCCGTAGTTCATAAACTTTATTGCACAAAGTGCCAAAAGAGCTACGAAAAGCCCAATTGTTGTTTTTTTGTAGCGGTAAGAAAACTGAAATAATTTATAGATTGAATTTGTAAAAAACTTCGAAATAAAGTTTTCTTTCTCTACCATGTTCTTTGTAAATAACAACTTACACATGGCAGGAACATAGGTTAGACTCAAAATCAAAGAACCTAATAAGGCGTAACCTAAAGTAAATGCCAATGGAGTAAACATTTTACCTTCTACTTTTTGAAAAGAGAATATCGGCAATAACGCAACGATTAATATGATTAAAGCAAAGAAAATGTAAGAGGCTACACTCCCTGCACTTTTCTTGATGATGCCCAATTTGCTCATTTTAGCAAATTTTTCTGCACCCACTTTATGTTGCATGGTTGCTAGTGCCACAAATACGGTTTCAACAATCACCAAAGTTCCTTCCAAGAGCAAACCAAAATCTAAAGCCCCCATAGAGATTAAGTTGGCTGGCAAACCTTGTATCTTAAGCATGATGATGGCAAACAAAAAGGATAAAGGAATCACTGAGGCTACAATAAAAGTCGATTTCCAATTATAAAGGAAAATAAAAACAATCAGTGACACCAACAATATCCCTTCAATAATGTTTTTAGTTACTGTTTTCACTGTATTATCCACCAATTTAGTACGGTCTACTACCGTTTCTATTTTCACATTATCCGGTAAAGTACGTTCGTTTAATTCTTCTATTTTAGCTTTTAAATTTTCAATTACTTCCGAAGGATTTTGTCCACGAAGCATGATAACAATACCTTCCACCAAATCATCTTCCTTATTTAAGCCAACATGTCCTAAACGAGGTTTGCTAGATGTGGAGATTTCTGCTACATTCTTTACCAAAACTGGCGTTGATCTATTTAGTTTAATGGTAATATTTCCGATATCTTCAATTTTATCTAAAAGTCCAACACCACGAACGACATACGCCTGATCTCCTTGTTCGATTACATCACCACCCACATTAATATTGGATTTAGAAACCGCTTCATAAACATCTAAAGGCGAAAGGTTATAATTCTTTAATTCCGTTGGATTAATTTTGATTTCATAGGTTTTTGCTTCTCCACCAAAACTCACCACATCGGCTACACCTGCAACGGATAACAATTCGCGTTCAATTACCCAGTCTTGAATAGCAGTAACTTCTTTAATAGGCAAATCACTTTTGATTACATACCTAAAAATCTCTCCAGTAGCTCCAGAAGGTGGCTCGATGCTGGCATCTGCTCCATCAGGTAAATCGGCACTATTAAGCTTATTGGAAACATATTGTTGAGCATAGAAATCATCTACACCATCCTCAAATTGCACCGTTACCACAGAAAGACCAAATAAAGACACCGAACGAATATTGGATTTGTGAGGAATACTATTCATGACTTTAGAAATAGGTAAAGTCACCATTTTTTCCATTTCTTCAGCACTGCGTCCTGGCCATTGTGTAATGATCCGTGCACGGGTATTGGTTACATCGGGGAATGCCTCAATAGGCGTATGCTTAAGCGCATAAATCCCTCCAAACAACAAGGCCATCGTAGCAAATAAAATAAATGTGGTATTGCGTAACGAGAAGGTTACGAGTGATTGTACTAATTTTTTCATTCGACTACTTATTTAATTCTGCGTAAACCAATAAAGCATTTGAGGAAAGCACACGCTCGCCTTTCTTCAATTTTTCTTCGATGTAAGTATGATTTGCATTATTACCTATAGGCGTAATTTTTCGCACCTGCATTTCACAATCGTTCGTATAAACTACGATGTAATTGTTATTATTATCGAATACTACTGCTTTGTTTGGAATAGCGAATGCCGTCCCCAGTACATTTTGTTTATCGATAATAATGTCGGCACTAAGACCTGGCATGAGGTTAAGATTTTGATTCTCTAAAACCACACGTGCTTTAATCACATGCTCGTCATCGTCAAATACATTGTAAATCTTATCTATTTTGCCCGCATACAAACGGTCAGGATACGCCACCGTTTTTACTTTTACAAGGTCGCCTACTTTGACAGATTGAAGATTATTGGCATAAATATTCACCATCACCCAGACTTGTTTTAAGTTGGATATAGCAAATAAAGCATCTTCATTATCGGCAACTAAAGATTGTCCTACGCTGATGTTTTTCCGAACCACATAACCATTTTTAGGTGCAATAATTTGAAATTGACCATTTCCTACCGAACGGTACATGCTTAAGGTGCCACTTACTTTCTGAACCTCAATCAGAGATGCCTGTAACTGATGTTCTAGCTCCGTTAATTCTGGTTGAGAAGCTAATCCGTCATTCACCAATTCTTTCTTGATTTGAATTTGCTTTCTCAACAAATCCACTTGATTTTGATGGTATTTTTTTTCTTGTGCTAAACCTTGAATTTCTGTGGATTTAACCACCGCTAGCACTTGACCTTGGTTTACATAGTCGCCCAATTCGAATCGAACGCTTTCTACAATTCCTTGCAATAAGCTTTTTACCGCAACAAGATCATTCTCGTTATATTCTACTTTACCTGAAAGTGTAAGTTGTTCATGTATGGCATCTTCACTTACGGTATCAATAATGGTTGATTTTTTAAGTTGCTCATTCAAGCAAAATTTATTGGGATCTTGTGCACTCGATGTGTTTTCTTCCTTATTCGATTGACAACTTGTCAAGATTAGCGTCGCGAGCGCTATATAAAGTAAATTGTTTTTCATGTTAAATGTCTTTTCCTATGATGTATTGCAATTCTTCCTTCGTTTTATGATAAGTTTCTAATAGTTCAAAATAAGCTTGATTAGCTTCTCGTTGTGCCGAAGAAAAATCAATAAATTCCATCAAAGTCACTTGTTTATTTTGCAGATGCTTGCGGTAATTCTCCAATATTTGCTTTTGATCCGTAATGTTCTGTGTATTCCAATTGGATAAAGATTTTTCTAGACGCTCTAACTGTTGCTTTAAATTAAGAATGCGCTTTTCCAGCTCGTTGTCAACCGTTTGGAATTGTGCCTTTTGTTGGTCTATAGCCAGCTCTGCAGCTTTGATGTTTCCTTTATTGCGATTAAAAATCGGTAAATCCATACTTACCGCAAAGCCTATGAAATCGGACATGATATTACCCCCACGATCGTAATTCATTTGCACCGCCAGGTTAGGTACACGATGCGATTGTTCCAATTTCAGTTGAGAAAATGCTAAGGCCATTTCGTTCTGTTGCTTTTTAAGCAGGATGTTTTGTGTTTTGGCTTCGGCTGCCAAGTTTTGGAAATCCCATCCTTGCGGTTGAATACTCGTTTGTGGGAAAACTATTTGATGTAGTTCTAAGTCTAAATTGTGCGTAAGAATGCGCATAAGCTGTATTGCTTCGTACTTGTCATTTTCCAAAGACACACTTTCCTTTTGCAGTTGCAAAAGTTCGGTTTGCACGCGTAGATAATCCGATTTTGCAATGTTTTGTGCTTGCGCTTGACGTTCGTATTGGACATTCAGTTGCGTAAACAACGCTAAGGTTTGTTGCAATTGTTCTTCCAACTGTTGGCTACGTTGCAAACTGTAGTACGCCATACGCAACTCCTTTTTCAGTTCACGCATCAACTCTTCGTATTCCAATACAACAGACTGCTTTTCTAATTGCTTGATTACTACACGCTTTTTACGCTTGCCCGCTGTTTCAATCACTTGTTCCAGTTCTACCGCAATTTGCTGTGCAGTTCCGTACTGCCCGAAAAGGTGCGGTTGGGTTTCGATATTATAGGTTTTCCAAAGGTTAACCTCAGATAAAGATAAGGTTGGATTTTGCCACAGTTTTTCTTGCACAATCAATGCATCCGCCTTGTCTACAGCGTATTTACTCGCTATGACCTGAGTATTTTTCTGAAGAAACTGCGCCTCGAGTTCAGTTAAGGTGTACGATTGCGCCTGTGCCATTTGGCCCACAGCCACTGTACAAAGGGTATAAAAAAGTTTTTTCACTATGATTAATCTTGAACATCCAAAATTAACCCTAGCAAATTAGGACAAGATTCGACTTAGATTAGAATTTGATTAAAATTAAGGGAAAAGTAATTTAACAACAGTACCCTTAGGTTCATTTGCATAAATACAAATAGAAATTTGGTGCAATTTGAAGATGATATTAGCCATAGACAAACCAATGCCTTTACCTTGGTAGTTCGTAGTATTTTCTCCTCGATAAAAGTTACTTGTTACTTTTGTTAAATCAGAATGTAGAATTCCTATCCCCTGATCAATAACAAATACACATAATTGATTATTTTCACAATCAATAATCAGCTTTACAAGCTGATTATCGGAGTATTTAACAGCATTTGAAATAATATTTGAAAGAGCGAGTTCCAACAGCTTATCATTCCCGTTAAGCTGCAAAAAGGTTGTATCATTAACCCTCATCTCCACGTGTATATTCGCCTGATGGTATAAGATACTATTTTCTACCACTTGCCAAAGCACTTCATCAAATCTAATTTGCTTTAACTCTATGGTTGTTTTTACGCCAGAAAGCAACATCATATGATCTAATGTTAACTCCAAATCTTCGGTATATTGACGTAAAATATGTATAGTTTCTTGATATTCGGAGATCGAGCGTTCCTTAAGTTTCGTTACTTCCAAAGTACCTAAAAGTGCGGCAATAGGTGTTCTCAACTCATGCGAGACATAATCAATAAAATTCTTTTGTATAGAAAAGGTCTGTGAAATTTGTTCTATAAACTCATTGTATGTTTTTATCAATGCATCCACCTCAGCATACGATTTCTTCAAATGTAAGGGCTCATGAAAATTAGTTGTATTACGTTTTTTTATTTGATGAATAATCTGATTGATAGGCTCATAAGCGATATACCCAAAAAAATAACTAAAAAAATAAATGAAGATTAAACCCAGTATTAAAGCAATGAGAAGAATATTAAATAAAGACTGTATCTGATCATTAAAAACCGCTTTGGATTCCCGTGTGACCACAATAAAATCACCTTGATTATCTTTATAAAAAATACCGTTGTAGAAAAATTCTTTATTTTCAAAAGACTCATTTTTATTGGCGTAAACCTTCTTCAAGTAATCATCAGTGATGTATACATCACGTTCCATTTGCCCATTTACTTGCTCACCTTGCAAATTAAAAATGGCAATATTACTTCGAGAAATTTTTTTTGAAAGTTGATTCCGTATATCCTCATGCTCGGTGAAAGTCAGCTCATCTTCATCTAAATAAAATATTGCAGCCAAAACTGACTTACTTTCCAAAGACTGATACTCTTTAGCTTTAGTGATACGAGAAAATGCAAAGTAAGTTAATGTAGCAACTGCACCTATAACTATACTAAAGATAAGAATAGAGTAAATCGCCAAACGATGCTTCAACTTCATCTTAAAAAGCTTTAAATAAATAACCTACACCTTTTACAGTTTGTATATATTCCGCTTGCTTATCTAACTTACTACGTAAATAGGATATATATACATCCACAACATTTGTTTGATTATCGTAGTTAATCCCCCAAACCGCATTCAATATTTGTATCCTGGACAAAGCCTTATTTTTATTCTCAATTAAATAAGTTAATAATTTAAATTCTCGCGGTGATAATTCAACTTGCTCATTCTGCTTAAACACTTGATAGGTATCGAAATCTATTTTTAAATTTCCCACAACAAATACATTATCCTGAATACCTTGTTGCGACTTTGTAAAGCGTCTAGTTAGAGCTTGTATACGCGAAAGCAATTCCTCAAAATGAAAAGGCTTTGTTAAATAATCATCTGCTCCTTTGTCTAAAGCAGACACCTTATCCTCAACTCCATGTAAAGCACTCAACATCAAAATGGGCATTTGTAAACCTTTATAACGTAAAATTTCTATCAATTGAATCCCACTCAAGTTAGGAAGCATAATATCACAAATGATGATATCCCATGCAACATGAATATATCCTTGAAGAACTTCCTCTGCCGAAGTACATAGTGTAACTATATGATTATTTTCCTTAAGGCCCTTAACTAAGAAATCACTAATTCGTCTATCATCTTCAATAACTAATATCTGCATGTGTAAAAGTTTAAACGGCAATATAGAAATTTAAATAGTATATTGAATAATCAGAACACGCAATTAATTAGCCCTATAAATAATATAAATATGGTAAACTCTATCGTCATCTAGCACAAAGTAAAATAAACCTCAAAGAGCCGATTTGGCTAAGCCAAAACTTAATTAGGCTATAAATATGAACTCATCTTAATTAAACATTACTAAGTAAAAACGATAAATTATTGAAATATGAAGTTCTTAATCACTTTTATATTAGCAGTATTTATGACTACAGGTGTAACATTAGCTAGAATTTTTACCAAACAAGAAGATAGTGCTTTGTTATATCACAATTATCTCCATCAGATATTCAAACACCACTCTCTTACGGATCTCCTTCGAATCTCACTCGGACCTTCATTGGATCAGCTCCCCAAATTTCCGAAGGAGATCCGATGAAAATCCATATCAAATCCATTCATTTTCCTTAAAGAAATAGAATCAAATAAATACCAGAGGATAGTTAATGAAAATCGATAAAAACACTAAATTCCTATAAAAAATAAAGGCTACATTGCTGTAGCCTTTAATATATATTTTCTATAATAAAATTCTGAATATCAAAAATCCTATCCTCTATTTCATTTTTTCTAGCAATTTTTGAGCCTCTTCAAATAAATCATGATTTTCTGGAATTTCGTTCAAAATAGCTTTTGCTTGATCATAAGATTTCAATTCATAATACGAGATACCTAAGTAATACTTTGCATCTGTAGCAAAAACCGAAGTTCCTTTAGTCAACGATTCTAGAACTGCAACCGCTTCTGAATAATTTTTAGCACCGAGTTCACTTAAACCCAAATAATATTGGTACTGAATAGTCGAAGGAAATTGATTCACCAAATCCTTAAGTACAACCGTACTTGTTTTATAATCCTTATTATTGAATGCTTTTACCGCTTCCTCATAGCGGCTCAATTCTGCATTTTCTTCACCACGCACAATTTCCGAACGCATTTCCGGTAAATTATAGATTTGAGTATCCGGCATAAACAACCAGCGACCGACCAAGATAAAACATGCCGCAATGGTCACTGGAATTAACCATTTTTTCCAAGGAATAACTTTGGCTCCTTCCTTACCACGATACTCTTTGGAAACTTCAGTCAATGTTTCCCTTAGCGCAGGTTCATTGGAAGAGATTCTTCGATTCAGTAAGGTTCGAATTTCCATTTGAAAAGAGACTTCTCTTTTAAATTCCTCATCGGAAGCCAAGAGATTATCAAATTTCAATTTATCTTCAGGACTGATTACTTCGTCTATATAATCCTGAATTAACTCCTCTTTCGTTTTCATAGGCCAAGATTTTTAAAATAAGGATGGTTTTTCACCCTTTCTCCCAAGGAAGACATGCATTCACTTTTCTTTTTTCGCAAGTATGCATAGGTCACTCCCAATGATTCCGCAATTTTTTCTTGATGTTTGGATACCATACAACGTTTTATTATTTCCTGACAACGTTCCCCAAGTGTATGCAGTACTTCCATCAATACATTTTCCTTCTCTACCTGTTCCAAATGAGCTTCATATAGTAACTGGGAATCGTCTTCCATTCTATATAAACTATCCTCATCATTTGTTACCTGCTTAGATGCTTGTTTTTTCAATTGGTTTAACCATTTACGCTTACAAACCAGTAGCACAAAGGCCTCAAAGCTAGTACTTAAGGTAAACCCCTTATCTCGAGCCATGTGATAAATATCGACTAAGGACTCTTGAAAGATATCCAATCCATCCTCCTCCGAACCACTGTTATGAACAATCATCCGCTGAATTTTCTTTGCATATCGCTTATAAATCAAGGAAATTCCCTGATGATCATTATTTAGAAGATAGTCAATTAGTTTTTGGTCAGCGTGCATATTATGGTTAGTAATTCGTAAATTTATAATAATAAAGAGCAATTTTAATAGATTTGCTCCAAAAAATCCATCAATTACTAAAATTATGCGTCATTACTTAATCTATCTTATCATTTTATTAAATATTAAGCAATTAATCGCACAAGATACCCTACTCGTCAAAAGAGATACCTTCCCTTCCCGAATTGAAACCAACTTTTTGGACAGTACCATAAAATTTACACCCTACATCCGTCCCTTAGAACCCATACCTGGTGGTCGGAAGGCATATTACACCTATTTATGGGATTTTGGAGATGGTCATTTCAGTACCTTGGAATCTCCAGAGCATCAATATGAAAAAGCAGGTGAGTACGATGTATCCCTGTACATTGTCAACAATTACGATAATGGCCCCAGACCTAAGAAGCCTAAAACTAAAGTGAAGGTAGAAAGCAGGCTGGCGTCAGGCAAAGCAAAACCAACAACTTTCGAACAGCAGTTTTTTAAATCCAACGGCATATTTCAATTGTATAAAAATGCAAATGCTTTACCGGGAGAAGATATGTCCATCGTAGTGGGTGTAAAACCCCAGGCTGAAAATGGAAAAATCCTGATCTTAACCAATGAAAAATCCATTAACCCTACTGGATTTGTATTAGCAAATCAAAGCCAATATTTTCAGGAAAAATTGAACCAAGAATTAAATAAAGAAGATTTTCAACGATTATGGGCGAATGTAAAAAGCACAAAGATTAGCCAAAGTGGAAGCCCGGATTATGGAGTTATCGAAGAGATCAATTTTGAAGGCCAACAAGCCAGTAAATTTTTCAATTCCCTACTGGATGAATACAATACCGTTTCGGAATACGACATCTCTGCAGCAGCAGATCAGACTCAATTTTCTATTTTAAATATAGATATTACCCCCGAAATGCTGGCAGACACCAATGCCATCGTCACCGTTACAGGAATATATATTGCCGATGGCATGGATCCTATCGTCCATAAAATGGATATACCCATCATAAAATCCCATGATCCAAATAAAATGTCGGTTCGACCTGCCTTGATTGATTACCGATTGCAGTTCAAAAAGAAAACCATGACCTATAAGGTACAGTTTCAAAACGATGGTGAAGGAGATGCTAAAAACATCCGATTGGAAATGTTTTTCCCACAACAAGTCAACACTAAAACTTTTAAATTATTAAATCTATATCCAGGTTGCGATACCTGTAAAACCGAACAAGACTTAGGCTGCTATACCTACCAGTTGGAAGGTGACAACAAAATCATTTTTAATTATAAAGGGATAGCCTTACCCGGAACGGCCTCTCCTATCCTGACCGATCAAGACAGTAGTAAAGGATTTATTAGGTTCACCTTGCAAACCCATAAAAAGTTGCAGAATAAATCCTTACCCTCCTATACAGATATTTACTTTGACAAAAATGAACCCATCACCACCAATAAAGCGGTTACACGCTTTAGACCTGGACTTTCTCCATTGGTATTTTTAGGTTTAAATGCACCTGTAAGGAATGCAGATGATGAAATTGGCAAACTAAGCAAGGGGCTTACCATTGGAGTAGGATTAGCACCCATAGCCCCCTATAAAAAACCCTATTGGCAAGTGGAATTGTATGCCAGCACCTTTAGCGAAAAAAGAAGTCAGTTTTATGAACGAGCGACTGGAGAAGTTCAAGTGCCCGATGAAAACGGAAAATTGACCTATTATAAATTTCAAGGGATGGATACTGCATTTCAAAAAAAATACATCGCCTTGCAAATCCCCGTTCAGATTCGATACAATATCAGTCGCTACTTTTCCGCAGGTATTGGAGCGCTCGTTAAAACAAACGTAAATACGAAGCATGATCAAACATTAACTTATCATATTCAAGGGGCTTCAGGAACAATGAGCACGTATCAACAAGCACTTACCTTAGAAAAAGAAAAGAGATCAGCTCTATTATTTTCTCCACTAGTGGATATCAATATAGGCAGAGCCTACTTAGGACCTGCATTCGGGATTCGCTATCATTATGATAAAACCTATAAAAACAATCTAAATTTTTATTTAATGTGGCGTTTATAGATTTGGTTAAGTTCTGTAGTATAGGGATTATCCTCCTCTTTTTAAGCTCCTGCAATTCCAAAAATCCACCTTCCAACCTATTGGAAAATGCACAGGATAGCGTGAGTAATTCCTTATTGGATTCCATTGGTGAATGGGCTTACGAGGAATATGATCGTTATAAAGATCAGCCTGAACAATTCTTAAAACCTATACGTACAAGCCATTTAGCTAAGTCTCAGCAAGAAACTTACCTGTGGATTTTAATCAATATGGCCTACGGATTTCAAGAGCACAGCCGAATGGTCAAGAGTAGTCAATACTATGAAAAAGCCTTAGTATATGATGAACAAGAACAACTGTTATCCAAAGAAGATCGATTAACCTATATTTATAAGCCTTTGGCAAATAATTACACGATCATGGCGGATTATGAGAAGGCTGAACAGCTTCAATTGAAAGCCTTAAAAGAGAGTGAACAGATCGACCAACAAGCCTCCTTTTACAATAATTTAGCGATTCTATATTACCATCAAGGCCAATTAATCAAATCCAAAGAACATGCCCTATTAGGGTTGAAAACAGCAACGGAAATTCCTTATTTGAAAGCATTGCTATACAATAGCTTATGCGATGTATACTTGGCACTTGGCCAATTAGATTCTGCCATGAGCTGTAATCAAAAGGCTTTACATATCTCCAATCTTCAGCCAATGGAAGAATCCTTAGCCTCCGCCAGAAAGAAAAGTCTGGAGCAGAAAGCTTACTTCTTTTTGAAAAACAAGGAAATAACAGTAGCGCAGCAAAGTTTATTGGATGCCATTGAACTTCAGAACCGGTACTTTCCGAGTTCCAGAATACGAGAAAAAGCCAGTTTATTTAATTCCTTAGGAGAAACTTACCTGCAGCAATCCAACCGGAAGCAAGCGCTCTATTATTTTAAATCAGCAGAAAAATTAATTGAGGAAAACAAGGACTTAGAAATCTCCAATTACACGAAAATTAACATCTATCGAAATTTAAGTGCATTCTATACCCAACAACAAACAGATTCAGCTTTATATTATGTTGAAAAATTGATTATTGCGGACTTTTCATTCCAACAAAACAGCACCCGATCTTCCAGCCACCTGCTTGGCAATGTTTGGAACCGTAGCTTGATGAACGATGTTTTCAATCAATTGGGAGATCTTCAGGATTTAGATCAAGATAAGTTGATTAAAATTTTATGGTTTTGCGAGCTGACGAAAGGAAGGTTACTTTGGAATGAGATGCAACGAAGTCAAAACTGGGAACGTGATGAAAGTCAATTAGGAAATCTATCTAAAAAGCTGCAACAATTGTATGCTCAACGAGATTTACTAACCGACTCCTCGGACATCCAAGAAACGACGCAGGAAATTCAACGGTTGCAGGATGATTTTGAATTGAAAGAACAATTTTACGCCAGAAAGAAGGTTATTCCAAGCTTTGAAGATTTTAGAAAGGAAATTTTTCAGAAAAATGAAATCGCCTATGCTTATTATGTACATGAAAATAAAGACATCTCCATCTTCCAATTGAGTAATCAACGAATAACCTATAGCAAACTTCGGCAAACTGATTTATTACAGCAGGTCGTTCAATTTAAAAATCAATATTTTAACGATTCTCCTCAACATTTCAACAATAATCCGGATGCTTATTTCCAAGAAGCTGATCGTCTGCGACAATATTTATTGCCTAAACTGGATCAAAAAGAAGTTTTAAAATTATCGCTGGATAATGAATTGCATATTCTTCCCTTTGATGCATTGACAGTAGGAAAAGAGTTCTTAATTAAAGCTTATCAAATTCAATATCTACCCTCCTTAGTGGCATTTCAAGAAAAAAAGGAATTTGACACGAAGAATATTGGTATTAATTTATTTTATCGGGATCAATATGACGAGCCATTTCATGATCTCCCTTTCGTCAGAAAAGAAGTGCAGCTAATCGACAAACATTTTAAGAGTACTAAATATCCAGCAAATCAATTGACCTGGAATAAAATATCGTATGCCTGGAGCCAAGCTGCCATCATTCATATCGCCGCACATACCATCTTAGACAGCAATCAGGAAGCTAAATTACTACTACAACAGCCCATTTCTACCGATCAGCTGCGCTATTACAACCTTAAAACGCCATTAGTAGTTTTATCCGCCTGCAATACCGCAAGTGGTAAATTACTACCATCCGAAGGATTAGCCAGTTTGAATCGAGCATTCCTGAGTAAGGGAATCCCCGGAGTCATAGCCACGCATTGGTACGCCAACGATGCCGTGATGTTGGAAATAACCGATAAATTTTATCAGTATTTAGGGAAAGAGAAAAGCCCCATCAAGGCCTTAGCTGAAGCGAAACGAGCTTATCTGCACAAGGAAGATCTTTCAGGTCAAAACCCATGGTATTGGGCCAATATGATTTACACTGGAGAGGATATAACAATAGACCTGAACGAGCGTCCAGGTCTACCAGCCAGTTATTGGTTCATCTTCACCATAACCATGCTATTTATCGCTTATATTTTACTTCAATCAAGGTTTACAAATCTTAAATAGAAATTTTAAATATCCTTTGATGATTTGAAATATGGTTAAATCTTCAGGCATCAATTCTTGGATATCCATTTCGGAGGATTCTTCCCTTTCCATACCTCTTTAATTTAAGTTTAACACCTTAATTTCTGTTCTCCTATTCATTTGATGATCTTCTTCCGAACAGTCAACCGCATTTCCACAGTGATTTAGTAAGCGAGTTTCACCATATCCTTTGGCTATCAACCTGGATTTAGCTATACCTTTGCTGACCAAATAGTTTACAGCCGATTCTGCTCGTTGCTGCGATAAACGAAGGTTATAATCGTCTTTTCCACGGCTATCGGTATGGGACGATAATTCGATGCGTAAACCGGGATTTTGATTCAGGATATTGACTACATTATCCAAAATCAGCGCAGCATCCGAACGTATATTGGATTTATCGAAATCGTAATGGATATTTTTCAGCACCCAGTTGCCTCCTTCTACTAAATCGCATACACCCAATTTTAAAGTAACATATAAGGTCTTACTACGATCTAGCCCTTGAGTACTGATCAATTCGGTTTGAGAATAACGTCCAGCTTGATTCGCCACAATGGTATAATCAGATTTTTGAGCTAATTGATAGATGAATTTACCTTCCGAATCGGACGTTTGGCTCATATTGCTTTTATCTGCTGCTAGTGTTAATACCGTAGCAATATTAGAAAGCGTTTGATTCTTTTCGCAATCTACCGTTTCACCGATTAAAGTAAATCGTGGATCGTCATGAAATATTTCTCGGAAAATTACCGATTCATTGCCTTCAAAATCTGTTGGTTTAAGGGTTAGAAGTTCGGTTTTAATGCCATTTTTCTCTCCTATGATTTGGTAGGTTCCCACCTTCGCCTGTTCGATTTTCGAAATCTCTCCGTTGGCATTGGAAGTTTCTTTGGTATTAAAGTTTTCCGAATTTACCGTAACGGTAACTCCACTTAAAGCCAGACCTGTCAATTTATCTTTTACCACAATTTGAATGTTTTTTGTTGTTGCTTGCTTTACTGGACTTACCGCCACAGGAGCTGGATTAACAGTTGGCTGTGGATTCGCTTTTTTCTGTTTTTTACCGATGAAATATTTAATTCCCAAGGATACATTGACACTTTGATAAGGGCTATGCTTTGGACTTAACACTTCCTCGTAATGATCCAAAAATGATTTAACACTGGTTTCTTCCGTAATGGCTGTTCCTACAGGATTTCGTTCTTCCAATTGAAAAACGGAACTTTTTTTGCCGAAGGTCGTTCCAAAGGATTGCATATAATCGGCTTGAAGAAATACTGCAAGATTAGACTTTATCGGATAATTAATGCGTAAACCTGCTAATCCTAACCAAGCGTTTGCGCGATTGGTCGAATCATTGATGGTACGTCTGAGTGGTATTTGGGTGTATTGATTGTTTCCTTGCAACAGGTTTAAGGTCGTTTCATATTCAGGAAACTGTTGCAGCAACAGCCCTCCTCTTAGGAAAGCTTCGATTTCCATTTTACCTGCTTGAAAGCTATAGCTTGGCCCTAAGGTCAGAGCCAGGTGTTTAAAATTGCTGCTTTGATAGCTACTGGAAATAAATCCATTTACAAATTTCAAAGAGTCCTGCTTCTGAATGCTATGGGTTAAATATCGCGCGTCGATACCTAATCCAAAACGACTAGATCCGAAATATTTATCCATAAACAAGCCTCCAAAATAACCTGTCTTCGCCTGTCCTATGGTTTTGTAAGTGGATACCGGAAAGGAAGCTCCTCCAAATGCAGCAACTTGGAATCTTCCGACTTCTTGTTCTTGAGCTTTTCCTATTAAAGCCAAGATCATTAAACTGATTGCTAGTAATATTCTTTTCATAACCTTTGATATTAAATGAAACTTCTTATGAATTGTATAGGTATATCAAAGGGATTGGGAAAATGTTACCCCCCTGGGAATAGATATTAGATGTGAGATATGAGACATGAGATATGAGAAAAGTTGAACTAGGCTTAAGTTAATAGGTTTTGGTTTTTTGAACCACTGAGAACCTGAATAAACTGATTTTAATGAGTGGAAAGAATACTCAAGTCATAGTACACTTATTCAGGGTATTCAGAAAAATCATTTCCTCTAGGATCAAACAATCCTCTCATATCTGATGTCTAAAATCTCAAATCTAAAAAATGAGATTGCTTCTTCGTTGCCCTCATCGCAAGAACGGCAGTTCTTGGCAGGCTTCGCCTGTAAAAATCAGGCTTTGCCTGAGCCAAGTTCAACCGTCATCGCGAACCTGTGAAGCGATCTCTTAACGATATAGTCAAATATTTTGAATCAAGAGAACTTGAATAAACTGATTTTACTGAATGGAAAGACTACTCATGGCAATTAAACCCAATCTCAGGGTATTCAGAAAAATCATTTCCTCTTGGTTCAAAACGCACCTAACTAAACCAATAATGAAACCCTAAATCCTCTAGCGGCATAATAGGACTCTGCGCCGTTATGGTAGATAAATACTCGATTATAGCGGCGATCGCCGAAGATTGCTCCTTTTAATTTTCGTACAGGTTCTGGGGTAAGTAGCCAACTGGAAGTTTTGAGATCAAATTCTCCTAATTGTTGGAGATATTGATATTGTTCTTCTGTGAGCAATTTAACGCCTAATTCATCAGCATAGCCTATGGCGCTGTGGATGGGTTTATGTTCTTTTCTGGAATCTAAGGCTGCTTGATCGTAGCAGAAGCTACGGCGTCCTTTTGGACTTTCGGGTGAGCAATCAAAGAATACGAATTCATTTGTTTCTTTTAGGTAATCCACCACATCTGGCTCTCCTTCCGTCTCTTCCAACTCATTAAGTATCCAAAGTTTCTCAGGTTGAGCGGTAAGTTTTGCTAATACATCATTCCATTGCAGATTAGGATGCCTTGAAGTGTTTTTGTGAAAACGCTTTTCCAACAGTTCGAGGAGTTCTGTTACTCGTTGTGGTGCTAAGGAATGTTTAGTTGCCATGGTATGAAGTTTTAATAAGATAGTTTTGTGATTATCAAACGAATTTACAAAACAAGAATAATAAATTTATGCGATTTATTTAATTGATTTAATTTGAGATTTTCAAATTAATCTCGAAAATTAATTCAATCGTTGTAAAATTAAATAATTGAAAACAAATAACTTACAAATAAATTCATTTTTACAACCCTACCAAAACTTACAATAAGACTATTTAGAATTATGAAGTCAGAATCAATTATCAACTTAATAAATAAATTAAACGAGAAAACTATAACAGGAAAGGAACTAGAACAGTTGAAAAACAGCTTAGATTCTTTTGAAGATGTTAAAGAACTACTTTCTAGCATGAACCAAGACTATTTAATTATTAAATCTCAGTTAGAAGAGTACAATGAATATTCCAACCAAAAAAAAGTAAGGAATAAAATATTAGAAACTTTACAAGAAAAAACTAAAGAATCGACAACTAAATCTAGGTTAAACATAAGATGGATATCCTTGGTAAGTAGTATTGCAGCTTCATTAATTCTTATTGCTTATTTTTTCTTTTCAAATGAAATAAAAGAAGAATCACCTGTTGTTTGGGAAACTATTCAAACAAGGCATGGAGAACGAAAATACATTACATTAGCGGATGGAACAATTGTTAAGTTAAATGGAAATTCAAAATTTAGTTATACAAAAACTGAATTAAATAAATATAGAATAGTAAAACTTTATGGAGAAGCTTATTTTGAAGTTGCAGAAGAATCAAATAGACCATTTTATATCCTTTCTAAAAATTTTGTAACACAAGTAATTGGCACCAAATTTAATATCGATTCAGATATAGAAAAATCAATTGAAGTAAATTCTGGAATTGTTCAAGTATTCAATATTCAAACAAAACTAGATGATAACATTCCTGAATCAGCAATAGATAAACTAACTGATTTAGTAGAAAAACAACATTCTTCCATAGCAAGATTAACTAAAGGTCAGAAAGCGCTTTTAGATGGTTCTAATTGGAAAATAAAGAATTTTCATAATGAAAATTGGCATAATGATGTTTTAGTTTATTTAAATGAACCGATGGATTTGGTTTTAAAAAAAGCTTATCGTTATTATGGTGATTCCGTCCGCATAAACCCTACCCTTGCTAATCAAAGGGTTTCAATAAGTTTCAAGAATAAAAGTATTGAAAAAGTTTTACACACGTTGACAGAACTGACGAATACTAACCTTACAAAAAAATCAGAAAAATTATGGGAAATAAAAATTAAGAACTAATCCTAAAAAACAGAGATGCTAGGCATCTCTGTATTAGATAAATTGATTTCGATCGGCCTGAGAAACTAACAGAAATTCAATTAATAATCAACAAGTTTATACCTTATTAATTCATGCAAAGATGCAAAAAATTCGACTTATTTTATATAATCCTAACCTACGACAGATTATGCGTAAATCAATTATGCTCTGGAGTTTATTGTTAATATGCTGTATTGTTCTGGCAAGTACAAATAGCTATGGTCAAAAAGAACTTAACAAAGTTATTGAAGTAAAATTTAATAATTATAGCCTTCAACAAGTATTGGAAGAGCTTCAAACTGAACATCAAATTCCCCTTGCTTATAATAATAAAGAAAGTTACCTGACTAACAAAGTCAATTATACAGGTAAGAAAGTTGCAAAAGCTATTTTAAAAGAAATATTGCAAAAACATAATCTGACTTTTGAAATAAAACATGAATACGTAAGAATTATATCAAATCCAATTCCGCAAACACGTATCATTTCCTCCGTTCAAAATGACATTACGGGAACTATAAAAGATGAATCAGGAAAATCCTTAGCTGGGGTTACAATTTTTATAAAAGACAAACCTAATATTGGAACAACTACAGATTTGAATGGTAAATTTATACTTACTGCTCCGATAAATTCTGTTATAGTTCTTCAAATAGTTGGTTTTAAAACCGAAGAATTTACAGTAACCAATCAAAAAACATATGATTTTACTTTAACAGCTACTGAAGCAGGCATTGATGAGGTGGTTGTGGTTGGCTTCGGCACTCAAAAGAAAATTAGTTTAGTTGGAGCACAATCAACAGTTGAAGCTAAAAATCTCCAAGTTCCAGCAGCTAATTTAACCAATACTCTCGGTGGACGAATAGCAGGAGTAGTTTCTGTACAAAGAACTGGCGAACCTGGTTTTGATGATGCTAGTATTTGGATTCGAGGTATTTCAACATTTAGCCAAGGTTTAAGCGCACCACTAGTTTTAGTTGATGGTACCCCTAGAAACATGAGTAATGTTGATCCTGAAGATATTGAATCTTTTAGCGTATTAAAAGATGCTGCAGCAACTGCAGTATATGGTGTTAGAGGAGCAAATGGAGTTGTAATCATTAAAACAAAAAGTGGAACAGCTGGTAAACCGAAATTCAATTTTAGATATTACGAAGGGGTAACTCAATTTACAAAACTACCGGAATTTGCAGATGGAGTAACTTATATGCATATGTCTAATGAAGCGTTAACGAATAGAGGTGCTGCTCCCATTTACAGTGATGATAAAATAGCAAAAACGGCAAGTGGTGAAGATCCTTATCTCTATCCTAATGTTGATTGGATGAGTGCATTATTTAACGATTTCGGGGTGCAAAGGCGCGGTAACTTAAATATTAATGGCGGATCAGATCGTGCGACCTATTATGTTGGTACAAGTTATTTTGACGAGGTAGGATTGTACAAACAAGATGAGTTAGTAAATTACAACCAACAGGTTGGCTACAGAAGGTATAATTTAACTTCAAACCTTACTGTGAGGCCCAGTTTGAACACTAAGATTGAATTAGGTGTTCAAGGTTTCCTAGCCAATGCAAATTATCCTGCTACAGGACAGGGTGATATCTTTGCCAATGCTTGGATGGTTACTCCAGTTCTTCACCCTATCATGTTTGAAAATGGCACTGTTCCAGATCAAAGAGCAGGTTCACTTGTAAATCCCTATGCTCATTTGACACAGACAGGTTATGCTAATCAATGGAGAAACCAATTGTTTTCAAATTTAAGAGCTACTCAAGAACTACCATTCATCACAAAAGGATTATCCGCTACAGCGATGTTTTCATTCGATGTTTACAATTACACTAGTATGCGTAGGACAAAAAGGCCAAGTTCATTTTTAGCAACCGGCAGAGATGAAAATGGAGAGATGCAATATGAGCAAACATTTGAGGGAGATAATTTCCTTTCTTTTTCGCGGAATAGTGAAGGTAATAGAACCATTTATATTGAAGGTGCTCTAAATTATAAAAGAGATTTTGGAAAGCACAGCACCACAGGAATGCTCCTATTTAATAAAAGCGATAATTTAAATTCCCAAGCTAGCAATTTAATTAATTCACTTCCATTTCGATTTATAGGTGCTTCAGGTCGTGGCACATACAGTTATGATAATCGATATTTTATAGAAGCCAACTTTGGTTATAATGGTTCTGAAAATTTTGCTCCGATGAATAGATTTGGATTTTTTCCATCATTTGGAGTGGCATGGGTATTTAGTGAAGAGTCATTTTTTGAAAACTTAAAAGAAAATCTACCTATTGCCAAATTAAGATTTTCACATGGTAAAGTAGGGAGTAGTAGAATTATTTCCGATGGTACAGAAACTAGATTTGCATATATCTCCACCATAAATCCGACAACTGGATATAATTTTGGAAAATCAAGAGGAAACTCTTGGAGTGGATATAATATAGGTGAATATGGTGTAAATGTTACTTGGGAAACTTCTATAAAAAGTAATCTAGGAATTGATTTACAGACAAAAAATAATGGCTTAAATTTTCAATTAGACTTTTTCAAAGAGCGTAGAGAAGGAATATTTATACGTCGTGGAAATGTTCCGAGTTATGTTGGCTTACAATCTGCGCCATTCGGTAATTTAGGAATTATCGATAATCAAGGTATTGATGGTACGTTGAGTTATAATAAAAAAATTAATGACTTCTCTTTTCAAGTAATGGGTAATTTGACTTTTAATAGAAATAAAGTCATAGAAAATGATCAGCCAGATCCATTATATCCATGGTTAGACCTTAAAGGAAAGAAATTAGGACAACGTATGGGGTTAGTAGCATTGGGTTTATTTGAAAGTGAGGAAGAAATAAATAATGGTCCTCTACACCCTGGATTGGTAAAGCCTGGCGATATCAAATTCCAAGATATTAATGGCGATGGAAAGATAGATGATTTTGATCGAATGCCTATTGGTTATGGCAATATACCTGAATTAATTTATGGATTTGGTTTAACATTTGCCTACAAGAACATTTCTATTTCGTCTTTATTTCAAGGTGTTGGAAATGTGGATATCAACATGAACGGGGAAGGGTTAATGCCATTTTCAGTTTCCATGAGTAGAGGAAACCTTTTGAATAATATTGAAGATCGTTGGACTATTGATAACCCCCGTCAAGATGCCTTTTACCCAAGACTTTCAGATGGCAGTCCTAATGGAAATTATCAAACCAGTTCATGGTGGTTAAAGAATGGTAGATACTTAAGACTAAAAGACCTTCAGATCAATTATCAAATTCCAAAATCTTGGATAGATCCTATAAATCTTTCTGGAGCCAGCATTTTCTTTGCTGGGTATAATTTAGTTACCTGGACCCCTTTTAAGTTTTGGGATATGGAAGTTAGTGATGGTAGAGGTACACGCTACCCCAATATCAAAACCTATTCATTAGGTCTGAATATTAATTTTTAATCAATCGTAACATGAAATTTATAGTTAAAAACTCGATAAAATATATTTTTGTAGCTTCAATGATATTTTTAAATACTGCTTGTTACAAAGACTTCTTAGATCAAGTTCCTGATGATAGACTATCCCTTGAAGAAATTTTCAATAGAAGAAAATATTCTGAGGAATGGTTAGCAGGCACCTATAACTTCATTAGAGATGAAGCTCATAGAACTAATTCTACTCCATGGGATGTAATTTCTGATGACAATGATGTGTCACAACGAGGAGTACCATTTCAAGTTAATTTAGGAAATTGGAATGCCTCCTCCAATTATTGGAATTTTTGGGATCATTATTATAAGGGAATAAGAACAGCCACAACTTTCATTAATAATATTGATGGAAATGAAGAAATTTTAGAGGAACGTGAAGGTTTAGCTTTAATCAAAAAACGAAAAGGAGAAGCTCGCTTTTTAAGAGCTTTCTTTTATGCTGAAATATTAAAACAATATGGTCCATTCATTATAATTGGAGATGCTGAAATAGCTCCAGATTTACCACTCACTGATCCTAGTATGCAATTACCACGTAGCTCTTATGATGAATGTGTTGATTATATTGTTAGTGAGCTTGACTTAGCAGAACAAGAACTTGATGTTGTCCACTACGCAAATGGGGATAATGTTTTGGAAAACGATATGGGAAGAGCGAGTAAAATTCTTTGTAAAGCTATAAAAAGTCGTGTATTATTATATGCTGCAAGTCCCTTATTCAATGGGAATTTAGAATATGCCAATATAAAAAACAATGATGGAAAAGCACTTTTTTCTTCGACTGTTGATGCCAATAAATGGACTAAGGCAGCAGTTGCGGCGAAAGATATAATTGATTATGCCGAATCAAGTGGAAATTTAGGACTTTACAAAAAATTGAAAGCTGGTGGAGAAATAGACGCATTTCTTTCTTATAGAGATGTTTTTCTTGACTCATGGAATATAGAATGGATTTTTGCAAGAAATAACAATACGCTAACTAATTATCAACGATCTTGTACTCCTAGGTTAGCAAGTGGGTATGCATCCATGGGCCCCACTCAACAATTAGTAGATGCATATCGAATGTCTAATGGTGAAACACCAATTACAGGTTACTCAAATGATGGCATTCCGATTATTAATTCAAGTTCAGGATATACAGAAACAGGATTCAGCAATTTTACAGCTCCCGGTGCCACTAGAGCAAAAAACACATTTAACATGTATGTAAATAGGGAGCCTCGTTTTTATGCAACAGTAACCTATAGTGGAGGAGATTGGATAAATACGACTTCCAGTTTAGGCGTTCGAGAAATACAATTGTATTATACTGGAGAATCTGGGAAAGGTGGATCTCATGATTATTCAGAAACTGGATACTTATTTAGAAAGAATGTTTCACCTACATATCATCCTACACAGAATGCAACTGCAAGACCTCACGTGATGATGAGATATGCCGAAATATTATTAAACTATGTTGAAGCATTAAATGAATCAAATTCAAATGATCCAGATATACTAAAGTACTTGAATCAAATAAGAGAAAGAGGTGGATTACCTCCTTTGAGTACTGGGCTTTCACAAGCAGAAATGAGGCAACAGATTAGGACAGAAAGAAGAATAGAGCTTACAGCAGAACATCTACGATATTTCGACACCAGACGTTGGAAAATTGCTGAACAAACAGATGCAGGAGGCTTTTATGGCATGAATGCAGAAGGTGGAACTTCAAATTCCGATGTTACTTTCTTTACAAGAAAAAGATTTGAAACAAGGATTTTTAGAAAAAGTTTCTATTTATTTCCTATTCCACAAACTGAGATTCAACGTAATCCTAATTTAATTCAAAATTTAGGATGGTAATATATTTTTAATTTTTTGGAATCATGAAAAAGACAATCAATAAATTTTCTAAATACAGTTTTTCACTCCTAATTATTTATTTTACGGCGGCTTCGTTGTGTTTATATAGTTGTGAAGAACCCTCTTACCCTATAGAAAACCCGGATCAATATAGCAAAGTTTTTATGTCATCTGCAGGAAATGGGGCTATTTCGAAGAGCTTTTCCATAAAAGATAATTGGGAAAAAATATCATTTGGTGCAGGATATGGTGGATTGAGTTTATTAAATCAACCAATAACTATAAATTTTGAAGTGAGTGCGGGAGAATTGGAAAAATATAATCAATCAAATAATACAGATTATGAACTTCCACCTACGGAAAGCTATAAATTAACAAATACGTTAGTATCCATACAACCTGGGAATGCTGGATCAAATTACG
Source organism: Sphingobacterium sp. (assembly GCA_036781025.1). Lineage (GTDB taxonomy): Bacteria > Bacteroidota > Bacteroidia > Sphingobacteriales > Sphingobacteriaceae > Sphingobacterium. The sequence continues at coordinate 47,911 of DAIQBS010000015.1, read as the reverse complement.
CCAATTTGGAGGTCAACCCTTTAAAATTGTCGGGAACAAAAACGTATGCAATTCCGGTAACAATCAAAAGTGTAGAACCAGCTATTCCTATTACTGATCATTTAAAAACTACTTTTTATTTGGTAAATGGATTTTATGAAACTAATCCATTCACCCCACTTTCACAAGATGCATGGGAAATAGAGGATTTTTCAGATGATGACTACGATGCCGTTGGAGGAAGAGCACCTTTTTGTATAGACGGAGATGTAAATACGGTCTGGCTTTCAACATATAGAAGAGTGAATGGTTGGAGACCTGGACATCCACATTATGTTACTATTGATATGAATGAATCTCATCTTTTGCATGGAGTAACTATTTATGGGAGATTAGGTGCAAATAATGCTTATCTATTTCCAAAAAACGTATTAATTCAAACAAGCTCTGATGCTACGAGTTGGAATGATGTTGGAACCTATACGATCGCAGCTTCAACAGATGATACCTCAGCGACCATGTACTTTCCACAAAGCATAACGTCAAGATATTTAAAAATCACTGTGTTAAGTAGCTTTGGGAATGGCGAAACTACGGCAATTGCAGAGGTAGTCGCATTTTAAATTGTTTCCGAATGGGTTGAATAACTCCTTTTATTGGGCTTATTCAACCCACTCATAAAATTCATTGGTATGAAATATATTTTATTAGCTACAATCTGGTTTTCTCTATATAGTTGTAGCAAAACGAACGAAACAAAAGATAAACCTGAACCACAAAAGGACGAAAATATTGTTAAAACAATGACTTATAATATTTATGGAGCTAGGTCAGGTGGAATTCCAGATTTAAAAGTTATTGCTGAAGTAATTAAAAAAGCTAATCCTGATTTAGTAGCACTCCAAGAAGTTGATAAATTTTCAGATCGAAATCAAAAAAATGGAGATATTGCTAAAGAGCTTGGTGCTCTAACTGGAATGGATTTTTTCTTTGCAAAAGCTATGGATATTCCTGGAGGAGAATATGGTGATGCCGTACTTTCTAAATTACCTATTAAAGAAAAAAAAGGATTTAACTTGGAAGTTGATCCTGCACTTGGAGGAGAAAGAAGATCTGTTGCACGAATTTTGGTTGAAAAGGATGGAAAAGAATTTTATTTTATTAGCACACATTTTGATCATTTATCGGATGAAAGGAATAGAATAAAGCAAGCAAATGATTTTAATACGTTATGCAAAACTTTTGATAAACCTGTAATTGTTGGTTCTGATTTTAATGCCCTTCCAAATTCTAATACGATGAAGATTTTACAAAATCATTTTACAGTTGGATGTTTAAACGGAAATTGCAATCAATTTACATTTCCTACAAATGGTGCAAATAGAACTATTGATTATTTAATCTTCAATCCAATCAATGCATTTACCACTCAAATGTATTCAGTTTATACTTGGGCCAATGAGGAATCTGATCATTTCCCAGTTATTGCAAATTTTATTATTAAATAATACGGTTAAATTTTCTCGAATATTAAAGCAAAAATAACTGCTTTTAAAAGGATATCATGTTCTTTAGCGATGTACTCTTTAATAGATTTCATTGCTAAAGACATATGTTCTTTAACAGTTTGCGTAGAAATTTCAAGGCTTCCAGCGATTTCACTATAACTTAAACCTTCCTCTCTAGACATTCTAAAAACTCGCTTCCTTTGAGGAGGTAGTCGATTAATTGCTAAATTATAAATTGTAAAATATTCCTTTTCATACAACATATTTTCGATACAATATTGGGAGGATACTTTATTTTCTGCTTGATTAACATCAACGAATAAATTAGCTTGAATAATCTGCTTTTTAATTTCTTTGAACATTAAATTTCTTGCAATTCTATATAAATAGGGTTGGATAGGTTTATTGGTGTTAATTCGAGCTCTAGCATTCCATAAATTTATGAAGGTATCATGAATTAAATCATCTATCACTTCTGAGGATTGGATATATCTTTTCATAAAATGATACATCTCTTTTGCATGTTTATCATACAAAATTATAAAAGCTTTATGATCTCCATTTTTAATGGATATATTCAATTCATGTAAGTTTATAGTATCCAAAGTATAGGTTTCAAGTATTTTATCAAAGTTACATTTGTAATGTTAAATAAACTTTAAATCACTTTAATTTTAATAATTATAAGATACAGGATTATTTTTTTTGGTTAACACTTTAATCAAATATAATTTTTTATATTATATAATCCAATAGAAGTTAAACTTCTAAATGAATAACTTTTGAATTCAATTAATATTGTAATAATATTAAATCAAGAAATATTAAAAATTTTTTATTTAGGATTTCACTTTGTTCTTTTTCGTAAAAATTGTAGTTCCGATACTTGCCAGAACGACGCATGCCACGGATAACCATTGAGTCAATGTCAGGTATTCATGTAAAAATATCAATCCGGAAAATGCACCAAAGGCGGGTTGTAAGCTCGTTAAGATGCTGAAGGTTTTAGCAGGAAGTTTACCAAGTGCAATCATATCCAAGGAAAAAGGTAAAGCACTGGAAAATATGGCTACACCTAAGGCTTTGAGCATCAGATTGCCATCTAAATGAACTAAAGAGCCGTCCCAAACGGCAATAGGAGCAATAAAAACCGTTGCAATCATCATTCCTACAGTAACCGCTTGTTTTCCTTCTATGATTTTAGAGACCTTACTTCCTGTGAGGATGTAAAATGCCCAAAATGTACCTGCAAGAAATGCCAACAACAAGCCTACCGTATCCAGGTTATTGTTTTGCCAAGGCACAATCAGCAAGATGCCTAAACAGGCTAAACTAGCCCAAAGCACGTCTAACCATTTTCTAGATAAGGCAAAAGCAAGGAATAATGGCCCAATGAATTCGATCGTTACACCTAAGCCTAAAGGAATTCGTTGAATTGCGGCATAAAAAATAAGATTCATAAAGGCTAAGCAAAGCCCATAAATCCCACAATATAACCATTGTTGTTTATTGAGTTTTCGGAAATCAGGCCTGTTGATTAAGTATAAAATAAAGGCAGATATGCCTATACGCATTGTTGCTGTCCCAATTGGACCTATAGCGGGGAAAAGTTGTTTGGCAATAGAAGCTCCTCCTTGAACACATAGCATCGAAATTAATGCAGCGGCAACAGCAATTTGAGTACTTTTCATTTCTTAAAAAACTGGTATGTAAACTAGATACTTTTTAATAAATGAATCAAAGAAAGGAACAATCATTTAATAATGAGTAGGAAGTTTTCGTAAATAAACACTAATATAACTTTTATTAAGTAACAACAATAATGAAGTTAGGATGTAAGGAAATGATTTAAGCATTTATTAGTATATTCTTAATATTACAAAATCAAATCCTGCTCAGATAGGCAAAATTCAAGTATTTAATTCTATAAATTGATTTAAAACCAGATAAATTTTTAAATTATTAATAAAAAGGTCTATATTTATTCCAACTTTAGGGGTGTCTGAATCATTGCAGGCTGAGATTTTACCCTTATAACCTGATCCAGATCATACTGGCGGAGGGAAAAGTAAAATGTCTTCATGGGTGCGTTTCTGCATAAATGTGGTCATTCCTAAAGTTTTTATTTATTAAAAAACAATTAGGAATGAGAATTACGATCAATCAAAAACCAAAAGAATTTCATCAAGTCCCTCAAAGTTTAGCGGAAATTATTCAGCAAGAAACAGACCTTCCTAAAAAAGGCCTAGCTGTTGCCTTGAATTATCGCGTAGTTCCTAAATCTCAATGGGATACAACGTTGGTGAAAGAAAACGATGCCATATTAATTATTAAAGCCACACAAGGAGGATAATCCACCTATCTAAATGTACATATCATGATTGAACAGAAAATTACTACCCAGCCCTTTCCAAATTCTAAAAAGATTTATATTCCAGGCAACTTGCATCCGATTCAGGTAGCGATGCGTGAAATATCGTTGAGTCCGACCAAATTAAGCAATGGTACTATCGAACATAATCCACCTGTGACGATATACGATAGTTCGGGTCCTTATACAGACGAGAACGAAAACATCGATGTAAGAAAAGGATTAAACAGAATACGCGAAGAGTGGATTTTAAATCGAAAAGACGTCGAAATATTAGACAACATTTCTTCAAGCTACGGACAAGAACGCTTGGCAGATAAAAGTTTGGATGAACTTCGCTTTGAATACACGCATCAGCCTAAAAGATCGATAGCAGGAAACAATGTCACCCAATTACACTATGCGAAGCAAGGAATCATTACTGCAGAAATGGAGTATGTGGCTATTCGTGAAAATCAGCGGATCGAACAATTAGCTGCCGCTACCAAAGGAATGGAGCATCAACATCCGGGAGAAAGTTTCACCCATCGTACTGCTAAAAAATACATCAGCCCAGAATTTGTACGCGATGAAATTGCGGCTGGTAGAGCGATTATTCCGAGCAATATCAACCATCCGGAATGTGAACCCATGATCATAGGAAGAAATTTCTTAGTCAAGATCAATGCTAACATTGGTAATAGCGCCGTCAGTTCCAGCATTGAAGAGGAAGTGGAAAAAGCAGTGTGGGCTTGTCGTTGGGGGGCTGATACTATCATGGATTTGTCTACGGGTAAGAATATTCATGAAACCAGGGAGTGGATCATAAGAAATTCACCGGTGCCGATAGGTACAGTACCCATTTATCAGGCTTTAGAAAAAGTAAAAGGAGTTGCTGAAAACTTGACTTGGGAGATCTTTAGGGATACCCTGATCGAACAAGCAGAACAAGGGGTCTCCTACTTTACCATTCATGCGGGTGTTTTATTAAGGTATATTCATCTGACTGCCCAACGTGTAACAGGTATTGTTTCTCGTGGAGGTTCAATCATGGCGAAATGGTGCTTATTTCATCATAAAGAGAATTTCTTATACACTCATTTTGAGGAGATTTGCGAGATCATGAAACAATATGACGTTTCCTTTTCCCTTGGAGATGGATTACGTCCGGGGGCGATTGCAGATGCGAATGATGCGGCTCAATTTGCAGAACTGGAAACCTTGGGCGAGTTGACTAAAATAGCCTGGAAACATGATGTGCAGGTGATGATTGAAGGTCCTGGTCATGTTCCGATGCACCTGATCAAGGAAAATATGGAGAAACAATTGGAGGAATGCGATGAAGCTCCATTCTATACCTTAGGTCCACTGACCACTGATATAGCACCTGGATACGATCATATTACATCTGCAATTGGTGCAGCTATGATTGGATGGTACGGTTGTGCGATGCTCTGCTACGTCACACCAAAAGAACATTTAGGTCTTCCTAATAAAAAAGATGTGAAAGATGGGGTAATAACCTATAAACTGGCGGCACATGCAGCTGATCTTGCTAAGGGACATCCTGGTGCACAATATCGTGATAATGCCTTGAGTAAAGCACGTTTTGAATTTCGTTGGGAAGATCAATTCAATCTATCTCTTGATCCTGATACCGCTAGGGAATTTCACGATGAAACCTTACCCGCAGATGCTGCTAAAGTAGCACACTTTTGTTCGATGTGTGGACCTAAATTCTGTTCGATGAAAATCACACAAGAGATTCGGGAAGCAACGGAAACAGGCATGTTGGAAAAATCCTTGGAATTTATTGAACGTGGGAAGGAAATCTATTTATGATACTGGTCATCACGCCTCCTCATCCAGCAGATCAGGAGGTAAATATTGCGAATGAATTACTGGATAATGGCCTGGATTTATTGCATATTCGAAAATATGGCCTTCCTGATGAGGAATTGATTTCCTATGTAAGACAGATTTCTACAGAGCAACATCATAAATTGGTTCTACATAGCCATCGGCATTTGGCTGGACGATTAGGAATAAAGAGAATTCATTTTAATGAGGCGGATCGTAGATCGCTTGCGCATGAACCTATTAACGAGGATTATCTCATTTCTACTTCTGTACACCATATAGATGATTTCAATTTGCTTTCTGCCTATTGGGAATATGCTTTTTTAAGCCCCTTATATCAGAGTATTTCAAAACCTGAAAAAAGTAGGAATGAGGAAGTATTTCAACAATTAAAGAAACGAAATAACCATCAAGTTAAACTAGTGGGTTTAGGGGGGATTGCCTTGGAAAATATTGAAAACACCTTAAATCAGCCGGTCGACGCCATCGCTTTATTGGGTGCCATCTGGTTGGCAGAACATCCAATAGAAGCTTTTTTAAAATGCAAAAATCTGCTAGCGCAACTAAAAAAATCAAAAAGTAATGAAATCATTCAGTAAAATCCAATATATCTCTCAGGGTAAGACCTTGGAAGAGCAGTATAAAAATATACATATGGCTTTGGATAAAGGTATTCGATGGATTCAGCTGCGATGGAAAGATGGAAATATGAAAGATATTGAGCGATTAGGCTGGATTGTGAAAGATTTGTGTAGGAAATACCATGCAACCCTCATCATCAACGACCATATTCATATTGCTGATATTCTAAATGCAGATGGCGTTCATCTTGGCCTCCAGGATGATGCTATCCCTCATGCTAGAATGATTTTGGGTAAAAATAAAATCATCGGTGCTACAGCAAATACCTACGAAAATATACTTCATCATATGGAAAATGGTTGTGATTATATTGGTTTAGGACCTTTCAGATTTACAGAAAACAAGAAAAAATTGAGTCCGCTATTGGGGCTTGAAGGTTATAAAAATATTCTATTGGAGCTTCAGCAATTAGAAAATCACCCTCCAATTTATGCTATAGGAGGTATTGAGGAAACAGATATTGAAGCTTTATTATCGATCGGTTTGTACGGTATTGCAGCCTCGAATTTAATCCATCAATTAAGAAACAATTACTTACAAGAATTCAATGTACACTATGGATAGTTTACAAATAGGTACCTATACCTTCCATTCGAGGTTATTCGTCGGTACTGGAAAATATGGCAATTTGGACTTAATGCGTGAGTCTTTACTTTCCTCGGAGTCTGAACTCATCACCTTAGCCCTTAAACGAATAGATTATGATGATTCTGAAGATGAATTGCTGAAAGCAATTACCGCAGCTCATGTTCGCTTATTGCCCAATACCTCCGGCGCCAGAACAGCCAATGAGGCTATTCTTGCCGCTCAATTAGCTAGAGAGGCCTTGGAAACTGATTTAATTAAATTGGAAATTCACCCTGATCCCAGGTATTTGCTCCCTGACCCTATTGAAACGCTAAAAGCGACGGAAGAATTGGCAAAACAGGGATTTGTTGTCCTACCTTACATTCATGCTGACCCTGTTTTGTGTAAGCGACTGGAGGAAGCAGGTACGTCGGCAGTGATGCCTTTGGGTTCACCAATAGGCAGCAATAAAGGGTTGAAAACGATAGATTTCTTAGAAATTATTATTCAACAAAGTAAGGTTCCTGTAGTCATTGATGCCGGTATAGGAGCGCCATCAGATGCATGTAAAGCAATGGAACTGGGAGCTGATGCAGTATTGGTAAATACAGCTATTGCCACTGCTAAAGATCCTGTGCATATAGCTTCTGCGTTTAAATGGGCTGTTAAAGCCGGAAGATCTGCCTATTTATCAGGAATACCTGCTAAATCGAGTCATGCTCATGCCTCTTCTCCCCTTACTTCATTTTTAATGGATTTATAATGGAATCAGGTTTTAAAAATACTTTTGATCGCTATCGTTGGGAAGATATTCAGGATCGGATTTATAACAGCAGTATTGAGCAGGTAAGATCGGTTTTAAAGAATCCACAGGGCACTTTATCGGATTTTCTGACCTTAATTTCACCAGCTGCGAAAGAGGAATTGGAAGGAATGGCGCAGCTTGCTCAACAAATTACACAGCAGCGTTTCGGTAAAACCATACAACTCTATGCACCTTTGTACCTGAGCAATGAATGCCAAAACATCTGCACCTATTGTGGATTTAGTATGGATAATGCCATTAAACGAAAAACCTTAAGTAATTCGGAACTCTTATTAGAGGCTATGGCATTGAAAAGCATGGGTATTAATCATGTTTTACTCGTTTCTGGTGAAGCTAATAAAACGGTAGATACAGCTTATTTTTTGAAGGCTATTCAATTGCTGAAACCTCATTTTGCGAATATCTCCATCGAAGTTCAACCTTTATCGGAAAAGGAATATGTGTTATTGAAAGAAGCGGGTGTTTATGCGGTATTGGTGTATCAGGAAACGTATAATCAGGAGGTTTATAAATCTTATCATCCTAAGGGTAAAAAATCAAACTTTGACTATCGATTGGATACACCAGACCGGATAGGTCAGGCTGCCATACATAAGATTGGTTTGGGGGTACTATTGGGTTTAGAAGATTGGCGGGTGGATAGCTTTTTTAATGCTCTGCATATAGACTATTTGCAAAATACTTATTGGAAGACCAAATATTCTGTTTCATTTCCTCGATTAAGGCCTGCTGAGGGATCTGCAGCTCCAAATTTCATCATGGAAGACCGAGATTTATTACAGCTTATTTGCGCTTATCGAATATGGAATCCTGATTTGGAAATATCAATTTCCACTCGGGAGAGTGAAAAATTCAGAAATCATGTGATACCTATTGCAGCCACAAGTATGAGTGCAGCTTCTAAAACCAACCCCGGAGGATATGTTGTAGATCCCCAATCGTTGGAACAGTTTGAAATTTCTGATGAAAGAAGTATGGCAGAATTTCAGCAGGTGATAAAAAATGCAGGCTACTCCCCGGTGATGAAAGATTGGGATTTGGCCTTCAATACTGTATAATACGAGATGCTTATGGAAAAACAAGATCAATTTACAAGATATAGTCGCCAGATTTTCATGGAAGAGGTTGGCATCGAAGGTCAGCGAAAAATTATGAAATCCAATGTTTTGGTGGTTGGTGCGGGTGGATTAGGTTCTCCTGTGATTCAATATTTAGCTACCGCAGGGGTAGGAACAATAGCTGTAATAGATGCTGATGTTGTGGAAATACATAACCTCCAAAGGCAGGTTATTCATTCTGAAAATAGCCTGGGGGTTCCCAAAGTACATAGTGCTGCATGGTTTGTAAACAACATCAATCCTGAGGTGGAATTTGTGGCTATTCATGAGCGACTAAATGAGGATAATGCTAGAACGATATTGAAAGATTATGATTTGATATTGGATTGCTCAGACAATTTTGATACGAGATATTTAATTAATGACCATTGTGTTGCGCTCCAGAAACCTGTCATATACGGCAGCATCCTATCCTTCGAAGGTCAGGTCGCTGTATTTAATTATCAAGGAAGCAAACAGCTAAGAGACCTGTTTCCAGAGGCACCTGAAAATGCATTCAAGCAGGATTGTGATCGATTAGGTGTATTGGGTCCATTGGCAGGTATTGTTGGAAGTATGATGGCCTTATTGGCTTTAAAAATGATGCTGCAACTTCCTGTTGCTACAAATCAATTAACGCTCATCGATACCCTACATTGGCAATTCCAAACGATTGATTTTTAATAAGACAAATAAGTATTAAGATATTTTTCGTAGCTTAATGAACAATTGTTAACCAATGAGTTAAGTTATATGAAGAGAATTATTAAAATTGATGCGTCTTATAAGCTGAAAGCTATTGTACAAAGCGATGCTATAAGCATATTTAACATCATACAAAAACAACGTGCCTACCTGAGCGAATGGCTCCCTTTTATTCAATTTAGTATTCATAAGGAAGACACACAATCATTTGTAAACCATGCCATAGATCAAAGAAATGCAGGCAAAGATTATCTTTATAAAATATGTGATGAGGATAAGCTTATCGGTTTAATTGGCACAAAAGAAACGGATCATTTTAATAAACATACGGAATTAGGTTATTGGATTTCAAAAGATTACCAAAACCAAGGGATTATGACGAAAGCAGTTTTTACTTTAATCGCTGAGCTCTTTGAAGAACTAAAGCTGCAACGCGTTCAAATTTGCTGTGCGGTTGGGAATGAAAAGAGTATTGCTATTCCAAAAAAATTAGGTTTTTCCTTCGAAGGAATACGTCGAGATGGGGAGTGGGTTTCTGAAGGTTTGTTTAGAGATTTAAATATATATTCTTTATTAAGAAGTGAATTTGTGAAAAAATAAAAAGGTATCGTATTTCTACGATACCTAAACAAACATTATTATTTACCCATAATATTATTTTCAAATTAATTTTTCAACTCCTTCAATTGATTGATCAGTTGAATTCCATCACTAGGCCTTTTGGCATTCCATTCCACAACCTCACCCTCCTTATTCACAATTAAATAGCGTGGTATTCCATTGAAATTGGGAATTTCTTGGTTTAAGAGACTATTCATCTCCTTCCCTGCTCGCAGATTAATACCTTTCAAAGGATATCCTTTCACCATTTCTTTCCATTTTGCATCGTCTTTATCCTGATCTAAGGATAAGTAAATGGGTGTAAATCCTATTTCTTCTAGTTTATCGTGCATTTTAATACTGTATTGCAATTCCGCTTTACAAGGTCCACACCAGGTTGCCCATAAATCAACGTAATAGTATTTTCCCTTCATGCTTAGCATCAATTCTTTTATGCTCTTATATGATTTTGCATGATCTGAAATAATAATAGAGGAGTCAGCGTTTGCAATACGCTGATGATAATCGTTAACTTTTTGAATTTCATTTTTTAATTTACCTTGCAATGGACTACTTGGAAATTCCTTTTGGAAGTCAACAAAATCATCAATCCAAGCCTTTTCATATTCATTATTTTCCAAACCTGAAATAATGTTATTAGCCCATGCATACTCCCTTAACGGACCTTTCAATTTACTTCTTAAGCGATTGTTGATAATGATATAATATGGAACTTTAGTTGTATTATTTGATTCTATTTCTCCGATACTTAAGAAATCATTGTATCGATACATCAACATTGGAAAAAGAGGAGATTTAGCCCAGCTTTCATCTAAATTATGGTAAAGTTCATTCCAAGCTTTGACAAATTCAGGATCAACTTTTTGACTGGTATCAGCGTAAATCAATGGACGGCATGTAAAGAATAAATCTGTTGACCACAATAGTTTATAATATAAATCGGATTCTTTTTGAAGTGCTTTAGCAAAGGAAGAAGTAACTGATTCTTGATTTAATAATTGTTGAATTTTATTCGAATCCGATATCTTCATTTCTTCTAATATCATTAGTCTTCCTGCCACATCTGTTTTTACATCTAACTCTTCAAATCGAAAGCGCGTATCGTCTGATGTGATTTTATTTAATAATTCTTGACCTTCTGCATTATCACCAACAATCTTTAAACTATCATCAGCATTAAAATGTATTTCAATAGCATCATTTGGTGCTACGATTAATTTGGCAGTTCTAAAGAAATTAGTCAAAACCACCATCTGTTGTTTTTCAATTTGGATTTGTATTTCAACAGATTCTGCCACTTTATCTAATTGGTAAATCATGGTATTACCTTTATAAAAGTAATCTTTAAACATCGTTGTCAAATAAACCTTAGCATCAGCACTACCTTTAGCAAACACTTTGACTGTGGCATGGTTATTTTGTGATGAAGCAGGCTGAATAAGGAAACTTAAAAAGTTCAAGGCTATAATTATTTTTACGTAATTCATTTTCTTAAGGATTTTGTACAATTTGTTGAGTAATTGCTGTGGTTGGAATAGTCATTGTATACCTTGGACTATTAGGCTCTAGCTTAATAAATTGCCCATTACCGAGTTCATGTTGGGCAGTAAATCCATATTGAGAATCATTCTGTAGTCTACGCATATCAAACCAGCGAACTCCTTTAAAAAGTAATTCACGTCTTCTTTCGTTTAAGATAGCATGCATAGTTGCTACTTCTGAGAGTTGACTCAACTCTTGATAGTGTAATTGATCAATCCGTGTTTTCCTTAAAATATTAAGGGTTTGAAGCGCTTCAGTTATTTTCTTATTTCTTGCTAATGACTCAGCTTTGATCAGGTACATCTCAGCATTGGTAGGACCTGCACTATATTCATAAGATTGTAAACCCATAAACATATAATTCATCTTCCCTCCTGCAGGAACTTCATTAGGAATAATATTTATTCTGCGTAAGTCATACACATCAAATAGTTCTACTAGTGAATTTGCTATATTTTGGAAAGCCATTCCTCTTGTATACCCAAAATATATAACATGTAAATTCTCAGGATGCAAGGCTGGAGACTTCATGGTAGAACTACTTTTAAGTTGATAAGCAACTTCTTCTGTATTGGACTCTACTCGTTCACACTGCGTGTTGTAATCTATCAGTTTAGCATTTATTTTAAGCACTTCGTTTGCCGCTTCTTCTGCTTTGCTATACTCTTTCATACTTAGATAAGTTCTAGCCAACCAACCGTAAGCGCCAAGTTTATTGATTTGGTAATTCGTTGATGAGGTAGTGGGCAATAATTGAATCCCATCTTTCAAATCTTTGACAATAAAATCAAAAATTAACCAGGTAGAACTTCTCGAAGGTAATGCATCCGTTAATTTATTACTAATAACAAGTGGTACACCAAGAGCCACCTTATCTGTCGTACTGGATGGTATTTGACCGTAAATATTGTTCAAATAATAATAACAGATAGGCCTACCAACCAATGCTCTACCTTTTGCAATGTCTTTTCTATCTTGGCTACCTCCTGAGGCTTTATCAATTCCATTAATCACCGCATTATATTGATAAATTGCATTGTATAGGATATTCCATGGGCTGTAATATTGAAGATCGGAAGCATTAGTATATGGATCATTGAGCCAAAAGTATAAACGGTAATCTGCATCCTGAATTTGAAGTCCCTCTTCCAAGGCGGGATTATAATAATCATCAGATAACTTTTCAATACCATCCGATAATAACTTGGTTAAAGAGAAATCATTCAAAATTCGTTCATAATCTACTACTGTACTTGGAACAACATAGCCCTTAGGTTTGATATCTAAATAGTTCTCACAAGAAATAAATAGAATCGAAAAAACAATTAATAAATGGAATATATAGTAGTTTTTCATTTGGTTATTCTTTAATCTTTATTCAATTAGCTAATCAATTGTATGCGAACTTAAAAAGTCACATTTAAACCAAAAGCATACGTTGGAGAAACTGGTATTAACCGCTCACCTTCGGAAAAAGCTTCAGGATCTATACCCAAATCATTTTTAGTCAAGGTCCATAGATTTCTACCTTGAAGATTGACTTGAATAGATTTAATAACCTGTTGCCTACCAATTAATGAAATAGGCATGTTATACGTCAAAATTACTTCTCGCAATTTGGCGTATCCAGCATCAAAAACATTAACATCAAGAAAATCTTTGTAATAGGTATAAGCATAATAATGGTCGTCATCTAACACGACGTTGGGTATGCTCGTTTGGAATTCATCTCCGGGTTTCTTCCAAGCTTGGGATAATCTAGCATCTTTGGACAAAACACCCAAATTAGCAAAAGGACTATTCTGCCTCATGACATGTCCAATATAAAACACGAACATGAAATTAAGCTCCAGATCTTTATACTTAAATTGATTACTAAAAGCACCATTACGAACGGGTCTGCCGTTTCCGGAAAAATAAGCTAATGAAAGATCATCATTCAAATTGTTGGGTTCGATCTCACCCTGCGCATTTAATACTTGAAGTTGTCCAGAATTTGAGGTTAACCCTCCATATCGCATACTATAAATTCCACCATAAGGTTTACCCACAAAAAAAGGACTTCCATCTGCTATCCGCCTTGGATTATCAAATTCACTACCTGCAAATACTTTAGTAATCTTATTTCTATTTTCGGCAAACATGAACGTTGTCGACCAAGTAAAGTTTTGTTTTTTTATGTTCTGAGAAATAATTTGAATTTCCAAACCATCATTATTCATACTTGCAGTATTCAGCTGAGCACTTGCAAATCCATAGGTTGGATTGATTTGCTCATTTCCCAACAGATTACTACTTCTACGATGATAATAATCTGCCTTCAATTGTAGTCTATAATCAAATAAACTTAAATCTAACCCAACATTACTAATCGCTGTTTTCTCCCAACGTAGACCATCATTTTGAGGAATGGTCACGTTTAAACTCGGTAATAGTGTTATTGGATGAATATTGGAAGTTGCTATCATAAATGGTCCGGAATTCTTCGGTATATTTCCATTAATACCGTAGGTGGCTCTCACAATAAATTCATTGACTTTTGAATCATCATTCATGAATGATTCTTTCTTTATATTCCAACTTAATCCTGAAGACCACATTGGCGAATAACGGTATTTTTTATCCGTGCCAAATAAGTTGGTTTGATCCAATCGAATGCTACCTGTATAGGTATATTTATTACGATAAGTATAAGAAGCATTCGCAAATGCAGATACAAATCTATTTTCACTATAAGAAAATGCGTCGGAATAAGGAATACCGGTTCGAATCCCTGTCATTGTTTGTAGAATGGGACTTACATCTCTTAATCTATTATAATCTAATTGAACAAAATTCAAACTATGGTCATCATAACCATACTTGGTCATATTACTCCCAGAAGTTTGTATTTTTTGATTTTCAAGACCCAATATGCCTACTATTTGATGATCTCCGATGATTTTATCCAAATCCACCCATCCTCGAATGACATGACTATTAAAATCTCCCCTCATCTCATCTAGTTTACCACCTTGAGGAACATTGAAAATAGGAGTTAGTAATGTTCCATCTGGGTTAACCATAACCGTATTATTTGCTCCTAAAACAGGTGTCACATAATCATTGATTAACTTAACTAAGTCTGCTTGATTGGGTTGTGCGAATCTTCTATAATAGGAATTCCCTTTCTCCAGTTGATAGCTCACATGAACTCCAATGTTCGCATTTAGTTTATACCCCAATTCTGCCTGTAGTCGATTACTATTTTGTTTTCTATCGATAGCTGTTCGATCAATTTCAAGTAGTGGAAAAAAGGATTCATCAGCCAATCCCCAGCTATTTCGCTGAGCGATTGAATAATAATTAGAACTATTTTGCCCCAAACTTCCTGCTTCTCGATTCATGGATAATGGATTACCTTGATTATCCATTATCATATCATAAGGTTTAAGTCTATAAATATCTAATACCGAAACAGGGGCCTCAGAACTATTGCCAAAATTAAAATTGCTGCTTACCCCTAGTTTAAGTTTTGTTGTAATATTAATATTAGATTTCAATAAGATACTATAATTCTTACCTCTATCTTTTAAATTATACCCTCGTTGATCAGTGTAAAGCAGAGAACCATAAAATTGATACTTTTCATTGGCACTATTCAACGATAAACTATGGTTTTGTAAAAAAGGATCCTGCATTAACAAATCTTTGATTTGCCTGGAATTATCCAATGATGCTAAATAATCTCTTTGAGTTTTAAATTCTTGTGGATTTATTTTTCCGGTTAAGGAATCCAATACCAATTGAGTAAACCTGGAAACTGGTCTTCCCCATCTTCTAATCATTTGTTCATAATCTGCTGTCCTAGGAATTAATAAAGATTCAATGTCAATATCATCTTTAGAACCTAATCTATTTAGATAATTTAAATCTGGCTTAGGAGAAAATTGCAGACTATTCGCATATTGAAATTGAGCAGCACCTTGAGCCCCTCTTTTGGTGGTAATCACAATTACCCCATTTGCTGCCCTAGCTCCCCATATAGATGCTGCTGCGGCATCTTTCAAAATAGAAACACTCAATACATCATTGGGATTAATACTATTTATATCCCCTTCAATCGGGAAATTGTCCAATACAATCAATGGACGTGCAGTACCAAATAAGGTAGACACTCCCCGAATGGTTAAAGCATCCCCTCCTGAATCTTTCCCATTAATCATCATTAATCCTGGCGCCATCCCTTCTAATCGTTCCAATACATTTACTTGTAATTTATTCTCAATCTGCTTACCCGATATGATATCAAACGAACCTGTAGAACGTTCTTTAGGAATAGATTGATAACCAGTATGCACGACAACCTCATCAAGTTCAGACGTTAAACTCACTAATTTAATGTCTCCCAAATTTGTTTTTATAGGTAGTAGCAACGTTTTCTTCCCCAAGTAGGTTATTTGAATCTGTTCGACCTCCTGTGGTAAATCCGTAATTTCAAAAAATCCCTTTTCATTACTTACCCCACGAATGTTGCTTTTCATTACCATAATTCCAGCACCTGATAAAGGTTTGCCAAATTCATCAAGGATACGTCCATAAACTTTCCTCAACTGTTCACTTTCATTATGAACAACCTTGACAACCAACGTATTATTCTTTAATTCATAAGTTAAAGGCTGTCTTAAAAAACATAATTCTAATAACGATTCTAAAGTAACACCGTAAACATCTAGAGTTACTCGAATATCAGCTAAATCTTGACTATTGTATAGCACATCCAGATTTCCTTGTTCGCTTATTTTATCTAAAACATAAGTTAGTTTTATATTTTGCCCCTTAATACTATAAGTCTGTCCATTTGATTCAGCAAAGACGTGAACCAAAAAGAAGCAAAGAAACAAGCTAACCAATTGCATTTTCATTAATATTATTTTTATTGGATACCGATAAGGTAATTTATTGTCCTGATAACTAACTCTTTTCCCTTCCCCGAATTCAGGATTAACAATAGCGATCACAGACAAATATTTTTTTATATTTGTTGGCATAATAAGGTTATAAATGGTAAAAAAATTTGCGTTGTTTTACTGAAGCTTTATTAAAATGTCAGAGGTGTTGTAGCACCTCTGACTTAAAAAAAGCGTTTTAAATTAAGGCGCTCTTCTCATTTGATATTTGGTTTTATTATTAGTGTTACTCTTTTTTCTTTTTTAATAACATTTATTTTTACCTCACCTGTCATTTCTAACACTTCGATCACTTTCATCAAATCTTCTCTTCTTGATAATCGCCCCCCAAATGCTAGTTTATCAACCCCAGGATCAATTTCTACATCAACATCATACCATTTAGCTATTTGTGCGAAAATGACTTCAATCGATTCGTTTTCAAACTTAAAGTATCCGTTTACCCAATCCACCGATTTAACAACCTCAGAATTTATCTGACTAATACTACCTTTCATTTTATCTAATTTGAATTGTTGCCCTGGCTTAAGGATTATTTTATCTCCTTTACCCTGTAATGCAGTCAATTCTATTGCCCCCTCTATTAGTGAAATATTATTTGATTCCTCGTCGCTATATGCCCTAACATTAAAATGTGTTCCTAGAACTTCTATTTTCTGACCTTGACTATAAACAATGAATGGAATTCTCTTTCCACTTTTATCTAAATCTTTCTCTACTTCGAAGTACGCTTCACCCTCCAAGTTTACTACCCGTTGTGATAAACCATAATCGCTTTTAAACTCAAATATTGACCCTGCATTTAAATGAATTAAAGAACCATCTGGTAGGATAAATTTATATTGACCAGATGAAGGCGTAACAATCTTTATTGGAGCAACACTTAAAGCATCACTTAATGAATAAGAAACATTTCCATCTAAATCCTTTATTACTTTAATTCCACTCAAAGTAAAAGATTTTCCAGGCTTCAAAGATTCAAGACTCAATGGTTCTCCATCAGCAAGAATTAAATATGCTTTCTCTTTTTCAATATGCGTTACAGCTTCCTGTTTACCTACCTTATTTCTATCCTGATAAATAACTAAAGTAACACTTAGAAATATCAAGACTAATGCAGCGGCTACTATTCTTGGAATAGTTATTAAGCTCTTCTTCCTTCCAATAGATTTATTTAGCCTTTTTTTAATGGCATCCAAATCGTTTTGTAAATCGGACTCCTCATCTGCTATTGATTGACCTGTTGAAAGTTGATTATACCACTTTTCTACGAGTACATTTTCTGCATCCGAACATTGTTGGTCTACATACTTTTGAAGTAATAGATTACTTAATTTAGCTTTACGACTCATAATTAGATAAGGTGATGTATGTCCTTTTATATGTAGTCGACTGAAAAGGACTTAGGGGGTAAATAAAAATAAAAAAATTATGATTAAGCTCAATCTTAATCGCAACCTCTTCAACGCATGTTTCATATGGGACCTCACGGTTTGTTCAGAAATCCCCAATTTATTCGCAATTTCTGAATGACTTAAATACTCATGACGGCTCATAATGAATACTTGCTTCATCTTGATTGGAAAACTATCTATTTCCTTTTGAATAACTTCCTGTAATAATTTAGTTCTTACTTCATAATCAGTACCTATAAACTCCCTTTGTAACTGATATAAATAATCTTGAAATAAATCCTCAGACTTGCTTTTATGTCTAATGTAATCTATGATTTTAAATCTCAACGATTGAAATAAATAGGCTTTTAAATTTTGTACTGATGCTTTTTCACGATTCTCCCATAAGGTTAAAAATAAATCATTAATGATATCATTGCAAACATCTTTGTCGGGAATTCTACGAAGACACGCCTTTAATAACTGTGAACAGTATTTATCGTAAATAAGATTAAATGATTGCCTATCTGATTTTCTCAATCTTTCTATTAATTGAAAATCAATGTCTAGCTCTGGTTTATTCAAAGGTTAAATGTGTTCTTGAAATTTTAATTACAAATATACAAAACTACAAAACTACTTATTCACAAACTTCATCATAAAACAACTAGAAAAACAATTTTCATTAGGAGAAATATTAAAACAGCAAATTCATCTATCGAGAATATTAAAATGCATCCAAAAAAAAGGTAAAATCTATCAAATTTTACCTTTTTTATATATTTTTTTAAGTACTAGTAAACTACTTCTTCCTCGCCTCTTTCATCGGATTAGTAGCTGAGGATTGTCCTCTCACAGCACTACCTTGATTTTGATAAATTTCAAATCTAGAAGGATTAGCTTGTCTAGGCCAAGCATTATTAGACTCATCAATATCTGCAGTCTCCCGATATGGATCTAATTTTACCGCAATTACCTCTTTATTTTTCGCAAACACCTTGCTGATTTCATTTTCATTTTTCCTCCAGATGTATGCAGGAATGCGATCCACTTCTTTAGATCCATCTGCGAAAGACCATTCAATTATTAATGGCATCACTAAACCGCCATTATTTTTAAAATTCAATTCATAGAAACTGATTTTTCCATCGAATATATCTTTCCCTTTTTGATCCAGGCTATTATAAAAATTTTGGTAACCAGCTTCATCACTAGGCTTCACTGCAAATCGATCCCATTTATTATAGAAATCCAATAAGGAAGTATCTTTTTCCACTAAAAACTCGATATTCTCCTCAATATTACGCTGACGACTAATGGTATTCAAGTCTTTTTCAAAAGCCTCTTTAGCTTCTTTCGAAGTTTTACCTGGATTAGCTCCTGTCATTTTATACTGAGTCACATTCTCTAAAGAAATTTCTACTGCATCTGTCCCAAAAAACCAACCTCTCCAAAACCAGTCTAAATCAACTGCAGATGCATCTTCCATGGTACGGAAAAAATCTGCAGGAGTAGGATGTTTAAATTCCCAACGTCTAGCATATTCTTTGAAAGCATAATCAAACAAATCCCTTCCAATGATAGTCTCTCTCAAGATATTCAATGCTGTTGCTGGCTTAGCGTAGGCATTAGGACCGAACTGAACGATATTCTCTGAATTCGTCATAATTGGCTCTAACTGATCCTTTGGCAATTTCATATAATCCGTAATTTTATGTGCAGGTCCTCGACGGGAAGGAAAATCTTTATCCCATTCTTGTTCCGCTAAAAATTGCAAAAAGGTATTTAAACCTTCATCCATCCACGTCCATTGGCGCTCGTCAGAATTCACAATCATTGGAAAGAAGTTATGGCCTACTTCATGAATAATTACACCAATCATTCCATATTTAATCGCTTCCGAATAAGTTCCATCTTCATCAGCACGACCATAATTAAAACAAATCATTGGATACTCCATCCCATTAGCTGCCTCCACGGAAATAGCTACTGGATATGGATAAGGTATTGTAAATTTCGAATAAACCTTTAAAGTATGTGCGACCGCTTTAGTTGAATATTTTCTATATAGCGGATAAGCTTCCGGACCATAATAGGACATCGCCATTGGCTTATTTACTTCAACACCCTCGTTAACTTTCATCGCATCCCAAACCAATCTTCTCGAAGAAACAAAGGCAAAATCTCGAACATTCTTAGCTTCATAAACCCAAGTTTTCTTTGTCTTCGATTTATTTTGCATGGCTTGCTTGGCTTCGTCCAAAGTTACAATTTCGATAGGCTCTTTCGTTTGCTGCGCTTGTTTCCAGCGATTCAATTGTGTGGCATTTAACACCTGAGCATAATTCTGACATTCGCCGGTAGCCCCAACTATATGATCACTTGGAACTGTGATATTAACTTTATAATCCCCAAATGCTAGTGCAAACTCTCCTCTTCCTGTAAATTGTTTATTTTGCCAGCCTTGAAAATCCGAATACACCGCCATCCGTGGAAACCATTGTGCAATAGTATAAAGGTAATTATCATCTTTCTTGAAATATTCCAATCCACCACGACCTCCTTCAACCATGCGATCTGAAATTTTATAATTCCAATCTATATTAAACACGAATTTCGCACCTGGCTTTAACACCGTTGGTAACTCAATTCGCATCATGGTATAGTTGATGCTGTATTTCAAAGCCTTGTTACCGGCATCTGTTACTTTCAAGATATTAACGCCATACCCTTTTTGCTCAGGAACATAACTTTTTAATTGATCAACAGACATCCTATCATTCAATGTGCTTTCATCGAATAGTTTGTTCTCTGCATTATCCGCATGTTCATTTTCATCCAACTGTAACCACAAGTACCTAAGTTCATCCGGTGAATTGTTCGTGTATGTTATCGTTTCTGAACCTTTAAGGATTTGATTAATTTCATCAATCTCTGCTGAAATTACATAATCGGCTTTTTGTTGCCAATACATAGATCCAGGAGCACCGGAAGCCGTCCTAAAAATATTCGGATCACTGATTAAAGAACCAAGTTGCTCAAACTTATTACCATGATTAGAACCTGGATTATTCTGCGCAAAGACCTGATTAAAACTAGCAAAGGATAAAATTCCAAGAGCTAGTGAACTGCAAAGTGTATTTTTAATTTTCATAATGGTAAACGTTCAAGTGCCATAATAAATGAGATTCCAATCACTGCTGATGATAAAAAGAAACTCCAATCTCGTTGAGTAACTCGAAATATTTTAAGCATCAATTCGGATAATAAGATAACAAAAAACACAATCAATAATTGCCCAAACTCCAACCCAATATTAAATGATAACAAAGGACCCACGATATTAGTTTCTTTTCCCAATAAAGATTGCAAATAATTGGAAAATCCAAGACCATGAATCAATCCAAAAAACAAGGTGACTGCATATAAAAATGAAACATTCCGTTGTTTTCTACGTTTTGGAAGATTGTATAGTGCTGTAGCCAATATACTCACTGGAATCAAAAACTCAATCCAGGTCATATTAACTTCCACTATTTTAAATGCGGCTAATGCTAGAGTGATGGAATGTCCTACCGTAAATGCGGTAACTAAGATTAAAATCTTCTTCCACTCCTTTAGTGTATAACTACAACATAAAACTAAAACAAATAAAATATGGTCATATCCATTGAAATCTAAGATATGTTGCCAGCCTAATTGAAAATAAATAGAAAAGTCGGTCATTTGTTTGGAAATGTATTGCTTTAAACAAATTTAACATAAATTTCCTAAGGAAAAACTCCCCCTCCCCTAAAATTAGAAATATAATTACTTAAATGGGTCTTTCACTCGATTAGCATTCAAAGTTACATTTGCTATCTTTGAATTTTTACTCAACTTTTTGGCATCTGAACCGTATAAATCAGCATCAAACACCAACATATCATTTGAAACTACCTTAAATGAAATTAAATGAGCGCTTCTACTAACATTTCCATTAATAAAATCCGCTATTTTACTTCGAATCTCAACAGGACTTGGCTCATTCGAACCCTTATTCTCCAATAATTCTTTTGAATAAGCCTTAGAAAATGTGATTTGATACAACCTTAGCTCAGTTAGCGGATATTTTTCACAAGATATACAAAACACACCTAAAACTAAGCTTAAACAAACTAATGCAAAACTCAAGATACTACAGTTCTTTTTATTTTCTTTAAACATTAGATTCATAATAAATGATGTTAAATTGTTTAGTTCAATAAATTTAAACTATTAATCAAATAAATGATACACATTAATGAAAATAATCAAGTAATGATAGCTTGGCATCATTAAAAAGAATTAATTTAGCTTTTATTCCAACTAAGTTTTTAAACAATGCGCATAAAAACCTTTAAATTACTATTATCTACAGTTTTAATAATATCCTTTATACAACTTATTGCACATCCTTTTTATGTGAGCATTACCCAAATAGATTTTAATCAAAGTAAACAGCAATTGGAATTTGCCAGCAGCATCTTTTTTGACGATTTGGAAATCGCTCTTCAAAATCATAGCAAGAAAAAATTAAACATCATCAATCCAAAAAATAAAACTGAAATAGACTCAGCAATTTCAAATTACTATAGGCAACAAGTAAAAGTTCGAATTAATGGACAATCTAAAACACTTCAATTTGTAGGCTATGAAATTGATAAAGATGTGGCCTGGTGTTATTTTAAGATTACTGATGTAAAACAAATCAGTAAATTGGAGTTGGTAAATCAATTGCTATACCAAGACTTCAAAACACAAACCAATATCATTCATGCAACGGTCAATAAAGAAAGAAAAAGCATGAAACTTGATAATCCTAAAAGACTAGTGGAATTTAATTTCTAGCATTTTTCGCTATTAGGAAGGTCTATAAACACAAAATGCTTTTCGATTAGAAAAAGCACATCATTTTGTTTTGTTTTAATGTTTTTAGTAGAAGGTTAACTTTTCTTGTTAACACTTCTAGGGTTTTTGTTTTCTGGATTTGAATTAACAAATCCCCAATTAGTTACATAATAAATGTAAGGGTTTCGAATTAATTTTTGTTTTTTCATGCTTTCAAATTTTATCATATATATTAACCTTTCTTTTATGGTTACTTGCAATATAACAAAAATTGAACCAATATTCAAATTTATTACCCCAAATAGAATAAATGAATCCTAAATGACGAATCAAATTATAACAAAAACTTAGCGCATATCCTTAATTTCTTACCGCACTATGCTTATGAATAAATTCACTTGGAGAACTGTGCAATATATGCTTGAATACCCTATTAAAATGCACTACAGTATTAAAACCGCATAAATAGGCTACCTCCGATATATTTTCTGTCGATCGATTAATCAATAGTTGGCAGGCTTTTTCTATCCGTATTTCATTTAAAAAGGTTACATAGGTTTTCATAGTATGCTTTTTAAAATACTTACAAAAGGCAGATGGTGTCATATGAATCAATTGTGCCACCTCATCAATTCCGATTTCCTTATTGAAATTATCCAGGGTATATCGTAATACCTCATTAATCCTCACGCCAACTTTATCATTAAAAAAAGTTTCATGCAATCCGGAGTATAAGGAGATCAAATTACTTTCATGTTGCAATAAGTATTCAAATATTTCAATTACCTTCATTAGTTTACCTAATCCTTCAGTTTGTTGTAAATTCAAAAACTTACTTTTTATTGCCTCACCATATTGATGATCCAGCTTTTTAGAGGAATTCAATTGCTTAAAGAAATCACGAGTTGGATTTAATTCCTGTAATTCAAAAAAAGACCGCAATTTATCCAGCGCTACGAAAATATGAATAGCATGTATCGTTTCTCCTGCCACTCCTTCATTGATAAAAATATGGGGATCATTGGCCTTCAAAATATAAATCTCATCTTCGCAAAAAGGCTGAATTAAGTTTCCAATCACCACCGAGCCTTTTCCCTTCACGATATAAGATATCTGAACTTCTTTATGTCGGTGATAATGGTTGTAAAATTCCTCACGGAAATCCTCTTGAATATAAAATGACCCTGTCCCAGATGCAGGCACAGTAAATTCTATTGGATGTTTCACTTCCCTATTTTTTATTGCTTCCATAATGCTTTTGCTTTTGCAGCTTTCCGGTTAAAAATCTGCTCAGATCCAAAAACTCATAATTTAGTTTAAACAAATATATTAAATAAATTCATGGAACAAAGAACAGGAAAGCGAACCTACAGAAATTCAGTGGTAATATCAGTTAATCAATTATTAAATTTCCGAAACTATTTCGCTAATTATCTTACTGTTATTAATTTAGAATTTAACACCACCTGTTCAACCTTTTCTGAATTATTTATTTGATTCACCAAGATTCGAACACTTTCTTCAGCTAATTTTTCGATAGGCTGCTTAACATGCAATATGGGATGATCAAAGAAATCATACACTTCACTTTCATCAAAGCATAACACATGGATATCCTTGGGAATTTGTAAACCACGTTGTGTTAACAATTTTAATCCGGCAATAGACAAGGTATTGGTACTAAAAACTAGCGTATCCCATTTCTTCTCACTCAAAACCTCCTCAATCACACTTTTTAATTCCTCTGTTTGATTAAAATAATCAATCTCAAAGACCTTATTTTCTTTATCCTGATTCGCTTTTAGAAATCCTAATTTCCGATCTTGCATATGTTGAAGCGCACTCTTATAGGTAATCAAGGCCATTTTCGAATTACCTTCATTCTTTAAATGAATAATCGCTTCATACATGGAATAGTAATTATCTGTAATCACATAATTTGTTTCTATGGAATTGAAACATCGGTCAATCAAGCATAAGGGTATACCTACTTGTCGTATATATTGAATCGTTTCTTCCGAATGGTCTGCCGGAGAAATAATAAATCCATCAACTTGACGCTTCATAAAAACATCCACCAATTTCTGTAATTTCTCTGGACTCTCATCTGAACTACCCATGATTGTCGTCAATCCAAATTTGCTCGATTCATCCTCTATTCCTCTTGCGATAGCTGCAAAAAATGGATTCGATATATCTGCCACGATCAAACCTATCGTGTTGGTTTTACCTGTTTTTAAACTCTTTGCGATATGATTGGGCTGATAATTTAATGCCGCAGCTGCCTCCCGTATTCTATTCGCTGTTTCTTTCCCAACCCGACCTTTTTCCTCATTTCCACTTAACACATAGGAAACCAATGCAGTTGAAACCCCAACTTGCTGTGCGATATCTTTTAATGAAACCTTCTTTTGCATATTTACCAGGTTTATAGTATTCTAATTTGTTGCGACTCCCCTACCTTGTAATATCGATTCTCCCCAATGGTCAATAATTCGATTATAGGTCTCCGATGCTGCGCCGTTCCCCCAATCATAGATCGTAAATTCCCCTATCCCCAAACCTTCCTTATTAGTTTTACCATCATGACCATAGTTTTCCATCATAAATCCATAATCTTGCTCAGCTAGAAATGGCCAACGCTTTTGCCATTGTTCCTGTGTCGCTTTATTCTCTGGGCAGTACATCAACACAAAGGATGCCTCCAAGGCGGCAATTCCGCGCTGAATATAATCCTTTCGCTTTAATTTTTTCCCATATTGAATGATTAATTCCGCAAACAAACTTTGCCTGGAATCATTCCATTCCGCATCAACATTCATTACACCAAATCCACCGAAACTTCGAATATAAATATAGGAAGGTTGCCAAACAGCTTGCCACATTAATAGTTCATCCAAGGCAATTTGACCAAGTTTAAGATAACGTTTATTTCCGGTTGTTTCAAAAGCTTGAAAAAGTGATTGAGCTAAATAATAAATGCTTAAAGTGTTTTGCTTAAACATGTTATTTCTCTTCACCTTTTCACCTACTAACTCCTGAGAACCAAATCGACTACAAGACCAGTACGTTTCAAAATCTTCCCATTGCCCTTGTTTCATATTATTCTCAACCACCGAGTCCAAAGCTTTTAATGCCGAAACTTTGTATTTTTCCTCTTTAGTCAGTTCATAGAGTTGCAAGAGAAAAGTGCTGGACATCGCCGATTCCGGACTTCGGCTTAGTATATCAAGGTCTTTCTGTGTTACCAAATCTAACCAAGCCGGAAAAAACCCATCCTTCCTCTGAATCGAGATTAAGGAATTCGCATATACTTTGGCATATTCCAACAAGCGCTCATCTTTTTCCAATTCCTGATACCAAGATAACATTAAATTTGCGGTATAACTCATATCCAACACATGGTAAGGAGCCAGACGAGGATCCCAGGTAAACGGATTTCTATTCGAGTTACCAAAATATTGCGTATGCCATCCCTTCGATCTCCAATATTTTTTCCCTTCCACGATTACTTCTTGCATTTCCGTAGCAATCAATCCTGGAAAGAAACCATTGACCTGCGGAAAACCTAAAGCCAATTCTTTGGTTTTTATAGCATAGGATGCCAATTCTTTATTTTTTACTCGTTTAGCATACCGCATCAATCCGGAGGCTGAACGTAGGGAACTAAACCATGCTTGATTCCAAATAGATCTAAATTCACGTTCGTTTACTTCACCAGGATAATTTGGACTTTGCGTAACATTCACGATAAATGTTGGAGCACCTACTTTTTTGCCATTTAATTCAAATTCTTGCCAAACCTGATCTTTCCAATAATTAAATGCCCAATTGTAAGTATGTTCAACATATTTCTCCAAAGCTACTGAACCTAATGGCTCCTTTTTTTTCCATAACTCTTCTCCCCATTCCTCCCACATCCATTTATTAACTCGACCAAAGGGATTTTGGATTACCGATTTGTTATTGTCCACCATTATATAAGCAGCAAACTCATATCTCCCCGATTTAAAATGACTGCTAGTTTCTTTTTCATACAATATATGATCGGTAATCTTAGCATTCGCCATTCCTAAAGAAAGTTTATTATCTACAGCATTTAAATCCATAAACCAATCAACTTGGGGTATTTTCTGCAACAAAGACACATCGGGTATCACAGATAACATATGCTTATCATCTTTTACAATCATACCTGCTGATCGAAAAACATGCTGGTTGATAATATGATTATCGGTAGGAGTTAAATGCGGTGCCCAATGGAAATTAGGTTGAAATTTAGGCTCTATACAAATCTCCCATGAGGGCAAGGAGATGTCCATATCATTTTCCCAAGAAACTTGTAAATGATAAACATTCTTTGAAACAGGTTTAAATTCAAACACTGGAATAACCGTCAATCCATTGCTCATCGTGATTTTTGCAATGTAAGATTGCAATGCTTTTGGAACAGGAATTTCCCTTTCGTTGGCCAACAACGAATTCGACAACAAAATCGAAATTCCGATTAAAATAAATCTAAACATGATATGGTCTTAAATTTTATAGTAAGGTTGTTGGTTATTCCCTATAAAAATAACAAAATTATGGGAGGTTAATTCATTTCACCTCCCAAATCATCATCAAAATTATTATTCAACTACAAGAGCTAATCCATTTGCAACCGCTCGAACTTGTGCATCTGAATAAACATTGATTTCCTTAAAACCTCCAGCATCTTTACGAACTAAGGTACTTGAACCACCACCATCTAAATTCAAGGCATCTTTCGCTTTCAAACTGAAAAAAAGTTCCGAAAGCTCTCTTAAACTCATACCAATGGAATGCTCAGGCTTTCGCCCATCAACCACTAACACATAAAAGTATTGGTCATTAAAAGCGATGGCTGTTCGAGGATGTTTCTCCGAATTAGCATGACTCTGCATACTGTAGTTGCTTACTAGTTTTTCTACTCCGCCTAAGACTTCAACATACGTATCCAGATTAGCAGTAAAATTCAGATTCCCTCCTATTTGATAAGTTCCATCAGCTGAAATACCAAAATAGCTATGCCAAGTATCGAAAAATTGTAAATGTAGGATTTGTTTATCTCGAATAAATGGTCCCCAAGGCTTGCCAGTCCAATAAAAGAAATCTCCATTGATCGCAAATTCAATCTTGGACGAAAATGAGGCGTTTTTAGCCATTTCATTGACTGTAGCCAACTGATACTGATTAGAATCAGCGGACAATGCGATGGTCTTTAATTGAATTTTCTTGTCTGATCGATCTGCTTGAAGCAAATAAAAAGCTATTGGCGAATCCGAACCGCTTTTAATTTTTGCGGTATATAATTTCAATCCCTGTTTCACATCCTCTTTTTCAAAATTTTCAAAAGATTTTATAAAACTTAGTTTCTGCAATTGAGCTTGAACATCCACGTCCAGATTTAGTGGTACTTGCTGTAATTCCTCCTCCGCACAGGAATTAAACAAGATTAAAATCAATAAAATCTGAATTATATTTTTAACTATTTTCATTGTTTAATACTATTTTAATGGATAAAACCCGTCAGTTCTAAAATTTTTATAACGATAGACATCGCCTTTACTATCCAATCCTACCAAGTCATCATTCAAAACCATGATTTTTTGATACATATCCCAGCCTTCTCCTAATAACCTTCTATTCGATGGCACAGCTAATTCCGATAAGGTATAAACCCATAGTTTGCCATTTCCTTCCAAAGCCAGTAAATTATCTTTAAAAACCAGCAATTGTTTATAACCCTTTAATCCAGTGGCAACTTCTGTTTTCGCCGCACTAGGATTGGTCAATTTGGCTTGCCTATTCATCACGCCATTCGCATCTACAGTAAGCATGTAATTTTTATAAGGAATAATCGTCCATTGATTCCAAAAATCACCTAACCAAAAAGGATTGGCCGCTACCATGGAGTAATCTGCATTGATTTTAAAACTGAATAACCCTGCCCAATAGGGATGGTTACGAAATACAATCGACTGATCATTGATTAAATACCAGGATTCTGATGCATCCCAAAACACTCCCACCACCTTAGGTTCACTCGTAAATTGACCTTCCGCATCAGGCACATAAGATAGGATGTCGTGATTATGCTTCTTAAGCAACAAGCTTCCTCTTGATCCAGGATTAATAAATAATCCCCAATTCTCCCCTAGACTGAGTACCTTTTCTCGAGGCACCTCTCCCCGAGGGTAACTCACTTGGACAACGTAATAAATGGTTTTGTAGGCCGCTATTAACGGTAGATTTGCTGAATTCTGACGAATACTTACGGGAAGTAAATAAGATTTAAAGATCTCCAAATGCTCATTTGGAGTCACTCCTATCGAGATCTTATCGCTCATCCTGCTGCCACTCGAAATTCGATAACTAGATTTTGCAAATTCATAATTGCTTGCCGGCAATAACTGGTGATTGGTCGAATGAACCCGATTAAAAGAATCCAATAAATCAGCATCAATCTCTACTTGTAAATCAATTTGCTGAGTAGCATCTTGCGGTCCTCCTAAATAAACTTGAAAATCCATTTGAAAGGGGGCCTCAGTAGGACTTATTGCATATTGAACTAAACCTCGCTCTGCCTTTGGAATATATAATTTTCCATATAATGCATTCTCTTCTGCTGAAGGTTCATAAATAACAACCTTACTGCAAGAATATGAGGCTAGACAGAGCAAGAGGATTAGATATTTTATGATTAATGTTTTCATAATGCTATAAATTATTAGTTACCATCCCACATTTTGAACCATATTCGGATTCTTTTCAATTTCCCCAATCTGAATTGGCCATAAATAATGCTTAGGAGAAGTAAAAACTCGACGCTCGATGATTGTACGCTTATAAAAAGCGACATCTTTCAAATGTGTGCCCGCCATGATATTCATGCCATAAATCGGACCTGAATCATAGTTTCTAGCAATCTTCCAACGTCGAACATCAAAATACCGATGTGCCTCGAAAGCCATTTCTATTCTGCGTTCATGTTGTATGCGTTCACGCATTTCTTCCTTACTTAATCCAATCGCCAAATCAGGCATGCCTGCACGTGTACGTATGAGGTTGATATATTTATAAACATCGGCTACCGGGCCTTGAGATTCATTCAGGGCCTCCGCATAATTCAAATAAATCTCAGCCAAACGTATTTCTACCCAGGTATTCAACCCAAATTGATTTTGTGGAATATTACTTGTATGATTGACCATTTTCCGCATCAGATATCCAGATACACAATAATCTGATCCAGCACGTTCACGACCATCTTTTCCAGTAAACCAAAATTGAACCTCCGCATTTTTCCATCTGGACCCTGCAAAAGTAATCGAAGCATAAAACCGAGGATCCCGATTGATATACATATTACTGACTCCTGCCGGATAATAATCATTGGGATGTTTGCTAGCAACAAAACCTTCTTCCGTATATCCGGAACTCGAATTAATAATGGCTGATCCATCAGCATTATAGCCTGCTATAGGTTGTTGACCATTTCGCATTTCATAAGCATCCACCAAACCTTGCGTCGGGCAGTAAATGGAATATCCACCATAGGATGTAGGGTTCGCACAACGTTCAAAATGAGAATGAACCCCATTATTCCTAGCCAATAACACTTCTTTATTGTTTCTTACGGTAAAAACCTTTTGGTAACTATCCATCGGATCATTACTACTCGAATAATACAAACCATAGCCGTTTGCTTCAACCCCATCTATACAGGCTTTTGCTGCACTGGCGGCTAAAGCCCAACGATTAGCATCAAATGCTGGAAATAAACGAGCACCATCATCATTTTTTAACTGTTGATAATCGGGATTACCATTAAATAAAGGACTTGCTAGATACAATAACACCCTTGACTTTAAACCTAAAGCTGCAGCTTTGGTAATTCGTCCGTAATCGATAGGCTCTACATTCCAACTTAATAAATTTGCTGCCTGGTCGCATTCGTTGGCTATAAAATTGGCCACCTCATCCACAGGATTCCTACGAATCAAACTAAAGTCTTCATCTAACTTGATTGTTTTATTGACGATAGGTATCGCCCCATACATTTTCATTAAGTTGAAATGATAATACGCCCGCAAAAAGGTTGCTTCTCCTTTCCACAAATCCTTCTCTTTTTGCTCCATGGGAACTCGATCGATATTTTCTAAAAATATATTCGATTTACGGATACCCTCATACATAAAACCCCACAAATCAGGGTAATAATCTGCAGGACTCCATGCACCCGAATTAAGTAAATGGGAATAGGCCCCTGTCCAGGTAATTTCCATCTCGTCGCTGGCTCCAGTAAACGGATTACGCTCTATCCATTGGGATGGTTCTAACATTTTAGGCATGTTATGATAAACAGAAGATAAAAACCCTTCTGCAAACTGCCGCTCTGAAAATATTTTTTCTATATCTAAATTTTCATCAGGTTGCTTTTCCAAGAAGTCCTTTTTACAAGAACCCAGGATACAACTCATAATGAATATACTAATGATGATAAATCTTTTTTTCATGACCTTAGATTATGGATTAAAAGGTTAGTTGGGCTCCAAAATTCAAAATCCGTTGCAACGGATAATCTGGTGTTCCATAATTCGATTCCGGATCTATAATTTTGATCTTATCCCAGGTAAATAAATTAACCCCATTACTAAATAATCGAACAGAATTAAGTCCAACTCTTTTCAAAACTTCCGGTGAAAAGGTGTAAGCTATCTCCGCACTTTTCAATCGAATAAAACTGGCATCCTGCAAAAAATGAGTAGAAGTTTGATTATTGTTTAAGTTATCCATAGATGATACCCTTGGATACTTCGCATCCGTATGGGTACTTGTCCATCGATTATCATAATACTCTTGTAGAATATTATACGTTCCCAAACCCATCTGGAATGGATACATGGACGGACCATCAATAAACAAGGATGTTTTTGAAGCTCCTTGAAAGAATACGCTTAACTCAACCCCTTTATAAGCAACGGTAAAATTAGCTCCATATATAAATTGCGGAGTTCTTGGATACCCAATAGCCACTTTATCAAAAATATCAATCACGCCATCACCATTCACATCCATATACTTAATATCTCCAGGTTGTACATTTTCAATAAATGTCTGCCTAGGACTATTATCTATTTCCTCCTGTGATTGAAATAAGCCCATTGATATATAGCCAAAAGGTTGATCAATTAAATGACCTATGGGGTTCTGATAGGGATATTTATAAGTCGGCAAATCATCTTTTACTCGAATACTTTTGGCATAAGTCACCGTACCTCGAATATTGTAGAAAAAACCGGAACTGCTAGTGTTTTTCACTTCCAATAAAGCATCAATACCGTAATTTTCTGCGGCACCTAAATTGGCGTAAGGAATAACCCAAGGATAATAACCCGCTACTCGTGGTATCACCCCGCGTTGTAAAAGGATATCAGATCTGTTCTCTCGAAATCCATCAACCTGCAAATTAACCTTACCCTGAAACAACTGCATATCCAATCCTAAATTGGCCTTATTAGCAACCTCCCAGGTTACATTTTCATTGCCTATTTGATCTTCATTATATCCCGGTAACCAGGTCTGTTGTTCTCCAAATGGGTAATCCTGTCCTCCTCGAATAATATTAGTTAAAAACAGAAATCTTCGCCCGCCAATTTGATCATTTCCTACCTGACCATAAGACCCTCTAATCTTTAAATGATTGATGGCTTCCACATTCCAAAATGGTTCGTTACTCACAACCCAACCCAAGGATGCCGATGGAAAAAATCCATAACGCTTTCCTTTAGGAAAATTCTCTGACCCATTATATCCTGCATTTAATTCTAATAAATACCTGGTTTTATAATCATACGTTAAGCGACCTGCAAATCCCCTCCTCCGGAAAGGTAGATTTGCCAAACTAGATCCTGCTGTGATATGTACATAATCCCGTTGATTATATAACAACATACCCGTGATATTATGTACTTCAGCAAAGGAGCGATTGTAATTAAGGCTTGCTTCGGAATAATAGGCTCGATTCGAAGAACTACCGCTTGAATAGCCCATGGAGCCTTCTTCACGGATATCTGGATTTCTATACAAATCTTGCCCATTCGTATCCTTCCCTAAATACTGGCGGATGGCGTACGGTTTATTTCGATCATTCCATCCTTGGTAATAATGGTCATAGGAAAATAACCCACGTAGGGAAAGTCCAGATGTGATTAATTTAGATAAGTCCCATTTTCCTCCAAAGGTGCCTTGCAAAGTATTTCTATCTTGTGTACTATAACCTGATCGAACCACCAAACCATAAGGATTTTCTTGTAAATAAGAGGTCTGACCTCCAGCGATGGAGCCATCAGGATTGGTCACAGGAAAATTGATTGGTGAAGTTATTTTCAGGGATCGGAAAATATCTGGTGCTGACCTGCCAGGGTAGTTTCCACGTTGGATTATACCTCCTAACCCCAATTGCAAAGCGATACTTTCGGATAATTTAATATCTACATTTGATCGAAAATTATAGCGTTGCATTTGTGCATTATTATTCCAATAATTGTCAGGATCTTGTTTATATATACCATTTTGAATAATATATCCAACATTGGTGTAATATTGAATGATATCCGATCCTCCTGTTACAGCGAGGTTATTGATCGTTTGAAATGTATTTTCTTTCAAAACTGTATTTACCCAATCTACATTGGGATATAAATAAGGGTTTCTACCATCGGCAAATGCTTCTAATTCCAACGCACTATAGACTGGATTTTTACCCTCGTTCAATTGTGCCTCATTAATCAAACCCGCATATTCTAAGCCTCCAATGTATGCTGGTAATCGCTGTGCTGTCAATGCAGCATTCTCAGTACGAAAAACAACACTAGGCTTTCCTAATTTCCCTCTTTTGGTTGTAATTAAAATGACACCGTTTGCTCCCCGCACACCATACACTGCAGTAGCAGATGCGTCTTTCAATATCGAAAAACTCTCTATTTCTTGGGTGTTGATGTTATTGAGATCCCGTTCTACTCCATCCACTAAAATCAATGGCGAGCGATTCTCCCAAGTACCAAAACCACGAATAAAGATGGCTGCTCCATCGTAGCCGGGTTCTCCTGAACTTTGACGTGTTACTATTCCTGGCATACTTCCAGCCAAGGTATTGGATAAGGATGGCGTTGAAATACGTTGTAAATTTTGAACAGGAACTTCAGAAATTGCACCTGTTACAGTAATTTTCTTTTGTGTTCCATAACCCACCACCACCACTTCATTGACTTGCTGCTCCGCAAGATTAGGCTCTAAAATAATAGTGATTTCTCTTCGATTTCCTACCACAATTTCTTGGGTAACATATCCTAAATAAGAGATGATTAATTGCTCGGATTCCGATTGGATTTCAAGCAGAAACGATCCTTTATCATCTGTTTTTGTTCCTCTTTCTGTTCCCTTAATTTTGATGGTAGCTCCAATCAAAGGTTCATTGTTTTCATTTTTAATAATCCCTTTTAGCACCCAAGTTTGTTGGAGATTCTTAGCCCCTAAAAGTGGGATATTTTTACCAAAAGAATAATTGATTGCGTTTTGTGATAAAACTACAGAAAGAATGAAAAAAACACGCCATGCAAAATACATGCGAGATCTTTTTTCCATATATTAGAATTTAATTGGTTAATATTTTGATAGAATTGATTGTCCAGACCGAATCTATCTTTATTAAATTAATTAATAAACTGATTAATTTATCAGCCATATACAAGCCTGGCTTGTATATGGTTTTTTATGCTACTTCTTTTCTATTTTCTTAACTATTTTAATTGTACAATTGCTTTCCTAGTTCTAAATAAAGACCAAAACGATAATTATATAAATCTTTCCATTCAGCATTAGGTTGGTAGGTTTTTTCAAAACCCAAACCCATCTTGTCCATGGCCTCTCCCAAATCTTGATGTACGCCCGCTACAGTAGCTGCAAGCATACAGGCACCTAATGCACAAGTCTCTTGTGACTGATGCACACGAATAGGTCTTTGTAAAATATCTGCCATGGTTTGCATCACATAACTTGATTTCTTGGCTATTCCACCTATCGCCGTAACTCGTTCTATGGGCACTCCTTGTCGTTCCATATCCTCAACAATTGCCCTGGAACCAAAACATGTAGCTTCTACTAAAGACTTGAAGATATCCACCGCATTGCTACCCAAGGTCAAATGCATAATCGCTCCTTTGGCATGAGGGTTTACAAAAGGTGTCCTTCTACCGTTTAACCAATCCAAAGCTAAGGGGTCATTTTTCTTTGGAATCAATAGTGAAGCCTCAGCAGATAATTGCCCTAAAAGTTCGTTTGATAATTCATCCAATTGCTGACTTGCTATACCTTTTGATGATTCTAAATACTGCAAAGGCCATAACAACAATTGTTTAAACCATTGGTATACATCTCCAAAAGCCGATTGTCCAGCCTCTAAGCCGACCATCCCAGGGACGATAGATCCTACGACTTGTCCGCATATTCCTTCTACCAATTTACCTTTCAATTCCTCTTCAGAGATGACAAACATATCACAGGTGGAAGTACCCATCACCTTACACAACTCGCCAGGTTTTATTTCTGCTCCAATAGCGCCGACATGTGCATCGATGGCGCCAACACCTACCAAAACCGAACTTGATAAACCAAACTCAGATGCCCAATAGCTTGACAAGGTGCCTGCTTGTTCGTTTGCCTCAAAAACTTCTTTTGGCATCCGATCGTAAACTCCTATTAATCGCTCATCCAAATGAGCAAAAAATGAACGTGGAGGATATCCATTAAATGCTTTAGCCCACAATCCTTTATGACCTGCCGCACACACATTTCGCTTTATTAAATCAGCATCTTCTAAACCAGTTAGTAAAAACGGTAACCAATCGCTTTGTTCCACCCAGGCATAAGTCGCATCAAATACCGCTTGATCATTTCTTGCTAAATACAATAATTTCGACCAAAACCATTCCGAAGAATACATCCCTCCTGCATGACTTAAATAATCCACCTCCAATTTTTTAGCTTTTTCGTTGATTTCCATGGCTTCATTAACCGAGGAATGATCTTTCCATAAGAAAAACATGGCATTTGGATTTTCAGCAAATCGAGGATCTAATGCCAAAGGCAACCCTTGTCGATTTACCGCAACAGGTGTTGAACCAGTGGCGTCAATCGAAATGGCAACAACAGCATTTTTCACTTCTTCCGACTGCCCTTTTAAACAACCCAGAATACTCTCCCTTAAACTTTGAATGTAATCCTGAGGATGCTGCCTGAACTGCTGTTTTTGAGCATCGCAATACTTCCCATTCTTCCATCGTTTGAATAATGATACATGTGAACTTAATTCTTGTCCATTATGGGCATTGACCAACAAAGCTCGAACAGAATCAGTTCCAAAATCCACTCCAATTACATAGGCTTCTTTCATGTTTCTATTTAATGAACAGGGTTAGACATATCTAGTTTTCCTTCTACTTTTCCGACTCCCCATTGGGCAAAAATGGCAATAACCACATAGCATATTACAGGAATAATAAATCCGGTAGCCATGCTGCTATGATCAGCAATCAAACCCATTAATGGCGGGCAAAATGCACCTCCAGCAACCGCCATGACCAAAAATGAGGACCCTTTTTTTGTCAAAGTCCCCAGGTTGGAAATTCCTAAAGCAAATATGGTAGGAAACATAATTGACATAAAAAAATAGGTGCTGAATAATGCGATTACCGATAACCATCCTAAATTTAGAAATACGATGATATTAAGTATAATATTGACAAAAGCATACCAGGCCAGTAGTTTCTGAGGTGCAATAAATTTCATCAGATAAGAACCTGATAAACGACCAATCCAGAATGCCCCCATACCACCTATAGCGAGTATTAAGGATGCAGCTTGTTCATCGTTCTTAGGCATAAAAAACTCTCCAAAGTATCCCAAATGCGCCATGATTCCTGAAATTGGTGTTTTCAAATCATGAATGGCATCGATCACATAATTGATAAAAAATGAATTGGTTCCAGTTTGCGCAGCAACATATAAAAATTGAGCAATCACCGCAAATATAAAAACAGGATGCTTCAGCAGGTTTCTCATGGGAGGATTTTCTTCCAATTCGCCTCCTTCTTTCTTTTCTTTGATTTCGGGTAATTTGATCAACAAAAAAACGATAGCAACAACAACAACAATACAGCCTATTGCTAAATAGGGTTTTACCAACGAATCGAATTTATCGTGTTCTCCTTCTGCTTCCGTACCGAAAATCATTAACCCACCAATTAAGGGTCCCAAAATCCAACCCAAACCATTAAAAGATTGCGAAATATTGATTCTTCGGGCAGCCCCATCCTTATCCCCTAACACGATTGAATAGGGATTCGCAGCAGTTTCCAAAAACGCTAATCCACAGGCAATAACAAATAAGGCTGTTAAGAAAGGTATAAATGCGGCTAGTTTCGCTGCCGGGTAAAACATGAATGCCCCAATAGCAAATAATACCAAGCCAAAAATAATCCCTTTCTGATAACCAAATCTTTTAATAAATAAGCCCGCAGGAATAGCCATCGCCAAATAGCCTATATACAAGGAAAACTGAACAAAGCCAGATTGAGCTTTGGATACATGCAATAAATCTTGAAAATGCTTATCCAATACATCTAAGAATCCATGAGCAAATCCCCATAGTAAAAACAAACTACAGATAAATAAAAAGGGAACTAATAGGTTTCTTCCCTGATCATCTGAGAACAATGATTTTTTCTTATTTTCCATTTCTAATAATTAACGGTATAAAGGTCCAAAAGCTGCACATGCACGATAATCTGATCCTTCTGCATCCATGCCAAAGGCAGACCAGGTAGCTGGTCTGAATAAGCGCTCGGCAGATACATTATGCATGCATACTGGTATACGTAACATCGCTGCCATACTGATTAAATCATGTCCTATATGTCCATAACTGATTGCGCCATGGTTAGAGCCCCAATTAGCCATCACTTGGTAAACATCGGTAAATGCCCCTTCACCAGTAAGATGTGGTACAAACCAGGTGGTAGGCCAAGTCTTATCGGTACGATCATTCAGTACTTGATGGACTTCCGTCGGCAAATCAATGGTCCAGCCCTCCACAATTTGTAAGGTTGGTCCAAGACCTTTTATTAAATTCAATCGACACATGGTTACCGGCATACCTCCTTTTGTTAAAAAATTAGAAGAATAGCCGCCACCACGGAAGTAATCACGATTCGCAGGATACCAAGTCGTCGCAGCCAAACAGGATTCCATCTCTGCATTCGATATTTCCCAATAGGATTTCATTACAGGTTGTCCATCTTTACTTTGCTGTCCGGTTCCATCTAAGGTTGCTGATCCGGAATTAATTAAATGAATAAATCCGTTTCCAGCCATTCCATCTGGTCTCCAACCACTGACGCGCTCAACCGCATCGGGACTCCAATAAGTCCTTACATCGGCAAAAATCTGAGCTGTATTGGTTAGCAAATGATTAAATGCCATAGAAACACCATTTAATGAGTCATTTTCGGTGGCTACCATATAAGGTTGACGAATTCCATTCCAATCAAAGGATGAATTTAATATCGCTTCTGAAAAATCTCCATTGGGTAAAAAATCAGTCCATTGTCGCTGTCCTTGAAATCCAGAGATAAAGGCATGGTGTCCTTGGGCTTCTTCAGCAAATCCCATTTGAGCCAGTTTAGGATTTCCAAACATTAAATCCCGAATAATTAAAGTCATTTTTACAACAAAATCCCAATCCTGATCTTTCTCTTCTCGGTTTTTAATTTTATGGGATTGATTATAATCTTCTCCCTCCTGGCAATACTTCTTCGTCCAAGCTATTGCTCTTTCAAATTCTGAAGGATCATAAATTCCCAATTGAATCCTTCTTAACACTTCACTGGAATCAACATATTCATTTCTCATTCCCAGGTATTCTTGGAAAAATTCAGCATTCACAATAGAACCAACAATTCCCATCGATACAGAACCTATAGCCAAATAGCTCTTTCCTCGAAGATATGCAACTGCTAATCCAGCTTTCGCAAAGGATAATAACTTCTCCTTAACATCATCTGGAATATGTTGATCTCCTAAATCCTGAACATCATGTCCATAAATACTAAAAACAGGCAATCCTTTTTGATTATGAGCAGCTACGGTGGCGGCTAAGTAGACTGCTCCTGGTCGCTCCGTACCATTAAATCCCCAGATTGCCTTAGGTCGCAAAGGATCCATATCCATAGTTTCTGAACCGTAACACCAGCATGGAGTGACTGATAGCGTCAACCCTACTTGTTCACGATCAAATTTTGCCTGACAATCTGCGGCTTCTTTCACCCCGCCTATGCAGGTATCTGCGATTACGCAGGATACAGCAGTTCCATCGGGGTATTTTAAGGTTGAACTATACAATGCGGCCACAGCTTTCGCCATATTCATCGTAGTTTCTTCCAAGGATTCTCGAATTCCGCCGAGCCTTCCGTCTATGATGGGCCTTATGCCTATTTTTGGATAATTATTCATGGATTTAGGTTTAGAATGCTGATTGAATATCAGCCACTTGAATATTAAATAATTTCTTCATGATCTGCGCGATCTCCGTTTTATCACCTTCAAAATGATAAACTTGATGCAAATGTTCTAAGCGCTCATTCGGCTGTAAAAATGCCGCAGGTGAAACACTTTCGATTTCATAAAATGGCCCCATTTGCCCTCCGTCGGCCAATGGACCATCGTTATAGGCATTGACCGCATCACCTATAAATGGATCTTTATTCGTGGTCCACTCTTGATTTAAATAAATTTTATTGGGATCTATGCTAAATTTGGTGACTGTTAATACACCGGTACTCAAATCATAACTTCCTGCAATGGTTTTTGCTCGTAATGCAGTCAATCCGAGCTTTCCTCTGGATTTTCCATCTGCTTTGAAATATAAAATTCCATTTTTGTAAGCTATTCTATCCTTAGCAATTTCCCCGAAATAATCGGTAGTCGCTATTTTACCTTCCGCTTGCTCTTCAAATGGAACTAGGATCACAGTACTGTCTGAAGGCATAAACATATCTAAGTTCCAAAGACAAGGTGCTCCAGTAATTTTATCCCAAGCCACTTGACCAGCGTTTCTAATCCCATTGATGGTACTAAAACCAACGGCTTGAACAGCATCGGAATAGCTGATACCTAAATTGGACTCTATATTTTTCTTAGCTAATAATTCGATAGATCGGTCTAAGCTAATGTCCAAGGTAGTTCCCGCATAATTGACTAATTGTGCATTTTTTTGAAGGCTAACTTTCGTTTCTGTAGTCTCTAATAGTTCCCAAGCTTCGGTATCTATCGCTGCAGGTGTTTTCCAGTTATCGAAAACCATCTCTTTACCTTGAGGAAAATAGAGCGAAAACGGTCCTCCCTCTGGTCCTAACCATAGACGGTCTTCGCCGCCATAAGCATTCATGTGCTCATCAATCGGCGAATCAAAGGCCTTATAATTCACCCAACCAAAACTACGCCCTTCATCACCTGAGGCTGTTGAAGTAAATACTTTACCTTGATATTTGGGTGACACTATAATTTGCCCCAAACCATCTCCTGATTTCAAAACTATTAAACTATCGTATTTAGTTAAAAATTGGAGATCATAGCCAAAGGTTCCTGATGCAAATTCTTTTTCCAATGTATCTGTGTTTGAGGATTGTTTTTTTGATGCTTGTTGCTGACAACTCCATAATACACCACAGCAACAACTAACTATGCCTAATATTTTTACGAAAGTCTTCATAGTTGATTAGTTTACTTCAAGTGAATTTTTCGCTGGTAGATTTGGAAATTTATTGTGCGGTTCTGCCTGGTACCAAAAGGCTACGGATATCATGTCAGATTGTTGTGGTAGATACCTTCCTTCAGATCGCCATCCTAAATCCTGGATGGTAATTTTCAAATCTTTATCAAATCGAACAGGATCCATGATATGCCATCTATACATTCCAAACCTCTGTTGTGATTCATACAAACCATCTGGCCGTAAAACTTGATGCAATCCTGCATAAGCTGTAGAATATTCTTGGTACTGGCGAGTGGCCTTATTCTCAAAATTGTAGGATCCACAGAAGTAATCTTCTAATCCTGTCCCAACGATAGTCGCATAATCTTGGTCTCCATCCATAAAGAATTTGATTTCTCCTTCTCCCCACCAGCCAATATTGTTCACTCCAACCCCTAAATAAGTACCTACATAATGACCTTTACCTTTTACACCATCGATAATGGTATGCAAGGCTCCTTTAGTAGGATTGGAACGACGGTACTGTGCATGAAAATAGGCTTCATTAGCATCAACCTCTGTTACCGTATAATCGATTTGGTAGTAAAGATTCATCGGATCTCCACTGATATTTTCCATAGTAATTTTACAACTCTTTCGGAATGGCATCTTCCAATAGGAATTAAATGCACTTCCTGGATTAACAGTCATAGCCAAAGAATTTAATGGTGCAAATCGATTCCAAGCCATTCCAAAAAATGGACCTACAGGCGATTCCACAGAAGGTGTTTCTTCTCCGTCCCAATAAATTCTGAAAATGGTATGGTTCCAATTTCCTGTTGGTGTCATCCACATATGTTGAATGACCCCTGATTCATTAATCTCCGCCATCGTGAATGTTTCTCCAGGTTGGATGGTAATAAAGGGGTTTACTTTCCATCCTACTCCTAATTCACGTGCTGCATGATGTGCATTTGCTACATTTCGCTGTCCTTTTTGAGTTTCTGGATTTGCCATTCCTCCTTTACCCTTTTCACCTGTAAAATTCTCAGGACTGATAGAACGTGTTTTAGCATCCGATAATTTGGAAAGAGTTCCCAAACTCATATCCACTCCATTAAACTTTTGTTCCTTTTGTCCATAAACAAAAGTAGATAACAGTAGGCCTGCGACTAATAATTTGATTTTCATGATGTATATTTTAGTTTATTTTTAGTTCGGGAGTCATCAGGCACGCTTCCTTAATTCCATCAAAAAAACAA
Source organism: Sphingobacterium sp. (assembly GCA_036781025.1). GTDB lineage: Bacteria > Bacteroidota > Bacteroidia > Sphingobacteriales > Sphingobacteriaceae > Sphingobacterium. The sequence goes on along the minus strand of DAIQBS010000015.1, from coordinate 5,907 downwards.
TGACGCCCTAGGTTATTTATGTCCTTCAATTTACAGAAAACTTAGCAAAGTGCTAAAAGGGTTAATCGATTAAGCAAATGTTAAGCAAATAAATCCAATTAAGGACCTGTTTTTCTATAAATATTCTTTTGTACTATCAGTTTATAATGACACAATTTTAATGCTTAATCGTTTAATATCCAAATATTTTTTAAAAAAACATTTGAAAACCAGCAAAATACCGAATTTGGGGTAGAGTAAAATTCAAGTAAAAACTAGCCTTAAAATACTGTAAACCCCTATTAAATCAGGAAAATTCATTTCATACTTATTTTGCCAGATTGAATTAATAAATAACTTAAAATTTGCTTAAGCTCATAGATTCAATTCAAATTAATTAATAAAAACGCTCCTTCTTTGTGCTTCATGTTAACCTTAATTTTATCAGGAAATTTAAAATGACAGCTCCTTTTTAAATGAATTTTGCAATTGACAAATGCACCACTAAATCATTTCTTCATCGGATCTCCTTCGGAGATCATCCGGATCTTCAAGGAATCTCCATGCAAACTTTCCGAATAATATCCGTATGAATTCCTTAGGTATTCCAACACAAGTATAAAGATGAATTAAAGGATTGGTTAAAAGGGAGTAGTATTGTTCGGAATCCATAAAATCTTCATTCAAAAATGATTAAATGATTTATGAAAAGAAAACAATTAACCTTAAGGCACAAAAAAAAGCCTTCTATTCAGTAGAAAGCTTATCTTATTTTAAAAATTAATTTTTATTTCGCCATCACTAATCATTAATCAAAGCACGATCCAGATGGACATATCCCCCATCGACATGAATTAATTGACCTGTAGTATGACTTGATTTATTGGAAAGAAGGAATACAGCCATGCTTGCAATCTCTTCTGTACTCGTCATTCTATTTTGAAATGGTATTCTATTGGTGATTTTTTGCAATGTCTCTTCTGGATTCGCGATGGTTTGAATCCAACTTTCATATTGTGGGGTCATACATTCTGCTACCACAATAGCATTTACACGAATTTCATAAGGCAATAATTCCACCGCCCATTCCCTTGTCAAAGCATTTCTACCTCCATTGGAAGCGGCATATCCAGAGGTACCTCCTTGTCCCGTTTCTCCAGTTTTGGAACTGATATTTAAAATACTGCCTTTACTTACCTTTAAAGCTGGAAGTGCATATTGGGCCATTAAAAAATAATGAATCAGGGAATTATGTAGTGATTTTACAAAATCCTCATAGGTACCATGTTCCAAACTTACACCGTCGTTAAGGCCTGCGTTATTCACTAAACCATCAATTCTGCCCCATACACGTATGGTTTCATCGACAGCTTGTTTACAAGCCTCAGGTTGAGTTAATTCAGCAGCAATCGCATATCCCTGCGCTCCAATAGATTCCAATTCTTGAAGCAACAACTCATTGTCCGCTTGCTTCCTACTCACAATAACAGGAATTGCGCCTTCTTGAGCCAAGGCTAAAACAATGCCTTTCCCAATTCCTTTCGCTCCTCCAGTAACTATAACAACTTTATCTTTTAATTCTAGATTCATAAATCTTATTTTAATCCATAGAATGCTACCGCATTCAATCCCCAAAATCCTTTGCGCTCCTCTTCTGTAAAATTTTTTAAATGTCCCTCCACAATGTTTAAGCTGTCGGTATAACTACCAGCCAACAGGCAAACAGGCCAATCGGATCCGAAAAGCATGCGGTCTATACCAAAACAACGAATGACATGTTCTATATATACGTTAAAATGATCCAACTCCCAATGCTTCCAATCGGCCTCTGTAGCTAAGCCAGATAACTTACAAAAAACATGAGGATGTTCGGATAATTCGCTTATAAAGGAGGTCCATTCATCAAATGCCTGGGATTTAATCGGTGGTTTAGCGATATGATCCAACATAAACGCTTGTTGGGGATTCGATTTTACACAATTTAGTGTACTGGAATAATGCTTTGGTTTAATCAACAGATCGTAAGTAAATCCATACTTGCTCAATGCTTCTATCCCTTGCAAGAAATTATCCCTCATCATAAAATCAGGATCATCTTCAGCTTCTACGATATGTCGAAAACCTTTCATTTTGGGGAATTTCGCATAATGCGCCAATTGATTTTCTACATCTTTAGATTGCAGATCCACCCATCCTACAATCCCTTTTATCAAAGCATAAGCCTGAGCAAGTTCTAATAAGAAATCGTTCTCCCTCAGGCTTTGATCGGCTTGCACAGCAATAACTCCATCAAACTGTTGCTCTTTCATGGTTAAACTGATATCATTTGGAAGGAAGTTCCGTTGAATTTCCTTCATTTCATCCGTAATCCATGCATCTTTTACAGGATCAAATAACCAAAAATGTTGATGAGCATCAATGCGCATAGCTTTATATTTTTAATTCTTTTGGAAGGCGATAACTTCTTGACGTTGTGTCCCTAAATAATCTGCACCTAATTCGATGATATCACCTGGTTGCAAGTATATTGGAGGATTAAAACCTAATCCTACTCCTGCTGGTGTCCCTGTAGAAATCACATCTCCAGGAAGCAATGTCATAAATTGCGAAACATAGGAAACAATAAATGGAACAGAAAAGATCAAATTGGACGTATTTCCATTCTGATATAATTTACCATTTACTTTCAGCCATAAAGCCACTTGATTGATATCAGGAATTTCATCAGCAGTCGTTAAAACAGGTCCCATTGGAGCGAAAGTATCACATCCCTTACCCTTATCCCAGGTTCCTCCACGCTCAATTTGAAATTCACGCTCAGAAACATCATTATGCAACACGTAACCTGCAACATAATCTAAAGCTTCCGACTCCTCTACATAACTAGCCTTTTTACCAATTACAATTCCGAATTCCACTTCCCAATCGGTTTTCACCGAGTTTCTAGGAATCATCACCTGATCATTCGGACCTGCCAATGCCGTCGTAGACTTCATAAATATGATTGGTTCTTCCGGTATCTTCGCCCCTGTTTCCTCAGCATGATCCTTATAATTTAAACCAATACATACAATTTTCGAAGGACGCGCAAACGGAGCCGCAATACGCTCTTCCTCCGCAATTGCAATTAAGTTTCCAGCATTTGCCTTCACAAATTCATCCAAACGAGCCAAACCATTGCTCGCAAAAAAAGCTTCATCATAATCTCCGCCAAAAGCAGAAACATCATAATTTACCTCATCAATTTGAACCCCAATTCTTTCATGTCCAGGTTCACCATAACGGATTAATTTCATTTTTTTTATCTAGTTTATTTTAGATGTGAGATATGAGATGTGAGATATGAGAGTACAGTTTATCACTTGGTTAACCTTAAGTTAGAATCTATTATCTCGTGTCTAATATCTGATGTCTCATATCTGATGTCTCAAATCTAATGTCTATTATCTATTGTCTATTGTCTAATGTCTAATGTCTAATATCTCTTGTCTTGTGTCTCTTGTCTAATTATTTAGCTTTACAAACCCTCCATCGATAGGATAATCATTTCCAGTGATAAAGGAAGCGTCATCTGAACAAAGGAACAAGGCTAATTTAGCGATTTCATCAGGTTTAGCCATCCTGCCTATCGGTTGTGTTTGGGATAATTTCTCAAACATTTCGGCTTCTTGTCCAGGGTAGTTTTTGCTTATAAATCCGTCTACAAACGGCGTGTGTACACGAGCGGGAGAAATGGAATTCGAACGAATACCATCATTGATATAATCTCTCGCTATGGAAAGATTCATGGCATACATCGCTCCTTTACTCATGGAATAAGCAAAACGATCAGGTAAACCTATCAATGCGGCAATAGATGCTAAGTTCAATATCGCTCCCCCTCCATTGGCTTTCATCTTCGGAACAACAGCGAACAAGACGTTGTATGCTCCTTTGACATTTACTTGATAGATGCGATCAAAATCATCTTCACTGCAATTTTCCAGATTACCCACATGTGCAATTCCGGCATTGTTTACCAATACGTGGATTGTTGGGATGTCGTTTATAATGCGAAGTACTTCATCTTGTTTGGAAACATTACAGGCATGCACGGTACATTTTCCGCCTTGTTGAGCGATGTAATCTTTCGCCTCATTTGCTCCAGTAACATTCAAATCAAGGATATGCACATCAGCCCCTTCCATTGCAAATAATTCTGCAATAGCACGACCAATTCCACTGCCTCCACCTGTGATAATTGCGACTTTTCCTGTTAATTTTGACATTTTTTTAATTTTATAATTGTGGTTTAAGTTTTAAAGTGAAACACCCCTTCGCCATGGAATAAAATCATCCTGCCCTAATAAAGTGGCTTTCGCAGTGATTTCTCCACTAGCGACTTGAATGACATAATCTAGCAATCGATGAGCAGCATCTTGTATGCTTTCTTCCCCATCGATGATGGTTCCGCAATTAATATCGATAATATCTGCCATTTTTTCAAATATCTTCGTATTTGAAGATACTTTTATTACTGGAACAACGGGGTTTCCAGTAGGAGTACCTAAACCAGTCGTGAATAAAACAATGTTTGCTCCTGCTGCAACTTCGGCAGTGGTGCTTTCAACATCATTGCCTGGTGTACATAGTAAATTTAACCCAGGTCCATTGGCCAATTCAGGATAATCAATCACTGCTTGAACTGGAGAAGTTCCACCCTTTTTTGCAGCTCCAGCAGATTTAATAGCATCGGTAATTAAACCGTCTCGAATATTGCCTGGAGATGGATTCATGTAAAAACCGGAACCATCTGCTTCTGCTTTGGCATTGTAATTATTCATTAATTGCATAAAACGCTCTGCCGTGGGCTCGTCGATACATCGATCACTCAACTCCTGTTCGACTCCACATAATTCCGGGAATTCCGACAAGATTACTGATCCACCCATGCTAACCAACATATCCGAGAGGTAGCCTAAGGTTGGATTTGCTGAAATTCCTGAAAATCCATCAGAACCACCACATTCCAAACCAATACATAATTTTTCTAAGCTTGCGGGTTTCCGATGTTGCAAATTAGCTTCCGCCATCCCCACAAAGGTTGATTTAATCGCTTTTTGCATTAATTCTTGTTCGGTTCCTTCAATTTGTTGTTCGAAAATATAGAGTGGTTTATTGAATTGAGGATCCCTTTTAGCGATTTCCTGTCTTAAAATTGAGGCTTGTGCATGTTGACAACCTAGACTCAATACCGTAGCTCCAGCGACATTTGGATGGGTAATATATCCAGCTAATAAACCACATAAGGCATCGGAGTCCATTCTTGTTCCCCCACAGCCCATATCGTGATTCAAAAACTTGACCCCATCTACTTGGGGAAATAACCTATTATTTGCTTTGGGATTGTAGGATGATGTTAAGTCCAAGTCCATAATTTCCTGAATTGGAGTTCCCGATTGATAGGATTGAATTAAGCGATCTACTTCTTGTGAATAATCTTTCGTTTGTATACGGTAACCTAATTTCTCTTCTAAAGCGGATTTTAAGGTTAGAACATTCCTATTTTCACAAAATACAAGTGGTATAACCAACCAATAATTCGCCGTACCAACCGTACCATTGCTACGATGATATCCCATAAATGTTCTTCCAACATACTTGGAGGTATCAGGTTTTATCCAGTCCAATTTGCGATTACCGAGCTGATAAGATTCGGCAGCATGCCTTAAATTATCCACATCAATTAAAGATCCAGACGATAAAGGAAGATTGAGCTTCCCTACCAACACGCCGTACATGTATATTTCAGCATCTAAATCAAGATCTTGAATTGTAAATTTATGTTTAGCACGAACGGCTTGTTTTAGGACAATTGTGAAATCCTCGAAATTTACCTGATAACCTTCTGGTAAATCTCTTAATGCTACCAGAACATTATCTTTTGGA
>DAIQBS010000014.1:61604-73801 GCA_036781025.1 Sphingobacterium sp. | reverse complement strand
ACGCATAAAAAAAGCCTTCAAACATTTGTTTGAAGGCTTTTTTTATGCGTTGAAAAGATACTTATTCAGCGATTACTTCGAAAGGCACTTGAACTTTCACTTCTTTGTGAAGGTTTAAGTTTGCTACGAACTCACCTAAAGTTTTAGGTTCAGTTTCGAAAGTAATACGGCGACGATCAACATCAAATCCTTGAGCTTTCAAAGCTTCAGCGATTTGGATGCTATTCACTTTACCAAAAATTTTACCAGATTCACCAGCTTTAGCACCGATAGATAATTTTACCGACTCTAATTTTGCTGCTAATTCAGTAGCATCTTTCTTAATTTTGTCTTGTTTAAACTGAGCTTGTTTAATGTTCTCAGCTAATACTTTTTTTGCAGAAGATGTTGCCATTACTGCAAATCCTTGTGGAATAAGGTAGTTACGGCCATAACCTGGCTTTACCACTACGATATCGTCTTTCTCTCCAAGGTGTTTAACATCTTGTCTTAATATAACTTCCATTATCGTATCCTCCTTATTTTAATGAATCAGTTACATAAGGTAGTAATCCGATGATACGCGCACGTTTCACGGCTTGAGCTACTTTACGTTGAAATTTCAATGATGTACCAGTTAAACGACGAGGTAAAATTTTACCTTGGTCATTAACAAACTTCAAAAGGAAGTTAGCGTCTTTGTAGTCGATATATTTAATACCGTTCTTTTTAAAACGACAATACTTCTTACGGTTGTCCTCTACTTTAGGGGCAGTTACGTATTGGATGTTTTCGTTTGCCATTAGTTTGCTACCTCCTCAGTTTTAGTTTCTGCCTTCTTGTTGAATGCACCGCTACGTTTTTTCTCGTTGTAAGCCAAAGCATGCTTGTCTAGAGAAATCGTTAAGAAACGCATCACGCGCTCATCACGTTTGTATTCAACCTCTAATTTTTTGATTAATTCACCTGGAGCCTTGAATTCAGTTAAGTGATAAAATCCAGTTGTTTTTTTCTGGATCGGATACGCTAATTTTTTCAAACCCCAATTATCTTCAGCGATAATTTCGGCTCCGCCTTCTGCTAAGATGTCTTTGAATTTCGCGATTGCTTCTTTCGCAGCATCTTCTGAAAGCAACGGGGTAAGAATGATTACAGATTCGTACTGTTGCATTGTTTAAATAATTTTGTTAATTAATAATGTCCATATGTATATTAATGGACGCGCAAAGATAGGTAATAAATTGGTATAATACAAAGGATTTAATGGAATAATTCAGATTATTTCGTATGGCACTAGAGTTGCATCAGCTGTAGTTAAATTGTTACAATTCTTTATAATATTAATTTTCGATTAGATTAATATTAGGGGATTTTGTCATATTTGCAATGGGATATAAACAATAAACAATTGAGCATTTTTTATCGATTACCCTTTTGGGCAAAGGTGGCTTTTTCTGTATTAACAGGAATTATGTTAGGATGTATTTTGGGTGAATTAATTTACCTTTCCATTTTATATTTTTAAAGTATAGAAAGGTATACCCATAAACATATGGTTTAAAATGGAGCGAAAAGCTGTCGCTTAATAGATAGATTGAATAGAGCAGACTTTTGAGTTTGCTCTTTTTTAATAAATAAAATTTCATTCAAGTAATTCGTTGGAAATAGGGTAAAGGAGAAGGAATAATTTACATGCAAAAGGCCGGACAAATTATTTATCCGGCCTTTTGTATTTTATAATGTTACCTAGATTACACTAATTTTGATAATGCTTCTTTGATTCTTCTTAATGCTTCCGTTAAATTTTCATCAGAAGCAGCATAAGATAAGCGGATGTAATTATCGTTTCCGAAAGAGTCTCCACCTACGGTTGCAACATGTCCAAAGTTTAATAAGTATAAAGCTAAATCTGAAGAATTAGAAATTACTTCACCATTAGGATCTTTCTTACCAAAGAAAGAACTGATTTCAGGGAAGAAATAAAATGCTCCGTCAGGTAAATTGGTCTTTACACCTGGGATATCATTTAATAAGTTATAAACTAATTCACGACGACGTAAAAATGCTTCTTTCATCTTCAATACACTTTCCAAACCTTGCTCGTAAGCAATGATACCTGCACGCTGTGCAATAGAACAAGTTCCTGAAGTTGTTTGTCCTTGTAATTTATCATTAGCAGCAGCAATCTCTTTATTGGCAGCAATGTAGCCCAATCTCCAACCTGTCATTGCAAATGCCTTAGAAAAACCATTCACAATAATGACACGATCTTTAATGCTATCAAATTGAGCGATAGATTCATGTTGATCAACAAAGTTGATATGCTCATAAATCTCATCAGAAATGATGTAGATATTTGGATGCTTCTCAAATACTTCCACCAAGGCTGCTAATTCCTCTTTAGAATACACAGAACCTGTTGGATTACAAGGAGAAGAGAACATAAATACTTTAGATTTATCTGTAATTGCAGCTTCTAATTGTGCAGGAGTAATTTTAAAGTCAGCATCTATTTCCGTATCAATAAATACTGATTTTCCATCAGCTAAGGTGACCATTTCAGAATAAGAAACCCAATAAGGCGTTGGAATAATCACTTCGTCACCAGGATTTATTAAGGTAAGAATCACATTTGATAACGATTGCTTAGCCCCAGTAGAAACTACAATTTGAGAGATATCATAATCTAAGTTGTTTTCATTTTTCAACTTATTAACGATGGCTTGTCTTAAATCAGGATAACCTGGTACAGGAGAATAACGGGTAAAGTTCTCATCCAATGCTTTCTTCGCTGCTTCTTTCACATGCTCAGGTGTATTGAAATCGGGCTCCCCAACACTCAAACTTATAACATTGATGCCTTTAGACGCTAACTCGCGACCTAATTTAGTCATCTTTAAAGTGGCTGATTCGGATAGGTTATTGATTCTATCGGATAAAAAAGATTTTGTACTCATGATATTGCAAATATATTATATACAATTCATTAATGGTGATAAAAATATAATATTTTACATGAATTGATAAACATTTTGAAATACTTCCGGAAAAATCCCTGCTACCAAAATTTATCCTAATTTTGCGGGATAATTTTTGAGCAAAATGAAACTAAAATTCGATGCTTTCATCCTTTTTTTAATCTTGATGATCGTATTTGCTTTTATTTATCCAAACTTAATTACTTGGGGTGATGGTCAATTATTGCATCAAATAAGTTCCATAGGCGTGACCTTAATTTTCTTTTTCTATGGAATAAAATTAAGTTATCAGCAAATACGAGAAGGATTAAAAAACTGGAAATTGCACATCGCAATTCAGTGTTTTACATTTGTTCTTTTTCCTATCATATTACTCTTAGCCAAACCTTTTGCACAAACCATGTTGCAAGAACAGTTTTGGTTGTCCTTTTTCTTCTTAGCAGTATTACCTTCCACCGTTTCCTCTTCTGTAGTCATGGTTTCTATTGCGCGAGGAAATGTGCCCGCTGCGATCTTTAATGCCAGCATATCTGGACTAATAGGGGTAATCATAAGTCCTTTAATGATGCAAGTCTTTCTAGATTTCGAACAGGAACAAGTGGTGTCTACTGTATATGCGGGATTATTAAAAGAAATTATTATCCCTGTCATTGTAGGATTGATCTTGCAACCATACTTGGGAAAGTTCGCCAGTCGATACGGTAAATTGCTAACCTTGTTTGATAAATCAGTCATTCTATTGATTGTCTATATCAGTTTCGCAGAATCATTTTCCAGTGGGATATTTCAATCTGTCAGTAGCTGGTATATCCTATGGGTATTTGTCGGTGTAATCGTCTTATTTTTCTTAATTTATTTCATCATATGGTTTATTACCAAGTATCTATTGAAATTTAATCAGGAAGATCAAATTACTGCCTTGTTTTGCGGATCAAAAAAATCTTTAACACATGGGAGTGTTTTTGGTAAATTTATATTTTACAATAATCCTCATGCGGGTTTATATTTTTTGCCCTTGATGATATTTCATGCATTCCAAATTCTGATCATCACATGGATTGCTCAGAAATATGGAAATAGAATTAATACATAAAGATTTTTTTGCAGTTCCTATACATAATAATACACCCTAAAACATAACGATATGTCGAAGCAAATGCGTTTAATAACACTGTCCTTGACCACAGGTATTGTGCTCATGCTCATTAAATTCGTTGCCTATTTTATCACTGAGTCTAACGCCATATTTTCAGATGCCGCAGAAAGTATTGTCAATATAGTAGCCTCTGGATTTGCTTTCTATAGCATCTATTTAGCGGCCCAGCCTAAGGATCAAAATCATCCTTATGGGCATGGAAAGGTAGAATTTTTCTCTGTGTTTATTGAAGGAGCTTTAATATTTATCGCCGGCAGTATCATTTTAATTAAAGCATCCTATAACATCTTCTTTCCTCAAGAAATAAATAATGTAGAAGAAGGTATCTTATTGATATTCATCACTTCTTTGATCAATTTAGGTGTAGGTTTTTACCTGATGAAAAGAGGCAGAGCCTTGAAATCATTAACCATAGAGGCTGATGGAAAACATTTGCAAGTGGATGCGATCAGTTCATTTGGTCTAATAGCTGGTTTATTCCTTATGAAGATTACAAATCTCCCTTGGATTGATTTAGTTCTATCTATAGTTTTAGGCGCATTTATTCTATATAATGGCTATAAATTATTACGTAAATCTATTTCCGGTCTTATGGATGAATCCGACCAAGAAGTAGTAGAAGAAGTGGTTAAAATCTTGGAAACTCAAAGACAAATCGATTGGATAGACGTACATAATTTACGAATACAACGCTATGGTCAAGAATTACATATCGATTGCCATTTGACTTTACCTAACTATTATCCATTAACGAAGGTTCACGATCGCATATCTGAATTTGATAATATTTTGAATCAAAACTTAGAATCCAAATCAGAATTCTTTATACATGCAGACCCATGTATGCCCGAATGCTGTCATTATTGCCAGGTTGAAAATTGCCCAATCCGATCAGAACCTTACATTAAACATATAGACTGGACAAGTGAAAATGTAACCATGAATATGAAGCATTTTAGGTCTAGTAACCTAGATTGATGATGATTGGTTTGTAGATTAGCGTATTTTGCTTAATTGATGGATGTTATCATCATCGTAAAAGATAACATCCAATTTTTTTAATATCCTTTACGTTCCCCTAAATTAATCCTCCATTTCTTTCAATAAAAATGGTTATCTTGAATAAAACAACATATCATGAAGGCATTTTTAATTTTCATTTCCTCTCTATTTATCTTTCACATCAGTTTAGGTCAGGAGCCTAAAAGTGCTGTTAATAAGGCGTTAGACCAATGGCACTTGGCAGCAAGTAAGGCTGATTTCAAAACCTATTTTGATTTGATGGATGAGCATTCCATTTTCATAGGTACCGATGCTACCGAACGCTGGAATAAGCCACAGTTTATGGAATATGCAAAACCCCATTTTGATAAAGGTAAGGCTTGGAGCTTTACATCATTAGAAAGAAATGTCACTTTTTCGTCCGATGGTAAAACCGCATGGATAGATGAATTGTTATCTACACAGATGAAATTGTGCAGAGGCTGAGGTGTATTAGAGAAAAAAGGAGGGAAGTGGCTGATTAAGCATTTCGTCTTATCGATGACAGTTCCTAATGAGCTAGTTGATGAAGTTGTTCAATTAAAAACTGCTGCTGAAGATACAATTATCAAAAGTTTAACCAATAAATGATCAGGATATGCAAGTAAAACATGAAGAAAATGGTAATAAAGGTGGATTCTATGCTATGGAGGAGGGAGTAAAAATTGGAGAGATGACCTATAGCATGGCTGGACCTGGAAAAATGATTATCGATCATACCGAAGTAAATCCAGCTGAAAAAGGTAAGGGAATAGGTCATATTTTATTATACAAAGCAGTGGAATATGCGCGATTGAATAAGTTGAAAATTCTTCCCTTATGTCCCTTTGCAAAAGCGTCCTTTGATCGGGATGTCAATATTCGAGATGTGCTTTTTTAACACATCAATTTAGAACATTTACCTTATGAAAGTCATTATTATAGGAGCAACAGGTGCTACTGGTAGAGAATTGGTCTTACAACTCTTAGCAAACAATCAAGTAGAACAAGTTACAGCATTGGTGCGAAAAAGCTTTTTTCCACCAGACCGTAAGTTGAAAGAGGTGCTCATAGATTTTGATCATTTAATGGAATACAGTCATCTTTTTCATGCTGATGTGGCTATTTCTACCTTAGGCACCACCCTCAAAGACGCTGGAAGTAAAGAAAGTCAATGGAAAGTAGACTATGACTATAACCTGCAATTTGCTCGTATGGCCAAATCCAATCAGGTGTATAGTTTTGTCCTCCTTTCTGCAAGTCATGCTTCGCCAAACTCTAAATTTTTCTATAGTAAAATGAAAGGTCAGTTGGAAGAAGCCATAAAAGCACTGCAATTCCCTAAATTAATTATTCTACAACCAGGTCCAATTCAACGGCCAAACTCCAACCGCTGGGCGGAAAATGTCAGTGTGAAAATCATTAAGGCATTCAATAAAATCGGTTTACTCAAAACATACACCCCTATACATACGATGGACTTGGCTAAAGTCATGCTACTTGTCCTGTTGGAAGACCAAGACGAGTCCCTATCTATTTACGATGAAAAATCGATTATAGCAAAAATCGATTAATATCCTTTACACAAATTCCTCATTAATAATTGAAATCTGCCAATGATTTTTCATTGATGGTCATTATTTTACCTTTTATAGCGTTTTAGATTTCATTTTATTATCTTTAGGCAATTTTAAAAAAACAAGAGTTAAGCCTCCATGTTTTTATAATTTATCGCAAAAAAATATCATTTCAATAGAATACTATGTCTTCTAAAATCATTTACACAAAAACAGATGAAGCGCCATTATTGGCTACTTATTCATTCCTTCCCATTGTACAGGCCTTTGCTAAAACAGCAAATATTGATGTTGAATTAAGAGATATTTCCCTTGCAGGACGTATCCTGTCAAATTTTAATGATTACTTGACAGCTGAACAAAAGACTAGTGATGCTTTAGCAGAGTTAGGTCAATTAGCGACTCAACCTGAAGCAAATATTATTAAGCTTCCTAATATTTCTGCGTCTATTCCTCAATTAAAAGGGGCAATTGCAGAATTACAAAAAGCTGGATATGCTATTCCAAATTATCCAGATGCTCCAGCAAATGCTGAAGAAGAAAAAATCAAAGCTTCCTATGCTAAAGTATTAGGATCTGCAGTAAACCCTGTTTTACGTGAAGGTAACTCTGACCGTCGTGCACCAAAAGCTGTTAAAAATTATGCTAAAGCTAACCCTCACCGTATGGGAGCATGGGCATCAGATAGCAAAACTAAAGTTGCATCGATGTCAGAAGGTGATTTCTATGGTTCTGAGCAATCAGTTACTGTAGCAAGTGATAGTCAATTCAAAATTGAATTTGTTTCTGCAGATGGTTCTGTAAAAGAATTAAAAGGTTTAGCTAATTTAAAAGCAGGCGAAGTCATTGATTCTTCTGTTTTACATATTTCAGCATTAAAATCATTCGTATCCGAAGCGATTCAGGAAGCGAAAGAATCAGGTGTATTGTTATCTGCCCATTTGAAAGCAACGATGATGAAAGTTTCTGATCCCATTATTTTCGGAGCTATCGTTGAAGTTTATTTCCAAGATGTTTTCAATCAATACGGTGCTTTATTCAATGAATTAGGCATAAATAAGAATAATGGTTTAGGAGAAGTTTATGCCAAGATTGCTGGCCATGCTCAAGAAGCAGAAGTAAAATCTGCTATCGATGCAGCTATTGCAAACGGTCCTGATTTAGCGATGGTTAATTCTGATAAAGGGATTTCCAATTTACACGTTCCTTCCGATGTTATCGTCGATGCTTCTATGCCAGCTATGATTCGTATCGGTGGTAAAATGTGGGATAAGGAAGGAGCAGAGCGCGATACTTTAGCTATCATTCCTGACCGTTGTTATGCTGGTGTTTACGAAACAGTAATTGCTGATTGTAAAGCCAATGGTGCGTATGATCCTAAAACAATGGGTTCCGTGCCAAATGTAGGTTTAATGGCTCAAAAAGCAGAAGAATATGGTTCACATGATAAAACATTCCAAGCTTCAGAAGCGGGTGTTATCCGTGTAGTAGATGGAAATGGATCCATCTTAATGGAACAACAAGTGGATGCAGGTGATATCTTTAGAATGTGTCAAACAAAAGATGCTCCTATTCAAGACTGGGTTAAATTAGCTGTAAATCGTGCACGTTTATCCAATACTCCAGCTATCTTCTGGTTAGACGAAAATAGAGCACATGATCGCGAGATTATCAAGAAAGTAAACAGCTATTTACCTAATTACGATACCACAGGTTTGGATATCCGTATTTTATCTCCAAATGAAGCTACTCAATTCTCTATTGATCGTATTCGCAAAGGAGAAGATACCATTTCCGTAACTGGAAACGTATTGCGTGATTATTTAACCGACTTATTCCCAATTTTAGAACTAGGTACTTCTGCAAAAATGCTTTCCATCGTTCCTTTAATGAACGGAGGAGGTTTATTTGAAACAGGAGCTGGCGGTTCTGCTCCTAAACATGTGGAGCAGTTTTTAGAAGAAGGTTATTTGCGTTGGGATTCTTTAGGTGAATTCTTAGCTCTTCAAGCTTCTTTAGAACATTTAGCTCAAACACAGAACAATAATAAAGCACAAGTATTAGCAGATGCTTTAGATGAAGCAAACGCGAAGTTCTTAGCTAACGATAAATCTCCAGCTCGTAAAGTTGGTCAAATCGATAACCGTGGTTCTCATTATTATTTAGCAACTTATTGGGCAGAAGCCTTGGCAAATCAAACTGCTGATGCTGAATTGGCTTCTCAATTTAAAGATTTAGCTGCTACATTGACTAATGAAGAAGATAAAATCAATGCAGAATTAATTGCCGCTCAAGGAAAAGCTCAAAACATTGCAGGATATTATTTCCCGAACGATGATTTAGCTACGCAAGCAATGCGTCCATCGGCTACTTTAAATGCAGCTATTGCAGCATTATAATAAAGAATAAACTCTTTTTAAAAATCCCTGATTTCAATCGATTCAGGGATTTTTTTTATTAAAAACATACCCCATTAAATTGCTTAGCACTTAATAATTCCTTAATTTTAAGCTTTACCAACATAACCCTACACCAGAATGAATCATTCAAATAATCGAAGAGCATTTCTTCAAAAGGCATTCATAGCATCTGCTGGAATTATGGCTGCGCCTACCGTTTTCTCAAAGCCTTTATCGACAACCGCTATTGCTGATCAAAACAGTTTAAAATTAGGTATTGCAGGATTTAGTTTCGTAAACTTCAATTTGGAACAATCTTTGGCGATGATGAAACGCATGGATGTGCGGTATTTATGCATTAAAGATTTTCATTTACCATACAACAGTACTGCAGAACAGATTACCTCTTTTCATAAAAAACTAGCTGACTCTAATGTTACTGGTTATGCCGTAGGCCCCATTTACACCAAGACAACTGCAGATGTTGATAAGGCTTTCGAATACGCCAAAAGAGTAGGCGTAAACTTGGTAGTTGGTATTCCTGAAATCAAAGACTTAGCTTATGTAGCGCAAAAGGCTCAAGAATATCAGATTCGTTATGCCATTCATAATCATGGACCAGAGGATAAACTGTACCCAAATGCTACGGTTATTTGGAATCATATTAAGGGATTAAATAAGTTTATAGGGATGTGTTTTGATATGGGACATAATATGCGCGATGGTCATGATCCTTTAAAAGATTTATTAAGGTATAAAGACCGCATTTTTGATCTACACCTTAAAAATGTGACTGCTGCTGACGCAAAAGGAACAACTTGTGAGTTAGGAAGAGGAGTCATCAATATCCCAGCTTTTGTAAAAGGACTTAAAAAAATAAATTATACAGGTTCTTGCAGCTTGGAATTTGAAAAAGACATGAAAGATCCTCTAGCAGGGTTAGCGGAATCAGTGGGCTATTTTAGAGGAGTATTGAGCGCTATATAACGTTAACAATATTAAATAAAAAAGACTGGAACTTTCCAGTCTTTTTTATTGTTATTCATACTGATTATCAATCTATTTTATATGTCTTATTAAACTAATTCTTTTACCTACGAAACAGTCATCAGCGCAATTGTCTAGAATATAACCAGCTAAGGAAATCATCCCATTATTTTCCGACAAAAACATAAAATTCTTTATACGGCCAGCTCCTGTTAATTTTTGTTTGGTATCCTTGTACAATTCATCTATGGTCAATGACTTTATTCTATCTTCATGTTGATGAATTTCGTTTTCCTTTTCATCCCAACTTTCCAATACTGTCGTATCATTTGAATTTCGATCATTAAAGGTGTAAGCTCTGAATTTACGGTTTATTATTTTTCCATTTTTTACAAGAACCTCCAAATCTGTTTGAGTACCCGTCCATGATGAAGTGCTTTCTATATAGAGGTAAGAATTGTTGTTTTCATTTTTAAAGTTTTGCCATTTCTGTTCGCTAAGGTTAAATTCTTGAAAATCTTCTGATTTCTCACAAGAGCTAAAAATCAAAAGAAAAGCAAAACATAGGGTAATGGTAAATTTCATGTTTATAGATTTATTCATAGAACGAAGGTTATGAAATATATGCTACAAGTAAATTGATAAAATGAATTTACATAAAATTTAAATAAAGTTTAATCTAAAAATTAAGCTTATCATTTAATTTCAGCAGTAAACCTAAAAATAGTTAGCTACAGATTAATAAATTAGTTAAATTGCTATTTATAAACCAGGTTAATGAGACTTCTACTTCTATATTGTTTATGCCTTATTGGACATTGCGCTATGGCTCAGGAGAATTTCCATTTTATTAGCCCTAAGAAAAACAGCTTTAAATTCGAATTATTTGGGAATATCATCATTATTCCGGTGATGGTAAATGGCGTAGAATTATCGTTTTTGTTAGATACTGGTGTTAAAGAAACGCTTCTATTTGGTTCGGCAACAGATTCTTTAAAATTAGAAAATGTGCATAAGGTTACTTTTTCAGGTATAGGGATTGAAGATGGAATAGACGGATTATTAGCTGTAGATAACGCTTTGGTTGTTGGAAATATCATAGCTGATTTCAATCATAATATATATGTCATCGATGGAGAAGAATTAGAAATTGCGAATCATATTGGTTTGCCGGTTCATGGCATTCTTGGCAGTAAGCTTTTTGAAGATTATGTGGTAAAAATTGACTACCTAAAATCTCGTATAACCTTGCTGTTAGCAGAAAATCTAACTGAAAAACAAACTAAGAGTTACCTTAAAATACCCATTTCCATCGAAAAAAGTAGACCTTACGTCGATGTAGAAGTCAATTTTGATCAAAAAAGAAAAGAGAACGCCAAAGTTCTAATCGATTTAGGCAATTCCGATGGTATGCTCATTTTTCCTTTTCTTCTAAATGATTTTGAGGTTAAAAACCCAAGAATTCATGACTTTATAGGAAGAGGATTTAATGGTCCCATTTACGGCTACCGTAATCGGATAGCTGGTTTTACTTTTGGTGATTATTTTATTTCCAAGCCCATCGTTTCTTATCCAGATAGCAATGCCGTTCATGCCGCCAGATTAGCTGAGAACCGAAAAGGATCTATAGGAAATCAAACCCTTCAACGTTTTCATGTCATTATAAATTATGCGAATCATGAGCTTTATATCAAACCCAATAGAAAGTTCGGCAAACCTTTCCCGATGAACATGTCTGGAATAGATATTAAGCATGATGGACTCATCTGGACTCAGAGTAGGGTAGCAGCAGCTTTAGGTCAACGGAATGAAACAAATGAAGGTATAAGTGTGTATCAGCATCAAGAATTTAAATATGAATTCCAATTAAAACCAAGTTATGTCGTTAATAATGTCCGTAAAGATTCCCCGGCCGACATAGCAGGCGTATTAAAGGATGATATCTTAGTCAGAATCAATGGTAAATCTACTAGCGACATGAAAATTCAAGATATAGTAGGCAAATTTCAAGAAAAAGAAGGTGAAGAAATTAGGCTTCTTGTCCGTCGTGAAGGTAAGGAAATCACCTTCCGATTTATACTAAAAGATCCTATACCTTTTG
>DAIQBS010000014.1:0-61504 GCA_036781025.1 Sphingobacterium sp. | reverse complement strand
CGTGAAGGTAAGGAAATCACCTTCCGATTTATACTAAAAGATCCTATACCTTTTGAATAGTAGTTAGTAGTTAGTAGTTAGTAGTTAGATGTTTAGCTTGGTTTTTTGAACCACTGAGAACCTGATTTTAATGATTTTAATGAAAAAAGCACACTCAAATCAGAAAGAAACTATATTCAGGAATTTCAGGATAATCAGGTCCTCTTGGTTCAAAGATGAGTACCTGATTTTAATGATTTTAATGAAAAAAGCACACTCAAATCAGTTAGAAACTATATTCAGGAATTTCAGGATAATCAGGTCCTCTTGGTTCAAAAATGAAGACCTGAAAAAATGATTATGCTGATAAGACATTTTCAACTTTTACGTTTCTCCTTCGGATCTCCTTCGGACATTAGGCGGATCTTACATGTAAAAAATTGCGGATGAGATCCGAAGGAGATCCATTACAAAGGCAGTCAAATTCTGAAAGTGTAGGTAAGGTATAAGAAATAATATGGGGATTTTTAGGGGAAGAATAGATGCATTTCGCGATTTCAATTCATCTTTTTGGTTTTTGTTTGGCTTAGGGATGTAATGCTGTTTAACTAAAAATGGCAGCCCAAGTGGGCTGCCATGTATGATATCTTTTGCGAAATTATCCTTCGATAACGACACCCATTTTACTGAATTTATCGATACGTTCAGCAACTAAGCTATCTTTATCTTTGGCTAATAATACTGCTAAATCTTCTGAAATGCGTTTTTTAACATTTATCGCGGTTGTTTCCGGGTCTTGGTGTGCTCCACCTAGTGGTTCTTCGATGATGCCATCGATCAGACCATTACCTAACATGTCTTCAGCGGTTAGTTTTAAGGCTTCTGCAGCACGTTCTTTCTGATCCCAGCTTCTCCATAAAATCGATGAACAAGACTCAGGAGAAATTACCGAATACCATGTATTTTGCAACATATATACTCTATCGCCAATACCAATTCCTAGAGCACCACCAGAGGCACCTTCACCAATGACAATACAAATAATAGGTACTTGCAATACCGACATTTCCAACAGGTTTCTAGCAATAGCTTCTCCTTGACCGCGCTCTTCCGCCTCAAGTCCTGGATAAGCACCCATGGTATCGATCAAAGTAACGACAGGTTTATTGAATTTCTCTGCCATTTTCATTAAGCGTAAAGCTTTACGGTAACCTTCAGGGTTGGCCATTCCGAAATTGCGGAATTGACGTTCTTTCGTATTCTTCCCTTTTTGATGACCAATCACCATCACTGGTTGACCAGCAATGGAAGCAAAACCACCTACAATAGCTTTATCATCTTTGACGTTACGATCACCGTGTAATTCGATGAAATCATCGCAAATAAGATCTATATAATCAAAAGTCTGTGGTCGATCAGCATGCCTGGACATTTGGACTTTTTGCCATCCAGTCATGTTACTATACACTTCCGCTTTGGTAATTTCTAGTTTTTCCTCCAATTCGCGAATGGTAGCACCCATATCTACTTTGGTTTTTTCTTCCACCTGCTTTACTTTTTCAATTTGGGTTTGTAAGTCAGCAATAGGCTTCTCAAAATCAAATGTTGTATTCATATTTACCTGTTTGTTGCTTCTAAAAGCGTAGCTAAGTTAAATCTTTTTTAAGAACGTTTATTATCTAATGGCTAAATGTATGACTTTATTCCAATTAGTTATCTACTGATACTGAGTAATATAACCAATAATGGTTAAAGTATGTTTTGTTCAATCCCAAAAAAAATAATATCTTCAATCTTATGAATGCAAGCACATCAGAGCACAAACCAACTATTCCAGTAACTTTTATACTAAAAGCTATCTTTTTGTCGCTCTTGATTATTTTACAAATAAACTTTGAATCGGAAATTGAAGCAAGCTCTTTTTTGCCACAGGTAAGAAAAGGATTGTTTATCTTTTTAATATCCAGTACGATTCTTTCCATCCTTCGATTTCTATTGATTTTCTTTTACAATAAAAAGAATGCAAATCGTCATGTTCGAGGCAACTTTGTACTTGGAGTGAATCGTTTGACAGCCATCCTTAATGCTATTTTCGCAGTTATATCGCTGATGACCATCCTCGGGATTGATCCAAGAGATTTTATAACAAGCATCACCATTGTTGCCATGGCCATTGCCGTTATATTCAGAGATTATATTACAAATATGATTTCAGGAATGATTGTGATGTTTTCAGATCAGTTATCGGTAGGCGATCGAATTAAAGTGGGGGATTATAAAGGTAGAATTGTTGACATTACCTTCGCCAATATCGTATTGCAAGATGAAGAAGACGATATCATCATGGTACCGAATAACAATGTGTTTACCACGACTTTTATGAACCTTTCGGCTCATCAGTCTAGCTTATTCAATGTCAAATTTGAGTTGCCATTACTTGTTTCCATGCATGTAGATGAGTTGGAGGAAACATTACGTGCTAGTTTATTAGGACATCCTAACTTGAAAGTAACCCAAGAGGAATTGGTATTGAAAGTAATGGAAATTGGGAAAGATTTTGTGCGTTATAAATTGGATTTGTATGCCATCAGCAATAGTAACCGTCTGCATAGAAAACTGGAAAATGAAATCTTAAAAGAGGTACTTAAATTTGAAGCCAAATTTGTTAAATCTTCCTCACTTTAATGCGTTTAACAAAGTGATGCGAACCCTTTTTCAAAATCAAATCGGCACGATACCTTGTTGGCAGGATGTTTTGGTGGAGGTTAGGCTTATTGATTTCGTTCCAGATTTGAGTGGCCATCGCTAAACTCTCTTCCTTCGTCATATTGGCATACTTATGGAAATAGGAAGCCGAATTTTGGAATGCTGTTGCACGAAGCGATTCAAAGCGTTCGATATACCAGTTTACGATATTTTTTTCATCTGCATCCACATAGATCGAGTAGTCGAAAAAGTCAGAGACAAAGACCCCATCTTTTCTGGAATTGACCTGCAAGACATTGATTCCTTCTACTATGAGGACATCAGGTTGCTGGATTACCAATTTTTCATTGGGTAATACATCGTATTCCAAATGCGAATAAATAGGCACAGAAACTTGGGATTTCCCTGATTTCATATCTGCCAGGAATTGCATGATTTGTTTGGTATCGTAACTTTCTGGGAATCCTTTACGGTTTAAGATATTGCGTTGTATTAATTCCTTATTAGGGTATAGGAATCCGTCGGTAGTTACCAGCTCTACTTTCGGTTTATTAGGTAATAAAGATAACACCTTCTTAAGAACTCGAGCGGTGGTACTTTTACCTACAGCTACAGAGCCAGCAATGCCAATAACAAAAGGTAATTTTTCATGATTACGCTTAAAGAAGGAATTGCTTTGGACATGTAAATCGCGAAAATTATTGATATGTAATTCCAATAAATGAGCCAAAGGAATATATACATCTTCGATCTCTTCCATCGTGAGGGGCTCATTCAGCGCGTGCAATTGGTCTAAATCTTCCTCTAAAATAGAATGAGTCAATTGTCCATTTAACCTTTTCCATTCCTCACGAGAGTAGTTTCTGAACGGACTATTGATGGTGTGCTCGCTAATCTTCGGCATATATTACATTAAGAATCGACTGCAAATATACAATCCTGATTTATTTTTAGGTTATATTGTATCAATTAGATTACTTTCTATAACCACAGGATTGGATAACATTTTTTGAATTGGACATTTTTCCCCAATAGTATAAAGCCTTTTACGCTGCTCTGCATCCAATTCTCCATCAATCTTTATATTGCACGTGATAAAGGTAGTTTGTTGTAATTCACTTTTGATCGTTTCGCTGTATACTTGGATTTCAATGGAATTTAGTTTCCATTGCTTACGATCGGCATACATGCGCATCGTCATGGCTTTACAACTGCCAATGGATGATAAAAATAAAGCTGTAGGAGGGAAGCCTAAGTTCTGTCCCCCTAAATCTTCAGGTTCATCTGCTATTAAATTTAAATCTTTATATGTGATATGTGTTGTATAGGCCTGTTCGCCCATTTGTACTAGTACTTCGTTTTCCATTTTTAATAAAAAAATTAAATTAGTATTTAGTAGTTAGTATAAAGTATTTAGATGGATAAAGTTTGATAGGATTTTCAACCAATTAGGTAACAATTTACTTGTCATGTTTAATATTATCCAAACAATTCGATAGACAGGAAAATCTAACTACTAACTACTAAAATCTATATACTACAATTACTCCAGAAGCCCTTTAATGATCAATGTTCCAGTTGCGGGGTTTGTGGCTAGAGGTACATTCCAAAGGTCACAGATGCGCATGAGCATTTGAATATCGGGTTCATGGGGATGTTTACCTAGTGGATCGCGAAAGAAAATGATACCATCAATTTTGCCTTCCGCTGCAAGTGCAGCGATTTGAGCATCACCACCTTTAGGACCACTTAATTTTAATTCTACTTGCAAACCCGTTTGTTGTATATAGGAGCCTGTAGTACCGGTTGCTATCAGGTGAGCTTTGGCTAATTCTTCTTGATGATCTTTTACGAAAGCCACCATTTCGGCTTTCTTTCCGTCGTGAGCTATAAGTGCGATTGTTTTTCCCATGATTCGTATTGAGGTTAATGCTGTTATTTATTTTTAAGACCTAAGAAATTCCATACAGAATGGTCTTTTTTGTTGTTTAAATTTTCTTTTTGTTCTTTTTCAATGATCAAGTCATTCACTAATGCATCTAATAAGGATTCATTGTCACTGATTAATTTATCCGCCAGGGACACTATTTTCTGGATATTTGCTGCGGAAGCAGCATCTAATGAAGGTTCAATTGAAGATAAGTTGGAAGGTTCAAGCCGGATATAATTGGCAGATCGTTGAACCGAGCGAAACAATTGTTGCAAGAAGTAATCGTTACTTTCTGAGGAACTGCTCGTCATGATATCAACTAAGGCAGGTCCGATGGATATTGCTTTTTGTTTTTTAAAGTCTTCGTATTTATAGGCGTTTTTTGCGATACCAGTTCCTAAGGAAAGGATATGTACATCATCTATTTTAAAAGTTTTATAGGTCTTTAACACTTCTAGAAGCGCCGAAATAGAAGGATTATGTGCAAACATACCTCCATCAACTAAGGGAAATCTTGTTTCCGCCAGAGAGTAAATTTCCGCTACCGAAAAATAGGTGGGTGCTGCTGAAGTTGCTCGACAAACATCACGAAGGAAAAAATCTCTGGAAGCGCCATGAGATATGGCTTTTTGTTGACGGAATAAATGGTTTTTACGAAGTTCTATGTTATAAGCGGTAAATATACAAGGTTTGATGAGCTGACTTAGTTTGGTGTCACCAAAGTAATTGAATAAGATTTTTTCAAGTACTTTATTATCATATAACTCCGTTAGCAGTCCGAATTGGTTCAAGAAGCGTCTCCATCCGCTGGTAGTAAATATTTCGGTGCCATGCGATAAATAAATATCTAAGGCCTCTTGTGCGGAAAACCGAGGTTTTAATGGATCATCAGGATCAGGACAAAGTAAAATGCTGAGTAAAATGCCTCCAGTACTAGTGCCGGCAAAGAAATCAAAATATTGACTGAGGTGAGCTTCAGGATTTTGTGTGGCTCGTTTGAGTTTATCTTCTAAGGATACCAGTAACATACCAGGGATAATTCCTCGTATACCTCCACCATCAATAGATAAAATTCGCTTCATAGTTGCTTTAGGCTAATTTACAGATAAGATTTTAGAATGAAAATTTATTTTCAGGAATATGTTGCTGAAAGGGTGAAAAGTTATATATTTGCACCCACAAACATCTGGAGAGATGTCAGAGTGGTCGAATGAGCAGACCTGGAAAGTCTGTATACGGGATGACTGTATCGAGGGTTCGAATCCCTCTCTCTCCGCCAAACAAATTAAACCCTTCAATGCTAATTGAAGGGTTTTGTTGTGAATAGGGTTTGCCAAACTTGTTTGAGCAAATCTTATTCACAACAAAACCCATTTTTTTGAAATGTTGGTTTAATTTGTTTGAAGCCACCCCAAAATGGGATGGTTCAGGGTATTGTGTGGGGGTAGTGGGGCTGAACCAATCCATCACTGTCTTTTAAGGATTCACTCTATTAACCATCGTTTTAGCGATAAAAAAATCAAATCCACTTAAACCAGGAAAATCTTGCAACATCATTAATCCAGCAAGTATCCTTAATAACACTTCCTTTGAAGTTTATTCCATGTGATATTTTATATATTTACGTATAATAACGTCATTTAGATGTAAATAATGCTTACAAACCAATCCATTATTACCGATATAAAAGCCATTATCTCCCAATCAAGAGTGAAGGCCATCCGTGCAGTCGACCATCAGCGAAGCCTGATGTATTGGAATATCGGCAAGCGTATCTTTGAGGAAGAACAAGAGGGGAAAGACCGTGCTGATTATGGAAAATATCTCACTCAATTTATCTCCCAAGAATTGGAACCGGAATTTGGTAGTGGCTTTTCGGTAAGGCAAATTGAACTGTTCAGACAGTTTTACCGTACATTTCCAATTACGAATACACTGTATTCGCAATTGAGTTGGAGCCAATACAAACTACTGATTCGCCTTGACAATCAAGAACAAAGGGAGTTTTATATTGCCGAAACTGTAAAGAATAATTGGACGGTGCGTCAATTAGAACGACAGATCTACAGCAACTTATACGAACGACTTTTGTTGAGCAATGACAAAGAAATCGTATTAGCTGTTGCCAAAAAAGAGAAGCAACCATCCGATGCTACGGAAATCATCAAAGACCCAATGTTCTTAGAATTTCTGGGGTTGAAAAGAGAAGCATCATACTACGAAAGGGATTTGGAGAATGCCATTATTACGCATTTGCAGGATTTTTTGTTGGAGTTAGGTAATGGTTTTTCGTTTGTAGCAAGGCAAAAAAGAATACATATTGAGGGTGACGAATTCTTTGTGGACTTGGTGTTTTACAACCGCTTGTTACAATGCTTTGTAATCATTGAAATTAAAACAACCAAACTCACACATCAAGACATTGGACAACTTCAGATGTATGTGAACTACTACGATCGCATTGAAAAGTTACCACACGAAAACCCAACAATAGGGATTCTACTTTGTGCCAATAAAAATGATGCTTTGGTACGCTTCACATTACCCGAAAACCAAAAGCAAATAGGCATCAGTCCAAAACAGTTAGGAAAGGTGATAAGATTTCATACAGCTTTAAAAATGGTGCTAAACCAAAATACTGAAACACTGACCCAAATTGCCTACGAAAGCGAATATTACGATCAAAACCATTTTATTAAAGACTTTAAAGAGTTTACAGGAACAAAACCTAAAGAGTTTTTGACAGATGAACAGATGAATTTATCTTCTATTTTTTACACGAAAGACTAGGTTGTCGCATTTCTACTATTTTGAAAATCTCGAATATTTTAATTTTACAATTGAATAAAAAATAATCATTATGAAGAATCTAATTTCAATTGTGGAAATTCCGGTAACAGACTTTCAAAGAGCGAAAAAATTTTATCAATCAATTTTAGGTATTTTAATAGAAGAGGTTGAAATGGACGGAATTCAAATGGGTGTTCTGCCGAGCGAAGGTGAGACTGTAAATGTAGTATTGGCTAAAGGAAATAATTACAATCCAACTTCGGAAGGAGCTGTTCTTTATCTCAACGCTGAAAATGACCTGCAGT
Organism: Sphingobacterium sp.; assembly: GCA_036781025.1. Taxonomy (GTDB): domain Bacteria; phylum Bacteroidota; class Bacteroidia; order Sphingobacteriales; family Sphingobacteriaceae; genus Sphingobacterium. The sequence continues at coordinate 53,794 of DAIQBS010000014.1, read as the reverse complement.
CAATGCTTGATATTGTAGAGCAGTATGGTTGTCAGATCATTGTTTCGAAAACAGAAATTAGTCCTGAGATGGGCTACTTTGCATTATTTATAGATACCGAAGGAAACAAAATGGGGTTACATTCTATAAATTAATTATATCAGAAAAAGAATATTTACTTTAAAGAAATTACGGATATTTATTTTTTTCTAATCATAACCAAATGATAGTCTTACCGCAAAGAGTTGAAAGGTATTTATTTCAATTTTGGATTTGAAAAGAAATACTTAAAAAAAATAGGGAAAGAATTACAAAATTAACTAAACGAATAGGCTATAATAGGTTCAAGACATAAGGAAATAGAGAGGATCATGCTTATTTAAGCGAAGGGTTTTATTTAAAATGTTAATATTGAAATTGGAATGCCTATGTATTCGCCTGTATTAAATGAAAGAATTTCTTTTGGAGATGCTGCAAGATTTAGTGCTGAAGCATTTAATAAAGCATTAAATATAGCTAATAAGGAATATAGAACTGGAAAATTAGCTGAATATAATATTGCTAACAGAGTTGTACGATTAACAGGGGATTATTTAAAAGAAAAATTAGGCCCATCGGCAAATACAGCAAGTCAAATGGGTACAAATCCTGGAGCTGGTAGTTTAATATATGAAAAATGTGATTAATGAATTTAGAAAATATAATATCTGTACTTAAAAATTATTATCCATTTGGTGTTTCGGTTTTAAGTGAAGAGTATGAATCATCAGAAGAGTATTTAAAAAGAATGCAAATTCTTCATGTGGATAGAAAAATTGAATTAGAGAGAATGAAGTCTTTTAAAAAGATTCTTAAAAAAATGTTGAATTCAAACATAGAGTCATACTCATTTGTAACTGGACATTTATGTCACCATTATACATTTCATATACAATCAGAACCATTTAAATATTATTCTTTATTAATAAGTCATATTATACCTTATTACACAATACGTACACTTAATATTAGGAGTTGGGAGGAGGACTTTTCTTCATTCCAATTTAATTATCCAGACATTTATGATATTTTGAATGCTTTAGTAATTAGGTTTTTTCCGAATTATAGAATTATTAATAATAATGAGATATTAAACACTGCAATAGAGGGTGTTGAGATTGATCAAATAGATTCTCCAACTTTATTGGATTTAGCGTTTACTAATATAAAGGCTTAAATATTTCATCTATTATTTCATTAACCCAGTTTAAGCTATTGAATAAACTGGGTTAATATTTTTCAATTAAAATCTTGAATTAAATATTGCTGTTTTTTCGCTAAGTATACTTGTGTTTTTGAGCCTTGAGCACCTCTGCATGGTTAAATAGAAAAAGAGAAACTCTAAATGTTGTAATATCCATGATTTTAATGCAAAGGTAAATGGTAGTTTGATCTTTTATGAGAAAACACAAACTTTTTATAGTGTAAAAGGGCTTGAAAAAGATTCGGAAAGGACTTATTATTCAGCAAATTAGTAAATTAACTTCAATGAATTTAAGATTGACAATTCCATACGCAATAGATTCTTTCATTACCATTTATGAAATTTAATAAATATGGCTTTAAGTAATAGTTAAGTTTAGTCAAGAGGTTCTTGAAATAAATTTCCGTAATTCAAAGCAATTGCCTTGTAAGGATTTTGGAAACCGCACTGTAGTCTCAATTTCTATTAATGTTAAAATGGATTTATTATGATGGTGGAAATCAATAATCAAGTTAAATAAATAGGTAGAATATTAAATATAGACCCTGCGGGTAATCGATAAACCTTTAACCTAATTGGTTAAGTTGTTTTGTTCATCTTTCGGTAAAACAAGTATCAACTATTATTTATTCCTATTAGCTTTCAAATATCTAAGAGATTCTTGCAATTGCGAATCGTATTTCAGTGGATACAGAACATCATTCAAATTTCTAGAAATCTGAATATGTGGTTTAATTCCAATACCAACAAATTCTTCACCATTTGCTAAGGTTACTTTTTTTGTACAGATCCATGCAGAGGCATTTCCAGGCAATTCGATTTCCAGAGGCTGTCCTGTGCTGCCATTGCTGTAGTCTCCGATTCTGATAATGTTGCTTTCATTATAAAGGTATATTAGAAAATCTTCTGCCGCAGAAGCAGTGTAATTATTGGTCATAATAACCGTTGGAACCGATAATTTTAGTTCAGATTGGCTAATTATGGGTTTATACTCATAATTATGAAATTGTGTTCCCATATATGATTTATAATATGCTGTTGCATCTTCTTTCGAAATGCCCCATTGAGCCTTGCCGTTTACAGTATCTTGCCGACTTAAGAAAGAACCAATTGCCCTGTCTGAGGGAATTATTTTTCTACTATAATTCTTTGCAGGATATATCGTATCATTTGCTATAAAATACTTTGCAATATTTAATGCATTTCTTCCGCTTCCACCTCCATTATTACGGATATCTAAAATGATACTTTTCGCCTTTTTCAATTCGGATAATTTTGATTCAAATTCAGAAACTACAGAAGCATCATTAAATGACCGAATAGCAAGGTATGCGATGTTATTTTCTAACCATTTAAATTCAAAAATTTTCCGATCAGGTAAAGCTTCTGCAGCTAATTCCTTTTCATATGATTTGGCGTGAGTTATGGTAAACCTTTTTATTTCACCTTTTGGAGTTTTTATTTCAATATTATATTTTTCTCCTTCAAATCCAGTTAATAAATTAAATGTCGCTTTATCTATCAAAGAAGATTCTGTTGAACTTGATATATAAGGCTTTAAATATTTTTCCATATATGCGCTGGTTGTTAGTCCATTTATTTTTAACAACTCGCTTCCCATAGGAATCTCTTTAGCTTTGCTCATGTTCACATTATAAACATATACTTTTCCTTGAACGTTGGTCAAAAATAATCGATACTCTCCAAAATCTGTTGTTAACAGTCGATTCTGAATTTCATCGGGAATATATACTTGGGTATGTCCATCTTTTAACAAGGCACAAAGTTTCTGTAATTGCCTGAAATATTCATAATCGTTTGTCGTATTTCGAATATTAGTTATCGCTTTTTTATAGGCAGAATCCCATTCGTTTCTGTCAATTTTATATAAATACACAAAATTGTAATTTACTTCACTCCAAAATTTGGATAATCCGTAAATCTTTTCGTCAATAGTTAAAGTATTTGGAATTTGAGCACAGACTGGTGCAAAACTGGAAGTCATTAATAATAGCAAAAAGGTCAAAATTTTATTTCTCAAAATGTATGGGTTTAAATTCAATAATAGATCCTTACATAAATTAACTAAAATATTTTAAAATAGAAGTGGTTTGAACTAAAATTATACTATAACTCAAATTTTGATGATAATAATACTTCAAATTATTAGAATGTATTTTAATACATTTTTAGTAAACTTCTAATAATTAGCTATTATAAATAGTAACAAAAATAACGTACAATATCTTTTGCATGTTGATTAATTTAAATTATTTATGTTTAATCTAATGGCAACTATAAAAATAGACTGTTTATGAGAAGAAAAAGATTAACGCTGTCCATGACCTTATCATTAAGTAAATTTTTCAGTTGCTCGAACAATTCAAATGAAAAGGAGCATTACCCATTAGATTAAACACAACCATTTAAGGAGGTCGTTTCTTACTCAAATACAGACAGTACTAGATTTGACATTTCTTACTATAAAATTGATCACATAAATGGAAAGAAAATATATATACCTAGGATTCTTTATTCTTCTTCTAATTATTAGTATTGGAACTGGAAATTATGGTTTGATACTATTCATAATTCCATTTTTACTGATTTCATTTTTCATACTATCAATCTGGAATTTTATCAAAAGCATATTTTAATTGATTAATTATAAATTCTTAAAAACCTAATTTCAATTATTTTCCAAAAAGCTGATTTTGCAATTGTGCAGATCCTTTCAATGGTAAATCTACTGCTGACTTACCTAAAGCTAGGTAATAAGTACCTTTCTTAATTTCCCATTTTTGCTTTTCCCAATGGTAGTTTGCCAATAATCTTGGTTCAACAGTAATAGTTATTGTCTTACTTTCACCTGCTTCAAGTTCAATTCTTTCAAAACCAAGTAAACGAGTTTTGTTTTCATTTTCGAAGTTTGTTAAATAAAGTTGGGGAACATCGGCACCAGCACGTTTTCCCGTATTGGTAACTGTAAACGTTGCCGTAATTATTTTTCCACCTGATATCTGTAAATCTGAATAAGAAAAGTTGGTATAGCTTAAGCCATATCCGAAAGCATACATCGGGTGAAAACCCTTATTAGCATACCATCTATATCCTACATCAGCACCTTCATTATAAACTATAGTTGTACTGGTTCCCCAAGGGGTACCTTGTTGATCAATTTCGAGCCTAGGTGTTTGTTCTAAAGACAATGGGAAAGTTATTGGTAATCTTCCTGATGGATTGGTTTTTCCTGTTAATATTTCTGCAATGGCTGTTCCACCTGCTTGGCCAGGGAACCAAGCTTGTAAAATCGCCTTAACTTTAGTTCGCCAAGGCATGGAACTGACAGTTCCTGTTTCCAAAACCACCATGGTATTTGGATTGGTATCTGCAATTTCTTCAATCAATTGATCTTGCCCCCAAGGTAAGGAGAGATCTGCCAAGTCAAATCCTTCGCCTTCCACTCGCACGCCAAAAACGATAACGATATCTGAACGTTTTGCCAATAACTTAGCTTCTGCAATCGTATAACCCGGATCAAATTCAATTGTAGCATTTGGTAATAATTTTTTTAACTCTTCTAAGGGAGAAGATGGAAGCAAATAAAGGTTTCTAGCATTGCCCATAATGCCAGTACCTCCAATACTTAAAGACCCTGAAAAACCACCAACTGGAAGTACCGCTCCAGAACCTGTACCACAAGCAACACCTTTATGGGCAAATCCTCCAATCACTGCAATTTTAAGAGGCTCATTTGTTGATAAAGGTAAAATCTTTTCATTTTTAAGAAGAACCATTCCTTGCCTTGCAGTTTCTAATGCGATTTCATGATGTTTTTGCATATCGACTTCTGGAATATCTTTCCATTGGTCGACGCCTACAGCAAACATAGATCGTAGCATTCTCGTCACCATATCTGACAAGCGCTTTTTAGGGAATTTATTTTGATGATACGCATTTCTTAAAGAATCTGTAAATGCCTCTGCTCCCCATTGTTGAACATCCAACTGAATACCTGATTCTTGGTCAAGCCCATATAAAGCATATCGCCAATCTGGTACTGCGCCCCAATCAGACATCACCCAACCTTTATAATTCCAAGTTTTCTTCAATAAATCATTTAACAAATAATTATTTCCACTAGCATATTCACCATTAATCATATTATAACCACTCATGATTGATCCAGGTTGCGATTTTTCAATTGCTATTTCAAAAGATAATAAATCAGATTCTCGATGAGCGGCAGGATCAATAATAGCATCTAACCAATGACGGTTGGTTTCATTAGAATTTAACGAATAATGTTTTAAGGTGGATATGACTTGCTGGCTTTGAATTCCGTTGACTGCCGAAGCACCTAATACTGCAGTTAGCCAAGGGTCTTCGGAATAATACTCGTAAGTTCTTCCATTTCGTACATCACGTGCCAGATTAATTCCACCTGCCAACATCACATTAAATCCCCTAACTTTTGCTTCTTTTCCTATTAATACCCCGCCATCATGAATTAATTGAGGATTGAAACTTGCACCAGCCAAAATTGATGAAGGCATAGCTGTAGCCCCTTTGTCATCTGGCCTATAGCCTGGGTTGGTAACTCCCATACTAGCATCACTACTTTGAATTGCAGGAATCCCTAATCTTGGAATTCCAGGAGTATATCCAGCACTCATAGAGACACCTTCTGGAATCCTGGGATCACGTGGCATTCCGATACTTGGAACATTTCCTAGAATGCTGTAAAGCAGTTGAAATCTTTCTTCATCAGTTAATTGCTTCTCGATTTCGGCGGCTTTAGCATCCGGATTTTTATGTTGTGCATTTATTGAAATTGAAATAATGAAGAGTATAATACACAATAAACTTCTTTGTTTATTGCTGTTATAAGTGAATAACATAAACATAGCGTTTAGAAATAGTGTGGATATTTAGGTGACTTAAAATTGATTTAAGCTAATATAATTATTTTTAATAGGTTAATTATTATTAGTTTAAAATTTTAATAAAGATAACATGCTCGTTAAAACCTATATAACCTTTCTAATAGAAATATATTATCAACACAAAGATTTAGAGCTTGAAAGTAGAAACGACCTTTCAGAGTAACAACGAATGGTCGTTTTATTTTATGTGTAATCTTATTAAGAAGTAGGATTCAACAGGTTTTTGGCAGCTTGAATATGATTATCGTCTCCTGTTTCCAGCGCAAAGAAGCCATAGGCTAAAGGACTTGCCGCAGATCTTTCCACAACATGATCCAACATATAATCCCATGTATGACCACCTAATTCTTCATAAGCTTTTACTAATTCTTTTAAACTTTCTATAGAAAACACATTTAAGTGACCAGAAAAATCCATGGCTGGATCACCCATATGAGCGGTAGTCCAATCAATAATTCCAGTAATATGTCCTTCTTTTGTGCTTAAAACATGTCCGGCATATAAATCGCCATGTATAAAAGCTTGAAAATTAGGCCATAATAGGTCATTATTTAACCAACGTTGGTAACGTGTTTCTAATTTGTTTGATATACCAATTTCTTTAGAAACTAAAAGAAGTTGATTTTCAATCTCCTGACGAATGAAATTTGGAGATTTCACATCTAATTGATGAGTTTCTATTTCTTGTTGTGGAATGGAATGCAAATCGACTAAAATCTTTGCAAGAGAAGGTATATAATGTCGACTTGTTTGATCCATGTGCCAAGTCACATCGTAAGTTTGCGCATCATAAGTTAACACTGGTTTATTACTCAATAGGGGATAAGCAACTAATTCTTCTGTGGCTATTTGCCAGTCCGGAACTTCAATAGCCAAGTGTTTTTTGACTAAATTTAAAATGCTTTTTTCTTTTTGAATTTGGTCCATCATATCCTGCCTACGAGGGATACGAAATACCCATTGTTTTCCAGAACGTTCAGTAGCAAAGACTACCCTAAAATCTAGTCCCATTTCATTTATGGATAAGTTTTCTTCAATTGACAGTCCATGCGATTCGGCACGTTGAATTATTTCGTCAGCAGTCATTAGATTCTATTTTAAGTTATTAAGAATGTTTATTAAACAAGTTAGACCTCCTATTGTTAGTAATATTTAACATGTAATATTGCATCAGATAGTTCCATCCTGTTTACTTCAATAAACCTTTGAGTATTTTTTATTTCTGCAGATTTTATTTCAGCATTGGAAGGATTAAACCAATTAGCTTGGAATTTCAAGTTGGGATGTTGATTTCGAATTTTGAAAATTCCATTACTCGTAAAATAAACCAATAGTTGTTCGTTATTTTCAGTAGATAGAATAAAAATAGGGTTATCCTTTTCATATTCAAGTTCAACTATAAAGTTTTTGACCAAAGGCCTAAATTTCCACCATTCTAATGTATTCATAAACCTATATAAATGAGCAAGTTGTTTGCTTGCTGTTGATTCAATACCATCTTTCCAGTCGTAAGCTGTTGGTTTTGTCATTCCATGATTAATAGACGTTTCATTTTTTCTTAACCAAGGCCAAGTGGTCCAGGCTCCATAACCAGTACCAGCAATAGGACCACTAAATAAACTTTGTAAAATACTTTTTCTTACTTCATTCGCATTATTATTCTGGCCTGGATGCTCATAAACGGGTTCCGTATCAATAAATGGCCTAGGAATTAAATCATTCCATTGATTTGCTAATGGTCCGTTGGATTTCCATTTTGCCGTAAAACTTGAATTAACATGCCCAGTTTGATAAGAAAAATAATTTATCCAATTTTCCATATTATATGCTTGTGCATACCATTGAAATCCACGAGGATGTAAGGTAACTAAACTTTGGTTTTCATTTGTATTACCAAATACTTGTTTCCCAATTTCTTTCCACCGCTGTTCATATTTGCCCAAATAATCACCATCACCAGCTAAATTCCATAGAACATGAAATGCATCATAACGTGCTTTAATGTATTTAGCCAATTTTACCGCATTTTTTATGGATAAATCATTACCTGGATTTCCAGGATTTGTCCAAGCCCATAGAATTATGGGTGCAGCGATTAATCCCTTTTGATTTATTTGTAAAAATTTTTCATCTAATTTTTGGAAGTATTTAGGATTTATGAGGATAGAATCTTTAATTTCATAAGGTTTTATATCAAAATAATCCATAGGAAAGCCTCTCCAGTCTGTAGTAACAAATTGTATAACGTTGAAATTGTTGGTTTTTCGATGTTCCAAATAAACATCCCATTCTTCATCTGTAGACCTTAAAGCACCATTCCAAGCGGTACAACCTAGGTAAAAAAAAGGGCTACCATCGTGGTGGCTTAAATGATAATTTCCCTTTTGGTGGATTATTTTACCTTTAGTATAAACAGCAAATTTTGAATTGTTTTTAATTGATTTGAAAGAATACTTTTTTACTTTGTTTTGATTCAAAAAATAAAATTTATATTGACCTAATTCTTCGGGCATAAATCTAATTTTCCAATTAAACTCACCATCCCAAAAAGCATCAACTTGTGTAATTTTACCTGATGGGGCTGTAAATGATACTTGCAGAGGCTTTTCTATAGATTGAATTAGTTTATCTTTTTTTATATCAATGGATATTTCAAAGAGATCAAATATTTTAGTTGATTTGGAATAACTTTGTGCAGTGGATTTATGATGTAAAATCAATAAAACAAAACAAAGAGAAGTACATATATAAGATGAGAATGATTTATGTTTTTTAATCATTATAAGATAATTTAGGTAGTTCAGTTTTCTTTAAATATACCAAAAAAAACTGTTGGTTATTTATAAATAAGAACAAATTAAAGCCTTCATTTTCAACGAATAATTAGTTTTATATCGTGTTTTCTATTGAATAAAATCCACTAATTCGCAGCACAATAACTTCATAAAGTTCTTAAATTATTCAAATTACAACCCCATCAACTTTATTATAAATTTCTTAGCTTGTTTAATCATTTGCTATTTAACAAACATTTAATCTTTCATAATAAAAACAAAGTTTCGGCATGATATTAGTGATAGGTTTTTATCTTGTGTTTATAAAATTTAAATTATAATAAACACTGAATAACTGAAATCACCATTTATAAATAAAACATATAAAAAATTGTTGTACAAATAAAGATGTTGGAAGAAGGATATGGTTATAGAATCTTCATTGGATTAAATCATAAGAATACATTTTAATTTAAGCATATTTGCTTTATCATACCCAAATCGTTCGAGCTGAGTCATTTTGACTCAGCTTTTTAATTTAAATCATAGCAGTTTTTCTACTAGATTATTTATATTGTTTGTATAACTATGTTGCTTAAACAAAATTAACATATAAATTTACATGTTATAACTTATTGATTGATAATTAAATATATATTTGATTTTTAAATTATAATCATTATTTTAGAATAATATTAGCCAAAGCTTAAACTATTACGCACATCTAACTAGCAATTACATATTACATTTTTTATAATTTTTCTTTATTAATTATTTAAGTATCTATTAATACTCGCTGGAATGAGAATACCTGTTTAGGTATCGTATTAATCCAGATAGATTGAAATAGATATAACCGATTACAAGACCAAAGGATTCAGAGCAAATGGTGTTTCTAGCAATTGAAATAGCCATGAACCTTAATAAATGTGAAATTATGCTTGCACGTAAGATTTACCCATTTGGAACAGGAGTTTCACCAAGTGATACGACCAATATCATCTTGTTAGCTGAAGGATTTACAGCAGGACAAGAGCTTATGTTTTACAATCATTGCCTTGAATTAGTGAATAAACTAATTAACAGTTCTCCATTTCAATACACGCAAATAAAACCTCATTGGTTATCCATTTATATACATTTCAAGAGTAGTAATCAATCTGGTCCTAGCTTAAGTACAGCATCAAGTCCACAAAGCACTGCCTATGAATCGATGCTAACTCCAGCAACTGAACAGTTGCGATTAAATCATGATTTGATTGCAGCGGAGCTAAATACGTTGACCGTAAAGGATCAAGCAAACACAATAAACTTATCGGACTTACTAGTAAAAGGAAAAAAAATTGGGGAAAATGGAAATAGTTTAATTGCCGTTCTTGTACCAAGCTCAGGTTCAGGTGGAGATTTCGAATTTACAAGTCCTAATGCAAATCAATATGCCTATGTAGCGACAACCTTGGATGGATTCTGGCACCAAGTAGTAGTAAGGGCTTTAGGCAAACTTTTGAAATTAGGCGATGAATATGATATTGAAGGAACGTCTAATTTATCTCCTTCAGATACCCAAGGTGACCAGATTCATAGCGATTACCCTAATTTAATTTATTCCAAAACAAACATTTCTGGAGTTCCAGATTCAGCATTTAAATGGTTTAATTTATTGAGCGCCTCTGAACGGTTACAACCATTGACTGTACATTCAGCCACAGGAGTTAATGTCGATCGGAACATCATAAATCCAATGTATACCTATGACAATTTAGAATTATGGGAGGGAGCGGGCACCTATAGGAAAAACATTTACAGATCATCGCAAGATTGTTTAATGCGAAGAAAAACTGGAGATATAAGTATTCCAATCAGGAAACAAGAACTTGCATTTTGTAGAATATGTCAGGATTATCTTTTTAAAAAAATATAAACCATATGGTCCTTCATTTAAAATGAAAGAATTATGAGTGATTTCGTAAAACCTATTGCACTCGCCTTAAGTGAATCTATAGAACCACTTAAGATTGCACTTCGTAATGAACAAGAATTTGAATTGTTGCTATTGCAATTTGGTTGGTATAGCAATATCGCATCGGGTTCTATGCAAGCTATCGCAACGGCATTTGATCTTGTCGAAAAAGTAGATGATATGCTTGCTGCTGTACAAGAATTAATCAATGGAAGTACCGAAAAAACCCAAGCAGCTAAAGCATTATTTAATTCCATAAAACCAATATTACAGCGGTTGAGCAGTTTGGGTAATACCTCCTTAACAGGCTTACCAGGCCCATTGGATTCTCCTGTTTTTTGGAATGAGATGGCTGAGCAATTATTTGAGGGTTTATTGGTTCGTTATTTGGAACAAAAGCAGGCAACCATATACAGTGTTTGTCATGTTTTAGGAGTCATTAAATACGAAAAGGTAACTCCTGTTGGCCCTCATCGTGTCAATTATCAAAAGGCAACTATTCATTGGGAGAAATTGATTGATGTAATTGGCAATCCTTACGAACAATTTAATAAAACCTATTCTTGGAATTTGCCAGGGCAGGATTTTAATCATGTGGAATTCTTAGATGCTTTGCAAAGAGCTTTTTTAAGTTTTGAAATTCCTGTCCTTCGAAACTTACCTCGTAAAAGGTTAGCAGATGCTGCATTAAATGCAAATACCTGGTCTTCACAAGGTATTAAAGAATTATATATTCCTTTTATTCGGGAGGTTTCTTCATCAGATTTATCCATGTGGCAAGCGGCATTAATCATCATGCCAATTCCAGAGACAAAAACATCAACTGCTGCTGCAAAAGGATTATTATTTAATCCTGTATTTAATGGAATGCACAACTCCACAATACCGTTAAAACCAGATATAGAGTTGTATGTGAAAGGCACAATGAATTCTGACAATCTATTGCTCATAAAAACCACTCCTTCACAAACTACCTTTGATTTCGATCTGCATTCAACTGAATTATTTGGAGAAATTGGAATTTTAGGAGAACCTGAAGACCCATGGACCATTATAGGAAATCCAACTGGAACTCGTTTAGAATCTGAAGGTTTTAAAATATCATTAGAAGTAAAAGGCTCAATAGCAGATCCTGAATTCATATTGATAATGAACACAGGCGAAGGCGATGAAGAAGGAGATAAAAAGCCTGTCATACGGTTTATATTCCAACCGGCAAGTGATGGAGCAGATTCATTTATCAGCAAATTACTAGGTGAAGATCCTCTACTTGTTGAGTTTGACATGGGCTTAACTTGGAGTTCAAAAAATGGCATCTTATTCGAAGGACAAACTGGATTCGAAATTGCTAAGTCCCTTAATCTGGATATCTTTTTTATTCAATTAACCACCTTATATCTACAATTTAAAGCTGGAGTACATGAAAATAAACCTGCTGTCAACTTAAGTGTAGGATTAGGCATCAAAGCCAATTTAGGTCCTATTGTAGCTATGGTTGAAAATATTGGAGTAAAAAATTCCTTAATTCCCCTCGATAAAACCGAAGGTCTCTTCGGAGATCTAGATTTAAATTTTGGACTGAAACCACCAAATGGGATAGGACTTTCTATTAATGCTGGACCGGTAAGTGGAGGTGGATACTTATTGCTAGATTTCGATAAGCAGGAATATGCGGGGGTGATGGAATTAACAATAGCCAATTTAGTTTCTGTAAAAGCAATAGGATTAATTACAACTCGAATGCCCGACGGAAGTAAAGGATTTTCGATGTTGATCATTATCACTGCTGAATTTAATCCAGGACTTCAATTAGGATTTGGATTTGCGTTAATCGGAGTAGGAGGGCTTCTGGGATTAAACCGGACGGTTTTATTAGATCCTTTGCGTGATGGAGTACGAACTGGAGCTGTAAACAGCATCATGTTTCCGAGCAATGTTGTAGAAAATGCTCCGCGAATTATCAGTGATTTAAAAGCAATATTCCCTCCATATCAAGATAAATTTCTAATTGGTCCAATGGCAAAGATTGGTTGGGGAACACCAACCTTAATTAGTTTATCCTTAGGGTTAATTATAGAAATCCCTGGTAATATTGCCATATTAGGTGTTTTAAAATTAATATTACCTGATGAGGCAGCACCAATCGTAAAAATTCAGGTAGCATTTATTGGCACCATCGATTTCGGTAAAAAGTTACTCACTTTTGATGCTAGTCTTTTTGACTCTGCGATCTTACAAACGATGACCCTAGAAGGTGATATGGCTCTGCGAGTAGCCTGGGGCGATGAACCTAACTTTGTTTTATCGGTAGGAGGATTCCATCCTGCTTATACACCACCACCATTGGCATTGCCAAGCATGAAAAGGATGTCGATAAGCATTTTAAATACCAATATTGCAAAAATAAGGGTGGAATGCTATCAAGCGGTTACTTCTAATACCGTACAATTTGGAGCAAAAGCTGAAATAAAATTTGATTTGAAAGCTTGTTCCATTCAAGGACATATTTCTTTTGATGCTTTATTCCAGTTCAATCCGTTCTATTTTATCATCTCCTTATCAGCAGGATTCAGTTTACGAGCTATTGGAATAGATATCATGACAGTAAGAATTTCCATGTCTTTGGAAGGTCCAACACCTTGGAGAGCAAAAGGGACAGGAAAAGTATCTTTATTGTTCTTTGATATTTCAGCCAATTTTGACAAAACATGGGGTGAAACTAAAAACACCAGTCTACCAGACATTCATATACTGCCAATATTTTTAGAGCAACTTAAACAACCTGAACAATGGAACAGCCTCATAAAAGCTGGTAAAAATTTACTCGTAGCATTTAAAGAATTGGATGAGGTTTCTAAACAGTTATTAATCTTACACCCTGCAGCAAGTCTTGTATTAAATCAAAAACTACTACCATTAAATTTACTTGTCGATAAAATTGGCAGTCAAAAAACGGCTGATGTTAAAGAATTAAAGATTTTATCAGCCAATTCTAATGACACCAACTTAAAGCTGCAAGAGGTAAAGGAAAATTTTGCACGTGCTCAATACCAAAATATGAGTGATGCAGAAAAACTATCAAAACCTGCTTTTGAAAAATTGCCGGGAGGTGTGGAAATATCGATGGGCGATGATACCATTGCTACTGGTAATATGGTCAGAAAGGTGGTTGATTATGAATTAACTATCATTGATAAGGTACCATTTAAACCTATAGACTGGAAGAAATATTTTCAAAATGGGGATTATTTATTCAGTCATTTTATTGATGGAGCTAGTGTGAGTCAATCCATATTGTCTAAAAATTACAAACAAAAATTAGATCCTTTTGAAGATAAATTGGCTGTTCATGAAGAATTGTACAGTGTCGTTTTTCAAAAAGATAATAAAACCTTTTCGAATCAGGCTGTTTTTGCGAGTGAATACGAAGCAAGTCAATTTATGCAACAGCAAATCGCTGAAGATCCAAGTTTGGGGAAACAGCTTCAAGTCATATCACAATTTGAACTGGAGGAAATATGAGTCAAATAAATGCAAGTTATAGTTTTTTACCTTGGTTAAGACAGGGTATTTCTAGGAATATTTCAAAGGCCGATGGAGATTCAAGTGTCAAATTAAGAGCAAGTATACCTTTAGAAATTCTAGTAGGAGGAACCCAGGTAAATGGAAATCCTTTAACACCTGAAAAAATCAGCAAAGAAGTATTTTTGTATGGACCTGGAGATGTCATTGGAATAGATTCTAAATCCATTATTAAGAATGAGCCTAAGCATTGGATCACCAACTTTGAGCCCAATTATTTACCCTACATCGATTTTTACGAGGAAGATTTTCCATGGCGATATAGTCCTGTTGCAGCAAATGGACAACGACTGAAACCTTGGTTAACATTAGTCGTTCTTAAAGAAGATGAATTTGTAGAAATCAAAAACATCAAGGATAAACCACTTCCAGGATTTAAACTAAAAGGTTCAGTATTAGCTTCCGATGTTTTTCCGAATGCTAATGAACTTTGGGCATGGGCCCATGTTCATGTTAATAAGGACCTATCAAACGGTGCAAACAGTCAGTCTATTAACCATCAAGAAGTAAAAACAAATCTTAAAAACACCATTAAACAAAACCCGGACAGAGCATATTCCAGAATAATTAGTCCTCGAAAGTTAGAAGGTAATACGTCATATCATTCTTTTTTGATTCCTAGTTTCGAAACGGGTAGGCTTGCAGGTTTAGGCCTTGATATACCTCCTGATACCATAGCTAGTAAAAACAGTTGGGAAGGCTCGGCTAACCAAGAGTTCCCGTATTATCATCGATGGTATTTTAGAACAGGTGACGTGGGAGATTTTGAATATTTGGTTAACCTATTAAAACCAAAATTAGCAGATAAATCCATTGGCTATCGGGATATGGATGTCCTTCATCCTGGAATTAATCTACCTGGAATTACCGATCCAGCCTTAAAAGGAGTACTGAAATTAGGAGGGGCTTTACGTGTACCTTTTGATACACTTAAACCAAAAGATAAATTAGAGGTTCAGAAATACGAGGAATGGGATGAATCCCCATACCCTCATGCATTTAGCATCGCTATAGCTGACCGGATTAATCTAGCGGATCAATATTTACAAGGTTCATCTAGCATAGAATCCATAAACCAGCAAGCTCGTATCGTTCTTGACAATGGAGAGGCAGACCCAGATCCTGTTATTACGGTCCCTTTATACGGAAGATGGCATGCTATCCAACAAAGACTGTTGAAAGATCGAAACAATCTACCCTTACCTCATCAAAAAAATTGGATTCATGAACTTAATTTAGATCCTCGTTATCGTGCAGCAGCAGGAATAGGAACGCAAGTCATTCAAAAGAACCAGGAAGAGTATATGCATGCTGCTTGGGAACAAATCGGGAAGGTGGTGGAAATGAACAATAAAATTAAATGGGTGCAATTAGGTATCAGCATTTCTCAGCAATTGTATAATTATCATTTTGTTCCTTTAACCTTAAATTCTTCTTTTCTTCTCAGTAGTCCATTACATAATCGAATACTACAAAATCAACTTACAGTCAAATCTCAGGTCGGACAGAGTATGGTCCCATTGGCAATGACGTCTGGAACTTTTAGACAAATCATTCGACCAAGAGGTCAGGCTATGAAAAAATTAAATCTTACTGGTCAAGCCACAGCATTCAATATCATAGAGCGCGTCAATAATGCAGAAGTAGAGGTGTTACCAGATAAGACTGAACCTTCAGGAGGTATCACTATAAATGATATCCCTAAAGATATTACTCCAGCAAGCAACCCAGTTCCAGAATGGTATTTGTGGTTAAAAGACAAGTACCCAAAAATTAAGACCTATGTCTTATATGCATTTTTATTCCTTCTAGCTTTATTGCTCATTTTTCCTGCCATTGGTATAAACCTGCTATTTAGTTTACTTTTCTTAGGGAGTTTAGCAGCTTTCATCTTTTTCAGAAAATGGGATCTACAAGAGACTTCTCCAGCTGTAACTATCAATTTTGAACAGAAGCCTAGCGATGTAGATTTATACCCTAAAAATGACAGGTTTAGCATAGGTGAGCCTGGTGAAACAATCCCTAAGCCTACCGGAAATGCGGATAGTAAAGAAGCGCAAAACTTTAAATTGGCTCTGAAGGATTCGTATGAATTGATGAATTTTAAATTAAATGAGCCTGTTTTAGTCAAACTACCTTTAAAAGAGATTAATCAGGAAATCATTCGGAAAATAAACCCTCGATTAACTATAAAAAATCGTACAGAAAAAACAATTCACATTCCCGATCGCATTAAAAACAATTTTAGAGAGACATTTACACCTGTCATGGCATATCCTGAATTTGATTTGCCAATGTATAAACCATTAGTAGATCTTTCCACAGATTTATTTCTACCAAACATTAATAAGATTGAAGAAAACAGCATCACCTTATTAGAAAATAACCAGAAGTTCATTGAATCGTATATGGTTGGCATCAATCATGAAATGTCGAGGGAATTACTTTGGAGAGAATATCTGACGGATCAAAGAGGTTCTTATTTCCGTCAATTTTGGGATGTAAAGAGTTATTTGGTTCAGCAACCAATTCCAGAGGATATTAAGGAAAAGTTGAAAGACATTCCAGAAATTCATACCTGGTCAAGAATCAATACTACTAGAATGAATGCATCAGATCCAAATTCCTTACGGAAGAATGAACTTGGTACGCACAATCAGCGTGCTTTACAAAGTGGGAAAACACAGTTGGTATTGGTCATTAGAGGTGAATTATTGAAAAAATACCCTAATGCAGTTATTTATGCACATAAAGCCGATTGGGGAGAAGAAAATGGACAAAAATCGGTAAAAGCAGAGCGGGCTTTAATCAAATTAACCCCTAGTCAGGAAGCAAATCCACCAGAAGATTTGATCAAAACACCACTTTTTGAGGCTAAAGTAGATCCAGACATCTATTTCTTTGGATTTGATTTGGACGATGAAGAGGCTCGAGGAACTTTAAATCCTACACAAACAACAGACAATGCCGGTTGGTTTTTTATATTAAAAGAAAGACCAGGTGAGCCAAGGTTTGGATTGGACATAGATCAACATAAATTAGTCAATTGGAATAACCTTTCATGGAAGGACTTAGGATTAGCAGATGGTCAATGTATTCAATTGAATAAAAGCATCAGTTTACAACCTTATAATGCCGTAACTGATCAGGAAAACAAACCTATAGAAGATGATCAGCAGGCTCAATGGAATCCAAATACCGATTCTTCACAATTAGCATATATTTTATTCCAGGTACCTGTAATGGTAGCTGTACACGCATCAAGAATGCTTCCTAAATAACGATTTACAAAAGGAATTATGGGAAATATCAGAGAAATTCAAGATCAATTTTCTACAATTGATAAACAGCATAAAAATTTAAAAAATACAATGATGGAGTTGGATGCGAAAGTAGCACAAGTTCATCGAGAAATAGCATCTTTAAAACAGCTTGGAGTATCAACCAAAGACCCAAGGATGGTTAAACTACAGGAAAAGGAATCTGTTTTTCAGAGTCAACGAAGTAAATTGCAAGGCTCTCTTCGCGATAACTTAGGTCAAATCAAGGACTTTGAAGAAATCATTCGCAGGCAATTTAATCCAATTGAAAATTTCGAACAATTTGATGCCAGTCATCCCTTATTACTTTTTCCATTACGTTTAGAAACACGATTTAAAACTTTTGATTATCAAAAACAACTTTGGCTGAGGATTTATCCTGATGAATGCAATATCATTAAAAATGAACCCTTATTAACAAGTGATGAGCTTTCACATCTCAAATTGTTTTATGCAGAAACTGCTTTAGCAGAGGAAGATGAAAGTAAGAAACGTGCTGCTTGGAAAACATTAGTACATAGCTTCGGAGCTAATCGGGCTGCATGGATTAAAGATCAATACCTACCCACAAGTTCCAACTTGGTGGCCGTATCTGCAAATAAACAGGTTTTATTAGTACAAACTGAAGAAGAATTACAAGGAGGACTAAAACCGGAGGGAGTTACTTTTTTCAAATCATTATGGCTAGCTCAAGGTGATGAATCCCAGATTGAACTAGCAAGGAACAATTTAATGAGTTCCAACCTGACTGATTGGGAGAAAGAAACCTATCAAACGAAACTAGTACCCTATAATTTACAACAAACTTTGCCAACAAATACAACGCTAAATGATATAGAAATTAGTATTCAAACATTTCCTTCTCAAGATTCTCTAGCCACACAATCCGCAAGTTGGAATCAGAATCCCTATGCCAAAGGATTGCCTGATAAATTTGTAGTGATCATGTATCATAAGGGAATCAAAACAAGTCATATATTTTCTAGTCCAGTAAAATATAACCTGCCAGTCGGATTAAATCCTTCAGAAACAGATGCAAACATCAGTAAGGATTTCGGGGGTATTCATTTAAATGATGATCTGAAATGGATGGTTGATTTTTTTGAAGCTGAAAAAGCTGGTATGGCAACCCTAATTAATCTTTCTGATGAACAATATGAACAGGGTTTTGACCAGATATTTGTTGTAGGCTTAAAGGTAAGTACAGATGCTGTAAAATCTAAAGAATTGGTTGAGGAGCTGTTTACAGCGCATCAGCATGATCAACAAGGATTTGAATTCATAAAACAAGGAACAGCTACGAATAATACAGATTCCGGAGCTTCAGGATATACTTGGGTAGAGGATTCGGATGAAAGTTATGATCGGATTTTTAAAGGAACAGAGCAATTTGATCAAGAATCTAATCCTCTTCGTAAATCTGACGGACAAGTCTTTGCTGAAGCATTGAATTTATCGACTTCCATCTTTCAGAAAGTAAGAAATGCCAATGGAAAGGATCAATTAGAAGCGAAAGCAATGAATAAGGCTTTATTCCCAGCTACAATGGGCTATTTCATGGAGGAAATGTTAGATCCAATATTTCAAGATCAGGAGATTCAAGCAACACAAGAATTCTTTGCGAATTATGTTTCAGGAAGAGGACCTATACCTGCTTTTAAAATTGGAAGACACCCTTATGGGGTATTACCCGTCACCCAATTTAATAAACTTGAATTCACTCCAAGAAAAGAGTATTTTTTTGGCCCTTACCCAGCTAAAGTGAAATCATTACTTCAAAAAATGGATGCTCTTTGGGAGACAAAAATAAGTCAAGTTTCCTACCTAGGTAAGTCAGGGGATCCACATCAAATATTATTGAATGTATTAGGTTTACATCCAAATTCTGTAGATTTTCATCAACGCTACGCTCAAAGCCTGAAACAAGTTTATAACCAATTAAAGCTGCAATTTAGTAGCAGTACTATTGCGACCATAATCGCTGCTGGATTAAAGGAACGTGGTAAGAAATTATTAATGGAATTAGGTGTACCAGTAACAGATGAATTGCCACCTATAGCTGAGAAATTCTTTATATCTAAGCCAAATCCATTAAAAGGTCCTTTAATTGATGATGCTCCAGAATCTGAAGTCAAACCAATTCGGAATTATAGCAGTGATGGACTCAATTACATAGAATGGCTACAACAAAAGGATGGCAATAAAATCCGTTTAGAAGATTTCGGAGGAAATGAAAAACCGAATGCACTCTTGTATTTACTATTGAGACATGCACTATTGCTATCCCAATCGGATGCAGCAAGTTCTTTATTATTAAATAATGGACTTATAACTTCGAAAAAAGAATATTTTGATTCCCCATTTTTATATATAGCCGATAAAGAATCTAAAAAAAGTAAGTTTGACCACCTCTATCAAACGGCTCCACAATTAACAGGAGATAGAAGTTTAAAGCTTGTAGATCATATTTATCAGGATCATGTCTTAAATAACCTATTGGTTAATCACAGCATGAATCAAATTTTACAAGCCCTGAAGGTATTGGAAAAAACACCTACAGCTAGACTTGAACGTTTGTTAATTGAACATTTAGATTGTTGTACATACCGTTTGGATGCTTGGAAAACAGGATTAACTAATTTTAAATTGCAAGAAAAGCGTGTTGCCAACCAAAGACAACAAAAAGAAGCAGGGCTATATTTAGGTGCTTATGGTATATTAATGGATGTAAGACCAAGTAAAGGAACCCTCATAGAAAAACAACTAAGTTCTGAAGACGCTGAATTTTTTAAATCGAATACCGATAAAATAACTGTAGATACTGCTAACCTAGGATACATACATGCTCCTTCCATAGACCAAGCGGCAACGGCGGCCATTTTAAGGAATAATTATGAGAGTTTTAAGGGAGATCAATCAGATAATCCCTTTGCCATCAATTTGAGTTCAGAACGTGTAAGATTAGCTAATGACTTTTTAGAAGGCATGCGCAATGGTCAAACCCTTCAGGCATTACTTGGCTATCAGTTTGAAAGAGGCTTGCATGATTTATATGAAGATACGAATATGGAAGCTGATAAATTTATATTCCCACTTCGCATGGCATTTCCTTTAATAGCCAATAAATTAACTTCTACAGCATTAAAAGCAGAAGATATACAAGAAGCAGAGGAAAGTAATCAAAATGAATTAAGTATTGAAGCAATTGAAGCTAGGAATGTATTGGATGGTATAAAATTAATAGAACAAGTTCTTTCAGGTACAGTCAAAACATATCCTTTTGGTAATTCGAAACTTCCTGCTGCTAGCCCCCAAGAACAAGAAGCCATTCATCGTGAAATAGACCGTATTATCGATATCAATGATGCCATTGCGGATCTATTGATGGCTGAACAGGTCTATCAGGCGGTAAAAGGAAATTTTGAAAGGGCATCCGGAGTAGCAGAAGCCTTTTCCAAAGGATCTTATCCTCCTGAAATGGAAGTTATTCAAACTCCTCGTTCTGGAATAACTCTAAACCACAAACTAGCGATTCATTTTAACCCTAAAAGCAATGCAAGCGTTTCACCGCTGCCTCAAATACCACATACCATAAAATCTAAATTAGAACCATCAGCCAATGAATGGTTAGCAAGCTTATTACCAAGTCCAGATTTAGTGCAGGTGAAAGTCAATTTATTGTTGGAAGGTCAAAATCCTTATTCCATCTACATTTCTCAACAGGATTTAGGACTTCAAAGTATTGACCTGATATTCGCTGCTTTGATGGATAATGAACAAGCAATGACACTCCTGGATGATCGAATTGTGAATTATATATACTATAAATATAAAAATCAAGCCAACCAATCAATCCATCCTTTTACAAAAATTTCTATTGAGTATACTGCTGAAATAGATCCAATGGACAAATCAAAAGTTAGTCTTTTTGAATTAGGATCTTTGTTAGGTAGTCTTAAAAAAATTCTGATTAATCGTCCTCATGTAAATACCAAAAGCTTGGAGTTAACCAGTACAGAACAAACAGAACTGATTAATCATTATGATATTCCAGAATTGAAACAACGAATGGAGACTCTAAGGGGTGAATTGGGGAGTCAAGTCTTGGAATTAGAGACCCATTTGGCAAGCTTAACCTCCAAAGAATTATTAAAAAAGCAATTGGAGACCGATTTAATTGCTGCCGGAATAAATGAAACCATGCTTATTGATTTTCAAGATCAGTTGCACACAGATTTAGAAAACTACTTCTTTGATCCAAAATTAACCACTTTGGATGAGTTACTTCAGGAATTTGAATTAAAAATCACATCAATCCTCAATGATCCATTGAAGCAACAGCAGCTTAGAAATCAATATGAAATCTACCTCAAAAGATATCAGCAATCTATAGCATCTACGGCCAATGATGTAAAGGAAACTTGTCGATTGTTTATGAAAATCGCCCAATACGATCATAACCTGACTGGAACAGGGTATTTCCATACACTTATTGGAAATATTTATCAGAAAGTAAGCGATAAATTGAATCCATTAATCACATACATGGATAAAAATTTGAAACAATACGATGAAATCTTACTTAATTATCATGCTGCCTTAACAGATGAAGAGAAAATCATTCTTTTAAAAAATGCGGAAAGACAGGTTTCCAGTTTCAGTACCGTGGATATTCCGACTAATTTGGATTCTTATAAATTAGCTATTGAAAATAAAGCTCAATTGTTTAAAGAATTGCTGGAGGAATTCAGATCCATATCAACAAAAGACTATGCAGATGTCCATGCATTTTTAAATGATCTAGCAATTAAACTTGATCATTTAAATGTATTTGTCAACATTCCTTATGATATTAAAACTAATCGGAACGATTTAAAAGAAGAGTATGCTATTGTATTCACCTTAAAAGAGGATTTATCGAATGCAACTCAAAATTTATTCATTCATCTTCAAAAGAAGATAGATGATTTTGATCTTTTAATAGGCGATTTAAATAATCAAAAATCAGAAGAGGATCAAGTAGAACAGCTATTGTCCGCAGCGAAAAAATTAATTGGAGAAGAAATATTAATAATTCCGAAGGTTTTGTTAAGTACTTCAAGATTGCATCAGGTAGATCTTGCGTATCAGAAATCAGATGATTTATTGGCCTTCTCCAAAACCGAAGAAAAGCGTGTTTTTCCAATAGATGAATGGTTATCAGGATTAGCTAGGGTACGTACACCTGCCTGGCATTTAGAAAATTCGCTCCAACTTTCAGAAGCATTTAAACCTTCGGAAAGTATAGAATTAAAAGCCTTACAATTTCCAATTCGCGATAATGACCGATGGTTAGCTCTAAAATTCATTGCAGATCAAGAAAATCAGGAAGACGTTATCAGAAATTATGCAGGAGAATCACTCATTTATACTGCTCATTTTGCAAAAGATTTTGATGTTACAGATTCTATTTGCGGTATTATCATAGATGAATGGACAGAAATAATTCCTTTTAACGAAGAAACTACAGGTATAACCTTTCATTATAACGAACCAAACAGTGAACCTCCTCAAACCTTATTGTTAGTTACTCCAAGTCATGATGGAACTAATTGGGATTGGGAAGATTTAGTTGGTGCCATGGAAGAAACTGTGAAAATGACGAAGCAAAGAGGGGTGGAGCCAAGTATGATCGATAGCAGTAAGTTTGGACAATTCTTGCCTACAACGCTTATGGCTGTCACATCAAATCTGATCAATATTTCTGTCAATCTTGCTTTAGTAAATAAATTTATCAAAGACTAATTAGGAACAAATCATGCTAAAACATTATAATCCGGTAGATATTAGAAGCGCGATAGATCAGCGTCTATTTCCAACCATTACCATGTGGAATCGATTGGAGGGGAGACCTAGGACTCATCAATTTGACAAAGCTTTAAAAGCTGAAGTTCGTGATGCGCTATGGATGTTATGCAAACAATGGCAAATGGGAGAGTTTAAAGGAGAAGATGCTGGTTCAGTTGTATTTTCTAAAATAAAAATGAAAACCTCCAAGTTAACCAATTATACACTTGGAAATGCTGTTCAACAGACGATCACAAATCAAATTCCTTTAGAAACACTAATTGAACAAAAGCATATTCCCATGCTTCGAGGAAAAAGTAAGATTGCTTTAGATATACGCGTTCAACTTGGGAAATATTGGGAAAAGCTCTTAAAAAAAGAAGGACTTCAACATTATATTACTCAGTATAGAACTAAATTTAATTTTTCTATTCCATTGAAAGATCGGAACAACGATGAAATTCATGCACATCAAGATGAATTTCAACATTGGATGGCAATTAGTGGAAGATGTACCGACGGATATGAGTTAGTTTTAACATTGGAAAATGTAGGAAATGCAAGTAGTATAATCTCTTTAAATGACCCAATGGATCAGCCTAAGTTAGATCAATTACAAGTACTTTTTTTGAATTTTTACCACAACATTTTTGTTCAGCCTAAATTAGATGAAGAACATGCCTGGCTTCCTGATCGATTAGAATATAAAGCCAGATTGAAAGCTGATGCAACAGATCATAATGATTTATTTCAAGCAAATGAATATTATCAAGGAAATTTGGATTGGTATGCGTTTAATCATGCCAGCAACCGTTCTAAAAGTAATGTGGAGAAAGATGTTATTTATGATACATTCATACCAACACATGTAGAATTTGAAGGAATGCCGGAGAAGAGGTGGTGGAAGTTTGAAGATGCGAAAACCAGTTTTGGAAATATAGCACCTAATACCACCGAATTATCAAAATTGATGCTCATTCAATTTGGTTTATCCTTTGCAAATGATTGGTTTCTTGTTCCATTTAAATTACCTATGGGTTCCATTGCAGATGTACAGGGGATAACGGTTTATAACAATTTTGGTGACGCTTACTGGATAGAACCTACCGAGAAAGAAAAAGAACCAGCGATTAAAAATTGGAGTGTTTTCAAAAACACTTCTTCATCTCATAATAAGAAGCTATTTCTTTGTCCGTCGGCTATCAAAGTACAAGAAAGTGATCCCTTAGAAGATATTTGGATGATTAGAGACGAGCAATCAAATATGGTTTGGGGAATAGAAAAAATTATTCCTTCATCCAAAGGTCTTCCTATACAAGCTGCTGAATATGCTTTGCAAAAAAGGAAATATCATGAGTCTTTTATAAACCACACAAACATCGCTGTTCCTTATGCTGCTGATGTATATTACCAGGCTATGAATTCAGTACCAGAGAATTGGATACCATTTATTCCTGTTCATGTCAATAATCATAAGCGTCAAATACAACTACAACGTGCATCAATGCCTAGAATTATGGAAGGCGATTTGCTAAGTCCTGTAAAAGTAAAACCAATGAGTAGTTTGTTAAGAGAAGGTTTAGATGAACTTCCTAAACCGAGAGCCTATTACATTCATGAAGAGGAAATTACTAGAGCTGGCACACGAATAGTACAGCAATTCCAAAGAACACGATGGTTGGATGGTCAAGTCTATATATGGCTGTCAAGCAAGAAAAAAGTAGGTAGAGGAGAGGGGCAGAGTGGTTTAGCTTTCGATCAATTACTACCCAGTAAAAAAGGTGTCGTGTAATAAAAATTATAACTCGGAATAGTTATAATACAGTTTATAACCCTTCCGAGTTATATTGACTTTTTCATGGCCTCTATTTTCATATCAGCAGGAAGTTTTTCAATGGCATAACGCAAGGCCGTTCTAGGCATGTTATGTTTATTTTTCATCACATAGTTAAACACCATTTCGGGATGAGCCTGACTCGCAGACTTCAATAACCATCCGTATCCTTTTTGAACTAAATCGTCCGAATCAACAAGGAGTATATCTGCAAGTTCAAATATTTCATTCAGAAAATGTCCTTTTTTTGCGGGTACTATTAGTGAAACTGCGGCCGCTCTACGAACAAATCTTTTCTTTGATCCTGCCCATCGTTTCAAAATTTTTAATTGATGCGGAAATTTCATCATATAGTTGCCAACAGTATGGTTACAAAAGGTGTCACAATCTGCCCAATTGTTTACATACGTATCAATCCAATACTCAAAACGCTTTATATCGTCCTCTTCATATGATTTGCGCAAGGATTCTGACCAAATACATGCTATGATAGCTTCTTCCAGATAAGCACTTTTCCATAATTCTTCGCACAAATCAAAAATGCTATTCTTATCTAAACCGCGAAGTAGTTTAAAAGTGTCTTTAGCCAAATTATTAACCAATGGCATTCGAACTCCATATACTTTAGCAGCTTCTCCTTCCTTAAAAAAGCGACTGGAAGTTTCCTGATTTTTTTGATGAGCTAAACTTTGTAAGGTGATCCTGATTTCTTCAATGATAGGATTCATACTGATCTAAAAGGTTAATTTCTCTTACTCATAGGAATCATTATTTGCGAACCGTCCCCATAAAAAATAAATCAATGCACCTAAAATATTGCTTACTAGAATAATTAGAATCCAAAGTAATTTTTGGGTTTGATTAATGGAAGGATTTCGAATAACATGAAATATACTATAAGCATAAATGGTCACAAATGCTGCTATTATAAATAACTCATTCGTTCCTATGAATAATAATTCGGTAATCATGATGGTTTAATAACTGGTTTAAAATTTTATACAAAGAAAACAATAAAATGTGAAATAAAATTAAATTGCTAATATTTAAACCATTATCTATACTAAAAAAGGTGATTATTCAAAAATCACCTTTTTATTTTAATCCCTATTGCTTTAATGAAGCCATATCTATGACAAAACGATATTTTACATCGCCGGCTAATAGTCTTTCATAAGCCAAATTGATATCTTGAATATTAATCAACTCAATGTCAGCAGTTATTTGATGTTCAGCACAGAAATCCAGCATTTCTTGTGTCTCTTGAATACTTCCAATAGTCGATCCTGCAAAATTCTTACGCGCTGGAATTAAACTAAACGCAGCAATTGGTAGAGGATGTTCCGGAGCACCAACTAAAGCTAATGTTCCATCTACTTTAAGCAAGTTCAAATAAGCATTGACATCATGTTGGGCAGAAACACAATCTAAAATAAAGTGTAACGTATTCTTGTTTGCAGTCATCTGTTGTTCATCAGTGGATAATATGATTTCATCGGCACCCAATCGTTCAGCATCTTTTACTTTAGAAGCCGAAGTAGTAATGACAACCACATGAGCTCCCAATGCTTTTGCTAATTTAACACCCATATGTCCTAATCCACCAATTCCTACAATCCCTACTTTCACTCCAGGACCTACATTCCAATGTTTCAGCGGCGACCAAGTCGTTACTCCAGCACAAAGTAATGGGGCGGTAGAAGCTAAATCCAAATTTGTGGGAACCCGTAAAACAAAATGTTGATCCACAACAATCTTTTCTGAATATCCTCCAAAAGTTTGTTGATTTAGATGCTTATCATGACCATTATAGGTTTGAATATTACCAGCCTCACAATATTGTTCTTGCCCTTGTTGGCATTGTTCACAGGTTCTACAACTATCCACCATACAGCCTACCGCTGCTAAGTCGCCAATTTTAAACTTACTTACTGATGTACCAACTCGAGTTATTTTTCCAACTATTTCGTGGCCTGGAACATTGGGATAGATAGTCCCATGCCATTCATTTCTTGCAGTATGTAAATCAGAATGACAAACTCCACAAAATAATATATCTATTTCTATATCTTGTTCCCCAACATCTCGTCTGATGATTGTTGATGCTTTTAATGCTTCTTGAGCGCCTTCTGTAGCGAATGCTTTAACCTCTTGATTCGACATATTTTTATTTTTTTCTTTTATTAATTCGGAATTTTAAGCACTCAATTTAACCAATTCTATTCAATTTATATTCAACTGCAAACAATAATTATAATAATCAGTTATATACTATAGTTTCACGCTAAAATAAATACAAATTCATTTAGGAGTTAAAACATGTTGGAGTTAACTTGTCAGTTTTGAAAATGTTGATTTTCTGAATAAGTTTGAAACAAATACATCACATTAACTAAATTATTTTTCGTTATACCAAGATATTATATATAACATAGTTGAATTAAAAACAGTTATTTAATTTTTACTATATTTAATAGTTAGAAAACCTAAATTTTAAATCATGCCAATTCAATTCTTCAAACCACACCCTGGGTTAGAACCCTATATCCAAAATTACGCCCATGTTATCATAGAACCACTTTCAACAGAGGAACGTGCTCAAGTTGATTTTTTTCCTCATGGTTTTTCTGCTATGATTGTGAATTTAAACCGAAGTGAAGAAATAGCTGATTCTACAAATGGTGAACGTTTTAATGCTCATTTTAGTTTTAGTGGACAGTTTGATAGGTACAGCGCTTACCAATGTAAAAAAGCTAATTTTATTATTATCAATTTTAAACCTTTTGGAGCCCATTATGTAATGGGTATTCCTCAATCAGAGTTTTTAAATCTAAAATTAGAAATGTCCGACATTTTTCCAACGCTTCGCGCATTAGAACATCAAATTGAAGACTTGGGTGAACATGTAACGGATATAATAGCCTTGCTTGAAAACTGGTTAATTAAAATGCTCCTGAATATTAAAGTAAAAGATGCACACCGGTATGAATTTGCCTCAAGCTTCATTAAACAAAAAAATGGAAATGTGAATGTCCAGGATCTTTGCCGAGAATTAGGCATGTCTATTACGAGTTTGGAGGATCATTTTAAAGCAAAGATAGGCCTAAGCCCTAAAAAATACAGCCGAATTATCCGCTTTAATGAATGCATGAAATATATTAATTCAAACAACCCCGATAAGTTGTATTGGTCAGATATCGCCCAACAATTTGCTTACTTTGATCAAATGCACTTCATCAAAGAATTTAAACAATTCTATGGTCATACACCTTCTAAATTAAATGCCAACCATAGAAATGTATCGAAACTTTTGACCCTTTAAATTCGGGAATTTTTACTATCAATTACTAGGCTCAATCGAGATATTTGACTATCTGTATGGATTTTAAAAGAAATGCATGCTTGGTTATTTATTTAAATTGAAGTCTTATGAATATCAAAGAATTACTATTGATAGGAAGCTTGATTATTTCTGTTTTAACTGTAGAAGCACAAATATTGAAGAAAATTGAAAGCAAAATCAACCAACGAGTTAATCGGACCACGGAAAAGGTAATTGATAAAGGACTTGATAAAATTGAAGAAGAAATTAAGAACTCAACAAAAAATAAATCTACTTCTAATCCAACAAATTCATCTCCTCAAAATTCTTCTTCCAAACCTAAATCAGAGGCATTTGTCCAATCCAAATTTGATTTTATTCCAGGAGATAAAGTGCTGTTTTTCGATGATTTCCAATTAATTAACCTGGGTGATTTTCCTATTCGATGGAATACAAATAATAATGGTGAGATTGTCAGTCTTTCTAACCAAGAAGGAAAATGGCTCAGAATTCCTGATAATACCATTAGTTTTCCTGAATTATCCTCCTCACTTCCGGAAAACTTCACCGTAGAATTTGATTTACTTTATCCCGAAAATGGGCTTAGACCACCAGTTACTTTTGGATTTTCAGAAATTGAAAATCTTGCTAAAGAAAAAATTCAATACAAACCCTTATTCTTTTTCATCATATCACCAATTTTGAAACAGTCAATTGGTTATTCTACCAGCATGTATTCCGGAAAGGAGATCACTCAAGAATGGCCAGTACAGGAACATATAAATAAACCAATTCATGTCAGCATTGCAGTCAATTCCAAGAGAATTCGCTTATACATGGATGAAGAAAAGTCTTTTGATTTACCTCGTGGATTTGATCAACCAACTTATCGTAATAATTTTCATTTCCGATCTTCAACCATATTGCCAAAACCAACTGATGCATTCTACATAAGCAATATTCGAATTGCGGAATCGTCTATTGACATACGAAGCAGCTTAGAAAATGAAGGTAAATTCAGCACTTCCGGAATTTATTTTGAATTAGGATCTGCAATACTAAAACCTGAGTCGCACGGCATTTTAAAAGAAATCGCAGGAATTTTACAGCAACAACCGAACCTTCGATTGAAGGTAATTGGTCATACCGATAATACTGGGCAGCCTACTAATAACCTCACTTTATCATTAAAGAGAGCTGAATCTGTAGCTTCTTATCTAAAACAACAATTTCAGGTAGAGGATGTAAGATTGGAAGTCTCGGGAGAAGGAGATAGTAAACCAATTGCTGCAAATTCAACTACCGAAGGTAGAGCACAAAATAGAAGAGTAGAGTTTATAAGATTAGATAAATAAAAATTAAGTGATTTCTTGAACTTGATCTGAAGAAATATCTGATTCTGTATGTAAAATACACTTCCATTTTCCTTCTATTAATATCCATGTGGAGCTACAAGCGCAGGTAGTTATATTCTGTTGTCCATCCATATGATGTTCTGCAGTAATTAAATAAGCAATAACTCCAGCGTTACCCATTTGATCACTACTCACTTGATCTATGGATAATACTTTAATTTGCATACTTTCTGAAGCTTGAAACATATCTATAAAGGTGTCCTCATTGATTTGTTTTACGCCATTTTTTCCAGCTATTATACAAGGAAAATAGGTTAATTCCTTAATAATAGACAAGTTATGAGTTTCCATAGCTTCCCAATAACTTTTTTCTAATGATAATAGTTCTTCTTTCATAGCTTATTTTATATATCGTGAACCATCCTTTACATCATCTACAGAAGACCAAAAAAAATGATACCATACCAAAGCCAAAATGATACAAACTATGATGATTATAATCAAGATCCATTTTGATTTAAAGGTATTTCTTTCAAACATAAGATGATATTGAAGGAAGATTTATAGTATAACAAACTATTGCTGCGTTTGTTAGTTAATTTGTTTGCGACTTTATTTCGATTATAAGATACATCAATGATGGTGATTAAAAGTTTTATAACTGAAGAGTAGCTTATCACATCAAACTTACTTTCTATATCAACTTGGGTTGTATTTATTAATTTTGGAATACTTCCCAATTAAGGTTCAATTTAAATAAAACCAGCATTTGCAAATGCTGGTTTAGAAACTATCAATTATATTAAAAATGTAATTTTATGGTTAGGAAGGTACCTTTCTATCCATTTCTCTACTCCACAAACGATGTTGCTTCATCGAATTGATAAATCCTTCAATCCATTGACCATCACCCTCAACCAATACAGCTTCATCTTTAGTAATCATTGTTTTTTCAATCAGTTTTGAGGCACCTTTGGCAAAGGCCAAAGCCTTGCAATGACGAAATCCCTCATTTATAAATTGTATATAATCTGGATTTTTTTCCAATTTATTAACTGAATCTCCATCTGGAGTATAAAAAGCATCAAAACATACCGATACATCAGTTAAATAACTATGTTGAATCGTTATGGATTGACCTTCTTTACTTTTTATTTCACCTACATGGCTCGCTATATATACAGCAGATGCTCCTTCGGCCTTTAAAGCATCTTCCATTTTTTGGATGGATGCTATACTTACTCCCTCATCCAATAAAAAAGCAACCTTTCTACTTTTTATAGTTCCTTCTCCATGCTTAACTGCCATACTTAAAGCCTCAGATTTCTCAACTTCAGGTTTTTTAGGCTTAATAGGATAATTTGGATGATTTTGTCGAGCAAATTTAAGTGTTAATTCATCGAGTTCCTTAGGAGCTTCTAAACCAAGATTTTTACCAACCTCTTGGGCTAATTGTTGATCAACTTGATATAAAATAGCTAATTCCCTCTTTCTTATATCCTCAGAATTAATTTTAGACAATTCAAAACTAAATGCATTAATAATATGCTGTTGTTCCGCATCAGATTGCGATTTAAAGAAAAGTCTGGCTTGAGTAAAATGATCCGCAAAAGAATCAGACCTCCTTCTTACTTTTTTGTCTTGAATGGGCTGTTCATGAGATTCAAACCCTTTTTCTCCTTTTAACATGGCATGGTAAGGACACCCTGAGGCTATGCTGTTTGGAAAATAACTTACATTTCCAGTTGGAATATCTGACTTAGCGAATCCGTCTTTTTGATTATTGTGTTTTCCGTTTATTGGTCGATTAATGGGTAACTCATGAAAATTTGGCCCACCTAAACGATAATTTTGCGTATCTAAATAAGAAAATACTCGTCCTTGCAACAGAGGGTCGTCCGAAAAATCTATCCCAGGAACTAGTCTTCCTGGATCAAAAGCGGCCTGCTCAGTTTCCGCAAAAAAATTCTCAGGATTTTTATTTAACGTCATCGTTCCAATAATTTTCAAAGGCACCAACTCCTCTGGAATTATTTTTGTCGGATCCAATATATCAAATGAAAATTTCATCTCATCTTCTTCTGGTATGAGCTGAACTCCTAAATCCCATTGCGGAAAATCTCCATTTTCAATCGCTTCCCACAAATCCCGACGATGAAAATCAGCATCAAACCCAGAAATTTTTTGAGCTTCATTCCACGCAACTGAATGGGCCCCTAATTTCGGTTTCCAATGAAACTTTACGAAAGTGCCTTTTCCAGACTCATTCACAAACTTAAACGTGTGTACTCCAAATCCTTCAACCATACGAAGACTCCTAGGTATGGCTCGATCAGACATTACCCACATAGACATATGTGCTGACTCTGGCATTAAGGATATAAAATCCCAAAAAGTATCATGTGCTGAAGCTGCCTGAGGCATTTCATTATTCGGTTCAGGTTTTACGGCATGAACTAAATCTGGAAAATTCATCGCATCTTGGATGAAAAATACAGGTATATTGTTGCCTACGAAATCGTAATTACCTTCTTGAGTATAAAATTTTATAGAAAATCCACGAACATCACGCGCTAGATCTGTAGAACCTTTAAAACCAGCTACTGTAGAAAATCTTAAAAAGAGGGGAGTGATTTTACCCTTTTTTAAAAAATCAGCTTTTGTATAGGCAGAAATGTCTGCAGTTGATTCAAAATATCCATGAGCAGCAGATCCTCGAGCATGAACCACGCGTTCAGGTATACGTTCACGGTCAAAATGCATCAGTTTATCTAAAAACAAATGATCTTGCATCAATGATGGACCTCTAGAACCTGCTTTTAATGTATTGTTGTTATCATAAATAGGAACCCCATCATTACTCGTTAATAACCGATTATCGTTTTTAACTAAATTCTTTTCAAATCGTTCTAGATTTGGTTTATCCTTTTTATTCATACAATTATATTTTTTACAAGAGAAATAAGTTAGTGTGTCAACTTCGTTATCAAAACAATTAAATGGCTTATTAGTTTTAGAATAACATCAATTTTTATAATTAAGAACCTTAGTTTAAATCTAAAATATCCTAAAATATAATGAGTGTTTTAAACTAGGAAATCAACAACATACCATATGATTCAGCAAAACTGTATAAATCACTAAAGCATTATGTAAATGAATATTTTTCCATCCCAACCATTTAATGTCCAATTTTCCTATTAGTTACAACCTTATATATGCTTGGTGTTATAGTGGATTTTTAAATAATAACCCAAAAACTTAGTTTGTTAAACAAAATAGATGTTTACAACATCTATTATTAAAATTTATAATAATTTATACCCATTATTTATTAATAATACCTTCCTGAAATAAATAGTTGATTTATATTTTAAATTAACAAGTAGAATATCCTTTACAAATAAAATTAATGAAAGGTATAATGCCTGCTACAAATTAATTCTTTCGATAATAATTAGCACATTTGTTTCGATTTCTGAGTGGAAGTGCTAATTTCTCTCAGTTAATTAAATAGAACACACGCTATTATAAAATTTCGTATGAAAAAGAAAAATGTATATAGATCTCCCAAATTGGAGGTGTATAAAATACAATTAGAACAGGGGATTGCTGTAGGTTCAGCAAGGGTTCGTCCACAAAACTTGAATAATCAAATATTTGAGGAATGGGAAGTGGAAGAAGAAACCAGAAATATTGACTTTTAGTACCAAAATTGATCTTAAAATGAATAAACTAACTATGAAATTAGGTAAGCTAACTTATTTCTTTTCAATAATTGCCATCCTCGGTATATTATTTAGTGGATGTGAAAAATCACTAGATGATCAACGCCAAATTGGTGCATCTTCAGTAAGTATTAAAGAGGTATATTTCGAAGAAGATAATTCAGATATGGATGCAAATAGTTCAGATGAAGAGTTTGGCTATAAAAGTCAAGTTAAAAAGCTAGGACTTATTGCTTTTAGTCATGGAAGGAATATCGAAGTATCATTAGAAAGTGATGAACCAGATCCTTCAGCTCCTAGAAAGATTTATGCTTCGAATGGTAAAACTCCTTCTAATCAAAAAGCTGCAATTGAACGTAACTTATTGACAACTGGAACTAGATACATACTTTATGTATATGACAACCAAGGAAATTATGTAGCTGAAAGAACTTATAAATATCGTTCTGAAAATAATACTGCTGCATTAATGCTTGATGGTGGTGTTACCTATACCTTTATTGCGGTATCTATTAACCATAGTACTAACCTTCCTACAGTTATCGATAAGCAACGTCTAAGTACTGTAAAAGTATCTAATTGTGCTGATGATTTAATGGTTTTCAAAAAAGAGCTTAAATTAGTTGAAGGTAATAATTACTTAGATGTTATTTTAAAACATCGGTATAGTGCGATAATTACAAAATTGTCTATAGATCCTAATACCACTGGTAATCTTACTGTATTACAAAACGTTAAAGTAGCTCCAACGGTAGCCTCCGCATCAATGAGTTTAGGATCAGAAGCTATAGAATATCACAACGCTATTACGAATGGAAGCACAATTACATTTCCTTCTATAGGAACTGGAGTTAGGACGATTACCAGTAATCAAAAATTAATTATAAATCAAGAAACAAATACGGGTACCCTAACCTTTGGAAAAATCACTATAGATGGTGATACAAAAGAAAATTTGGTGATATCTAATATTAAAATTAAACCAGGGGTGAAATATAAATTACACTTAAATTTCAGAACTTGTACTCAAAATGTAACTAGTGAACGTTTATTAGATTGGCATCATCCAGAAGTAATTAAAAATGGAAAAAAAGGAATAGAAATTGGAACTACTTTTTATCCAAATGGTAGTACCATTAGCAAGACCATTGATGCACCAAGTGCAGATTATGGATTTGTCTTTGACATGACTGAATTAGACAATACGTTTAATATGACTATTAATGGAGATAAGTTAGCGACCCGAGAAGTGCAATTTCAAAGTAATGCGATGACTACTCAAAATATTAAATTCGCTGATGGAAGTATGTATGAAGGCAATAATGTGGAAGGTGGAACTATAGGTGCTGTTTACGATATGGTAGGAACTGCAAATAGACCAGTTGTAAAAGTGGTGATAAGTAGGACCGGTCAAGTCACTATGTATGGTAGTAAGAAGTCGGGTGGAATTTTATATCCATTAGTATTATTCAATGGAACTAGTTTTAATAATGTTACCTGGAATAGAAATTCTGATAACACCGTTAAAATAACGCAAGTTATTGATGGTAGAACAATTATGAAAGGTGACGGCTCCGGTAAAAAGAAAATTGCATGCCCAAATTAAAAAAGCATAATATATAGATTATTTATTTAATTATCCCTGAAGGTGACTATCCCAATAGTCACCTTTTTTTATATAAACTTGATATTCAGTGTTTATTTTTGACTTATTTCAACAACTCATTAATTAAATCATATTGTGCTTGCCAAATATCTTGTTTTGCTTTCAATACGCTAGAATTTACCTGTTGATAATCCGAAATCAATATGCGTCCTGCATCCAGTTGATGTAATTTCTCTTGTTCCAATGCTATTGCTAATTTTTCAATTTTTTGTAATCCCAAAATCCGTTCTTTCAAATTCCAAACACGAACTTGTTTCCTCTTCAAATCGTTCAACTCATTTGCTTCTTCTTCACGGATCTGATATTCCAATAATTGTTCTTGCAATGCAACTTTTCTAAAACCTACTCCTTGACTAAAATATGCCGATATGGGTATTCTAATGGCTAAATTAATGAAACTACTGCCATACCAACCATCTTTAGCAACTAAGTTTAAATTGTTGCTAAAATATTGCTGCCCATAAAATCCATTTAACGTAAGACTAGGCAATAATTGCCGGCGGATATCCAAATTTTGATTTAATGTAATTTGTTTTTCTGTTTGTAATAATTGGATTTCATAAGAATCAAATACTTGTTGTTTTATAAATCCTTCGATATCCTCCAGGTTAGAACTTAGATATTGAATTTCATCTAAATTGCTATAGCTATTTAATTCCAAATTAGCCTCTTGTAAAACTGCCCAAGATTCTTTTCTGAGCAAAATTTTACGTTCTAATTCTTGTTGTGCTGTTATATACTCCGAATTTTGTACCCGACCTTCTTGAAACCGATTTTGAACCGTTTGAAGAATTTGTGCAAAATTGCTAGAATCTGTTAAGGCTATTTGATACTGCTCCGTTGCAAGGACAACCGCAGCATAGGCAAGAATTGCATCCTTTTGCCACTTAACTTCTTCTTTTGCATAGGTTAGTTCCTCTTTTTCTGTTTTGAGTTGTTGATCTCTTAATTTACTTTTAGTGGATGGGTTAAACAATTGCCATTCCAATTGAAATCCTGCTTTTGCATTCCATTTCGTAGCAAATTTGAGCGGTAAGATAGCTCCTTCTTTTGCACTAGGATCAAAAGCAATGGCAGGAACCGGTGTCGTTGGAATTATGATGTTTCGCTGCACATTCGCATCTGCATAAATGACTGGAAGCTTGTCCAAACGGAGAATATTTCGCTCATAACCCTGATTCAAAACCTTTTGGCCAAATTGTTTTAATACAATGCTTTCTTCTTTTTTTCGGATTAAATCCTGAACACTAAGGTCTTGTCCGAATAATAAAACGGGAAAAAAACCAAGTATAAATACCAATCTCTTTTTCATATTAAAATACAGATGCTGGTTCAAGTTTAGCAATTTTTCGCACTGCAAATAGCGAGCCTCCAATGGATATCAGCATCGTGATTACCAATAAAAATAAGGCAAATGGAATGGAAATATCAATGAGTAAACCACTGTTTGCAACTCCCATCTTAAAACCGTAAATCAACAACATCGCAATGACATAACCTATAAATGCATATAAGAAGGCTTGTGATATAATCAATCGGTTTACATATTTTTTCTTTGCACCTATGGCTTTTAAGGTACCATAATCTTTTATTCGGTCCAATGCGGAGGAATATAAGGTCAATCCAATAATAAAAAAGCCTGAAATCATGGCAAAAATTACTAAAGTCCCAAAACTCATTCCCATATTGGATGTAATTAATATTTCTTTTACTGTAGAGTTTTTTAATTTAACTGGATCCCAAGCTTTTAACTTAGGAAAAATACGTGTTAATGTAGCTTGCATGGCCTCTTTATCTTGACCATCACTTAATCTGACAACTATCAAATTGATTTCAGTTGCTGATACACCGCTAAAATACCGCGCATTTTCTAAACTGGTATACATTAAACTTGCGCCAAAAGCTTGAGCACCTTTCGTAATTAATCCTATGCTGGCTTGCTTCCCATTAATCTCTATTGATTTGCCAATGTTCAAATCTGTTTCCCAAGTCTTGCTATTGAAAAATTCAGCAGAAACTTGTAATGGCTGGCTTAAATCTTGAAGTTTCCCACTGGATATTCGTTCAGCAGAAGGTCCCATAATAAATCCAGGTGCCGAAGCTCCAACCAAAGTTACTGCAGCGGTTTTTCCATTGAGAAAAGTGGCTTGGGCAGGAGCCAATAGTACAGGTATGGTCCTTTCAATACCAGGTATGCTCCCAATTTCTTGTACTAGTCGACTATCAATTCGATTGATTGCATTAATGTTTTCGCTTTGTGATTCTATGACCCATAAATCCCGATCATGAATTTCCGTATTACCTACTAAATTCCCCATTAAGCCCATTAGAAAAAATAATAAACCCAATTGTTGACCTATAAGAAATATGCTAATAACAATTGCGGTGATAATTCCTACGCTCTTTGCTTTATCAAACTTTATAAATTTCCAGGCTATTCCGAGCATCTTAATTCAAGTTAATTAAACATTCCACTTTTGAATTTATTAATATAGAAGAAGAATTCTTAACCGAAATTTTTAATTTTCGCACTCGTCTATCTTGAGCCTCATTAGCAGATTCATAGATTATAGATTTATCCGAAAGGGTAGGACTTACATAGATTACTTCTCCATGCGCTATTTCTGCCGATTGTCCAAGTTTTCTACAGACAACTGATTGTCCTATTTTTACCCGATCTGAATATAATTCATCCAATTCAGCTTCTATGACTAATTCGTTAAGGTCTCCATAGGTTCCTATTAAATCCGTATTAGTAATATACTGCCCAGTTTTAACTAATAATTCAGTTAAAATTCCGCCTTCGGAGACGCTTACCTGTAAATTTTCTACTTGTTGTCTGGATTTAGCAATATTAATTTTTTGTTCTTCTTCTGCTTTTACTTGACTGGAATTTAGTTTCTTTAGGCTATTTACCCGTGCTTCTTGTTGCTTCCAACTGCTATAATCATTTTCCATCACTTCCTTTGTTTCTGCTTGCTTATCAAAAAGACTCTTGGAAGTAATATACTTTTTATATAATTGATCTAACAACAGCTGTTCGCGGATTAAATCATTCTTATTCTGTAAATGCAGTTCCTTCAATTCTTGTAGTTTAACATTTTCCTGAGCTAAATCCAATTCACTCATCGTTGATCGAATTTGCAATATCCGGGTACCTGGCATTAAAGTATCACCTTCCTTAACAAATATATTTTCTACAATGCCTGACTCTTCCGCAGTTATCTGTTTCCACCCTGAAGCAGGCAATACTTTCCCTATAGCTAATAGATTCACTGGTTCAACATTTTCCAAACTATCTTCCTCCTTGCCATCAGGCTTTCTTTTGGATGAATCTTGGCAAGCCATACTTCCTAATAAAAGGACCATTAAAATAATTAAATAGGCACTATTTATAATCTTCTTCATTGGATATCGTATTAGAAACAATTCCTTCTTCCACATAAATGATTTTATCAGCATACTTTCTTAATCTTAAATCATGAGTTACAATGATCACCGCTTTTCCTTGTTCTGCTAATCGTTTAAGTTCTTCCATAATCACACCAGCACTTTTCGCATCTAACGATGCTGTGGGTTCATCACATAAAATCATGGATGGATTCGTTACCAATGCCCTTGCAATTGCAACTCGTTGTTTTTGTCCTCCACTTAACTTTTTAGGTAAATTTGCCACTCTATCTTGCAAACCTACGGCGGTTAACGCTTTTAAAGCCCTCTCTTTTGCTTGATTAGTAGTTGCTCCTTGTAATATTAACGGTTGCATCACATTCTCTAAGGCTGTTAAAGGCTCTATCAGATTAAATTGTTGAAATACAAAGCCTATTTCATGCAACCTGATATCTGCTAATTCATCTTCACTAAGCTGGGATACATCTTTTTCTTTATAAAAAACAGACCCTTGAGTGGGATAAATAACACAGCCTACAATGGATAATAATGTCGTCTTTCCTGACCCAGATGGCCCCATGATCAATGTTAATTGATTGGATGCTAATGTCAAATCTGTAGATGATAATGCGGTGATAACATTATCTCCAGTTTGATAGGTTTTCATAACAGATGTTAAGCGAACTATAGATTCAGGCATACCGTAAATATCTATATTTATATTAACAAAGAAGCAAACAATATTGTTGGTTTGCTAATGATTCTTTTTTTGATAATATGAATGGTATTTTTTTTCTGAAATGCTGTTTAAAGGAAAAATGGTTATACCAAAACTACCATCATTCAAGTTAATTTAATATAAAAATAGAGATTAAATGAAAAACCCATGCCTAGAACTTTATGAGTTTCTCGACATGGGATAAACAATAGAATTTAGAAATTAGGAAAGATAAAGGGTTAATTCTTTGTTTTATGTTTATATAGGTAAAAATAGATCAATTAATTGGTGAGGAATTGCGCTAATACCTCATGTAATTTTTCATCACGTAAGTTTAAGGCAACAATCTTACCTGTAGGATCTATAAGGTAATTCGTTGGAACTCCACGAACTCCATATAAAACCGCTGCTTCATTTCTCCAGCCCTTCAGATCTGCCACATGAACCCAAGGTAAACCATCATCTTTTATAGCTTTTAACCAAGCCTCACGTCCATTTTTATCATCTATGGATACAGCTAATACTTCTAAACCTTTTGATTTATATTGCTCATAGGCTTTCTTTAAATTTGGATTCTCTGCGCGACAAGGAGCACACCAACTTGCCCAAAAATCTAATAAAAGATACTTCCCTTTAAAATCAGATAGCTTAACCATTTTTCCGTCTTGATCAGGTTGTGCAAAATCAGGTGCTTCATTCCCAATTTTGATATTTTTGGCAGCTAATAAACGAGATTCTAATTCCTTGCCATTAATGGTTTCCCGAATATTCTTCGTCAAATTTAAGTATGCTGGTTCTATCGCTAAAATGCCTTTTTTATTTGAAACTTCAACCAATCCTTCAACAGAGAAAAAGGAAGATGGATTTTCCAATGCATATTGTAATTGTTTATCATTACGATCATCGAATTTCTGATCAAACCGTGCTTTGATAGCTTTGTACTGATCTTCTTTATCAGAAGCATCCTGTGGAACAGCCGAAAATGTGGCATTTGCCTGATCTATAATACTCATAAAATCCCCGCCTATATAGGTTAAATACTCTTGATAGGATTTATGGAATTCTTCACCTTTGATCTGAACATTATTTAAAGAATCTTTAATTTTCAATTCATAATTTTCATTAGCAATATAAAAATACAAGCGATCTCCATTATATTGAACTTTCATTTTCCCTTCATTATCATGGTCTAAAGCCATACGAACATAATTTGGTTCATTGACGTGTCCTTTAAAAAGAAATTTTCCTTTTTTAATCACTGCTGAATCTGCATAGGGAAATCCATCCTTGGCATAGTCTATATACACTTTTTTACCTTCTAAGCTCTTAGGAGCTTTACCTTCAATTTTAAACCCTTGGTCTTGTGCTAAAGCAAGTGTCGGAACAGCTATTATCAGCAAGAAGGCTTTACATATTTTTTTCATTTTTATTCTTTTAAATTCTTAAGATTACCTCCAGGTCATATCCACAGGAGCTCCTGGAATTCCTTCAATTTTCTTTATTAAACCACCGTTTTGACCTGTTTCAATATTACAGTAGTATATTGTACCTTCGGTGCCAACAATTAAGCTATTCTCATCATCCGATAATTTAATCATATTAACTGGTTTGGTAAATACCGTTTGTATTTCTATTAATGACTCATTGATTGGATTATAACGATATACTTTATTATCAGCAGCGAGGTAAATATTTCCAGTCCGTGTTGCTAACATCTTAGGTTGTTTCTTCATCAATTCCTGATTTAAAAACTTCCGCTTATGCAATGGGGTAAACATAAATGGGCCATTGAAATTATAGGTAAATTTCAATTCGTAAATCTCTCCTCCACTATCTTTACAATAAGCATAGGTATCTGCACTATTTACTTGAACCATATCTATTAAATCTAGTTGAAGATTAGTAGGGTCAAATTGTGCCGTTGAAGTTACGGCATATTGAAGACCAAAATACATGGGTGATCCATATACATTGAATCTTAAAAACTGCCGCTTATTTTTTTCATAGCCTAGGAATGTAACTGAATTATTAATATCAGCTAAGATCATTTTAGGTCCCAATTCATAATCCCCATCCGCAAAAGAACCAAACATACCGTAGGTTCCAGCTTGATCCCAGGTACTGGTCGTTCCACCATAAAATTTTCCATTAATGTTTCCCATCAATACGCCTTGGGGATGTTTCATTAAATTTCCAACCGTCATAGTAGGAGGGGCAATAAAGAAATTATTAGCTAGACTGTTAGGCTTTACTTCATCTTGTTTTAGATTATTGACATCCAAACGAATGGCATCATTCTTACAAATAATCCAATAACCAAGTGGTGTATTGCCTGTAAACTTATTGGATAAGAAATGAATATTCAATGGGTCATCAGGCAAAGATTTTAAATTGATAGCATCGTAAATCCTAGCTTGAACAGATCCATCAGGTTTGATAAACGAAAGTTCAGTCTTTTCATTTTCAACGCTTAACACCAACGAACCTTTTGAAAATTCCGTTACTCCCTGAATTTTGAAATCATAAAAATATTTCATTCCATTCTCCGTATTGGTTAAGGTCATTCTTGCCATGTATTTCTTGGCTTGCAAACCAAATAAGGTTCTCAACGATTTTCCGGAATAAATAAATTTATCGGGCGAAATGGTTTCAGGAACATAGATTTTCCACGAACAAGAAATGTTTTTAGCATCTATATTTTCAAACTTCGGTTCTATAATCAAACTATCACCTACCAATGCCGTATATAAGGTATCCAGTTGTACCACTTTCGGCTCTATGGGCATATCGTATTCATAGTTACCCTTATCCTTATAACATGCGCTTAGCGTCGTTAGGAGTATAAGACCTATGAATAATTTCATATTGTAATTTTTCATGTTCATTTTCATTTTATCTGACCTCCAATCCTAATTCATCTATAAAGAAATATTGTCCTGATCCGGCATTCTTTTTCAGAAGTAAAGGCCTATTTGGATTATCTTGATGATAAAACTGATAGCTTGCCCCATTATCTTTACTTTCCAAAACATAACCTTTTGCGGCGTTTTTCTCCACCCATTGAAATGGATTTCTTAGCATGATATTTAACAAATCAACAAAATATAAATTCTTAGGAGCGTCCAAACCATTTGTAGTTAAAGTGGTTTGACCTGTCGTGATTAGAAACAATTGATGTTTTGTTCGTGAATAGGAACCTAACCACATCGCCCACCAAATAGGTTGCTCCAAACGTGCTGAAACAACTACCTTAGCCGAAATAATATCTGGATTTTCTATCCCAAAATCTGATGTTTCGGTTAGCTTAAGTGAAATTGAAACACTTTTTTCGCTTAATTCCTCTACGTTATAGACGATGATAGGTACTAACGTTTTGCCTGAATCAGCCAACATGGGGTATTGTGCTTCCAATGCTTTGTAATGACGATCACTAACGGCTGTTGATTTAGATTTATCAACCTCCACTTTAAAGAAACGATCCTTCGATTCACGTATTCCAGATATACTTACTGGTACATAAATGGTATCAACAGACTTTGTTAAATTATAAGCAAAAGTGTAAACAATACTATCCTTTTCATCATCTGTTAGATCAAAATAGATGTTTGCATCGCTGCTGTAGGTCAGTTGTTCTGCTTTTTGACAGGACCCTAAAATCAAAAGAAGCGAAATTGATAATAAAATATAATTAGAAATAGTTTTTTT
Source organism: Sphingobacterium sp. (assembly GCA_036781025.1). GTDB lineage: Bacteria > Bacteroidota > Bacteroidia > Sphingobacteriales > Sphingobacteriaceae > Sphingobacterium. Next base: position 10,446 of record DAIQBS010000014.1, on the reverse strand, counting down.
CATGGCCTTAGTTATCAAGTTTACCGTAAATGATTTCATCGTCTGGAATTGGCAGCGTAAATATATTACTGCTAGGTTGAATGACTAATCCCTGCAAACCTTGAATAGCTTTATTCAACCTTTTGTAGGCATAAAACAATTGTCCTTCTGCAAATAATTCTTTACGGTACTCCTTCAATACTTCATCTAAAAATTCCTCTTTATTAAGTACCGTCAATTCTTGTCCAATACCTCTACGCATACGAACTTCATTGATGTAACTAATTGCAAGATTTGGATTTGTAGCGTAGGTACATTCTGCTGCGATATAATAAAGCTCACTTAATTTAATACCAGGTGCCATTAGGAAATGCAGGTTGGCTGATTCTTCCTCTGTCATGCTGTTTCTTCTATATTTGGATATTTCAGAAATGTAAGAACTTCCGTTACTTGCGGTAGTAAACCATTGCGTATAACGCATGTCGGTAGCACCATCGGATGCAACGTTATAAATGATCTTACTGTCTGTTTGATCCAGATACATACCACTCGTACCGGTATTAAACCAATTCACATTTAGGCTATTATTTAAATTCGGTATATACCACCCAAAAACCAATTCCTTATAGAGAATACGATCTTTATTCTTTTCTTCAACAGCCAAAAAATCTGTGCTGTTAGTCCATGGAAATTTTTTGGAATCAATGACAATTTTTGCATTGATTAAGGCATTTGTCCAATCCCCACGATATAAATACACCCGAGCTAAGGATGCGCATACAGCATAATAATTCAAGCGGTGTCTACGATTTTGAAGAAATAAACTTGGATTAGTATTTTCTGTATTAAGCAATGTATCCGTTTGTTGAGGATATCCTACCACATAATCTTTCTTTACAATAGGATCGTTAGCTAATAATGTTTTTGCATACTCAAAATCTTTAATTATCGAATCCAAAACTGATGTAACCGTTCCAAACTTGGTCGACAAATTTGAGTATGTTGTAACATAAGGAATAGCCTCGGCAAATGAACCCTGTGAGAAGGAAGGTGCAAATAATCGTAATGCATCAAAATGTAGATAAGCTCTTAAAGCAAAGGCTTCTCCTTTAATAATATTAAAATTATCATCCACAAATAGAGATTTCTTAGCATCGATATGTTGGATGATTAAATTGCTATTCACTATTCCATGGTATAAACCTTTCCAAAGGTCATCCTTACGCTTCACAAAATAGGGGTCATTATACTTGTACTCTTTCGTTGCTTGATAGCGCATAGGATCAAAATTCGCAATCGTATAATTCTGAGCTAAAACTTCAGGTGTACCCATCGTCAACTCCTTACCATATAAATCTGCTTTTGCACTACGTGTATAAATACCTATTAAAGCTTCTTTAAATCCATCTTCTGTGGAAAACAAATCCGTTTTATCAATCTCCGTTTCTGGCTGTACATCCAACCATTTTGAACAAGAAGCAAATAGTAATATGGAAAATAGGCTATATATAGTTATTAATTTTCTCATGTCTTTCAATTTAATATTTGATTAAAATGCTGCTTGAAGTGTAAAGTTCACCGTACGAGCGTATGGATAGAAAATCCCTCGTTCTTGCTTTATGGAAGACCATCTTAACAAATCATTGGTCGTTAATCCCAAACGAAGATTTGACAATGACATTTTTTTTGCAAACTCTTTCTTCGCTTCGTAGGATAAAAACAAGGAATTCATCGAAAATATATTGTCATCCATGATGAAACGCGAGGAAACCCGTGTCTGCCCTAAGTCCTGAATACTTTTATAAAAGGTTTGATCTCCAGGTTGCTTCCATTTTTCTTCTAACACACGGCTATCTACATTAAATCGAGGATCCGCATTTTCAACACGATCAACCAAGGTTTGGTTATACATTTTGCCGCCTACTCGAATTTGGAAATATGCTACTGCAGTAAATTGTTTATAACGGATAGTAGCGCCGATGGAACCTTCCAATTTAGGTGTAGCAACTGCTACAACGGTGATATCATTCGCATTCCAATCATACGTTTGTTCCCCCTTCATATTTAAATAGATTTCTCGTCCGTTTTCCGGATCTATACCTAAAGATGGTACAGCATATATAGCATCGATAGATTGTCCTTCTTTATAGCGTAATAAAGGAACTCCCTTTAGATCATCCTCATTCTGAGCTTCATTTACACGATCGTTATAGCTCTTAAGTGCATTGGAAATTTTGACAATCTTATTTTCATTCCTTGCCAAATTGATCATTATACTGAACGTCCAATCATCGCTTTTTACAGGAATAACATTTAGATTAATTTCTATTCCTTTGTTTTCCATATCGCCCAAATTAGCTTTGTAATTCACAAATCCTGTAGATGGTGCTAAATTGATATCCGCCAGAATATCTTTAGTCAACTTATGGTAGTATCGTGAGGTAAGAAAAACGCGATCATTCCACAATCCTATATCAAAGCCTGCATCGATTGTTCTCGATTTCTGCCAGCTCAAATCATCATTCCCATAATTGTTGACTACAGTTCCTATTCCTGAAGAATACCAATTCTCTTGATCGTAAGAATACGTGGTTCTGGACATATAAGGTGAAAATTGTACAGAACCAACCATTCCTGTTGTTGCTCTTAATCGTAATAAGGAAATTATTTCTTTATTGAACCAAGATTCTTCATGTACATTCCAACCTATACCGGTAGACCAAAACGGTGCTACGCGATTATTCGAACCAAATTTTGAAGATCCATCTGCTCTAACTGTTAGATCTAAAAGGTATTTATTATCGTAGGCATAATTAGCACTTAAGAAAGTTCCTATTAGTCTAGTCTCACTCTTATAGCTATATGGTTTAGCATTTTCTCCATATCCTTTTGCAAAACCAATACTGGAGAAACGATCATTAGCAAATCCAAAAGCTGTAAAAGATTTATAGTCATATTCTTCACTTCGTATATTTGCCCCAGTAACCACATTAAATTGATGTTTATCAATGGATTTAACCCAGTTTAACCGAATATTTCCATCCAAATTCAAGCTGTTATTTTGTTCATTCGTATAACTTCCTTTCTCATCGGTTCTATTGGTCGGGTAGTAGAAAAATTCATTGGATTTAGGCGACAAAAATGCATCAAACAGACTATAAGTCTTTAAAAAACTCAACTGACCTCTCAATCGTAAACCATAACCAAGGTCAAAATCTCCTGAGAAATTATTCATGATTTCGGTATACTTTTCCTTATCAAAATTACTTAATGTAGCATTGTAGGCTGGATTTAAAATTGATTCATAAGAGCTTGCTCCACTGTTAGCTACACGAGTCCAAATATCTGCCTCCTGAATAATGTTCCCATTCTCATCCTTCATTCGATAATATGGATTCATTTTGGCATAAGAATCAAATGAACCAAAAGGAGATTCCGATCCATTGACCATGGTGATCGCCAATTCATTTTGGAACCTGAGTTTGTTATTTAAATTATAGTTTAAATTCACGCCTCCGGAATATTGATTTCGAGCTGACCCTTTCATTACCCCAGGTCTGGTTTGATAGCGTAAATCAACACCATATCGGAATGATTGAGCTCCTCCTTCTAAATATAAGGCATGTTTTTGACCTATGGCTGTCCTTACCGGTTGGGATAACCAATAGGTATCCACGCCACCAATTACATTGGCATATTTTTGATAATACCATTCATCCAATTGATCTTGGCTAATACGTTGAACATCGGTGTCGTACAATCCCGCTAGTTTTTCATATTCCAGCTTTTCAGCAGCATTGAGCAATTTGTAATCCGATAAATCGGGTGCTGCTATGTTAGTTTCATGATTATAAGTTAACCGAAGTTCACCTTCTTTTGGAGCTTTAGTCGTGATAACCATGACTCCATTTGCCGCGCGAGAACCGTAAATAGCTGTCGCTGCCGCATCTTTTAATAAGGTTACCGATTCAATCCTGGTCATGTCTAGATCCAAAACTTTTGCTACACTAACTTCGTATCCATCAAGGATGAAAGCCGGCATATTGGTAATGCTATTAATGTTATCTCTTCGTAAGACCTCATTATTTCCTGAAGGTAGGGCAGAGGTTCCTCGAACGGTAATATTGGGCAGCTTATTTGGATCCGAACCACTTAAATTATTATCCATTAGTCGAAAAGATGGATCAAATACCTGAACAGCCTGTAATAAATTTTGAGGGTTGACTTGACGTAATTCTTCTCCAGTTTTAGTCACTGCAGTACCTGTGAATGAATTTTTATTTAACGTTTGGTATCCTGTTATGATGACCTCATCAACCTCTTTAGATTGTTCAATCATTTGAATTTCATAGTCAAAAACACCTTCTTTAAGCTTATAAACCATCGTATTATAGCCCAACATCTTAATCTCAATAGTTTTGTTTTTAGGCATTTCCTGAAGAATGAATTTCCCTTCCTGATCGACAATTCCTATATCCACTTGGTTACTGGAAATAGTAGCACCGCTTAATGCAATTTTATCCTTTCCTAGTACCTTGATTTGAATAGCTTGTTGAATTTCAACTTCGGAAGTTGCTGTTGGAACACTATTGTCTATAGTTCTATTCTTGACTAATACAATCGTTCTGTCTACAATTTTGTAACCAACAGGCTGTTTATCGAAAACCATTTTTAAAAAGGTCTCCAAAGGCATTTTATTGGCTTTTACTGTGATGGGTAAACTTCCCTGCAATAAATTTTTTGTTCCTAAAACTTCATATTGCGTTTGATTTTTAACCACCTGCAATACTTTCTCTAAGGATTCTTGTTTGGAGGTATAGGTAATCGATTGGGAATACGATGCATAACTTAATTGTAGAAATGCAAAAAAATACAAAAATGCAGTAAGTTTAATCACTCTTAATAAGTAAATTTTATTCATTAATTTTGTTATGGTTTGGTAATGGTTATTATTCTATCATCATATAGTATCTAGCTATATACTGAATCAGCATATGTAGGGAGGTGTTGCGAGCACCTTTCTACATTATTAGGTTAATAAATGTTTCCTGTTTCCTCCTTTCTTATTTCTTTTCATGCCTGCTTTTAATAATTAATTTGTTATTATTGGTTAATTGATATTCAATATCATCATCTGCTAACAAATCTAAGATGGTAGACAGTTTGCTGTCCCGATAGGTACCTCCAAAAAACTCGATGTTAGGCACATCTCCTTCATATATAACATCTACATTATACCATCGGGATAATTCTTGCATCACTTCTTTCAATTTCTTTCCATCAAAATTGAATTTCCCATAAACCCAAGCTACTTCTTGGTTGGTATCTACAAATTCTTTTCTGATTCGCTGAAAAGATACAATCCCTTGCTCACCAGCTTTTAATTGTATATCAGCTGTGTTTTTAGCAAATTTTGGACTGATGCTTACTTTTCCTCGAACCAAAGTTGTTTTTGTCGTAGCGTTATCCTCATAGGCATTTACATTGAAACTAGTACCTAACACTCGAACTTCTTGATCTTTACTTTTAACTATAAACGGTTTGTCAGGATTTTCAACAACATCAAAATAGGCTTCTCCACGAATTGTAACTACGCGCTCATTATCAGCAAATTGCATAGGGTAAGTGATTGAACTCGATGCATTTAATTGAACCTGTGTTCCATCTGCTAATACTAATTTATAATATCCACCACGAGGAGTCTCAATGGTAGCAGAGGTGACATCTATTAACTCCGTCAGTTTTTGACCATTTCCATAACGGATATCGTGCTCTGAAATGGAAATTTCCCCTTGATTTTCATCCAACTCCATAATAGTACCATCAGATAATTTGATGATTGCTTTTTGGCCCGCAGGATCATAGTCATTTTTTACGATTTGACGATCTCCTAAAAGTTTATCTTTCCAAAGCGTATTTTTAACCACATACCAAGATCCAATTCCAATTAATAAAATTGCTGCAGCGTATGCAATAACCTTATAAATCGAGATTACCTTTCTTGCAGATGTTCTTGATGTTTTGGAAGTTCTTATTGTTTTGGACAGGTCTTTCCACGATTCTGTCGAATTAAATTTATTTAATTGTTCATATTTTTTTTGTTGCACACTAGCCTGAGTACAACGAAGATAGAGTGCCCGATTTGATTCGGATTGGTTTTTCCATGCTTCCAATTGAGCAAGCTCTTCAAGTCTTATAATCCCCTGAATTTCTTTCACAATCAGTTTGCTGATCTGAATGATGGTCTCCTCTTTTTGGTGCATATTATTAGCGATTTTATAGTAATACCGCAGTAAAGCCAAAAAGTACCAATCAAAATGAATTTATTTTTAAAATTTTATTAAGAGATGGAGTAGATTAGTAAATTATTTTTATTTGAAAAGCATAAAATGCTTTATTGATGGGCGAAACAAGGGATTTATTAAAGTCGATAGATCGAAATTCTTCCAATTATATTTATTCCCCAACTTAACTATTCGAAAATATGTACTTGTAAAAGAATAGTCTAAAAAAAATCATTAGCAATCTATTTTGATACATGATTAATAATAAAATACCCTGCGGTTAGTAATTGAAAAGTTTGCATGTTCAATTGTTTTCTTAACAGATTTAATGCCCTTAGTTTATGGTTTTTTACTGTTTGCAAACTTAAATTCATGGAATCTGCTACCTCCTGATTACTTTGCCCTTCTAAATAAGTGGAAATAATAATTTTACGAGCCTGTTCAGGCAGTTTTTGAATCGCTTGATATAAGGTTCCAAATACTTCCGATTCAATCATGTAATCAAGATGGTTAAGCTCAAACTTTTCTTGCTCATACAAATAAACCTCTTCTCTTTTAATGCTTCTTGAATTTTTCTCCCGATAGTTCAGTCCTACATGTTTTGTTGCTTGATATATCGAGCTTTTTAAATGATCGATAGATTCAAACTCCTTTTTTCCCTTCCAAATTTTAATGAAAGCATCTTTGGCAATATCTTCCGCTTCTTTATCATTCTCTGTAAATTGAAGAGCATATAAGCAAATTCTTGGATAATATTGATGGAAAACAAATTCAAAAGCATATTCATCTGACTGCGCTAATTTGGTCAGTAAATCATTTGAATCAGTAAAATCAACCAAAGATGGATTGCCCATTACATTACTGAAGGTAGATTATTTAGTTAATTTCGTTTTTTAGGTAGTTTTAACTAATTATTAAAAGTTAAAATTTCGGTAAATATAAAGAATTTTAGTTTTGAATTCCAATTTGTTAAAATTTTAAAAATCACCTAACAGGGCATAAAATTTCAACAAGGGAATTAATGCAGCCGATCATCAATTATTTAAAACCCACGAAAGAGGCAAAACATAATTTTTTACTTATGATATCAACTTCTTTAAAGCCCACTTTTGTTAATAAATTCAATTGATAGGTTAAAGGTCGAGGGGAGTCCTCCTTATCAATATATTCGAAAACATGGTCTCGATACGCATCATCTTTTAAATTTGATAAGTATTGACCATATAATTCATGGTACATATACTCTTGCAAACCAGCATTCGATTGTTGAATTAAATCAAAAATCCAAATGCTTCCACCAGGCTTTAAACATCGATATAATTTTTGAAATGCTTCTTCCCAATCAAGATCATCTCGAAGGTGATGCAATACGGCTGTAGCAATGATAACATCAAAACTGTTTTCTTTTAAGCTAATGCTCCTAAAATCACCTTGAATACAGGTAACACTTCCCTTGTTTAGTTCATCGATACGTTGTTTTGCACGATCCAACATGGCCATACTTAAATCTATTAAGGTAAACTGAAGTGGATTCACTTTTTCAAGCAGTTTCATTCCATAATTTCCTGCCCCACAACCAATATCCAACACTTCTTTTACTCCAGGATGAACTCGAGAAATAGCGGAACATATCCATTCCATATTCAAACTTGCATCTATGGTCGTTGCTTGCCCCGTATCTAAGTTAGAAAAACGTTCTACATCCCGATCAAAACGTGCTTTAATTTCCTCAATGCTGGATTTATTATTCATCTGTTATGTGATAATGGTATATGATTCGTGAGCGTATTCTTTTAATATATAAAAGAATATTTGATCATTAAATCTATGGAGTTATTCTTAGAATAAAAAGAACAAATATCATCTCCATCTTTGTATACTATGGAAGCATTTTTAAAAATGCTTGTTCATCCCAGTAGAAAACAGCAATTTTATAGCAAAATACTTTAAAGTTCCCCTAAATGAAACTCTATACTATTGATACAGGTTTTTTTAAATTGGATGGTGGAGCCATGTTTGGCGTTGTTCCAAAATCCATTTGGCAAAAAACAAATCCCGCAGATGATCGTAATTTATGTACCTGGGCTACCCGTTTGTTATTAATTGAAGATGGAAAGCGACTAACCTTAGTTGATACTTCTTTAGGTGATAAACAAGATGCAAAATTCTTTAGCCATTATTTTTTACATGGTGATGCTACCTTGGATTCTTCCTTAGCTAATTTGGGATTTCATCGCGATGATATAACCGACGTGATATTAACACATTTACATTTTGATCATTGTGGTGGTGCTATCAAAAGAGAGGGTGATAAACTTAGTCCAGCTTTTATAAATGCTCGTTTTTGGTCCAATCAAAAACATTGGAATTGGGCAACTATTGATCCTAACCCAAGGGAAAAGGCTTCTTTTTTTTCCGAAAATATACTACCTATACAAGAAACAGGACAATTAAATTTTCTTTCTGAAGAACATGCGCAATATGATGAGCATATCTTAATGAGGTTTGCTTATGGACATACAGAAGCTATGATGCTTCCTCAAATAAATTATAAAGATAAAACCATCCTTTATATGGCCGATTTGTTACCATCCGTTGGTCATATTCCATTACCCTATGTCATGAGTTATGATGTTCGTCCTTTGGTGACCATGAATGAACGACAATCTTATTGGAAAGAAATTGTTGATCAAGAATATATCCTGTTCTTGGAACATGACCCTACCTTTGAATGTTGTACCCTACAAAACACAGAAAAAGGTATTCGGTTAAAAGAAACTTTTAAACTAGCTGATTTATAAATTTTATCTGGACATGTCAGTAGATTTAAAGAAACGATTTGATCGAATTGTCGATATACTTATTCAATTACAATCCAAAAAAGTTATTCGAGCGCAAGAACTTGCGGATCGTTTTGACGTCAGTCTACGCACTATTTATCGTGATATCAAAAGTCTAGAGCAAGCTGGTGTCCCCTTAATTGGAGAAGCTGGTACTGGTTATAGCATCATGGATGGATATAAATTACCTCCAGTGTCCTTTAGCAAAGAAGAAGCCCTAAGTTTTGTGGCAGCAGAGAAACTCGCAGAAAAGTATCTGGATAAGCAAACGCTTAAGTACTATGCTTCTGCTATGCTAAAAATGAAAGCCATTCTAAAGACGAATGAACAGGATATGGTCAGTAGTGTACAGGATCAAATTATCATGCGAAAACTGGAAGCCCCAGTATTCTTAGATCAAGTACCTCAGGTCTTAAGTAGTGCTTTAGCAGCTATAGCTCAACAAAAGCAACTTCAAATTCTATATCAAGGTGTTAAAGATAATATAGCTTTGGAACGTACCATCGAACCGGTCGGTGTCGTTCATGAATTAGGTTATTGGTATATCGTCGCTTTCTGTATAAATAGAATGGATTATAGACAGTTCAGAAGCGATAGAATACAGTATGTTTCTGCTATAGATCAAACCTTCAGTAGAAAACATCCTCCAATAGCTCAACTAATCAAAGAAAATCAACAACCCCAAATCCCCCGGATACCTGTAATCATACGATGTTCCAAACAATTTGCTCCTTATATCCGTTGGCAAAGAAATCATTATGGTTTTAAAAAAGAAACCAATATTGACGATCAGATACAGATGCACTTTGAACCATATGACCTGGAACATGAATTCCCTCGCTGGCTAATGATGTTTGCCGACCAAATTGACATCCTAGAACCCCTGCAGTTGAAAACCCAAATGAAATCGCTAGTCAATAAGATGAAGATAAATCTTGGAGAGTAAATTTGAGAGGTTAGATATGAGACTTGAGATATGAGATATTAGACATTAGATTAGCCGTTAAATAAGCGTCAGTTGATGTTTTGAACCACTGAGGAAATGATTTTAATGAAAGAAACTGAATATGGTTTTTAATGAATTTTCAACTCATTTAAAATCAGGATAATCAGGTTCTCTTGGTTCAAAAACCTAGTTCAACCTCTAACTACTAAGTACTCAATACTAAATACTTGTCTAATAATTTTCTTTCAATTCATTTAAAATCAGGATAATCAGGTTCTCTTGGTTCAAAAACCTAGTTCAACCTCTAACTACTAAGTACTCAATACTAAATACTTTTTTTATACTCCGCTCATAGCCGCGGAAGGCCTAGTCACTTTTGAGAGAGCAAAAGTGACCA